>CAWEFP010000043.1:0-50637 GCA_963808295.1 uncultured Actinomycetes bacterium | reverse complement strand
GTCGAAGGTGTTCGTCCGCGGGCCGGAAGGCTGTGATCGCCTGCACGTGGAAGTACCTGGACAAGAGTCCGGTCCCGTTCGGGGAACTGGCCTGGGACCGCGTGTCGGGCCAGCTCGCCGCGCAGGGCCTCGTGATGCCAGCGAGCACGAACGCGCCCAGGCTGTCGATGACCTGCTGCGCCGCGCCTACCACGGCCCGCCGCAGGAACCGGGGCCGGAGGCTGCGGATACGGCGAGGTCGCGGCAGCTGCCGGCCCGGGACCGGCGGGTCGCCGCCCGGACGCGCGCCACTACGGCGGGTCTCCCACAGGCCGGCGGCGCAGGCCGGCGGGAGGGCACTGCCGGGGAGCTGGTGCCCGCAGGCGATGCGGACACGGCGCCGGCGTCGGGCCAGACGACAGCGAGCCGCTCGCGAAGGTGATCCCGCTGGGAATCTTCGACCCGTTCGAGGAGGCCAGGAAGAGGTGGTGACCGGGGCGACGCGGAATCCTGGCGCCAGGCGCTGTCCGGGCGGCTGGGGCACGTCTCTGACCACGCTGGACGGCTGGCGGATGTTCACCGCGGCTGAGTCCCGGCCGCCGGAGCTGCCAGCCGGTGCCCTGCGGTGGGCGGAGATGACCGCAGGCTGAGCAGGAGCTGTATGGCGAGCGACGGCTGGACTACCACACCAGGCTGGGGGTAGCAGCCACCTCGGTGCTGCGGCAGGTGGTTAACACCGGCAGGCGGCTGACCCTGCTGAACAGGCACGCCATCAGCGCCCGGCGGGGGATGATCGTCTCCGGGGCCACCGGGAGCCGGCAAAACCACCGCGATCGCGCAGCTCGGCAAGGCCCACGAGGCCACCGACCGGCGCCGCCACCCCGGTCAGCGACCGATCCGGTCATCTACGTCACCGTCCCGCCCGCCGCCACCCGCGGATGCTCGCCGTCGAGTTCGCCCGGTTCCTCGGATGCCG
This sequence comes from uncultured Actinomycetes bacterium, assembly GCA_963808295.1. GTDB lineage: Bacteria > Actinomycetota > Actinomycetes > Streptosporangiales > Streptosporangiaceae > Bog-532. The sequence continues at coordinate 49,682 of CAWEFP010000043.1, read as the reverse complement.
GTAATGACCCGGGCGAACATCACCGACGTCATCGAGGCCGTCTGCGGCGTCATGATCGACGCTCGGGTCACCGTCGTCTGCGTCGATGAGATCCACAACCTCCAGCTCGCCACCCGCAGCGGCGCCAAGGTATGGACGGCCTGATGTACTTCTCCGAGCGCATCCCCGCCACCTTCGTCTACGCCGGCATCAACGTCGAGCGCCAGCCTGTTCTCCGGCACCGCGGAAAGCAGATCACGGGCGGTTCACCCTGATCCGCGGCCCCGTTCCCCGCACGCCGCCGAATGGCCGGGCCTGGTCACCACGCTCGAAGACGCCTTGCGGCTGCACGGCGCCTCGCGGGACGCTGGCCGGGCTGGATCGTACCTGCACCGGCGCACCGGCAGGATGATGAGCAGCCTGTCCACCTGATCCGCGGCGCCGCGATCGAGGCGATCCTGGACGGCAGCGAGAGATCACCCGGAAACTGCTGAACACCGTAGATGTCGACCACGCCGCGAAGCCACCAGCGCCCCGCGGCACCGGCCGGCAGCCAAAGAACGCCGTATCACCCGCGGCGATGCAAGCCACCCGCGGGCCTCTGCCTATCCGGCCCCGGCCGGGCGCGGGGAGAGCCCGCGCTCCTACCTGCGGCGGCTGGCCCGCGCCAACCACCTGCGCCCCGGCTACCTGCGCCGTTACCTCGCCAGCCCGGAAAGGACGGGACGATCCGTCATCGACCTGACTGGCAGCCCTGGCGGGCAGGTCACCTGACCGCCCTGGCACATGCCCTCGCCAGGCCTCGCGCCGCAGCACAGCACGCACCCGCGCCGGGGACCGCCCATCAGCGCCGGACCGGACCGAGGCCAGGACCGCGCTCTTCACCGCCATCCGCCCGCGCGCCAAAGGCACGGCATGTCCCATCAGCGCCCTGGCCGACCGTCACAGCATCCGCCGCCGGACAGTACTCCAGGCCCTGCAATCACCGGTTCCCGCCCCCGCGCAAACCGCTCCCCGCCACGCGAGAATCCCCGGCTCGAGCCCCTTCAGGTCACTGATCCAGCGACATGATCCCCAGGAGCGAGAACCCTGACGGCCAGCGGGACCGTGAGGAGCATCATGCGCAACGTGGCCACCGACCACAACATGACCGGCGTCTCCTACTCCACCGTCCGCAACTACATCGTCAGCCTCCGCGGGACCACCCGATCGCCGCGCCGAACCGGGAGTGACTCCCTGACTCCAGCGCCTTCCGCCCGGCCCCAGGAGCAGACCCGCTAGGCGATCAGATGGTCGCCAGCCCACCTCGCAGTCGAGCAGCAAAACCTGCCGCGCCTGAAAGAACTCCCTCGGCGCCGGGCACAACGCCGAAGACGACGACGGCCCACGGCTGGTTCCCTGCTCCGTCACGCAATCGATGCCGAACGCGACAGCCACGTCCAGGCCGACGGCCCGCTGCACGCCGATGTCACCGCGTTCCTGCTCGCCCGCGGCGCAGCCCGCTGCGCACCTGCAACGGGATGACCATCATCGCCGAGGCCGAGAGCTGCGGACGCTGGCTAGCCGCCGAGATCATGCTGGCCTGGACCGCCCCGACAAGAATGAATGAGACCCGGGCCGTAATGGGCCAGAATGAGTGAGACGGGGCCAATTTGCCCAGAGACAGGACACCCGCCGCGGGGAACCCGGCGGCAGGATGGGCGGGTGTTGCCAACTTTGCGCAACATATGGTGGCTGAAAGCGATGAGCAGCGCCCGGAAAATCAGGTGACTCACCGGGGGATTGCTGGTAAGTTCTCGCTCCTTGCGCTCACCCCCGCACCATGAAGGAGTTCCGTCATGTCCGCGGTCAGCCAGCCGGATGCGGAACCGCCCGGTACCGGCCACGCCCCTGGTACTGACGTTCTTTCCGCCGAACGCGCGTACCTGGTCCAGTCCCGTGAGTTCCTCCACCTCATGCGCGAGGACGTGCTGTCGCTGAAGGCGCTGGGCGGCGACCCCGTCTCGGAGGAGTACCTCAAGGCCGAGCTGTACCACCGGGCCGAGGCCCTCAAGGACCTGCCCGACACCCCGCTGTTCTTCGGCCGGCTCGACTACCGTGCCGAGGGGCCGCCCAGCGCCGAGGGGCCGGCCAACGCGGGGCGCCCGCGCGGCGAGACCTTCCGCATCGGCCGGCGCCACGTACACGACCCCGGTGGCCATCCTGTCGTCATCGACTGGCGGGCCCCGGTGTCCCGGCCGTTCTACCGCGCCAGCCGGGCCCAGCCGATGGGGCTCGCGCTGCGCCGCCGTTTCGGTTTCTCCGGCGGGGAGCTGACCGCCTTCGAGGACGAGCGCTTCCCGGCCGGCCCACCGGGGCGCCCGGGCCCGGCCGGTGCCGGATCGCCCGCGACCGGATCGCCCGGGACCGAGCCGGTCAGCCGCCTGCTGATCGAGGAGATCGAACGGCCCCGGTCGGGCCCGATGCGCGACATCGTGGCGACCATCCAGCCCGAGCAGGACGACATCGTTCGCGCCGACGTCGGCCAGACCGTCTGCGTGCAGGGCGCTCCCGGCACCGGCAAGACCGCAGTCGGCCTGCACCGCGTCGCCTACCTGCTCTACGCATACTCCGGACGCGTCGCCCGCCGTGGCGTCCTCGTCATCGGGCCGAACCGGGCTTTCCTGGCCTACATCCGCAACGTGCTGCCGGCCCTCGGCGAGATTCGACGTCAGCCAGATGACGGTCATCGAGCTGGCGGCCTCCGTGCCGGTCCGCGGCCACGACGGCATTCTGGCCGCCCGGATCAAGGGCGACGCCCGGATGGCCGGCGTGCTGCGCCGCGCGCTCTGGTCCCGCCTGAGGCAGCCGCGCGAGGCGCTGGTGCTGCCGCGCGGGTCGCGCCGGTGGCGGGTGTCCGCGCACGACCTGGCCGAGCTGGCCACCGAGCTGCGGGAACGCGGCGTCCGCTACGGGCCGGCCGTGAGCTGCTGGCCCACCGGATCGCGCACGTCATCCTCACCCAGATGGAGGCCGCGGGGGAGTCCTGCGACGACCGCACCCACGACGCGGTACGGCGGACCCGGCCGGTCCGCGCCGCGGTGGACGCCATCTGGCCCAAGGTGGACCCGGTCCGCCTGGTGTTCGGGCTGCTGTCCGGCCCGGACACGCTCGGCGCGGCCGCTGGGGACATCCTGGACGAGGCAGAGCAGCGCGCCATCGTGTGGGCGAAACCGCCCCGGGGGCCCGGGCGGCTCGCTGGTCGCCGGCCGACGCCGTGCTCATCGACGAGGCCCGGGACCTGATCGAGCGCACCCCGAGCCTGAGCCACGTGGTGGTCGACGAGGCGCAGGACCTGTCGCCGATGGAGTGCCGCGCGATCGGCCGCCGGTGCTCCACCGGGGCCGCGACCGTGCTCGGCGATCTGGCCCAGGGCACGACGCCGTGGGCCACCTCCGGCTGGGCTGATCTGCTCGGGCACCTCGGCAAGCCCGAGGCCGAGCTGCGCGTCCTGCGCACCGGCTACCGGGTGCCCCGGCAGATCCTCGACTACGCCAGCCGGCTGCTGCAGCGCATCGCTCCCGAGCTGTCGCCCGCGGCCTCGCTGCGCGAGGACCCCGGCGCCCTGGACATCATCGGCGTGGACACCCCGCAGCTGGCCGGCCGGCTTGCCGCGGTGTGCGCGGACGCGTCGGCGCGGGCGGGCTCGGTGGCGGTCATCGCCGCCGACCAGCAGGTGCCGGAACTGTCGCGGCTGCTCACCGGGCACGCTGTGCCGCACGGCGTGCTCGACGGGGCGGACGCGGCGGAGCGCCTCACGCTGGTCCCCGTCACCCTCGCCAAGGGCCTAGAATTCGACCACGTCATCGTCGTGAAGCCGGCGGCGATCGCCCGGGCCGAGGCCCGGGGCCTGCAGCGGCTCTACGTGGCGCTGACCCGGGCCGTGTCCCGGCTGACCATCCTGCACGCCGAGCCCCTGCCCGACCTGCTCCGCTGAACCGCCGGCCCGCCCGCTTCGTTCGTCAGGGTAAGGAGCATACGACTCGCGGTAGCGCGCACCGTGGCCGGAAACCGCTGACTGGCGGAAGTTCCGCGAATTTTTCCATCTGCGTTGCAGTTGCTACGTGCCGGCGGCATTCTGGAAGGCGCTGACACGCTCAGCAGCAACATGTATACCGGGAGTGACGGAGTGATGACGGTCGAAGCTCAGCGGATGCGCGAGGCGAGCCAGGTACAGCTCGAACACCTGGAGAAGCTGGGCGAGGAACTGGCCCGGCGCGGCATGCAGATCCGGATGGTGCTGCCACCCGGCCGGGTCCCCAGCTTGTATGTGGTGAATCCCGAGGCCCGCGCGCTGGAAGAGCACATCTACGCCGGCTGCGGCAGCGACGGCTCCTGGTGGTTCTGGTGGTCGTGGGCCGAGCGCATCTCCGCGACCGAAGACCTGGCCGCCGCGGCCACCGCGATCGTGCGCGTCCTGGCCAGCTACCCGTCCGCCTGAGCACGCCGGGCCCGCACGCCGGGTGATTCTCCAGGCGCGGACCGTTCGGCCGCCGGAAGCCCGGCACGTTGGGCGATTCTCCTGGCGTGGCCCGTTCGGCCGTATGAAGACGGTCATCCGGCCCGGCCGGTGAGCGGCGCGACGGCAGCCCACCGGTACCCAGGGCGGTAGCCGGTACCCAGGGCGCTAGCCGGTACCCAGGGCGCTGGCCAGGCAGGCCCGGGAACGCGGTCGTGCTGCCCCGCCAGAACGCGGCGCGGATGGCCGCCGCCTGCATCCCCTGGGCGCCGAAGGCCCGCAGCCCCTGATCGTCGAGGGCGACCAGGCCCAGGTAGGCCCGGACCACGCCGTCCTCCAGCACCGCCGCCAGCAACACGGCCGCGCCCGCGCTGTTCACCGGGAACGGCGGCCGGTAGGCGACCGCCGCGGCCCCGGGCTGCGCCCCGCGCTCCGCGATCATGGCCGACAGGGTCGCGCGGGCGGCCCGGTGCACGGTCCAGTACTGCCGCGCGGCGCTGAGCTGACCGCCGCTGAGCTGGGCGCCAGCCAGGCCGTAGCCGTAGACGGCCGCGTTCTCGGCCGCCAGCACCGACTGCAGTGCCGTGATGTCCGCCGATCCGGCCGCGTCCCCGCGGGCCAGCGCGCCCGTCGCCATCAGCCGCCCGCCGGATTCAGCGCCGACAGCGCCACGGCGTGCGTCGCCTCCGACGCCGCGATGCTCGCCAGCAGCTGGGCCAGCGAGGGGGTGGCCGCGGCGAGCCGCCCCAGCTGCGCGGCCGCGGCGGCGCGCTCGGCGTCGCCGAGCATGGCGATGGCCGCGCGGGCGGACGCCGGCGGGCTCGCGGGTGCCGGCGGTGAGGGCAGCGGGGTCGCCTTGACGTGCGGCGGGATGATCAGCCGGCTCTTCAGCTGAGCCAGGTGGTCGTCGTGCTGGGTGAGGAACGGGCGCAGCATGGCGGTCAGCGCCGGGTGCGCGGCCAGCACCCGCTGGTACGTGTCCACCAGCGACTGTTCGGCGGTGATCGAGGCGCGCAGCGTGCGCACGCTGGGCGTCGGCCCCGGCGGCGGCGCGAGCAGATCGGGGACGCCGCAGGACGCGGTCGCGGCGAGCGGCAGCATCATCGTGGACACGGCGAGTACGCGGCGGCGCGAGAACGCCCGCGCGGCCGCCCGCCTTTCCGTCACTGCCCCGGTACCCTCTCCGACCGTCCGGCCACATGCCCGGGCCCCGCCCGCCCACGTCTGCCTCACCCTGAGGGCACAAGGATGCCATGGCGCGGCGACCGCGACGCCGACCGGCGCGACAATGAAAAGCAGCCGATCTGGCCGGCTGCGGATAGGCTAGATCAGACAACGTAACAGCGCAGGTCATGGACGTGAAGGAGGACCGTCATGCGAGGTGGGTCCCGTCACGTTCCGGCGCGTCCCGGGCGCGCGGCCGGACGTTCTTCCGCCCGCAAGCAGGGCAAGGCGCCCTCCGGGCGCAGCGACGCGACCGCGGACGGCGTTTCCGGCACCGCCGCGCCGGCCGGGCGCGAGGCAGCGTCGGCCGCCGCACCCGACACCGACAAGATCATCAGGGTCGCCGAGCCCGTCGTGCACGCCCTCGGGATGGACCTCGAGTCGGTCAAGGTGACGACGGCCGGGCGGCGCCGGCTGCTCCGGGTGGTGGTGGACAGCGACCGCGGGGTGAGCCTGGACGACGCCGCGCTGGCCAGCCGGGAACTTTCGGCCAAGCTCGATGCCTCGGACGTCATGGGCGACATGCCGTACACGCTGGAGGTCTCCTCGCCGGGGGTGGACCGCCCGCTCACCCAGTCGCGCCACTGGCAGCGGGCGGTGGGCCGCCTGGTCCGCGTCCCGCTGACGCCCGCCGGCGCCGGTCACGCTAAATCGGCCGCCGGGCACGGCAAGGCCGCCCCGGGCAAGCCGGGCGCCCCGGGAAAGCCGGGTGCGGGCCAGGGCAAGCCCGGTCACGGCAAGACCGGGACCGCGGCGGGCGGCGCCGTCCAGGGCCGGGTCGTGGCCGCCGATGCAGCCGAGGTCACCCTGGACATCGACGGAGAGCACTGCCGGTTCGGCTACGCGGCGCTCGGTGCCGGAGTCGTTCAGATCGAATTCGGCCGGCCGGGGGAGCCGGACACGGGGGAGTCGCCGGACAGGCGGGGGCCGGAATCACGGGGACCGGGAGCAGAGCCCGATGGACATTGACCTCAGCGCCCTCCGGATGCTGGAGAGCGAGAAAGAAATCTCGATGGACACTTCAGTGAAGGCCATCGAGGACGCCTTGCTCGTCGCCTACCACCGGACCGAGGGCGCTGCCCAGGCGGCCCGCGTTCAGGTGGACCGCAGGACCGGGCACGTGACGGTGTGGGCCACCGAGGCGGCCCCGGACGGGTCCGCCGCCCGGGAGTACGACGACACACCGGACGGATTCGGCCGGATCGCCGCCACCACGGCGCGGCAGGTGATCCTGCAGCGTCTTCGCGACGTCGAGGACGAGATGACCTTCGGCGAGTACGCGGGCCGGGAGGGCGACATCGTCGCCGGGGTCATCCAGCAGGGCAAGGACCCCCGTGCGGTCCTGGTCGACCTGGGCAAGGTCGAGGCCCTGCTGCCGCCTGCGGAACAGGTCCCCGGGGAGCAGTACCTGCACGGCGAGCGGATCCGGTGCTATGTGCTGCACGTGCGCAAGGGACACCGCGGGCCCTCCGTCACGCTGTCGCGCACCCACCGCAACCTGGTCAAGAAGCTGTTCGCGCTCGAGGTACCGGAGATCGCCAGCGGCGCCGTGGACATCGTCGCGATCGCGCGCGAGGCCGGTCACCGCACCAAGATCGCGGTCCGGTCCAACCAGCCCGGGGTCAACGCCAAGGGGGCCTGCATCGGCCCGATGGGCAGCCGCGTCCGGAACGTCATGGCCGAACTGCACGGCGAGAAGATTGACATCGTGGATTATTCCGACGATCCCGCTTGTTTCGTAGGTAATGCCCTGTCGCCCGCCCGGGTGACGGCCGTGCACGTGATCGACCCCGATGCCCGCGTCGCGCAGGTAATCGTCCCCGACTATCAGCTCTCGCTCGCCATCGGCAAGGAAGGCCAGAATGCCCGGCTTGCCGCCCGTCTCACCGGCTGGCGCATCGACATCAGGTCCGACGCCCAGCCGGACGGATCCGGCGGTCCCGCCAGCCCCGCCGCGGTCCCGCCAGCCCCGGCGAGCACCCGGCGCCCGGCGCCCGCAGCCGCCCCGGCGTGCCCGGGGCTCGCGGCGCGGTCGGGCGCGGTCGGGGAGCACGGCGCGGTCGGGGAGCACGGCGCGGTCGGGGAGCACGGCGCCGCGGACGCCCCGGCACGGTAGAGTGGCAGGCGGAATGGCCGGGCCGTCCGGGTCGGCCCCGCGCAGCGTGCCTCCGGTGCGTACGTGCGTGGGCTGCCGGGAACGCGCGGCCAAGTCCAGCTTGCTCCGCCTCGTGGCGGCCGGGGACCTCCTGGTTCCCGACCCTGGGGCGCGCTTGCCTGGCCGTGGTGCGTATCTGCACCTCAGTCAGGGATGTTTGGAGCTTGCGCAGCGCCGGAGGGCGTTCCCGCGTGCCCTGCGCACGCCGGGGCCGCTCGGCGCCGCGCAGGTGAGTGAGTATCTCGGGAGCCAGCCCGCGACTACGTCACGGGCGGCGGCTCGCGAGAAACCCAAGAATCGGTAAAGCCGGCACCCTGGAGGCCCGCCCTCGCTCGGCATAGCATAAGGGCGGGTAGCCAGAGCCGCACTGGTTCTGGACGTTCCTCCCCCAGGGGACGTGCACGTCCTCCGGTTCGACGTAGCCCGGCGAACCGGGCAAAGTGAAAGGCAAGAACGGCAACCTGTCGGGAAAGCAGGTCGAGACAGCGATGAGCGCTCGATGAGCACAAGGCGATGAACACCACAGGCTGACGTCAGCCCGGAGCACGCTCTGCCCCGGACTGGCGCGATGGTCCGAGGTAACCAGGGCCCGGTAGTCCGGGCCGAGCAGAGGAGCGTAGTGGCGAAGGTCCGGGTTTACGAACTCGCGAAAGAGTTCGGTGTTGAGAGCAAGACCGTGATGGTCAAGCTCCAGGAAATGGGCGAGTTCGTACGTTCGGCGTCCTCGACGATCGAGGCGCCGGTCGTGCGCAGGCTCAAGGAAGCTTTTGGCCCCGACGGGGGCAAGCAGGGCGCCGGGCGCGGCGCGGGCGGCTCAGCCGCGCCGCGCACGGGCCGGCCAGGCGCACCGTCGTCCGGGAATGGGCAGGTTAACCGGGGCGCAGGCCGCCCGGGTGCCCCGCAGCCGGCTGCGGCGGCCTCAGCGGGCCCGGCGGCCTCAGCGGGCCCGGCGGCCTCAGCGGGCCCGGCGGCTCCGGCGGCCCGCGGCCTACCGGCCCTGCGGCTACCGGCCCCGCGGCGACCGGCCCCGCCAGGCCGGCGGCGGGCACGCCGTCGCCCGGCGCTGCCGTCCCCGGCGCTGCCGTCCCGCGGCGCTGCCGTCCCCGGCGCTGCCGTCCCGGGGGCCGCCGTCCCCGGGAGCCGTACCGAATCCCCCCGTGCCGCGGCGGCCCCAGCGGCCCCGGCCGCCGCGGCTGGGCGGGCCCCGGCGGCGCCGCGGCCCGTCCCGCAGGCACCAGGTTCTTCCCACCCCGGCGCGGGCGGGCCCGTCGAGACCACGGCGCCCCGCGGGGGTACCGGCGGCCACGGCGGCCCCGGTGCGCCGCGTCCGGCGGCACCCCGGCCTGTGCCGCAGGTTCCGCAGGTTCCCCAGGGCGGCCGCGGTGGCCAGTCCGGCCATTCCGGCTCGCAGGGCGGAACGCGGCCGGGCGGCAGCCCGCGCCCGGCACCGCCGGGCCGCGGCGCCGGGCGTCCCGGTCCCCGGCCGGGCAACAACCCGTTCAGCTCCACGCCGACCGGAATGGGCGCGACCCCGCCGGCTCCCGGCCGTCCCGCGCCCGCGGGCCAGCAGGGCCATGGCGCGGGCGGCGGCCAGGCCGGCCTGGCACCCCGCCCGGCGGTCCCCGGCCGGGTCCCGGGCGCGGCCAGGGCCGCCCCGGCGGTCCGGGCGGTCCCGGTGACGGCCCGCGTCCTGGCGGCCCGCGTCCGGGTGGTCCCCGGCCGAGCCCGATGAACATGCCGTCCCGGCCGGCCTCCGGCCCGGGCCGGAGCGGCCCGGCGGGCCGCGGTGCCCCCGCGGGCGGCCGTGGCGGTCCTGGTGCGGGCGCGGGCGCCCGTCCGGGCGGCGGGCGGCCCGGTGGCGCGGGACCGCGCGGCGGTGGCGCCGGCGGTGGCGGCGGTGGCGGCGGCGCTGGAGCCGGCGCGGGCGGCGGTGCGCGGCCCGGCGTGGGCGCCCCGGCCCGTCCCGGTGGCGGCGGCCGGGGCCGGAGTGGCACGCAGGGAGCCTTCGGGCGCCCCGGCGGCCGTCCCTCCCGTGGCCGGAAGTCGAAGAAGCAGCGGCGCCAGGAGTTCGACAACATGCAGGCGCCGTCGATCGGCGGCGTGCAGGTTCCGCGCGGCAACGGGCAGGTCATCCGGCTGTCGCGGGGGGCGTCGCTCAGCGACTTCGCCGACAAGATCGGGGCCAACCCGGCCTCGCTGGTCCAGGTCATGTTCCATCTCGGTGAGATGGTGACCGCGACCCAGTTGGTCAACGACGAGACGCTGCAGCTGCTCGGGGCCGAGCTCAACTACAACATCCAGGTGGTCTCCCCCGAGGAAGAGGACCGGGAGCTGCTGGAGTCGTTCGACATCGAGTTCGGTGAGGACGAGGGCGGCGACTCCGACCTGGTGGCCCGGCCGCCGGTGGTGACCGTGATGGGTCACGTCGACCACGGCAAGACCAAGCTGCTCGACGCGATCCGGCACACCAACATGGTGGCGCGCGAGGCGGGTGGCATCACCCAGCACATCGGCGCCTACCAGGTGACCGCTGAGGTCGACAACACCGAGCGGAAGATCACCTTCATCGACACCCCGGGTCACGAGGCGTTCACCGCCATGCGTGCCCGCGGCGCCGAGACCACCGACCTGGTGGTGCTCGTCGTGGCGGCGGACGATGGCGTCAAGCCGCAGACCACGGAGGCGCTGAACCACGCCCAGGCGGCGGGCGTGCCCATCGTGGTGGCGGTGAACAAGGTCGACAAGGAGGGCGCCGACCCGCAGCGGGTGCGGGCCCAGCTCACCGAGTACGGCCTGGTGGCCGAGGAGTTCGGCGGCGATACCCAGTTCGTGGACGTGTCGGCCACCAAGCGCACCGGCCTGGACACCCTGCTCGAGGCGATCATCCTGACCGCCGACGCCTCGCTGGACCTGCGGGCCAACCCGGCCCAGGACGGGCAGGGCGTCGCGATCGAGGCGCACCTGGACAAGGGCCGCGGCCCGGTGGCGACCGTGCTGGTTCAGCGCGGCACGCTGCACGTCGGCGACTCGATCGTCTGCGGCGAGGCGTTCGGCCGCGTCCGCGCGATGCTGGACGAGAACGGCGACCCGGTCAGCGAGGCGCCGCCGTCCCGGCCCGTGCAGGTGCTCGGCCTGACCGCCGTCCCCGGCGCAGGTGACAACTTCCTGGTGGTCTCCGACGACCGGATGGCCCGGCAGATCGCCGAGCGTCGGGAGGCCCGCGAGCGCAGCGCCCAGTTCGCCCAGCGGCGGCGGCGCGTCACGCTCGAGGACCTCGAGTCGGCGCTCAAGGCCGGCGAGCGCGAGGATCTGCTGCTCATCATCAAGGGCGACGTCTCCGGTTCGGTGGAGGCCCTGGAGGATGCGCTGCTCAAGATCGACGTCGGCGAGGAGGTCGGCCTGCGCGTGATCGGCCGCGGCGTCGGTGCGATCACCCAGGACGACGTCAACCTGGCGATCGCCTCCGACGCGGTGATCATCGGCTTCAACGTCCGGCCGGCGGGCCGGGCGGGCGAGCTGGCCCAGCGCGAGGGTGTGGACATCCGCTACTACTCGATCATCTACCAGGCGATCGACGAGGTGGAAGCCGCGCTCAAGGGCATGCTCAAGCCGGAGTTCGAGGAGGTCCAGCTCGGCACCGCGGAGATCCGCGAGGTGTTCCGGGTGCCGCGCGTCGGCAACGTGGCCGGCAGCCTGGTGCGGTCGGGCACGATCCACCGTGGCAGCAAGGCGCGCCTGGTCCGGGACGGCGTGGTCGTGTCGGACAACCTGAGTGTGGAATCGCTCCGCCGCTTCAAGGAGGACGCCACCGAGGTGCGCGAGGGCTACGAGTGCGGTATCGGCATCGGCTACAACGACATCAGGGTCGAGGACGTCATCGAGACGTACGAGATGCGGGAGAAGCCCCGCGCCTGATGCGCTGATCGCCGGGGCCGGGGACGCTGCTCATCCGGTAGCGTCCCCGGCCGCCCGTCGGCCGGAGGATTCCGTATGTACGTGGCCGCGCTGACCCTGGACGTACTGCTCGGGGACGTTCGTTCGCTGAAGCAGAAGCGCTCCGTGGTCAGGCCGCTCGTCGCCGAGCTCCGGCGGCGCTATCCTGGCGCCTCCGTAGCCGAGACGGGGCACCTCGACCTGCACCGGCGGGCGGAGATCGGCGTGGCGGTGGCCTCGGCCACGGCCGCGTCCGCGACCGAGGTGCTGACCGGGTGCGAGCGCATGGTGGCGGGACGCCCCGAAATCGAGCTGCTGTCGGCCCGGCAGCGGCTCTTCAGTGAAGAGGAGTGACGGACCATGGATGCTGCCCGGGCACGCCGGCTAGGCGACCGGATCAGTCAGATCGTGGCCGAGATGCTGGAGATGCGGATCAAGGATCCGCGGCTGGGGTTCATCACCGTCACCGAAGCCCGGCTGACCAATGACCTGCGTGAGGCGACGGTCTTCTACACCGTGTACGGCTCGCCCGAGCAGCAGGCCGACACGGCCGCGGCGCTGGAGAGCGCCACCGGCATCATCCGTTCCGAGGTGGGCAGGCAGACCGGCCTGCGGCACACCCCCTCGCTGACCTTCGTCGCCGACGCGGTGCCGGACAACGCGCGGCACATCGAGGAGCTGGTCGAGGCGGCCCGGCACGCGGACGAGGACCTGGCCCGCATCCGGGAGGGCGCGGTACCCGCCGGTGACCCGGACCCGTACCGCAAGCCGGCCAGCGACGAGGACGGATGACCGCGGCCGGCGCGCCCGCCGGCGTGCGCGGCGGGCCCGGTGGGGCGGGCGGGCCCGGTGGGCTCGTCATCGTGGACAAGCCCGCCGGGATGACGTCGCATGACGTCGTCGCGCGAATCCGCCGGCTGGCGGGGACCCGGCGGGTGGGGCACGCCGGCACGCTCGACCCGATGGCGACCGGCGTGCTGGTCGTGGGCGTGGAGAAGGCCACCCGGCTGCTCGGGCACCTGGCCCTGTCGGACAAGGAGTACCTGGCCACGATCCGTCTCGGCCAGGCCACCGGCACCGACGACGCCGAGGGGGCCGTCATCGCGAGCGCCAGCGCGGCCGGCGTCTCCGAGGAAGCGGTGCGCGCCGCGATCGCCCCGCTGACCGGTGCGATCCAGCAGGTCCCGCCGGGGGTCAGCGCGATCAAGGTCGGCGGCAAGCGCGCGTACCGGCTCACCCGCGAGGGAGCCGCGCCCGAGCTGAAGGCCCGGCCCGTCACCGTCGCCTCGTTCGGGATCACCGGGCTCCGCCGGGACGGGGACCTGCTCGACGTGGACGCGGCCGTGACCTGCTCCAGCGGCACCTATATCCGTGCCCTGGCCCGTGACCTGGGCGCGGCGCTCGGGGTGGGCGGCCACCTGACCGCGCTGCGCCGGGTCCGGTCCGGGCCCTACCGGATCGAGACGGCGCGGACCCTGGACGAACTGGCCGCGCACTTCGCGGTGACGCCGCTGGCCGACGCGGCCGCGGCGGCGTTCCCCCGGCTGGACCTGACCGAGGAGCTCGCCCGCAAGGTCGCGCACGGCGCCCGCGTCCCCGCGGCGGGCCTGGGCCCGGCCCCGGCCGCGGTGTTCGGCCCGGACGGCACGCTGATCGCCCTCATGCGCGAGGAAAACGGCCAGGCCCGCCCGCTCGCCGTCTTCGTGCCCTGATCCGGCCCGCCGCCGCTCTGTGCGGCCCGCGTCGCCCCCCGCCCGCCCCGCCCGCGCGGGCCGCCCCCCGCCACCCCGCTGCGGGCCGCGTCGTCGTTCCTCACCTGGGCCGCCGCTCCGAACGGGTGCCCGATGGCACGGTCAGCGGCATTCGCATGGCAGGCTTGGACCAAGGGCGGTGTCGCCCCGGCAGTACCCACCCGATGATCGCCGGAAGGAGCGGAGCGTGCACCGCTGGTACGGCCTGGATGAAGTGCCGGAAGACTGGGGTGCGTCCGTCGTCACCATCGGCGTGTTCGACGGCGTGCACCGCGGCCATCAGCGCATCGTCGGCCGCGCCGTCGAGCTGGCCGCCGACGGGGCAGGCAAGGGCCCGCGGCTCCCCGTCGTCGTAGTGACCTTTGACCCGCATCCGGATGAGGTCGTGCGGCCGGGCTCGCACCCGCCGTTCCTGTCCACCGCGCGCCGCCGCGCCGCGCTGCTGGCCGGCCTCGGCGTGGACGCGGTCTGCATGCTGCCCTTCACCTACGAGTTCTCCCAGCTCGGCCCGGACGAATTCGTGCGCACCGTGCTCGTCGACCGGCTGCACGCGGCCGCCGTGGTGGTGGGGGAGAACTTCCGGTTCGGCCACCGGGCCGCCGGTGACGTTCCGCTGCTGGCCAAGCTGGGCGAGAAGTACGACTACACCACCGAAGGCGTGCCGCTGCTCGTGGCCGACGGGGTCACGATCTCCTCGAGCTACATCCGGGAGCGGCTGGAGGCCGGGGAGATCCGGCTGGCGGCGGCGGCGCTCGGCCGCCCGCCCCGGGTGGAGGGCGTGGTCGTCCGCGGCCACATGCGCGGGCGCGCGCTCGGTTTCCCGACCGCCAACCTGGAGTGCCCGCCGCACACCGCGGTTCCCGGGGACGGCATCTACGCGGGATGGCTGCTCAGCCTCACCGCCGACGGCGACGAAGACGGCCGCTGGCCGGCCGCGATCTCCGTCGGGCCGAACGCGACCTTCGGTGAAGCCGAACGAACCGTGGAGGCCTACGCCCTGGACCGCGATGACCTGGACCTCTACGGCGCCCACGTGGCCATCGACTTCTATGCCCGGCTCCGCGGCACGGTCCGCTTCGACTCCGTGGACGCCCTGGTGGAACAGATGCACCGGGATGTCGACGAGGCGCGTGACCTGCTCCGCGGCGACGCCTGATTCTCGCGCCCGGGAACTGCTCACCGACGAGCACCGCAGCAGGCTACGGCGAGGCGCTCATACCGGCCCAGCGAGTCCGGGCCTCCGGGCCCGGCGAGTGGCCGGTGTATCGGCGAAGTACCACCGCGCGGGCGCGAAGCGCAGCGGGGGGTTCCGGGGGGTCGTCCCCCCGGGCTAACACAGGGTCGTCCCCCCGGGTCATACAGCGTGGTACCGTGAAACGTTGCCGGCCCTCGCCGGCAGGGTTAGCTGCACCCTCATGCGGCGGCCCACGGGACCAGCCTGGCCCGGAGATCTCAGGCGGCCGACGGCCGCGGGGCCCTTCGTGAAACGGCGGTCTCACCACCGAACGGCCCTCAAACGGCGTCCTGCCGCGACAGCGGACAGCGCCGGGACGGGCCGTACCGACAGTTGCGAGTCTAAGGAGCCACGTGCCGCTCGACATTGCCGTCAAGAAGGAGATCATGACGGAGCACGCGACCGCTGAGGGTGACACCGGTTCGCCGGAAGTCCAGGTCGCACTGCTGACCCGCCGGATCAACGACCTGACCGAGCACCTCAAGGTGCACAAGCATGACCATCACAGCCGCCGTGGCCTGCTGCTCCTGGTAGGGCGCCGCAGGCGGCTGCTGAAGTACCTGGCGAAGAAGGACATCACCCGCTACCGTGCGCTTATCGAGCGCCTGGGCCTGCGCCGGTAACGGCGCGGGTGACGGGAGCCGGGCGGGTTCTTTCCTGCCCGGCCTCACCCAGGTTCACGGCCCCGGGTGCCGTCCGGCGCCAGGGCATCCGTGCGCAGCCGCGCGCGGGACCGCAGACACAACTGCATAGACGATAAAAGAGAGACATCCCGCGGCCCGGTTCCGAGCGATGGGCCGGTCCTCGGTAGTGGTCCTCGGGTCCGCCCCTTCGCGGACTGACCCGCGGGCTTCAATCGAAGACCGGCCGCAGGCCCAGGCGGGCGATGCCCGCTGTGGGGTTCTGGGCGGTTATCCGCCCCGGCCGCACCCTTCGAGGGAGCCCGGGGGGAAGCTCCTCCCAGCCAGTACGGCCAGCCAAAGCGGAACGGGCAGTGCGGGATTCACCGCAAGGAGGTCTCACCCGTGGAGGGTGTGCACAGCGCCGAGGCCGTCATCGACAACGGTTCGTTCGGCATTCATAAGCTCAAGTTCGAGACGGGCAAGCTGGCCCGCCTGGCGGCCGGATCAGCCGTCGTGTACCTGGACGACGAGACGATGGTCCTGTCCGCGACGACCGCGGGCAAGCAGCCCCGTGAGGGCTACGACTTCTTCCCGCTCACCGTGGACGTGGAGGAGCGGATGTACGCGGCGGGCCGGATCCCCGGCTCGTTCTTCCGCCGTGAGGGGCGGCCGTCCGAGGACGCGATCCTCACCTGCCGTCTGATCGACCGGCCGCTGCGCCCGTCGTTCGTGAAGGGCCTGCGCAACGAGGTCCAGATCGTCGAGACGATCATGGCCCTGCACCCGGATCACCTGTACGACGTGGTGGCGATCAACGCCGCCTCGCTGTCGACGCAGATCTCCGGGCTGCCGTTCTCCGGCCCGATCGGCGGCGTCCGGGTCGCGCTGATCAAGGGCCAGTGGGTCGGGTTTCCCGACCCACTCCCAGCTTGAGGAAGCCACGTTCGACATGGTGGTCGCGGGTCGCGTCATCGAGAGCGGCGACGTCGCGATCATGATGGTCGAGGCGGAGTCCACGCCGCGCACGCTGGGCCTGCTCGCCGCGGGTGACAACGGTGCGGTCGCGCCGACCGAGGAGATCGTTGCCCAGGGCCTCGAGGCGGCCAAGCCGTTCATCAAGGTGCTGTGCGAGGCGCAGCAGCAGGTGGCCGCGCAGGCCGCCAAGGAGACCGCGGAGTTCCCGGTCTTCCTGGACTACCACGAGGATGTCTTCGAGGCGCTGGCCAGCGAGTTCTCCGAGGAGCTGGCCAAGGTTCTGACGATCGCCGGCAAGCAGGAGCGCGAGTCCGAGACCGACCGGGTCAAGGCGCTGGCCGTCGAGCGGCTCGGCGTGCGGTTCGAGGGCCGGGAGAAGGAGATCAGCGGGGCGTTCCGCGCGCTGACCAAGAAGCTGGTGCGGGAGCGGATCATCCGCGACGGCGTCCGCATCGACGGCCGTGGTCTCCGCGACATCCGCCAGCTCTCCGCCGAGGCGCACGTGCTGCCCCGGGTGCACGGCTCCGCGCTGTTCGAGCGCGGTGAGACCCAGGTGCTCGGCGTCACGACGCTGAACATGCTCCGCATGGAGCAGATGATCGACACGCTCAACCCGGAGCGCACCAAGCGCTACATGCACAACTACAACATGCCGCCCTACTCGACCGGGGAGACCGGCCGGGTCGGCTCGCCCAAGCGCCGCGAGATCGGTCATGGTGCGCTGGCGGAACGGGCCCTGCTGCCCGTGCTCCCCACGCGCGAGGAGTTCCCGTACGCCATCCGCCAGGTGTCGGAGGCGATCGGCTCCAACGGCTCCACCTCGATGGGCTCGGTCTGCGCCTCCACGATGTCGCTGCTGGACGCGGGCGTGCCGCTGAAGGACATGGTCGCCGGCATCGCGATGGGCCTGATCCACGAGGGTGGCGAGTACGTCACGCTCACCGACATCCTCGGCGCCGAGGACGCGTTCGGCGACATGGACTTCAAGGTGGCCGGGACGCAGGACCTGATCACCGCGCTGCAGCTGGACACGAAGCTGGACGGCCTCCCCGCCTCGGTGCTGGGCGCGGCGCTCACCCAGGCCCGCGCGGCGCGGCTGACCATCCTCGACGTGATGCGCGGCGCGATCTCGGCCCCCGCCGAGATGAGCCCGTACGCGCCGCGGATCATCACGATCAAGGTCCCGGTGGACAAGATCGGCGAGGTCATCGGGCCGAAGGGCAAGATGATCAACTCGATCCAGGACGACACCGGCGCCGAGATCACGATCGAGGACGACGGCACCATCTACGTCGGCGCGACCGACGGGCCGTCCGCGGAGGCGGCGCGGGCCGCGATCAACGCGATCGCCAACCCGCACATGCCCGAGATCGGCGAGCGGTTCCTCGGCACGGTGGTGAAGACCACTACGTTCGGGGCGTTCGTCTCGCTGCTGCCCGGCAAGGACGGCCTGCTGCACATCACGCAGATCCGCAAGCTGCACGGCGGCCGGCGCATCGAGAACATCGATGACGTCATCAAGGTCGGCGACAAGGTCCAGGTCGAGATCCGCGAGATCGACGACCGGGGCAAGCTGTCGCTGGTTCCGGTCGAGGTCGTCGAGCGTGAGGCGGCGGGCGAGGACCTGTCCGGGCACGCCGGCGACGGTGACCGGGGACCGCGGGACCGTGACCGGGACCGCGGCGAGCGGGGGGAGCGGGGCGACCGCGACGTCGCGCACCGGACCCGGCAGCGCAGCCGCGGGCAACGCGACCAGTGAGCGGTGACACGGGGGCCGACGGCCCTGCTGACGGCGTGACCGTGCGCCGGACCGTACTGCCCGGCGGGCTCCGGGTCATCACCGAGTCCCTGCCGGCGGTGCGGTCCGTCGCGCTCGGCATCTGGGTCGGCGTCGGGTCCCGGGACGAGGACCTCCGGCACGAGGGCGCCACGCACTACCTGGAGCACCTGCTCTTCAAGGGCACCAAGCGGCGCACGGCACTGGAGATCTCCTCGGAGATGGACGCGGTTGGCGGCGAGATGAACGCCTTCACCACGAAGGAGTACACCTGCTATTACGCGCGGGTGCTCGACGCGGACCAGCCGCTGGCCGTCGACGTCCTGTCGGACATGGTGACCGGCTCGCTGATCACCCCGCAGGACGTGGACGCCGAGCGCAACGTCGTGCTCGAAGAGATCGCCATGAACGATGACGATCCGACCGACACGGTGCACGAGGCGTTCGCCGCGCACCTGTTCGGCGACACCCCGCTGGGCCGCCCGGTGCTCGGCACCGTGGAGTCGATCAACGCGATCACCCGGGACCAGATCAACGAGCACTACCGGGCCAAGTACGGCCCGGAGCACCTGGTTGTGGCCGCGGCGGGCAGCCTGGACCATGACGACCTGGTGGAGCAGGTCCGGCAGGCGTTCGGTGCGGCCCTGGACGGGGACGCCGAGCCTGCTCCGCCCCGGCTCAGCGGCGAGTACGCGGGGCCGGGGCACAGCCCGGGCACCGGCCTGCGGCTGGTCTCGCGCGGGATCGAGCAGGCCAACCTGATGCTCGGCTGCGAGGGACTGCCCCGTAACGATGACCGCCGGTACGCCCTCGGCGTGCTCAACGCGGCCCTCGGCGGCGGGATGTCCTCCCGGCTGTTCCAGGAGATCCGGGAGAAGCGGGGCCTGGCCTACTCGGTCTACAGCTTCGCGTCGCAGAACGCCGACACGGGCATGTGGGGCATCTACGTCGGCTGCCTGCCGTCCAAGGCCGACGAAGTGCTGGCCATCTGCACCGGCGAGGTGGAGAAGCTGCTGTCGGGCGGCCTGACCGACGCCGAACTGGAACGCGGCAAGGGCCAGATGCGGGGCTCGATCGTGCTCGGCCTGGAGGACCCGTCCTCGCGGATGAGCCGGCTCGGCAAGTCCGAGCTGGTCTACCCGAGGCTGGAGCCGGTCGAGGAGACGCTTGCGGCCATCGAGGCCGTCAGCCACGACGACATACGCGCGGTCGCCGCCGAGGTCCTCGCCCGGCCCAAGGCGCTGGCCGTCGTCGGCCCCTTCGACGACGGCGAGACCTTCGCCGGCGCCCTCCGCTAACCACGCCGCCCGTCCCCCGGCTCGCCCGCCGGGGCCACGACGCAGCAGATCGGGGCGACTTTTCTGCAGTATGTGCGGAAAAGTCGCCCCGTTTCGTTTCACGTGGACGGGCCAGCCGGGCACGGGGACCGGGCGGGGGCCGTGCAGGATGCGTCCGAGGGGCGGGACCGCACCCGGCGCGTCCCCGGCGGGGCCCTCCCGCGCACCCGAGTTGCCCGCGGGGGCCCGCGTGGCGCCTCCCGGGCGCGGGCCCGGCGGCCCCCGCCTTCGCCGCCCCGGGCGGGCCGATCGGTGGTAGCTATAGGGGCAGTGGCTGATCCCGGGAGAAAGTGAGCGTCATGATCAGGGTGGGTGTGCTCGGTTCACGCGGCCGGATGGGGAGCGAGGTCTGCCGGGCCGTCGCTGGGGCTGAGGACCTCACGATCGCTGCGGACGTAGACGAGGGCGACGCGCTCGACGTGCTGACCCGCTGTGACGTCCTGGTTGACTTCACCCACCCGGGCGTGGTCATGGACAACCTGCGCTGGTGCATCGACCAGGGGCTCGACACCGTGGTCGGCACGTCCGGCTTCGGTGCGGACCGGCTGGGCCAGGTACGCCGGTGGCTGGACGAGGCCCCGGGAGCACGCGTGCTCATCGCGCCGAACTTCTCCGTCGGCGCCGTCCTGATGATGCGCTTCGCCGCCCAGGCCGCGCGCTTCTTCGACTCCGCCGAGATCATCGAGCTGCACCATGCGGGCAAGGCCGACGCGCCGTCGGGCACCGCCCTGCGGACCGCCGCCATAATCAGCGAGGCCCGAGGGGCCGCCGGGCTCGGCGCGCCGCCCGACGCGACCGCCTCGTCGCTGCCGGGCGCGCGCGGTGCGGTCGTCGACGATGTGCACGTGCACGCGGTCCGGCTGGCCGGCCTGGTGGCACACCAGGAGGTGCTGCTCGGCGGGCACGGCGAGACGCTGACCATCCGGCACGATTCCCTGGACCGGGCCTCGTTCATGCCCGGCGTCCTGCTCGCCGTCCGCCAGATCGGCTCGCTCCCGCCCGGCCTGACCGTCGGCCTGGAATCCCTCCTAGGAATCTAACGGCCCAGCGACCCCCGGGCCGGAGGCCCGGGTGAGCGGCTGTTGTGTCGGCGAGTACCCAAGCGGGGCGCGGAGCGGAGCGGGGGGTTCCGGGGGGTCGTCCCCCCGGGCCAGCACAGCGCAGCGGGGGGTTCCGGGGGGTCGTCCCCCCGGGCCAGCACAGCGCAGCGGGGGGTTCCGGGGGTCGTCCCCCCGGCAAGCACTAGACCTTGCCGAAGAGGCGGTCGCCGGCGTCGCCCAGGCCCGGGTAGATGTACCCGTGCGAGTCCAGGCGGCTGTCTACCGCCGCGGTCACCACCCGGACCACCGCCGGGCCCGCCCCCGCTTCCGACCCCGCTCCCGCCGCGCCCTGGCCGGGAAACGCCTCTTGCAGGCGCTTCAGGCCCTCCGGCGCCGCGAGCAGGGTCACCGCCGTAACGGAGGTGATCCCCCGCCCGGCCAGCATGGCGATCACAGCCTGCAGCGTTCCCCCGGTGGCGAGCATGGGGTCCAGCACGAACGCCTCACGGCCGGTGAGGTCGGCGGGCAGCCGGTCCGCGTAGGTGGACGCGACCAGCGACTTCTCGTCGCGGACGAGTCCCACGAAGCCGACGTCGGCCATCGGCAGCAGCCGGATCATGCCGTCGAGCATGCCGATGCCGGCCCGCAGCACGGGCACGATCAGCGGTGACGGGCTGCCCAGCCTGACCCCCGCCGCGTCACCGAGCGGGGTCTGCACGGTGACCGGCTGGACGCGGATCTCCCGGGTCGCCTCGTAGGCCAGCAGGGTGACGAGTTCATCGGTGAGCCGCCGGAAGGTCGCGGTCTCGGTACCCGTTTCCCGCAGTGCCGTGAGCTTGTGAGTGACCAGCGGGTGATCGATAACCAGAGTCTGCACGGGTCAAGTGTGGCAGGCCCCGCACCGGCCCCGCACTGGCCCCAGGCTGGCCCCAGCCGGGGACCCGGGCTCACAGCGTCCGGCACGCGCCCGACGGGCCGCCGCCGACGCAGGTCGGCCTCTATCGCGCGGGCCGTCCGCAGCAGCGGTTCGAGCAGGTCGCCGATGACGTCCGCGACGCTGCGGCGCCCGGCGTGGGTGGAGACGTTGACCGCCGCGATCGCCCGGCCCTCGCTGTCGCGGATCGGCGCCGCGACCGAGCGGAGCCCCTCCTCGAGCTCCTGGTCCACCAGCGCCCAGCCCTGCGAGCGGATCCGGGAAAGCTCCGCCCGCAGCGACGCCGGGTCGGCCATCGTGTGCGGGGTCAGCGGCACCAGCGTGGTCGACGCCAGATACGCGTCCAGCCAGTCCGATGGCTTGTCGGCCAGCAGCACCCGGCCCATCGAGGTCGCGTAGGCGGGGAACCGGGTGCCGACGCTGATGGCGACGGTCATGATGCGCCGGGTCGGGACGCGGGCGATGTAGACGACGTTGTCCCCGTCGAGCTGCGACACCGACGACGATTCGCGGACCTGCTCCACCAGCTGCTCCAGGTGCGGCATCGCGACTTCCGGCAGGGACAGGCTGGACAGGTAGGCGTAGCCGAGCTCGAGAATCTTCGGCCGCAACGAGAACTGGCTGCCCTCCAGCCGCATGTACCCGAGATCCACCAGCGTGTGCAGGAAACGGCGGGCCGCGGCGCGGCTCAGGCCGGTCCGCACCGCCACCTCGCTGAGGCTTAGCTTCGGGTGCTCGGCGTCGAAGGCACGGATCACGGACAGGCCGCGCTCCAGCGACTGAATGAAGTCTGCGTCGCGAACGCCGTCATCGCTCAACGGGACTCCTGACCGTGAAAACCGTAAAGAACGCCCGCGCGGGCGGGTGTGCGCGCAGCGAACAGCAGAACGAACATACGCGCCGGACGCCAGGTGAGGGAAACCTCCCGGCCGTTCCTTTGACACCGCCTGCGCTTCCCCCTAGGTTCGCTATCAGAACCCTCGTTCGTAGAACGCACACAATCAGGCCAGCCGAAACCCGGGAAACCCGGAAACCCGGAACCACGGACCACCGGACACCCAGCGGAGCAGTCATGGCACTCATGGACGAGTCAGCATGGCGGGGCAGGATCTTCCTTGGCGGCTGGGCCGCCGGCGGGGGCGGCGACGCCCCGGTCATCGAGCCCGCGACCGGGCAGGAGATCGGGCGGGTCGGGATGGCCACGCCCGCCGACGTGGCCCGCGCCGCGCAGGTCGCGGCGGCCGCCCAGGCCGGCTGGGCCGCGCGGCCGCACACCGAGCGGTCCGCCATCCTGCGGAAAGCCGCGGACCTGTGGCTGGCCAGCGCGACCGAGATCGAGCCGTGGGGAATCCGGGAAAACGGCAAGATCCCGCCCGCCATGCAGTTCGAGACGCACGTGGCTACCGAAGAGATCTACCAAGCGGCCACCCTGCCCTCGCGGCCCTACGGTGAGCTGCTGCCCAGCGAGCAGCCCCGGCTCAGCTTCGCCGAACGCGTCCCGGCCGGGGTGGTCGGCGTGATCGCGCCGTTCAACTTCCCGCAGATCCTGTCCATCCGGTCGGTCGCCCCCGCGCTGGCGCTGGGTAACGCGGTCATCCTCAAGCCGGACCCGCGCACCGCCGTCTCCGGCGGGGTCGTGCTGGCCCGCGTCTTCGAGGAGGCCGGCCTGCCGGACGGGCTGCTGCACGTGCTGCCCGGCGGCGCCGACGTGGGGGAAGCCATCATCGAAGAGCCCCTCATAAGGATCATCTCCTTCACCGGGTCCACCGCCTCGGGCCGCCGCGTCGGCGAGCTGGCGGCCCGCCACCTCAAGCGCGTGCACCTGGAGCTGGGCGGCAACTCCGCGCTCATCGTGCTGAACGACGCCGACCTCGACCGGGCCGTCTCCGCGGGCGCCTGGGGCTCGTTCCTGCACCAGGGGCAGATCTGCATGACCACCGGGCGGCACCTGGTGCAGCAGGACATCTACGAGGACTACGTGAGCCGCCTGGCCGGCAAGGCAAGCCATCTCCCGGTCGGTAACCCGGCCACCGAGCAGGTCGCGCTCGGGCCGATCATCGACGAGCGGCAGCGTGACAAGGTGCACGACCTGGTCACCGCCAGCGTGACCGCGGGGGCCCGGCTGGCCGCGGGCGGCACCTTCGAGGGCCTGTTCTACCAGCCGACCGTGCTGGCCGACGTCGCGCCGCAGATGCCGGCGTACGCCAGCGAGGTGTTCGGCCCGGTGGCGCCGGTCGTCCCGTTCGCCACCCCGGACGAGGCGGCCAAGCTCGCCGCCGACAGCGAATACGGCCTCTCGCTCGGCATCCTCACCAGCGACGTCATGCGTGGCCTCGACCTGGCCCGCCGCATCCCCACCGGGATCGTGCACATCAACGACCAGACCGTCGACGACGAGCCGAACATCCCCTTCGGCGGCCTGCTCGCCTCGGGCACCGGGGCCCGCTTCGGCGGCACCGCGAACATCGATGCGTTCACCGAGACCCGCTGGGTGACGGTCCGCGGCGACATCACCCCGTACCCGTTCTAGCGGCCGCCGATGACCACCGAACGGACCCAGGCCGGCATCGTGGGGGGCCGGGCCGGCGCTGAACGGAAGGCCGCAGGAGCCGCCCTCTACTTCGACGTCTCCGGCACCGAAGTCGCCGGCCTCGACACCGCCCGGCCGGTGCTCCGATACACCGACGCCGACGGTCACCGGCACAAGGTCGGCTGCGACGTGATCGCCTGCCGCGACGGTTTCCACGGCATCTGCCGTCCCGCGATGCCGGCCGGGACCAGATGGAGGAACAGCTGCAGCTGTCCCAGCTCCGGTACGTCACCACATCCCGCGCCGCCGCCACGACGCTGGCCGAGAACTACTCCGGGTACCCCGAGCTGCGCGGCGGCCCCTTGTCCTGAACGGGTAACCCGAGGCCGACGTGGTGCCGGGGCCCGCGGGCCCGGGAGCGCAGCGCGGCCAGCGCCGCCTGCACACCGGTCTCGGTGAGCGTGAGCGGCTCCCGGGAGGCGCGCCCGGTGTAGAGCAGGTGCAGCGCCCACAGCCGGTGCCGGAGCCCGTGGATCTCGCGGCGCACGGCGTCGCTGAGCCCGCCGCGCGACGTCCAGCCTTCCTCGGTGTGGATCCGGGTCAGGTGCCGGGTCAGCTCCTCATACCCGGCCGGGCCGCTGACCAGCAGGAACAGCAGGCTGGCCTCGCGCACGGCCACCGCGAAGTCCGGTCGCGTGCTGTCGTCGGCGCCGATCAGGGCGGCGGTGCCGATCCGCCACCGGGCCTCGCGGTCCTCGGTCATCAGCCGTCCGGTCCGGGTCAGCAGCAGGCTGGTACCGCTGCGCCGGATCGCCCCCATCTCGCCCTGGGCCAGCCCCCGCAGGGTGTGCAGCGGGAACACGTCGAGTTCCTGCCGCAGCGCGCCGGCCATCTGCTCTCGCCAGCCGAACATGTCCACGGCCTCGGTGACCAGCGCGGGCGGGATGTAATACCGGGCGGTCAGCCGCAGGCCCGCGTCGGCGTGCCCGAGCAGCCAGCCGAGGGTGGGCAGCGCGCCGTCCGGCGCGCCCGTCTCCTCCAGCAGCCGGGGCAGCACCGCCGCCGCCAGCCGGGACCGCTCGCCCGGGCGGCTGTTGGCCCACGCATCCATCCGTTCGGTATGAATCCGGGCCAGCCATGTCCCGCTGACCCCGGGCGCGTGGTGGGCGCCCGCCCGGTGCCGTCCCGGCTGGCTGCGGCCCTCGCGGGCCGGGTGCCCGCCCGCCGGGTGCCCCCGCGCCGGGTCGTTCCAGCCCGTCTGGCCGTCACGGGCCGGGGGAGGCGCCGTGAGCCAGCGGTCGATCAGGGCGCTGCGCCTGGCCCGCCAGCCGCGGCTCCCGGTCACCAGCTCGCCCGAGGCGATCGAGAGCTCGACCGCAGCGGCGCACGCGTCGTAGGCGGCGCGCTCGTCCGGGCCCATCACCGATCCCCAGGCCAGCAGGCCGGTGTCCGATGGAGCGGTGCTCGAGTTCTCCACGGCCTCCGCGTAGGCGGCGATCCCCGTCTCGTGGCCGTCGCCGTAGGCGGTGAGGATCTTCTCGGTACCCGGGCACATGCAGACGTCGGCGTAGCGCTCCATGCCGAGCATGGAGAACAGCCGGCCGAGGGCACGGGTCACCGCGATGAGCTCGCCGGTCGTCATGGGCCATTTGACCGGGAGGGCGTACCAGACGAATTCCTGCAGCTTGAGCTGCGAAACCGTCTCCAGCCCGGCACCGTTGGTGAGCCAGCTGAGCGCGGCCTTCGCCTCGTCCGCCGCCTCCGGGTCCTGCCTCGCCAGCGCGTTGAGGGCCTGGGCCTCGGTCATCATGCGGCCAGTTTGCCGCAGGAACACCCCGGGCGGCTAGACGGGGATTCCAGCCGCGCGGCTGGTTTCCGGCACAATGACCGGGTGACCGGAATCTACGACGAGCCGGAGATGTACGAGCTCGCCTGCGCGTACCGCGACGTCCGCGGTGAGGTAGACGCCCTGGAACGCTGGTTCGTGCGGCACGCCCCGCGGGCCGGGCAGGGCGAGGTGGCCGGCGGCCCCGGATCGGTGCTGGAGCTCGCGGCCGGCCCGGCGGAGCACGCCCTCGAGCTGGCCCGGCGCGGTGTCGCCGCGGTCGCCCTGGACCTGAGCCCGGCGATGTGCGCCCGGGCCCGCGACAAGGCGCACCGGGAGGGGCTCGGGCTGGAGGTCGTGCGCGCCGACATGCGCGACTTCGCCCTCTCGCGCCGGTTCGACCTGGTCATCACGATGCTGAACTCCGTGTGCCACCTGATGAACCTCGATGACCTGGTCGCGCACCTGCGGGCGGCGGCCGCGCACACCGCGCCCGGGGGGCTCTACATCATGGAGCTCGCGCACCCGGCGGACTTCCTGACCATGGTGCCGCGGACCAGCTCCGAATGGGACAGCGACCTCGGCGCCCGGCACGTGCACGTCCGCTGGGGCGGCGGCGACGACGCGATCGACCCGGTCACCCAGGTGACCAGGGAACACGTGCTGGTCACCGTGCGCGACCCGACCGGCTCCCGGACTCTCGCCGACGTGGTGCCGAACCGGTTCTGGACCGGCACCGAGGTCACCGCGGCCGTCCGGCTGGCGGGCGGCTTCACGGTGGCCGCGTGCTACGGCGACTTCGCGGACGAGGTGAGCCTGTCCGCGCCGGAGGCCTGGCGCATGATCATCGTCCTGAGCCGGGAGTAACCCGCGCCGGGTGGGTCCCGCGCCGGTGGTCCCGCTGCTTTCCCGCGCCGCGTCTCACCCGGTCGGCTGGGCCTGCCCGGCCACGTCAGGCACCCGGCACCGGGTAGCGGAGCAGCGCGCCGATATCGTCCCGCAGCGGCGCCTCCCCGGCCGGCACCATGAACAGCTCGGCGTCCGTCCCGGTCGCGGCGCGCACGATCGCGGCGTCGGCATGGTCCCGGGCCACGTCGGTCAGGCCGCGGTCGCGCAGCTCCTGCTCCGACAGGCCCACGTCGGCCAGCGTGGGGCCGATCCAGGCCGGTGCGCAGGACCAGGCCGGCCCGGGCGTGTCCGGGTCGTCGGCCAGGTAGTCGCCGCCGAGGAACAGTTCGGCGACCTGCCCGTCACGCAGCGCGGCCACCGTCTCGGCCAGGCCCTCGGTCGCGCCGCCCGCGCCGAGCTGGTTGCGGAACGTCTCCAGCCGCCGCCGGGCGTCGGCGTCCTCCAGGTCGCGCAGCGCCTGCTCCGCCGCCGCGGCCAGCTCTTCGGAGTCCACGGCCACCTCGCGGTCCACGATGACGGCCTTGCTGGCCAGGCTGGCGGGCAGCTTGCTGACCAGCAAGGCCCGGGCCCGCACGTCACCGGCCACGATGATCGCCTCGGGCACCGCGCCGGCGGCCGCGTTCACCACCGCGTCGGCGAGTTCCTTGGCGTTGATCTCCCAGGCTTCCTCGGCGGACCGCTGGTGCTCCAGCTGCGCCGAGCCGCCCGACTTCACCTTGTGGACGGGCCAGCCGGTCCCCTCGACGGTTTCCTTGGTGACGTCGTTGGCGTTGCGGACGGCGAGCACCTGACCGCCGGCCCTGGTCGCGCTGACCAGCAGGTGCGGCGGCCGCGGCGGGGACTGGACGAGCAGCGGCAGCAGATCCGGCAGCCGGGCCCAGCGGGCCATCTCGCGCAGCGGCACCGCGGGCAGCCGCACCGCCAGCGGCACGGTGCCGCCCTGGCCGAACGCCGCCATCCCCGGGGCGGTCAGGCCGGGACCGGTGAGCACCTCACCGAGCGCGTCCAGGGTCGCCGCGTCCGCCCCGGCCCGGGACAGTTCCTTCCGCAGGTCACGCCAGCGTATGTCCACCGCCCGGGCCTCCGGTCCCCGGCCGGACCCCGACGTGTCGAGGTACACGGAAGCAAAGCCGCCCGCGTCCTGATACAGCGGGCGAAGGAACGTCAGCTTCACCTGCGGTCACCTCCTCGTATGGGACCTGGCACCCCTCACGCGCCTACCCGGGCCGCTTCGCCGGCAAACCGGCCGCCGGCGGTGGCCCGAGGACCCGGCCCGAAGTGTGCCGTTTGTGCGGTGATCACAGCGGGAATTGCACACATTCCGGGCCCGGTGCACTCCGGGAGGAGGGTGGCGGGATGGCGGGGTCGCTGGTACTGGTGAACGGGCGGGTGTGGTCCCCGGACGGTGTGGGCGCCGGCTGCGACGCGATCGTCGTGGCGGACGGCCGGATTGCCGCGGTGACCAGGTCCGCCGATGCGCGCGAGATGGCCGGGCCCCGGGCACACGTGATCGATCTGAAGGGGCGACTGGCCATCCCGGCGTTCGGCGATGCGCATGTCCATCCCGTCGGCGGCGGCCTCGAGAGCCTCCGCTGCAATCTCGTGGGCCAGCGCAGCCGGCCCGAGTATCTCGACACCATCGCCGGTACGCCCGTGCTCTCGGGCCAGATGACTGGGTGCTCGGCGGCGGCTGGTCCATGGAGGCGTTCCCGGGCGGGGTCCCCTCGGCCGCCGACCTGGAACCGGTAGCCGCCGGCCGTCCCGTGTTCCTGCCGAACCGCGACCATCACAGCGCCTGGGTCAGCCCGGCGGCGCTCGCGCGGGCCGGGATCACCAGGGACACGCCCGACCCCGCCGACGGCCGGATCGAGCGCGACGAGCGGGGCGAGCCCTCCGGCGCGCTGCACGACGGGGCGATGCGGCTGGTCTCGCGCGTCGTTCCGCCCCCGTCCGCCGCCGACCTCGCCGCCGGGCTCCGTGCGGGCCAGGCCCACCTGCACGCGCGGGCGTCACGCACTGGCAGGATGCCATCGTCGGTGCGGCGCCGGACATCGGCATCCCCGACGCCTACGGCACCTACCGTGCGGCCGCGGCCGAAGGCTGGCTGACCGCGCACGTCAACGCGGCCCTGTGGTGGGACCGGACCCGCGACGCCGGCCAGATCGCCGATCTGCTCGGGCGGCGTGAGCGCGCCGCATCGGGCCGGTTCCGCGCCACCTCCGTCAAGATCATGATGGACGGGGTGTGTGAGACGCTGACCGCGGCGATGACCGAGCCCTACCATGGCCGTCCGGCCGGGCACGAGCACCGTGGCCGCCTGTTCATACCGCCGGAGGAGGTCGCCGAGGCTGTTCGCCTGCTCAGCCGGGAGGGGTTCCAGGTTCACTTTCACGCGCTCGGGGACCGGGCCGTGCACGTCGCCCTCGACGCACTGGCCCATGCGGCAGCGGCCCGCCGACCTCCGGCACCACCTGGCACACCTGCAGTTCATCCGCCCGGGCGACCTGGACCGGTTCCGCGACCTCGGCGCGGTGGCCAACTTCCAGCCGTTGTGGGCCTGCCACGATCCGCAGATGGACGACCTCACGCTGCCCATCGTCGGCCGGGAACGCGCCACGTGGCAGTACAAGATCGGCACGCTCACCCGCCACGGCACCCGCATCGCGTTCGGCAGCGACTGGCCGGTATCGAGCGCGGACCCGCTGCAGGAGATGCACGTCGCGGTCAACCGCCGGCTGTCCGAACGGCTCGGAAGGCCGGGCACGGCCGAAACGGACCGGCCGTTCCTCCCGGACGAGGCCATCACTGTCGCGCAGGCCCTCACCGCGTTTACTGCCGGCGTCGCCTACGTCAACCACCGCGAGGCGGACCTCGGTTCGCTGCGGCCCGGGCACCTGGCCGATATCGCGGTGCTCGACCATGACATACGCACCATCCCGCCCGCCGAGATCGGCAGCACCCGGGTCGACCTGACCGTCGCCGGCGGCGAATTCGTCCACGGGGAGGAATAGCCACTTTTGCGGCCTTTAAGGCTGGTCGTGGCGTATTCAGGCGAATCAAAACGGCACAGAAAGCGGAAAATTCCCCAAACGGGGAGTGACGCGTCGGTCACTCATATGCCATATTTGGCCCTTCGGCACTTGCGTCGCGCACATCTAACCGGAGGCACTATGACCTTGCCGCGTTCGCATGCCTTGGCGGGCCGACCATCACACGTTCCCCGTGCTGGACAGCCCGACGCCTGGCACAAAACGGAGGGAAGGCCCACCGTGAACCGTGCGGCAGGACCGGCCGCCTCGCCGCTGGCGGGCGATTCCGGACGGGGCGTCGATTCCGGACGGGGCGTCGGATTCCGGACGGGGCGTCGATTCCGGACGGGGCGCGGATGCCGGACGGGGCGCGGATGCCGGACGACCCCATGCCGAGAGAGTGTGGGAGCAACGCCGTGCCCTGGGACGGCGGCTCGCCTCGCTGCGGAGCCGGGCGGGTTTCAGTCA
Source organism: uncultured Actinomycetes bacterium (assembly GCA_963808295.1). Lineage (GTDB taxonomy): Bacteria > Actinomycetota > Actinomycetes > Streptosporangiales > Streptosporangiaceae > Bog-532. The sequence continues at coordinate 19,461 of CAWEFP010000043.1, read as the reverse complement.
GTGGGAGTTCGCGCCGTTAACGGGATACTCGCGCAGCACGCTGTCGGACGCGGAGCTTGGCCGGCACCGGCTGCGGCGGGAGTTCTGGCAGCGGTGTGACGAGGCGCTGACGGCCGACGGTGTGCTGACCGCGGCCTATGACCGCATTGAGGTGGTCGCCACGGCCGTGCGCCGGACCGCGCGCAGCCAGGCCCAGGCCGCGCGGGAGGAACAGGCGTTGCGGCGGCTTCAGGCCCTGCTTCCCGCGCCCCGCGCCGAGGTCCTGGGCGCCGATGGTGCCGGCGCGGCCGCTGATGGTGCCGGTGCGGGCGGTCCTGCCTTTTGGGGTGCCGCCGCTGTCGGCCCGGTCCCTGTCGGCCCGGCTCTCGTTGGCCCGGTTCCTGTCGGCCGGGATGGCCTCGGCGCTGCCGCTGCTGGGACCGTCGCCGCAGGCGCTGCCCCGGCTGACGCTGCCCCCGCTGCCGGTCCTGCCCCCGCAGGCGCTGCCGCCGGCGCTGGTGCAGGCAAGGTGCCGGGCAGCACCCCAGTTGGTGTGCCGGGCGCCGATGCAGTCGTTGTGCCGGGTGAGGCTGCGCCGGGCGGCGCGGCCACGAACGGCGTGGTGTGGGGGAGCGCCGGGCCGGAGACAGCCACCCAGCCGCTGGGCGAGGCCGCCCAGTCCACGCTGGCCGTGATGGAGCAGTGCCCGCACTGCCACCAGCCGGTCACCGTCATCATCGTGGCTGCCGCGCCGCCGCCGGCGGCAGGCGGTCCGGCCGGCTAGCACGTCCCTGGGGCGTACCCGCACGAAGGAGCCAAGCTTCGGCACGGTTTCGATTGTCCGGCGTGATCTCCACCGGCAGGCTGACCGTGGGCAACCTGGCCGGGCATCTGCGCGTCCGCAACTCCTACGAGTGGTTCGCCGCCGCCAACGACTGGGTGCGTACCGACGTCGACGCCAGTACCCTCCCGCCGTCCTGCGGGCCGGCGACCTGACCCCCGCCCGTGCGCGGGGCGTCCTCCTGTGCACGCCACCGCACGTGCATCGCATCGGTCAGCGCACCGGACAGTGAGCAGTCTCGGCATGTTTGTCCGGTAATAGCATGACATATCTGCCCGAAGCCTGAGTACCACCAATCACATAAGAGCCAGTAATGCGTTTCTGGCGCGCTGGCGAGCACGGCTGCTGTGCATGTGCAATTTCACCGGAAACTTTTGCGGAGAATTCGTTCTGCCGAACTTTGTGCCGGCGGTTTCCGACATTTATGTCGGCAACTAATTGTTTCTCCCATGTCTAAGTTGTCCTGGATGCGGGCGAAGCGGCCTGGATACCGCCATGTGGCCGCGTCGATCGCTATCCTGGCTGCCCTCGTGAGCACCGGATGCGGGTCCCAGGTTGCGGCGACCGGATCATCCTCGGTGGAAAAGCCGAATCTGACCATCGCGACCGTGCCCACCGCCTCGTCGGCCGGTCTGTACATCGCGCAGCGTGACGGATTTTTCCGGCAGGCCGGCCTGAACGTGAAGATCCTGAACGTCGGATCCGGCGCCGGCGTCACCACGGATCTGCTCAACGGCAGCATTGACGTCCTCAACGGGGCCTACGCCGGGTTCATCGAAGCACAGGTGCACGGGGCCGGAAGGTTCCACATCCTGGCGGACGGATACGCCGGCGCGCCGAATGTCGACCAGATCGTGGTCCTGCCCGCGTCGGGGATCACCGCGCCGCAGCAACTGTCCGGCCGGACCATCGCGGTGAACGCGCTCAACAGCATCGCCGCGCTGCTGGTGTCGTCGACGCTCGAGTCGCAGGGCGTGCCGCCCTCACAGGTGCACCTGGTGGCGATGCCTTTCCCGCAGATGCCGGCCGCGCTCCGGGCCCACCGCATTGATGCCGCCTACCTGGCGGAGCCCTACCTGAGCGAGGCCGAGGTGGAGATCGGCGGTGAGGGGCTCATCGACGTCAACGCGGGTGCGACGCAGGATTTCCCGATCGATGGCTACGTCGCGACCATGCAGTGGTGCCAGCGGTACCCGAAGACCGCCGCTGCGGTCGTCCAGGCCATCGACCGCGGCCAGGCCATCGCCGACATCAACCGGCCGGTGGTCGAGAGCGTGCTGCACGTGTACACGTCGATCACCGTGCAGACCGCCGCGATCATGGCCCTCGGGGACTTCCCTACCCGGGTCGAGGCGGTCCGCCTGCAGCGGGTCCCCGACCTGATGCAGAGCTTCGGCCAGCTGAAGAAGCGATTCGACATCACCGCCATGACGAACCCGGTAGGGAGCTGACATGCCCGGGCCAGCGAACGCCAGTACCGCCATCAGCCCGAACCTCGCCACCGTGGCCACGTTCGAGGAGGCTGCGCCCCGTTACGACAACTCCGGCGTGCAGCTCGCCGGGCCCATCGCGGACCGCTTGGTGACCCTGGCCAGCCTGCGGCCCGGTGACCAGGTGCTCGACGTCGGATGCGGTGCCGGCGCGGTCACCATTCGCGCCGCCCGCACGGTGCTGCCCGGCGGCCAGGTGACGGGCACCGATCTGTCGGACGGGATGCTCCGCCGCACCGCGGCCGAGGCGGCCGCGCGCGGTCTGGAGAACGTGACCATCCGGCGGGCAGATGCGTCCCGGCCGCCGTTCGCCCCGGGCAGCTTCGATGCCGTGCTGGCCAGCCTGGTGCTGTACCTGCTGCCGGATCCGGAGGGCGCGCTGCGCCGCTGGCACGAGGTTCTCCAGCCGGGCGGCACCGTGGCGTTCTCGTGGGGCACCCGACCGGATCCGCGGTGGTCGCCGGTCTTCGCCACGGTGGACGCCTTCGCCAAGGGCGCCGACGGGTTCGAGGCTTACGTCCACCGCCTCGGCTCCCGGGACGAGATGACCGCCGTGCTGAACGACTGCGGATACATCGGCACCCAGACCATCGCGGACACCGTGCCGGTGCGCTATACCGGGCCCCGGCAGTGGTGGCAGGCCTCATGGGCGGAGGCCCCGAGGCTGGCCTGGCAGCACATCCCGGACGCTGACCGGGACGAAGCCCGCCGCGTGGCGTTCGCTCTGCTGGACAGGATGCGCGAGCCCGACGGCAGCCTGGTCCGTCGCGTCGAGATGGCGTACGCCGTCGCGTCCGCCGGCGGACGGCGATGACTTGGACAAGGCGACCGTCCGGTGAGGGCCGTCAGTGAGCCGCCCGGCCGCCGTTCGCCGGGCCTGCCCGCCCTGCAGGCCGAGCTGGCCGGGCCCGCCGGGCCCGCCGGGCCGGATGCTCCCGGCGATACCGAGACGGTGACGCAGATGCGGCGGGCGCTGGGCCGGCAGCTGGCCGCCCTGCGGAACCGGGCCGGCCTGAGCCAGTGGGAGCTGGCCCCGCTGACCGGCTACTCGCGCAGCACGCTGTCGGACGCCGAGCTGGGCCGTCATCGGCTCCGGCGGGAGTTCTGGCTGCGCTGCGATGAGCTGCTCAAGGCGGACAGCCGCCTGGTGGCGTCGTACGACCGGATCGAGACGGCCGCCACCCTCATGCGCCAGCGCGCCCGCAGCACGGCGGAGCTGACGCGCGACCAGGACGTGCCGGCCCGGTTCCAGGCCGTCCGGCAGGCCCTCACCCCGGCCGATGACAATGGCCGGGACCCGGTCGGCTCGCTGGTGGCCATGGAGGCCTGCCCGCACTGCCGCAGGCCGATCGCGGTCCTGGTCGTTCCGGCCGCTCCCGCCGCGGCCGGTCCTGCCGCGGCCGGTCCCGGGCGGCGGCCGTAGCCGGGCGGCGGCCGTAGCCGGATCATCCAGCGGCGCCCCGCAGCGGTGCGCTCCCGGCTGGAGGCCACTCCTAACCGGCACACGCGGTTAACCCGGCCGCGCTGGCGGCGGTCTCCCGGAGGAACTGCCCGATGCGCTCGTCCAGCTCGGCCGCGTCCGGGACCCGCTGATACCGGGGCCGGGCCAGCTCCGCGCGGACCCGGGCGAGGCCCGGCGTCAGCGAGTCGATCCGCTGGGCGCTGGGCAGGGCGAGAACGGACGCCAGGGCGGGGCGAGCGGCGTCAAGCTGGCCGGCCCGCAGCCGGATCGCGGCCAGGGCGGTCCGCGCCAGCACAGCGCAGCCGAAGCTGTGGTCCTCGCCGGGCCCGGGGCCGCAGTCGTACAGCGCGGTGGCTCGGTCCAGCTCCACGGCGGCGTCCTTCTCCGCCCCGGGCAGTTCGGCCAGCGCGGCACCGGCCAGGTAATGCTGGGTCGCCCAGGAGAAGCCGAATTCGCCGCCGATCTCCAGTAGCTCATCCTTGTGTTCGCGGTCCCGGGCGTCGGTGGCGGCGCCGATCGCGCGGCGGGCTGTCCGGACGTCACCGAGCTGGGCCGCCGCCCGGCCGTGATGAAGGTAGAGCTGGGCCGCGTTCGGCCCGGCCCTCAGGTTTTCCAGGCCGCGGGCCGCGTGGTCGCGGCTCAGCCGGGGCTGCCCGGCCCAGTGCGCCATGCTGGCCAGCTGGGACTGTACCTGGGCCATGAGCGGGCGGTGGCCGATTATCGTGGCGTACGCCCAGCCGGCCTGGGCGAGCTCATCGGCGGCCGCGCGATTGCCCAGATCGTTCGCGGCCACCGCCATCAGGCTGTTCACCAGGCTGAGCAGCAGGTACAGCTCGGACTCGTCGTGCGGCCAGATGTGCAGCTCGAGGGCGGTGCAGATCTGCGAGCGGACCCGGCGCATCTGCATGAACAGGGGAAACGGCTCACCGGTCATGTAGTCGCGGGACAGCCGGGCGACCTCGGCGCGGACCCGTTCCAGCGCGGTGTCACCGACGTCGCGCCGCGCGGCGTTCTCGGCGTGACGGCGGGCCTCCTCGGCGGCCGTCAGCACCTCCGCCTGGAGGCCCGCCGCGCTGCCGTCCGCCAGCGGCGCGCCCGGCGTCACCGGAATCCCCGCCGTCACGGGCGCCGTCGCGGCCATCGTGGCGAGCTCGCCGATCACCAGGCGGTCGGCGCGCGGCAGCCAGGCCTGGTCGGCGTCGTCGACCAGGCTCGGGACCGTGGTGGCGTAGGCCCAGGCGAGCAGCGACAGGATGTAGGGCGTGGGCTTGCGGCCGGTCGCCTCGCGGCCACTGCCGGGTAGCGCCTCGCCGGGCCATTCCTCGTATTCGCACAGGTGAGCGGCGGTCATCCCGGCCCTACTGCCCGAATCGAGCCCATCGTGCGCGGCCAGGTCGTTAATTCGCTCGGCGGCCTCCCGCAGCGTCCACCCGTGGGCGTGCCGCCAGGCCTTCCGCGGCCGCATCCGGTAGCGACGGCTGAACTCGGCGGCTATGGCGGCATCGACGTTCCCCTCGGCCCGCAAGCGCTGGCGGAATTCCTTCTGCTGCGCCCGCTCGCTGAGCTTCGGACTCGCCATGGCGCGCCATCCCTCCCGCGAAGGCCGCCCCCGCGTCGGCCTGGCTGCGTTGCGTCCCTGTGCCCTAACTGCACGTACACAAGACTCACATACTTTTGGCCCGAAATCCCCCGGATGCGTCCATTAAGGCTGACGTCACCGTCAGGGCCGGCCGTCCGCGTCCGTGCCGATCCAGGCTGGGGCCGGGGCCATCCCCGGGGGCGGGCACCGGGGGCGGTTCCCGCCGGTTCATTTGCCTACGAGCCGGGACATTCCGGGCGTATTGCCGCCATGCAATTACATGCGGGACACTTGCGTCTGGACAGTTATCGGTTAATACTGAGAGACGTTTCCCGCATCCTGGACAGTCCAGGCCGGTGAGAGCCGGTGAATCAGCCAGGTCGCCGGGCAGTTCTGGGCATAAGCCACATGCCAGACAAGTCCCTCCCGCAAGTGCAAATTTTTACGCAAGTGCGTGGGAAGCACTTGCAGCGCCTTGTATACAAATCCATACTGGGGACATTGACGAACATGAACTGCCTGAACTCGCGGACAGCTCCGTCTCCGGTCAATGCGGAATTCTGCCGTAAGGGGTGACGAATGGTTCACGCACGCGGCTCGGCGCAGCGCAGCGCAGTAGCCGGTCAGACGCAACGTCCGGACACTTGTGGCCGGTGGCAGCGGGACTTCCGTGGTCAGGAGAGCGAACTGCGGCAGCTTCGGCGCTGGCTGACCGCCCTGCTGCCGGGCCGCCCCGCCCGTGACGACCTCATATCCGTGGCGGTCGAGCTTGGGACGAACGCGATCCAGCACACGTCCAGCGGGCAGGGCGGCTGGTTCACCGTCGAGGTGACCTGGCGGGGCGCGGTGGCCCGCATCGACGTGACAGACGAGGGCGCCCCGTGCGGGCCGCAGATCACCGACGACCCCATGAGTGACTGCGGCCGCGGGCTGATCATCGTCCGTGCCTTGTCGGAGAGCTGCGGTGTCCGCGGTGGCCCCAGCGGGCGGACCGTATGGGCCGAGCTCGCCTGGGCGCCCGAGCCCGTGCCCGAGCCCGCCGCGCCGCCCGCGGCCCTCCCGGACAGCCGCCCAAGCCCGAACGGCCACTCCAGCCTCGACGGCCACCCGGGACCCGACGGCCACGCAAGCCCGAACGGCCACTCGAAGCCTCGACGGCCACCCAAGACCCAACGGCCACCAAGCCCGAACGGCCACCCGGAGACCCAACGGCCACTCCAAGCCCGAACGGCCACCCCGGCCCGGACGGCAACCCAGGCCCCAACGGCCACCCGGGCCCGAACGGCCACCCGGGCCCCAACGGCCACTCCGCCCTGAACGGCCGCCGCTTCGCCAGCTCGTTCATCCCCCGCGAAGCCAGCGCCTCCTGATCGTGTGACGCCCTCCCGCATGTGCGCGACGCGGCCCGCACGGGTTTCCGAGATCGTGTACACGTCACCAGCGCGGCTAACAGCAACGGCTCCGCGTTCGGCGGCCTGTCGGGCAACACGACCTTCTACAACGTGGCTCTCGCGCTGGTCATGCTGCTGGGGCGGTACGTTCCGATGGTCTTCGTCCTCGGCCTGGCCGGGAGCCTGGCCCGGCAGCGGCCGTGGCGGTCACCGCGGGCTCGCTGCGGACGGACGGCCCCATGTTCGTGTCGCTGGCCCTGGGGACCGCGCTCGTCCTGGTCTTCCTCACCTTCCTGCCGGCGCTTTCGCTCGGCCCCCTCGCCGAGGGCCTGCGCTGACGGCGGCTCAGTCGCAGTTCTTACCGAAGTCTTACGTGGCCGCGGCCACCCGTCCGGCTCCGGCCTGTGGTCCGTATTAGAGAGAAAGACGTCACACCCTCACCGTCACCTGGCCTCTCGGGCGGCTCGTGCATATCCAGCCCGCTGTCCCGAGAAGGAAAGGCCGTGGCCATACCCGCCCGTATCGGGCCACGGCCCGTCCCCGGCGGCCGGGGCTGCCCGCCAGCGGCCCCGGCCGCCGGTCCGCTGTTCCGGCCCGCCCGTCATCGTGTGACGTTCCCGCCCCCGCGTTTCGCGCCGTGTCCCGCGCGTTTCGCGCCGTCCCGCCCGCTCGCCGGCGACCGCCAGCACCACTTCCTGCCGCACATGGCCGGCCTCCATCTCGTCGGACCATCACGGATCCAGCTAACCAGTCCTCCCGCGGGCCGCGCGTCATGGGTCATAATGCACTGTGCATTTGCACAGTCATTTGGGAGAATGTTCAACGAAAACGGAGCCGGCGAGGGAGAGCGGTGACATGGCCGATACTCAGCCGCCGGTGCCGGCCGCTGCCGCCCCGTGGAGATGCTGATGACACAGCCAGAAGCTGACGACGCCAGCGACCCGCACTCACCCGCGGCGCAGCCGGAGGGGCCCGCGCTCGCCGGGCCGGCCGCTGGCCCCATCGAACGAGGCGGGTTCCGTGCCGGGCCGGGTGAGCCAAGGGCCGGGCAGGGTGGCCTTCGCGCCGGGCGGGACGCCCCGCGCGCCGAGCCAGGCGAGCCCCGGGCCGAGCCAGGCGAGCCCCGGATGGACGTCGGTATCCTCGTCACCATTCGTGCGCTGCTGCCGAACCTGGCGCCCGTCGAGCGGCGGGTGGCGCAGGCGGTCCTCGACGATCCCGGCGGTGCCGCGCACCGGTCGATCTCGGAACTTTCCCGCTCCTGCGGCACCTCGGCCACGACCGTGGTGCGGTTCTGCCGGGCGGTCGGGCTCCGCGGCTACCCGGAGTTGCGGCTGGCGCTGGCCGCGGCGGTGGCGCACGGGGACGCGCGCGCGGTCGCGGTGGCGTCCAACGACATCAGCGCCGGGGACGACGCCGCGCTGATCGCCAAGAAGATCGCCTACGCGGACGCCATGGCCGTCACCGAAACGGCGAACCACCTTGATGTCGGCGCGCTTGTCAACGTTGTCAACGCGCTGGCCACCGCGCAACCGCATCGACATCTACGGCGTAGGTGCCAGCGGCTACGTCTGCCTCGACCTGCAGCAGAAGCTTCAGCGTATCGGCCGCCCGGCGTTCGCTTGGCCCGATCCGCACATGGCCATCACATCCGCGGCGCTGCGCGGGGCAGGCGACGTGGCCGTGGGCCTTTCGCACACCGGGACGACCGTCGACACCATCGACGCCCTGCGCGAGGCGCGCCGCAACGGGGCCACGACGGTCGCGGTGACGAATTTTCCCTGGTCGCCGATCACCGAGGTCGCCGACTTCGTCCTGCTCACCGCGGCGCGGGAGACGGCGTTCCGGTCCGGTGCCATGACCAGCCGCATCGCGCAGCTCACCGTGGTCGACTGCCTCTTCGTGGTCCTGGCCCAGAAGGACCTGCCGGCGACCGAGGCCGCGCTGGAGCGGACCTACGCCGCCGCGCAGGCCAAGCGCACGAGGCGTGCGCGCCGCGCCGTCCCCGCCCCGGCCGGCGGCACGATCAGCGCCCCGGTCGGCGAAAGAGCCAGCAGCACGATCAGCGAAACCGCCAGCCACGCGGCCGGTGACACGGCCAGCAGCGCGCCGGCCACACGATCAGCGAAACCGCGCACGCAGCACGGCCAGCGAAACGGGCGGCAGCACGATCAGCGAAACGGGCGGCAGCACGATCAGCGGAGCGGGCAAAGCCGAACGCGAGCCGCCATCGGGCGACGAGGCTGACGGCTTAGTGGCCACTGCGGGCTAAAGGTCCGGACGCAGCGCTTTTGCGCTTGGCGCCACCCGTTCTCGGGTAACGTCGGTTGGCGTGTCCAGTGCCTCCGCGCGGATGGTGACCGAGCCAACGCCTCCCGAACCCATGCCAGCGGCCGCCAAGGGCCGACGGCTGGCGTGGCTCGACGCGCTGCGCGGATTCGCCGCCCTGTGCGTGGTATTCGACCACATGAGCACGCTGGTGCTGCAGCATGTCCGCAACGACCTGTACCAGTGGTTCAATGGCGGGCAGTACGGCGTCTTCGTGTTCTTCCTGGTCAGCGGGTACATCATCCCGGCGTCACTGGAACGCAAGGGCAGCGTCCGCGGCTTCTGGGTGAGCCGGGCCTTCCGCCTGTACCCGCTGTACATCCTCGGGATCGGGGTGTCGGTGCTGGCCTGGAAGACCGGCTTCGGCCCGATCCACGGTGCCGACACCCAGCCCAAGACGTGGGTCTATTCGCTGCCGTTCATGATGTCCAACATGATCGACGGCGCCAACGTGCCGAACGTCATCTGGACCCTGTCCTTCGAGATGGTCTTCTACCTCCTGCTGTCCGCGCTGTTCACCTTCCGGGTGCACCGGCACAGCGCGGGCTACGCCCTGACCGCGGCCATCGGGGCCGTCGCGCTCGGCGGGATCCTGCCGATGTCGGGGCTGAGCCACCTGATCGGCTCGCGCCGGGTGGCGATCCTGGCCGGCGCGGCCCTGCTCATCGGCCTCGCGCTCGCGGTCAGCGGGCGCCGTGTGCCGCGGGCGGTGGGCGCCGCCCTGGCCGCCGGCACCGGGCTGACGCTGCTCCTGTTCAACACGAGCTACCCGTACAACTGGAGCGGGCTGACGATCCTCGCGCTGATGTTCACCGGCACCATGCTCTACCGCGCCGAACGCGGCGAGTTCGGGCGCATCAAGGCGGCGGTCATCGCGGTGGTGGTGTTCGCGCTGGTCATCGCGGCCGGGGTCTGGCACAGCATGATGTGGCACATGAACGCGGCCGACCAGCGGCAGTTCGACCAGCAGTGGATCAGCTGCCTGGTGCTGGCCGGCGCGACGTTCGCGGTGGGCATGGCGCTGCGGCACCGGACGGTCCCGCGCGTGCTGGCGTGGCTGGGCCTGGTCAGCTACTCGGTCTACATGCTGCACCCGATCGTGCTGAATGCCTACCGGTCCATCGGCGTGTTTCATCGGCCGCACCCGTTCGGTGTCCAGGTCCTGCTGGCTGCGGGCATCGTGGCGGTCGTGCTGGCCTGCGCCGCGCTCACCTACTACTTCGTCGAGGGCCCGATGCAGGGCGTTGGGCACCGTTTCGCCCGGCTGCTCCAGGCCCGGTTCGGGCCCGACGCCATCACCGAGAGCGTCCCGGTGCCGGACGCGGCGGCTGCGGCGGCCGGGGAGCCACGGCTGGACGGCACCGCCAGCCTGGTCGGCCCCGCGCACGGGCGGGCCCACCGGCACGGGCCGGCCCAGCAGGATCGCGGCCAGGCCGGCCCGGTGCCCCAGGATGCCCGCCGGATAACCTGATCGACTGTGGGAGAAGCACCCGCTACGACGTCGCTGTACCGCAAGGTGGCTGATGATCTCCGGGCGGCGATCGCGGCGGGCAGCTACCCCCCGGGCACGCGCCTCCCCTCGGAGAGCGATCTTGCCGAACGGTACTCGGTATCGAGAGGCACCGTCCGGCAGGCGTTCGCCGCCCTGCGCGCCGACGGGGTGATCGCCTCCCGCCGCGGCGCGCGCCGCATCGTGCTCGGCGGCCCCCAGCTGCAGAGCTTCGGTGAGCTGCTGAGCTTCTCGCGCTGGGCCAGGGCCATCGGCGAACGGCCGTCCGGCCGGGTGGTCGCCATGACCCGGCGCGAGGCCAAGCCGTCGGAACTCGAGCCGCTCGGGCTCCCGCCCGGTGCGGTGATCTACTACCTGACCAGGGTGCGGATGCTGTCCGGGCAGCCGGTCATGATCGAGCGCACGGCCTTCCCGGACCGGGTTGGCGCGCTGGTCGCGGGGATCGACGCGGACCGCGAGTCGATCTACGAGCGCCTGGAGGAGCTGGGCGTGGTGTTCGCGGACGCGGAGCACATCATCGATGCGGTGCCGGCCTCCGCCGCCGACGCGCGGCTGCTCGGCTGCCGTCCGCGGGTCCCCCTGCTGCGCGAGCGGCGCCGCACCACCGACCCCTCCGGTGTGCCGCTGGAGTGGTCCGAGGACCGTTACCTGGGCAGCGCGGTCGCCTTCACGGTGCACAACTCGGTCGCGGTCAGCGCGCTGTCCCGGCTGCCCGCCCATCCCGGGCCGTGACCGGGCCGGCGGGGGAGGGGCAGCAGCGGCGGGGCGAGACCGGCACTAAGTGCCGCCGGAGCAGGCTGCGCAGCAGCGGCCGGAAGTGCTCGAATCCCGGGCCGTCACTGGCCGGGTTCTTGGCCGCCTCGTCCCAGCGCCGTACCGCGACCGCCGCGCTCGCGTGCGGCAGGGTCTCGAACTCGGCGGCTTCCTCGGCGCTCATCGGGCCGCCCTGGACGGAAAGCGTGTACACCGATGCCGCGGACAGTTTCGTGTAGTAGCGGGGGACGACGGCGCACAGGTAGCGTTTGGCCGCCACGTGCAGCCGGACCGGCTCGGTCACGTCCTCGGGGAACCACTGGGCCAGCCACGCCGCGCCCGTCTCCCCGTGCTGGTTGTCGGTGCCGGCCATCAGCTGCCGCCCGCTGACGGCTCCCCCGCAGATGTGCCCCACGTCGTGCAGCAGCGCGGCGGCCACCTGGGCGTCCGGCGCGCCCGCGGCCTCGGCCAGCGCCCCGGCCTGCCGCATGTGCATCGCCACGCTCACCTCTTCACCCAGGTAGTCCCGGGCTCCCTCGCCGGAGAACAGACCGGCGATGATGTCGACGGCGCTCACGCCGCCACCTCCTGACGTTCCAGCACGGCCAGCGAGCTGGCCAGCGAATCCAGGTCCGCGTAGCAGCCCTGCAGATGGCGGCGGCCGGCGCCGGTGAACGCGGTCCGCCCGTGCAGGATCCGGGTGTTGTCGAAAATAAGGCAGTCGCCGGGGCGCAGCCGCGTGGTCAGCGCCAGCTCCGGCCGCGCCAGCAGGCTGGCCCAGCGCCGGTAGGCGCCGTAGAACGCGACCACCTCCGGGTACGGCCGCCGCAGCGCCCCGATACTGCGGTTGTTGAACCGCACGCCGCGGATCCGGCTGCGCGGGTCGAGGTCGATCAGCGGCCGGCAGGCCCGTAGCGCGGTGCCGGGAACATCGATGCCGAACGGCACTGATGTGGACGCCAGCACGCGAAAGGAGTCTGGATCCTCCGCGCGCAGCAGGGCGCCCGCGGCGAAGCCGTCCACCAGGATGGTATCGCCGCCCGCGGCGGCGCTGGTGTGGCAGTGCAGCAGCTGGACCGTGGGCTCCGGGTCGCGGTACGGGTTGTCGGTGTGCGGGCTGAGCGCCAGCCCGGTGGAGGCCAGGTGTGACGGTGCCGCCTCGACCCGGACGTCGAAGACGCGGCCGTAGTTGGTCTCGCGTACGTACCCGAAGCACCCGGCCACGGTGGCCACCATGCCCGCCCGGCACGGCACACCGCGGATCAGCGTGAACCCGTCGCGGAGCACGCCCCGCAGGCAGGCCGCCCGGTGGGCGGGGTCGTCGCGGAAACGGTCCCAGTCGCCCGCGGGTCCGGCCGGGCCCGGCGGGCCGCCGCCCGCCACAGCCGCTTGGCGTCCTCGGTGCGATGGTCCCCGGGGGCGGTGCCGGTCAGCGCGTGTCCGGCCAGCCAGGACCGGGGGAAGCGGGACCGGTGACCGCCGGGGGAGTAGACGACGGTGATGGACTCCGCGCCTTCCTCGACGGCGGCCACCGCGATGTCGTCCGGCAGGTCGGAGATGTCGAACAGCTTCTGCCCGGTGCGCGGGTCGCGGCACTGCGGGCACGGGCAGTTGTCCCGCAGCCAGATCGCCGGGAAGCGCAGCCCGCCGCCGGCGGTGCCCGTAAGCCCAAGCTCCGGGGGGCCGCCCGCCGCGCCCTCAGGCCCAAGCTCCGGGGGGCCGCCCGCCGCGCCCGGGGGCCCGGGGGCCAGCAGGCCGCTCATCCCGCCCTGCGGCCGGAGCTCCAGGTCGCCGCCTGCCGCGTGCGCCGTCATCGGCGTCACCACCTGCCCTCACCCTTCCTGCGTCTCCGCCCGCCATGAACTAGAGTTGGCCATACAAGTTAAAAAAGACTATACTGGACGCCGTGCCGACCGGGTGATCTGCCAGCGATTTCTTTCTCATCCGGCGCGCAATGCCCCCTAAGACATGTCTCCCTGATGGCGCTGGCCGGCGGGCGGCCGGCGATTGACGACGGAAGGACGCTCAGATGAATTCGGCTCGCGGGGCGGCCCGGGTGATCGTGGTCGGCGGCGGGGTGCTCGGCACGATGCACGCCGTCGCGGCCCGCAGCCGCGGTTTCGAGGTGGTCCATCTGGAGCGCGAGCCGGACGCCCGCGGCGCGACCGTGCGGAACTTCGGGCTCGTGTGGGTGAGCGGCCGCGCGGCCGGCCCGAACTGGACCTGGCGCTGCGCGCCCGGCAGCGCTGGGCGGAGATCGCCGCCGAAGTCCCGGGCGTGGGGTTCCGCCCGCATGGCTCACTGACCCTGGCCGCCGACGACGCCGAGATGAGCCTGATCAAGGAGGCGTCCGCGCTCCCGGACGCGGCCCGGCGCGGCTTCGAGGTGCTGGAAGCCGCCGCGGCCCGCGCCGTCAACCCGGCCCTGCGCGGGGAGTTCGCCGGGGCGCTGCTGTGCACCCAGGACGCCATCGTCGAGCCGCGCGCCGTGCCGGCCGCCCTGCACGCGCACCTGGCCGCCGCCGGCGGTTACCGCTGGCTGCCGGGCCGCGAGGCCATCGCGGCGGAGCCGTACGCGGTGCGCGACCACACCGGGGAACGGCATCATGGTGATCTCGTCGTGGTGTGCCCGGGGGCCGCCTATACCGGGATCGCCGGGCCGCACCTGGCCGCCTACCCGGCGCCGCCGCTGCGCCGGGTCCGGCTGCAGATGATGCAGACGCGGCCGTTCGCTGGCCGGGTGACGACGGCCATCGCCGACGGCGACTCGATGCGTTACTACCCGGCGTTCGACCTGCCCGGGCGGAGCCTGCTCGGCCCGCAGCCGCCGGCTGCCGCGCGCACCAGGGCGCAACTGCTGCTGGTCCAGCGGCCCGACGGCAGCCTGACCATCGGCGACACCCACGAGTACGGCGAGCCGTTCGGCTTCGACGTGGACGAGGACGCCTACGATCACCTGCGCGCCCGGGCCGAGACCCTGCTCGGGTCGCCGCTGCCGCCCGTCCAGCGCCGGTGGGCGGGGGTATACAGCCAGCTGACCGGGGACGGGCTGTACCACCGGTCGCAGATCGCGCCGGGAGTCGTCCTGGTCACCGGGCCCGGCGGGCGCGGCATGACATGCTCCCCGGCCATAGCGGAGGAGACATTCGGATGAGTGCGCCGATCACGATCGCCTGCCTGGACATGGCGGGCACCACGGTCCGCGACGACGGCGTTGTCATGGACGCGTTCGGGTCCGCGATCGCGGGCCGCGGCCTGTCGGCGGCCGAATACGCCCAGGCCATGAAGGATGTCCGCGCCAGCATGGGCCAGTCCAAGATCGAGGTCTTCCGCCGGGTACTCGGCGACGAGGGGGCCGCCCTGGACGCCAACCAGGCCTTCGAGCGCCGCTACGCCGCCGCGGTGCGGGCCGGCGAAGTCGCCGCGCTGCCCGAGGCGGTGCAGGTCATGACCACGCTGCGCGCCGCGGGCATCAGGGTCTGCCTGCTGACCGGGTTCTCCCCGGTCACCCGGGACGCCCTGATCGACGCGCTGGACTGGCGCCCGCTGATCGACCTGGCCCTGTCACCGGCCGACGCGGGACGCGGGCGCCCCTGGCCGGACCTCCCGCTCACCGCGCTGCTGCGGCTCGGCGGCGGCGCGGTCACCGAACTGGCCACCATCGGGGACACACCCAGCGACGTCGAGTCCGGCCTGCGTGCGGGCGCCGGCATCGCCGCCGGTGTGCTGACCGGCTCCGCCAGCCGCGAGGAGTTCACCCGGGCCGGCGCGACGCACGTCCTGGACACCGTGGCCGGCCTGCCCCCCCTCCTCGGCCTCTGACCGGCGCCTCCGGCGGTGCCCCGCCATTTGTATGCGATCCCTGCAGGTGCACACCAGGCCGTGATCACCGCAGGGAGTGCACACAAACCGAGGCGGCCGGGGCTAGCCGGTCGGGCCGAACCGCTCGACCTTGATGCGATCGACCGGCATCCCGGCCTCGCGGAGCACGGCCGTCGCGGCGTCGGCGAAGCCGGACGAGCCGCAGACGAACCCGGTGGCCGCCGGGTTCAGCGGTACCGCCAGGTCAGCGCGGGACATCCGGCCCGCCGGGCGCGGCCAGGACGGCGGGGTGGAGCGGGTGTACACGATCGTCGTCTGCGGGCCCGGCAGTTCCGCGGCGTAGTAGAGCTCGGCCTGCCTGCGCACCGAGACGAGCAGGCGCACAGGTCCGCCCGCCCCGTCTGGCGGGCCAGGCGCAGCATCGCCATGAGCGGGACGACCCCCGAGCCGCCGCCGATCAGCACGCCGGGTGTCCCCCGGCCAGATGAACCACCCGCCGATGGGCCCGCGCACCTCGAGTTCGTCGCCGACCATGACCACGTTGTGCAGGAACGAGGAGACCTCGCCGTCCGGCGAGCCGCTCCACGGTCAGCTCGATCGCGCCGGGATCGTCAGGCGCGGAGGCGACCGAGTAGGAGCGCTGCGCCCGGTATCCGTCCGGGTCGGTCAGCCGGACGAGGAAGTGCTGGCCGGCCAGGTAAGCCGTCGGCTCGCTCAGCGCCAGCCGGAACGTCTTGGCCGTCGGCGTCTCCCGGCGGATGTCGGTGACCCGGGCCTGCTGCCATCTGCCGGGCCGGGAAAGGAGCCGGGCGGCCCGGCGCCGCTGAGCTGCTCCGTCATGGCGCTTCAGTCCCCCTGGTAGCGCTGCTCGAGCCAGGGGTCGCCGCGGTCGTGATAGCCGTTGCGTTCCCAGAAGCCGGGCTCGTCGTGGTCGAGCAGGCGGAGCCCGGAGACCCACTTGGCGCTCTTCCAGAAGTACAGGTGCGGGACGAGCAGCCGGGCCGGCCCGCCGTGCTCCTTGGCCAGCGGCTGGCCCTCGTAGTCCCACACCACCCACGCCTTCCCGCCGGTCACGTCGGCCAGCGGCAGGTTGGTGGTGTAGCCAGTGTGCGACGTGGCCAGCACGTAGCTGGCGGACGGCATCGGCCGGGCCGCCGCCAGCAGCGTGTCGACGGACACGCCGTGGAACGAGACGCCGAGCTTCGACCAGGTGGTGACGCAGTGGATGTCGCCCGCGTACTCCGAGCCCGGCAGCGCCCTGATCTCGTCCCAGGTCCATTTGACCGGCTGCTCGACCAGCCCCTCGATGTTGAAGGCCCAGGTGGCGGTGGACAGGCTGGGGGTGGCTTCGGCGGTGAGCACGGGCCAGTCCGCGCCCACGTCGTACTGGCCCGGCGGCAGCCGCGGGTCACGCGCCCGGCGCCCGCGGAACCCTCTCGTGAAGACCATGCGCTAACTCTCCCTGCTGGGCAGATCGCGTGACCCTATCTTGCCAAGTCCCGTCCCGGCGCACCACTTCGCCCCCGGCCGCGCCGTTCGCCCGGTCCGCCCCGGGCTATCCGCCCTGGCCGCCGCCGTGCCGCCCGCCGCCCTGCTGCGGCGCCCCCGGGGCTTGTTCGGACCGTAATCCTGCGCCCGCACGGGGCCGTCCGGACCGGACGGCCAGGACGCCACCCCCGGGCGGGTGCAGCACTCGTTGGCCGTGGCAAAGTAGGACGCTTCGTCACGCGTTTGCGTGCCCACCGCCCTGGCTCCCGGCCGGAATCGGTGCCAAGCTGGGCCGATGAGCGGGGACGAAGAACGGGACGGCGTCAAGCTGACCAACCTTGACCAGCCGCTCTTCAATGAGGCGGGGGCCACCAAGCGGGACCTGGTGGACTACCTGGACGCGGTGTCCGGCCGGATCGTCCCGGTGCTGGCCGACCGGCCGCTGTCGGTCATCCGGGCGCACCGCGGCCAGGCGCCCTTCATGCAGAAGAACGTGCCCAAGTACACCCCGTCCTGGGTGCAGACGGTGACGTCTGGGCGGAGGCGTCCAAGCGCGAGGTGTCCTACGCGCTGTGCAACGACCGGCGGACGCTGCTGTGGTTCGCGAACCAGCGCGCCGTCGAGTACCACCCGGGCCTCGTCCGGGCGGATCGACCGGACCATCCGACCCACCTGGTCCTCGATATCGACCCGCCCGTCCGCGGACGCGTTCGCGCTGGCGGTTCGCGCGGCCCACCTGGTCCGCCAGGCGCTGGCCGACGTCGGCCTCGCGGGCGCGGTCAAGACCAGTGGCGCCAAGGGTGTGCACGTGTTCGTCCCGATGGACGGCGCGGTGACAGCCTTCGAACGCCGCGGCCGCCACCCGCGCGATCAGCGGCGCGGGCCGAGCGGCTCGATCCGCGCTCGCGACGACCGCGTTCATCAGGGAGGACCGCGAGGGCAAGGTGTTCGTCGACTCGACCCGGGCCGGGCGCCACCGTCGTGGCCGCCTACAGCCCGCGCGTCCGGCCCGGCGTGCCGGTGTCGTTCCCGGTGGCTGGGACGACTCGACGCCGTGCGCCCGCCGACTTCACCGTGCGCACCGCGCCGCGCATCCTCGGCGACGGCGATCCGTGGGCCGCGCCGATGCCCGCGCCGCAGCACCTGCGCGCCGAGCTCGTCGCGGAGGGCCACGAGATCCCCATCGCCCGGGTCCAGGCGATGCACGAGGGCAAGCGCCGCGCCCGCGCCCGCCGCGCCTGAGGGAACGGAGGTCCGGCCCCGGGGGCCTACGCGTCCCCTGGGGTTCGCCGCCCGGTCACCGAGGTCGGGCGAATCCGGATCCAGAACGGGCGCTCCACTTCGCGACCCAGGACCGCAGGCCGGCCCGGCCGAGCCGGTCCACCTCGGCGTCCTCGTCCACCGGTTCGGCCCGGCCGTTCACTACGACGCTCCAGCCGGAGTGCGTTTCCTCATCGTAGTCGTCGGCCTCGAACGTGATCGGCCGTTGCCCTTCCGTCTCGCGGACAGCTTCGATCCGTACGCCGTGCGGTTGATCTACGTCCTGCCCGTCGACGAGATGGTTCACCGGCAGGACCTGGACCTCGCCGTCGGCGAGGAAGCCGACCCGCCCGACCGGCACCGACGCGAGCAGATGCAGGCACGTGTCGAAGGAGAGCGTCTCAAGCCCCGCATGATCGATCGATTGGCCTGGCATAGGGGTCTCCCGGAGTGTGACCCGGCAGGCTTGGCGAGCCGGTCCGGGCGCGTTATTTTCTTTATTCTAGGGTGGCCCGGGGTGCCGGATCCGCGACAGCTGGCTAAAGTCCCCCCAGCCCGGGCCGTATGGCTCCTTGCCCGGCAACCTCATTTCAGGCTCATTTCACGTTCATTTCAGTGCCGTGTCGTGACCAGCACCGGCGCTTCCGTCATGCTCACCTGCACCGGTGCGCCGTTCTCTCAGCTGGGCACGCCGCACCTTCGCCCGCCACCTCCCCGGCCCACGCTCACCTCGGTCAGCGGAGCTGAGGACAAGGTCGCGTCGCCACGATGCCGCTCCCGGACGCACTGGCCGTGAGGCGCAGGTCCTCCGGCCGGACCAGGACATCCACCGCCCCGCTGAGCCCGTCGGCCCCGCCGGCCCGCCGGGCCATCAGGGTCCCCGGGCCGGTCTCCCTTGATGGGCAGCGTGGCACTGAGCACGCGGACGCGGCCGTCGCTGTCCAGCTCGCCGGGGATGCGGTTCATCGTCCCGACGAACTCGGCGACGAAGCGGTGGCGGGTCTGCGTACAGCTGCTCGGCGGCGCGACCTGCTCGAGCCGCCGCTCGCATCACGCCGACCCGGTCGGCCATGGACAGCGCCTCTTCCTGGTCGTGGGTGACGAACACGGTGGTCATCCCCAGCCGCGCTGGATGCGCCGGATCTCGTACGCAGCTGCGCGCGCACCTTGGCGTCGAGCGCCGAGAGCGGCTCGTCGAGCAGCAGGACGCCGGGCGCGATCGCCAGCGCCCGGGCGAGCGCGACGCGCTGCTGCTGGCCACCCGAGAGCTGGTGCGGGTACGCTCGGCCTGCTCGGCGAGGCCGACCAGCTCCAGGAGGTCCGTCGCCGGCTGGCGCTTCGGGCCGCGCCACTCCCCGCGGATCCGCAGCCCGAACGCGACGTTGTCCGCGCCGTCATGTTCGGGAAGAGGCCGTAGGACTGGAACACCATCCCCATGTCCCGGCGGGCGCCGGACATGGACTATGTCCCGCCCGTCGACCAGCACCGCGCCGGTGTCGGCGCTCTCGAAGCCGGCCAGCATCCGCAGCGCGGTGGTCTTGCCGCAGCCGGAGGGCCCG
>CAWEFP010000042.1:0-29303 GCA_963808295.1 uncultured Actinomycetes bacterium | reverse complement strand
CCGGTCTGCCGATGTACGCCGCTCCGGGACGAGTCGGCCGACCGGCACCCCATCCACGCGTGATGACGAGAGTCTCACGTGCTCGACGGCGTTGAGGATATTGGCGAAGCTCCGCGCCGCTTGAGTGGCAGTCACCGCGATCATGAATACATACTATCAATCTGCTCGATCATATGTATATGAATGGCGGTGCCGACGGCTGCCTGCCGTGGGCGGTCCAGGGGGCGACCTCGTGCAGGTCGAGCCGCTCGGCTAGCGCTACCACGCAGGAATCACGGCCGGCACGGTCACCATCGCCCTATGCCGGCGACCCACCTGGGACATCCCCAGCCTCGGTGGCAAGGCAGCAGCGCTCGTGCACTCACTGGCATGGAAGCACGCGCTGATCGAGGGCAACAATCCGCTCGCGCCCACCTGCGAGTGCATCCACATTCCGGTGATGCGATCCGGCCCACAGGCCACGACCCTAGCGTCTGGGTCGGGAAACGGGGCGCGACGCGCAATGGGTGCCGGTAGTTGATTTCAGCGTGGCCAGGCAGGTTCACGGCTAAGCCTTACCCGGCGAACATTCTTATCGCGGCAGATGCGGACATGACCGTAGCCGCCGATCGAGCTGCCGCGCTGCTGCCGGATCGACGAAGCCGTCACGTGTCAGGACGGCCGGGCCAGGGTGCGATGGTCTTGCAGCCGTAAT
The DNA here is from genome assembly GCA_963808295.1 of uncultured Actinomycetes bacterium. Lineage (GTDB taxonomy): Bacteria > Actinomycetota > Actinomycetes > Streptosporangiales > Streptosporangiaceae > Bog-532. The sequence goes on along the minus strand of CAWEFP010000042.1, from coordinate 28,609 downwards.
CCTCGGGCGCCACGTCCCGCACGGTCTCGGCGAACTGCCATCGATGGCCTGCCACATCCTCCATGGTGCAGTCCCGCTCGCCGTACTCCCGATCGGTGGGCGGTTCCAGCACGCGTGCTCCGTGCGCACGGGCATGTTCGAACTGGGTGCTGACATCCTCGACCCTCACACGGATGAGGTGCGTCACCCCATCGTCCTGTGCTGGCTTCCCGCCCCGGCGTTCAGCGACGATCACTGCTCCATCTGCGCCGATGCTCATCTGCGCCCGGTGACTGTCGCCTATCCGCGTGCGCTCAACGAAGCCGAACGCTGCGCTCAGCCACGCCACTGCGGCCCGCACGTCCGGATAGGACAGGACGGGCACCACGGTGGCTGGCGGGACCGACCTGTTGTGCTTCATCTACCCCACCTTGCCAGAAGTCACCCGATGGATACGGCAGCGCGCGAATGAATTGGATCCCAGTCTGACTTGGACCGTCGAGCTAATTCAGCCCTACCGCCGAAGCGCCCGTGGGCGCTGTCATCGGCATTATGCTGGTGATCGAAGATCAGATCACTACGCCTCCGGCCAGCATAATGCCTGTCCGGGCTATCCATTTAACCGGGGTGCCCCACCACTGCGGCCGACGTTCGTGCTGGTCACGGAGTGAAAGAGCCCGTCTCCCTGGCTGCCCCTGGCGCGTCGCTTATCTGCGTTGCTCCGGTTAAGTGGATACCCCATATGCCTGATCCCGGCCCACGGCAAAGGCCTAGGCCGAGGTAATTACTCAAGGTTATCTTCGCAGCTCAACTGCCTATCTGCCACTGCGGCCTGGACCCCCGCTGCCGTCATCACCACCACCAGAAACAAGCCGCGGGCTGGCGCCTGGAACAGCACCAGCCCGGGTACCACACGTGGACGACCCCAGCCGGCCGCCGGTACACCACCGGACCCATCACCTACCCGATCTGACCTCCGGTCACGTTCACCTGGTCTGACCTCCGGTCACGTACCCCGGTCTGGCGTCGGGGCGCTGGTGGGCCGGGTTCCGGCTGCCCGCTCAGTTCACCGGCGGCGGCGTGCCGTCCGCGCTGGCGGCGAGGGCCTTGTCCCACTCGCAGACGGCGCATGCGTGGCGGAACGCCGACCGCGCGAACTCCACCCCCGCGGCCCGCGGGTCCGGGGCCGAACGGACGTCGTCCCATTCCAGGATGTACTCCCCCAGGGCGGCGTCCCAGTGCGTACCGTCCGGGCCCAGGGCCGCGCGGTCGAAGCCCTCGGTGGCGGGATGCGCGTAAGCGTAGAACGCCGCCTGGCCGTGCCGCGCGTCGCCGGGCCACCAGCCGATGGCCACCTCCTGGGCGTCCATCGCGTTGCGCATGATGAAGTCATCCGATGGCGGCCTGGCCGGAAGCCCGGAAAAGAGGCTGACCGCCAGGTCGAACGAACCCCACCAGGCGTTGACGGGCGTCGAGCGGCCCCGGAAGGGCGCCCGGTAGGCGGCCAGGATCAGCGCGGCCTGCGTCGCTGCCGCGAAGTATTCGGCCACCTGACCGGGGTCATAGTGGGCGTGCTCGTCGTCCTGGTCCAGCGGGACGGTCCACGTGACCTCCTGCGGCGTGGGGTCGATCTGCACGTAGCCGCCCATGCGGCGGACCGCGGCCAGGATGTCCCGGGTGACCTCGCCGACCGCGCGGTGCGGGGTCAGCGGGATCCGTTCGGCCTGGCCGTCACTGTGCTCGGCCACCGCCTCGTGGGCCCGCAGGTCCAGCGCGACCAGGAGCGCCCCGGAGCCGTCGGGCGCGGGCAGCGGCTGCGTCTCCCACCCGCGCGCCGTCAGGCGGAGCGCCGCGTGCTGCAGTTGCGGCTCCGGCGGCGCGAGTTTCACCGCCAGCTTGCCGAGAACCTGGGTGTGCGCGTGCAGCGTGTCGCACGTCGCCCGCCACTCCTGGTAGGGACGCAACGGCCATGGCAACTGGGACATGAGCCGCAGGCTAACACCGCCGGCCCGGCACGGCGCGGGCGAGTTAGGGGGATCCGGACAGCGCGGTGATGCGGGCCAGGTCCTCGGCGCTGGCGGGCGTTTGCATGACCATGAGCAGCCCCGGCTGCTCGACCAGGCGGAACTGGAATATCTCCAGCGTGATCGGCCCGGCCTGCGGATGCCTGATCCTGATCGTCGCCGGCCGGAAGGTACGGACCGGGTACTCGGCCCACCATTCGCGGAACTCGGGGCTGGCCTCGCTGAGGGCGGTGACGATCTCCGCGAACCGCGGGTCGCCGGGCCGCTGCCCGGCCGCGGCGCGGAACTGGCCGAGCACGGTCCGGGCGGCCAGCTCCCACCGGACCAGGCGGGCCCGGTTCGCGGCGTCGGTGAACATCATCCATAGCAGGTTCCGTCGGCCGGCGGGCACCTGCGCGGGATCGTGGCGTATCCGCGCGTACGGGGTGTTCCAGGCCAGGTAGTCGAAATGGAGGTCGTAGACGCAGGCGATGTTCGGCGCTGCGGCATCGACCAGCCGCTGCAGCCGGGGCAGTTCCTCACCGGCCGGGGCCGGACGCTCGGGACCGGGCAGGTCGGCCAGCGCCCGCAGGTGCTGGTGCTCATCGGCGGTGAGCGCGAGGGCGCGCGCGAGCGCGTCGATGACCTGGGCCGACGCGGAGATGTCCCGGCCTTGTTCCAGCCACGTGTACCACGTGACCCCGACGCCGGACAGTTGCGCGACCTCTTCGCGGCGCAGCCCCGGAGTCCGCCGCAGGCCGGGGGCGCTCCCCGGCGGAAGTCCCACGTCGGCCGGCTGCAGCCGAGCCCGGCGGGCGCGCAGGAACGCGGCGAGCTGAGCCCGCCGCGCGGTTGCTGCGGTCTCGCCGGTCATCGGCCCGTCCCAATCTGCCTGTCCGCCTCGCCGCCGTCCTGGGTAGCAGCAACGGTACCAGGATCAATACCAGGACTCGTCTCTATCCTGAGTCACGAGAACCGCGCGAAGGAAGGGACGGGACCGTGACCGATGGAGTGGTGCTGCCGCCCGACGCCGGCCAGCCGATCAGCGGCGCGGGCGTGACCCTCAAGGTGGGGGCCGGGCAGTCACGGAGCTTGTCGATGTTCGAAGCGACGGTCCTGCCGGGCTTCGACGTCGGGGCACACCTGCACCACCAGGCCGAGGAGCTTTTCTGGATCCTGGACGGCGAACTCGACCTGCTGGCCTTCGAACCGCGCGTCCGGACCGCCGGCGACTGGACGGCCTGGGAATCGGGCACCGGCGCCCGGGTGGCCCGCGGCGGCCCGGGCAGCGTCATGTTCGTCCGGCCGGCTGCCCGCATGCGTTCACCAATCCCGGGACCGCGCCCGCCCGGATGATCTTCGTCGTCACCCCGCCCGGCCACGAGATCTACATGCGCGAACTCGGCGAGCTGATGGCCCGGCCCGGGCCCCCCGGGCCGGATCGAGATCGCCGCGCTCCGCGCCCGCAATGACATCGAGCAGCTGACCCCGATGGTGCCCGGCCGGGTCCGCTAGCCACCCGAGCCCAAGCCTGCGGCCAAATTTCACCGAACGGACCTGCGCAGGCGCCGAACGCCCGGGTGTCACCGAGCGCGGCGACCGGCCGCCGGGCCCGGCCCGGCGGGGTCTGCTGCGCCGCCGCCGCGGCCGCCGCAAGCCGTTTCGGCCTCATCACGACCACGCTCCATTGCGCCAGAACGCGAATTTGCGGCACGCAAGGACAATAACCCGATTCGCACGAATTGCGACAGTACCCGACATGTGGGCCGGGCCGGGCGCTGGCCCGTTCTGATTCCGGGCCGCTGTCGTACCCGCCTGTTACGATCACTCTGCGTTTTACTTCGATCGCGTGAAGGTCACACCACCCGGACCGGCTGACAGGAGAAGACGATGGCGTCTCAGCTGAATCCATACCTCAACTTCAACGGCACCGCCCGGCAGGCGATGGAGTTCTACCAGAGCGTGTTCGGGGGCAACCTGGCGCTCAGCACGTTCAGTGAATTCGGGGCCAAAGACTCACCGGACGCGGACCGGATCATGCACGGGATGCTCAAGACGGACGCGGGCTACACGCTGATGGCCGCCGACATCCCCAGCGACATGGAATACCACCCGATGGCCGGGTTCTCGGTGAGCCTGAGCGGTGACGACGGCGACGTCCTGCGCGGCTACTGGGAGAAGCTGTCCGCCGCCGGGACCACGATCATGCCGCTGCAGAAGCAGGTCTGGGGCGACGAGTTCGGCATGTGCGCGGACCAGTTCGGCGTCTCCTGGCTGGTCAACATCGCCCAGCCGCAGACGTAACCCGGCCGGCCAGGACGATCGCCGGCCACATCCGCGGCCGGCTCCGCTCCGCCCTGCCCGGCTCCGCCCTGCCCGGCCACATCCGCGGTCGGCTCCGCCATGCCCGGTTCCGCGCCGCCCTGACCGGTTCCGCCGCGGTCGGCTCCGCGCTGCCCTGCCTGGCCGCGCTGTGCCCGGCTCCGCCCCACGTGGCTCGAACATCTCCTACCCTCGACGAGGTCTCGATACATCGAGCCATGCCAGCAACCGAAAGAGGCGCGTATGAGCATCGGCAAGCCCGAGGTCGACTTTCCCGGCGGCGAGCCGCCGGCCGAGCTGCAGATCACCGACATCTGGGAAGGTGACGGCGGCGTGGCCAAGGCGGGCGATACGGTCAAGGTCCACTACGTCGGGGTCTCCTACTCGACGGGGGAGGAATTCGACGCCAGCTGGGATCGTGGCGACCCGCTGCAGTTCCAGCTCGGGGCCGGGCGGGTCATCGCCGGCTGGGACCAGGGCGTGCAGGGGATGAAGGTCGGTGGCCGCCGCCAGCTGATCATCCCCCCCGATCTGGCCTACGGGGGCCGGGGCGCCGGCAACGTCATCGCCCCGGGCGAGACGCTCATCTTCGTGTGCGACCTCGTTTCCATCTGACGAACGTCCGTCCCGGCGCCGGGCAGGCGCCGGCGCCGGGACGCTGACCGCCCGCCGGTCAGCAGCAGCGCCGTCGCGACCGCCGGCCAGCACACTCACGGGGGTGGCGGAGCGCCGGTGGCCAGCGCGACTGCCGCCTCAGCCACCTTGCGCGCGAGGACCAGGCCGGTAAGCGTGGGGTTGACCGACCCCACTGTGACAAAAAGCGACTGGTCTGCGCAGAAAGCATTCGCCACATGGTGGAAACGTCCATTGGTATCCGTGACCGAAGACGCCGGATTCGTTCCCATCCACAGCGTGCCGGCCTCGTGGTAAGTCGTGCCAAGGCCATCGCGGTCCTGGCTTGTAACCTGAATATTGGCTGGGTTGTTGCCGGCCAGTTCATTTGCCAGCGCCATCGTCGCCGCATCCATGGCGTTGGCCAGGCTGTCCTCGATCCCCGTCGTCGTCAGCTGAACGTAGGCACGCGGGATGCCGAATTCATCGGAGTCGAATGGGCTGAGATTGATCCACCGTCCCGACGCGTTGGGAATGCTGGATATCGGATCGCCGACCAGTTGTGAGACGCCGCGAAAGCCGATCGAGATTGAGTTGGCCGTCTGATTGGCCAGTGTGGCGTCGAGCAGATCGATGTCGGGGATCATCGTGTACAGCAGGTCGTCAGAATTACCGAGCGGATCTGCCGAGGCGGTGACCTGAAGATGAAAATGACCCTGTGCCGTCGACCCGCGCACCAGCAGGGCTCCCGTTTGGACGGCTTGCGGAAGGGTGTTACCCGGGTCGATGGCGGCGCGTTTAATGCGAACGAAGATATTGGAGCGCCAGTGCGCCATCAGGTTACGTCCCATCAGCTCACCCGCAGGGTTTCCCGGGCTGGTCGGGAATGAGACGAGTGCCAGACGCGTCGACTCTATGGTTCCGAGCGCCAGGATCACGGGACAATTGGCGCCTACCGGCAGCGATTGCAGCGCGCCGTTGATAGCGACGTCGATCGAGGAGGCGGCTCCCCCGGTCGTGTGGATCCGCGTCACATGCGCGTTCGGCACGACGAACAGCCGACGCTGGGGATCCGGCTGGCTGGACGCATCTCGCGCCGCCTCGATCAGGAGCGTCGTGCTGGAGTACTTGTCGAAGCTGAAAAGGCCGGAGGCCGGTGACTGACCCTGGACGGCCAGCGGCGGATCTTCCGCGGTGTCGATATTCGCGACCGTTCCGATGGCATTGGTGGCGCGCTGCTTGAGGAGATTGAAGAGCGGGCCCTGAATGAAATCTGTCGCGACAGAGACCCCGGTTTGCTGTTCGAGATCCGGGTAGTTGCTGTTCAGGTACGCTGCGACCGGCGGCGGCCAGGCCGACAGATCACCCGGAAGCAGCCGCGGGCACCAACCGCCCCAGTACAGCGATTTGCCCCCCACGCAATACGCCTGGCCGACGAATGGGACGTTGCCCCGCCATGGCATGCCCCAGACGAGATTCCGGGAAATACCGGGGTCGTCAGCCGGGAGCACCGGATCGGGAGGGTTTAGGCCGAGATTGGGCAGGTTCTGCACGTGCGTAGGCAGCAGAAAAGGCCCGGCATCGAGCACCAGGACTTTGAGGCCGTGCCCCGCGCCGAGCTCGTATATCTTCTCGGCGCAATAGCCGCCGAACATCCCCGCGCCGATGACGACGGCGTCGAAGTGCCGGGTTCCATTTGCCGTCGCCTCATCCCAGGTGTTGCACACAAACCTGCTAAGCGCATCAATACCCAGGGTCGTGCGCTGCACGTCGGGCGGCGGGATAATTTGCTGTCCCGAATCGACCAGTGAATCAAGAGGCATGCGAAAGGCCCCCAGCGTCTATAGTTTCAGCGCTTATTGCGCGTTTTACCCTAGCCCGGTTCACGCGCAACCGTCAATGCTTGGAACGCCCATCCTGGGCAACGGCGAACCCGCGGCCGGTGCGTCCGTTGTGAGGGGCGGGACCGGTCATGCGCAGGCGGCGCGGACGGCGGCGGCCTCCCCGGCTGGCTGATTCGGGACGGCGGACGCCCCCCCGGCTGGCTGATTCGGGACGGCGGACGCCCCCCGGCTGGTGATTCGGGACGGCGGAGGCCTCCCCGGCTGGCTGATTCGGGACGGCGGACGCCTCCCCCGCTGGTGGATTTTGGCTTGCGCCGGGACGGCCCGGGAATCGGGGCTCCGGGCCATGGGGTGCCGGCCGGGAAACGATCCCCCTGGTTGACTGCCGCCTCACCGTTACCACGCCCGTGCGTCCCGCAATTACGTGACCTTGATCACTCCGGCCGGTAACACACAGAAACTATAGCGATCCGCCGCGTTCATCCCGTGCTGTGCCTTTCTGTGACCTGCCGGGACGGCCCGGGCCGGCGGCGTGCGGCCGGCTGGCGGCCGGCCGGTGTGCAGGTCAGCCGGGCATTCATGATCGCGTTCGCGGGCGCCGGCCGGCCCGGCCGAGCCCGGTTTCACGTGCTCAGGCGGCGCGGTCGGCGTCACGCCCCCACCACGGCACCGCGGAGCCCGGCAATGAGAGTCGCTTTACCCATCTTTGACGTCTTTGTGCCCATCCGTTTATGCTCGGCCGCTGTTAGGCGCTCCGAAGGCTGTGCGCACCCAGGTGCCGTCAAAACGCACCGCGTCCAGCCTTCCCGGTGAGCGTGCCCTACGCCGGAAGGAGTCCTTTGGGACGCCCAGGGAAGCCCATACATATTCGACGCCCGTACCGGCTGCCACTAGCCGCCGCGCCCACGCTGTTCGGCTTGGCCGCGGCGTTTTGCTTGACGGCGCAGGCGCCAGCCGGGGCGGCCACCGCTTCGGCCTCCGCCCCCCACGCCGCGGTCGCGGACATCCCCCACCAGCCGGGCGCTGCGCACGTGACGCTGCTGTCGGTTGGCAGGCGCGCAGCGGAGCAGCAGGCAAAGTCCGCCCTGCCGACCTGGTACACGGTCCGGTCAGGTGACTCGCTGGCCGCGATCGCCAAGCGCTTCTATCACAACCCGGGCGCATGGCCGGTCCTCTACTGGGCCAACCACCACCGGATCCGCTGGGCCAACGAAATCGAGACCGGGCAGGTTCTGCGCGTCCCGGTCAAGCCCGCGCGGATACCCAATGCGCCCGCGCTTGCTCGGGCCATCCGCGGCCCCGGCCCCTGCGCCGGTGCAGGCAAGCGCGGCGCCCATGCAGGCAGCGCCGGTGCAGGCAGCGCCGGTGCAGGCAGCGCCGGCTGCGCCACCTATTCCGGCAGCGGCTCGTTCCAGTCGTGCGTGATCGCCCGCGAATCGGGCGGCAACAGCCAGGCCATGAACGCCTCCGGCCACTACGGCCTCTACCAGTTCAGCGCGTCGACATGGGTCGCGTACGGGGGTTCCGCCTCGTCGTTCGGTAACGCTAGCGTGGCCCAGCAGAACCAGGTGTTCAACAACGCGATGGCCGCCGGCGGCGCATCCAACTGGGCACCCTACGACGGCTGCTGAGCGTCGCAGGAATCTCACTACGGGCGGCTAGGCGCCCGGGACACTCCATGCGGGTGGGTCGGTGGCTCATTGCCGCCGGCCCGCCTGCCCCTCTCCTGGCCGTACCCCATGCGCGTACCCTGACACTGCCCAGACCCCAGGGGAGCCGGGATGCGCCGCATTGTCTGCCGGGAGTTCGGCCCGCGCGCCCCAGACCTACCCGCTCGAGCGCACCGCCGAGGCGCTGGCCGGGCTGGCCAAACGGCAGGTCGCCGGGAAGCTGGCCCTGCTGCCCTAGGGCTGGCGCAGCCTCGCGTGCAGCAGGCGCAGGTCGTCGCCGGAGAACCACTGGCCGTTCAGCCACGGAACGACCCCGCCGTGCTGCGCGTCCATCTGCTCCAGGAACGCGGTCATCGTCTCCGGGCGCGGCAGGTGCGCACTGGCCGGCTTGCGGTCGATATCGCTCGCGTAGGTGGGGGAGCGGCGCAGGCGGGCCAGCACCGCGTCGGTCCGTTCGGCGGTGGCGGCGTAGTCCGCGACCACGGCGTCCGTGCGGACCCCGACCGCGACCAGCGCCAGCGCTACCACCACGCCGGTCCGGTCCTTGCCCGCGGCGCAGTGCACGAGCGCCGCGCCCTCGGACCGGGCGACGGTGCGCAGCGCGGCCACCACCTGAGCGGGACGGTCCTCCAGGTAGCCCAGGTAATGCCCGGCGGTGGGGTCGCCGGCGAAGCGGGACCGGTCCTGTTCGGCCCGGGTGAGCAGGACGTCGGCGACCACATCGGTCGCCGTTCCCGCCTCGGGCAGCACCGGGTGGTGCACGTGCCGGACGTTCCCCACGGCGTCCAGCGGCGCAGGGCCCTCGGCGCGCCGCTCCGCCGTGCTGCGCAGGTCGACGACGGTGGTCAGGCCGATGCCGTGCACCAGCCGGGTCACGTCGGCGGGCGACAGTTCCTGCAGGTTGTCGCTGCGCAGCAGCCGGCCGGCGACGGTCTTGCCGCCGTCTGAGGTGGGCAGGCCGCCGAGGTCACGGACGTTGACGGCACCTTCGAGCTCGATCCACGGCATGACAACATCCTGACAGCTCAGCCGGGATACCCGGCAAACGCAACCGCGAAACGCGCGGTGAACACTCGACGGCGGAACACCTCCGCCCGGCCGGTTAAGCTCGGCGCTGATGCCGACTCTGCTGATCGTCCATCACACGCCGAGCCCCGCTGTGCAGGCCATGTTCGAGGCCGTGGTGAGCGGGGCACGCACCGATGAGATCGAGGGCGTCGAGGTCGTCATCCGGCCCGCCCTGACCGCGGCGCCCGCCGACGTGCTCCAGGCCGACGGCTACGTGCTCGGCACCCCGGCCAACATCGGCTACATGTCCGGCGCGCTCAAGCACTTCTTCGACGGCATCTATTACCCGTGCCTGGAGGCGACCCGCCGCCGTCCCTATGGCCTGTACGTGCACGGCGGCCAGGACACCGCCGGTGCGGTGCGCGCCGTGGAATCGATCACCACCGGCCTGCGGTGGCGGGCGGTCCGCCCGCCGGTCTGCGTCACCGGGCCGCCCGGCCGGGAGGACCTGGCCGCCTGCTGGGAACTGGGCGCGCTGGTGGCCGCCGAGGTGGCCGGTTAGCTGGCCAGTCAGGCCGAACGGGCCCTGGCACGCGCCCGCCCCCTGCGGACAGCTGCCGCGCGGGGGCCCGGACGGCCGTCCGCCGGCGGTCTTCGGCGAGCAATTCGAACATATTATTGAGCATGGTCGGCTACTGCTGCTAGCCTTCGACACAGTTGACGACCACCGGAAGGGGTGCGGATGACCGCCAACGGCCAGGCACTGAGCGCGCGCCAGGAAAAGGTGCTCCGGTTCATCCGTGACGCCATGAATCAGCACGGGTATCCGCCGTCCATCCGTGAAATCGGCGAGGCGGTCGGCCTGAGCAGCACCTCCAGCGTCTCCTATCAGCTCGGGGCGCTGACGAAGAAGGGCTACCTGCAGCGCCGTTCGGGCCGCCCGCGCACGACGGAGCTGCTTCCGGCCCCGCCCGGGGACGGTCCCCGCCCGGGCCGGCCACCGTGGACAGCCCGGGCGCCCTGCCGCCCGCCCTCGATATCGCCTCCCAGGAGGCGGCGTACGTGCCCTGGATCGGCCAGATCGCGGCCGGGCGGCCCGATCATCGCCAAGCAGCAGATCGAGGACACGTTCCCCCTGCCGAAACAGCTGGTCGGCGAGGGCACGCATATTCTGCTCCAGGTCCGCGGCGATTCGATGATCAACGCGGCCATCACCGACGGCGACTGGGTGGTGGTCCGCCTCCAGGAAGACGCGGAGAACGGGGAGATCGTCGCGGCCATGCTGGAGGGCCGCGGAGACGAGGGAGAGGCGACGGTCAAGACGTTCAAGAAGAGCGACGGCCACGTCTGGCTGATGCCGCACAACCCCCTCTACGACCCCATCCTGGCCGACGACGCCACAATCCTCGGCAAGGTCGTCTCCGTCCTCCGCCGCATCTAGGTCACCAGGGCCCAGCCGACCCCTATGTCACCAGGGCCCAGACGACCTTGCGGATGATCTTTCGCTGGCTGTCGTCTTCTTCGGCGGGGAAGTAATAGCCCCACCGTCGGCTGATCATCTGCACCAGCAGGAGCCCCCGGCCGCCCTCGACGTCGTGCTCCGTCTCGGCCTGCACGGGCGGTCGCGGGCTGCTGTCGCCGACCTCCACGACCACCCGCCGCCCGTCGGACGCGAGCCACAGCCAGATGCCGGGCAGGCCGAGGTTCTCCTCGTCGTAACCGGGCACCTCGCGGGCGAGCCCGGCTGACGCCTGTACGGCGTTGGTCACCAGTTCGGAGACCACGAGCTCGACCGCCTCGTCCAGATCGGACAGGCCCCATTCCCACAGCACGTGCCGGGCATGCAGCCGCGCGCACGGCACGGCACCGCGCAGTGCGCCGAGCTCCAGGTGTGTCCGCCGTGCCCACGAGCCGCTCATCGGCCGTTCTTGCGGCCGACGGTGGAACGCGGGACTGGCGGCAGCCATCTCGCTCATCACCTCGAAGTTTGCCCGATGAAATCAAGGAGGAGAACTCGATCGGGCTTTTCCGTGCCCCGCGATGGCCGCCGACGCGGCCTGACCGCCGCCCTTGGCCGGCCTCGGAGGTCCGGTCACGATGGGATCGCCGTTGTCGCTAGCGCGGTGACCACGAACGTTCACCCGGATTGCGTAGGGGCCACTTCCAGCCCAGATGGCCAACATCGATCCCGCCAAGGTACGTGGACACCGCGCTAGCGCGTCCACGTTGGCGCCAACGCTGCCCCGCGACCGGCGCTGGGGCGTGCCGGTTACTGCGCGGCCTACTCCTCGAAGCGGCCGCCCAGGTAGCGGGCCAGGAAGCGCTCGGCCGCGGCGTAGAACTTCAGCCGGTTCTCCGGCTTGGCGAAGCCGTGGCCCTCGTCGGGGAACAGCATGTACTCGTAGTCGATCCCGGCTTCCTCCAGGGCGGCGACGATCTGCTCCGACTCGGCCTGCTTGACCCGAGGGTCGTTGGCGCCCTGCGCGATGAGCAGCGGAATCCGGATGTCGTGCGCCCGTGACAATGGCGAGCGTGACCAGAGGAACTCCGCCTCGGTCTCCGGGTTGCCGACCCGCTTGTAGAGCTGGGCGATCATCGGCGCCCAGTACGGCGGGATGGTTTCCAGCAGCGTCTTGAGGTTGGACGGGCCGACGATGTTGACGGCGCAGCAGAACACGTCCGGGGTGAACGCGGCCCCGACCAGCGCGGCGTACCCGCCGTAGGAGCCGCCGTAGATGGCGACCCGCTTCCGGTCGACCCAGCCCTGCCCGACGATGTAGTCGACCGCGTCGATCAGGTCGTCGTGCATCTTGGCGCCCCACTCGTGGTCCCCGGCGGTGACGAACGCCTTGCCGTACCCGGTCGAGCCGCGGTAGTTGACCTGGACGCACGCGTAGCCGCGGTTGGCGAGCCACTGCGCCTCCGGGTCGAACCCCCACGCGTCGCGGACCTGCGGGCCGCCGTGCACGTTGAGCACGGCGGGCAGGTCCGAGCGGCCGGCGCCGGGCGGGAACGTCACGTACCCGTGCACGGTCAGCCCGTCCCGTGAGGTGAAGCTGAACGGCTCCATCGCCGCGAGCTCGTAGCGGTTCAGCTCGGGCCGCGCGTCGAACAGGAACCGCCCGGTGTGCGCGGCGGGGTCGTAGACGAAGTACGTCACCGGGCCGGTGTCATCGTTGAACGCGACGAGCCAGGGCGAGTCGGCGTGCTCGCGGCCGCCGATCGACGGGTCGCCGTGGTGCAGCGCCCGGATCGCCTTCAGGTCGGCCTCGACCGAGCTGTCCAGCACCAGGTACTCGGTGCGGTCCTTCAGCACCGTGACGATCTGCGGCTCCTGGGTGTCGGGGTGCGGCACCACGCCGTCCACGTCGGCCTCGGGATCGGTGGCCAGCACCTCGATCTCGCCGCTGGCCACGTCGATCCGGATCAGCCGGGCGGTGTTCGCATCGATCGGCGTGATACCCAGCAGCGACCGGCCGTCGGCGCTGAACGAAACGACGTCGCTGGCGGTGACGTCATCGGCGGGAACGGTCAGCAGCGGGCGCCAGTCGTCCAGCATCCCGTCCCGCACCATGAGGTCCAGGTCGCCGTTGGGCTTGGGCGCGAATCCGGCCCGGATGACCATGTCCTCGTCGGCCAGCCAGCCGGCGAAGCCGGGGTTCTTCACCTCCAGGGTCATCTCGCCGGTGCGCAGGTCGAGCCGGAAGACGTCGTGCAGCTGCGGGTTCTCGCGGTTGAGCCCGACCAGGATCTCGGTCGGGAACTTCTTGTTCGAGGCGATGACCCGGGCCTGCACGCCCTCGAACGGCGTCAGGTCGCGCCGGAGCATGGTCTCCAGGTTGACGTCGTGCAGCCGCCAGTTCTCATCCCCGCCGGTGTCCTGGATGTACAGCAGATGCCGGCCGTCGTGCGCCCAGGAGAACATCCGGATGCCGCGGTCCTGGTCATCGGTGACGACCCGGGCTGCGGCCCAGTCGACGGCCTCGCCGCGGCCGGCGTCCGGGGCGGCAAGCAGCGGCGCGACCCAGACGTTCAGCACGCCCTCGTGCGGCGCGATCCAGGCCAGCCGGGTCCCGTCGGGGGACAGCTCGCGGCAAGGTCCGTTCCGGATTGCCGAACAGGACATCGCGGGGGATGAGATCGGTCATGTCTCTTACTGTATTGGCCCGGGGGAGCGCCCCCGCGCCGGGCGCGTCAGGCGGCAAGCAGGGCTGCGGCTACGGCGATCAGCACGGTGAGCCAGCCGAGTACCACAGCCACCGTCGCGGCGGCACGTCCCCGCTCGCCGGTCCGGCGGACCTGACGGCGCGCCCGATGCCCGAGCACGACGGCCGGGACCGCGGTGATCCCCGCGGTCAACGGCCCGGCAATCGCGCAGACCAGGGCGGCGACGGCCAGCCGGCCGTCCGCGGAAACACGGGGGTGACCCGATGGGAGGGCAGTCTGCCGAAGGGGCCGACCGGCAGGTCGGCGGTGAGCGCCATCAGCTCCGCGAAAAAGGGCGAGGCCAGTACCTGCCCCGCCCGCAGGTCCAGCTCTTCCCTGGTCAGCCTGCCCTCGGCAAAAGATGACTTCAGGACCTCGATGGCGCGATCCCGGTCCGCCGTTGACGCCCGCATGCGGAAATAGCTCTCGGCCGCCATCGGTTATCCCGGCCTGATCCTCATCTGGGCCTCCCGTCAAGACGGTGGATCCACCGATAACGAGGGTGGCGGCGAAGTAACTCACCGCCACACCCCCGCGGCGGGTGTCTCCGCAGTAGCCTATGGCCTGCTCCGCTGGTTAGGGTGCCCAGCCTGGGGGGGTTCTCGTGGAAAGCGGGCAACCCGTACTACCGTCGTGGCGTGGGCACCTGGGTGAGCGGCATGCGGACGACGCTGGAGGGGCGGCTCGCCCGGATGGGGTTCGCTGACGCGGCCCGCGCCGAACGCCTCGTGACCTCCGACCTCGCCCTCGATATCAGCCCTGGCGACCGGCCCGGCGCCGTCCCGGTCCTCGGCGGGCCGCCCAAGGACGACGCGGTGCTGGAGGCCATCGCGGGGGCGGCCGACCCGGACCTCGCGCTGCTGGGGCTGGCCCGGATCGCGGGAACCGACCGCGGACCGGACGCGGCGGACGTCCGGGCCGCGCTGCGCGCCGAGCCCGGGTTCAGGGAGCGCCTGATCGCCGTGCTGGGCGTCAGTGCGGGCCTCGCCGACCACCTGGCCCGGCACCCGGACGACTGCCACCTGCTGCGCGGCGCCGACGCGGTGCGCCTGCCCGCGCCGGCCGAGCTGCGCGCCGCGCTGCTGTACGCGGTGGCCGCGAACCCGCTCGACGACCACCCGGTCGCGGAGCTGGCGGCCCTGGACGGAGCGGACCCGGCCGCGGTGCTGTGCGTCGCGTACAAGCGCCACCTGCTGCACCTCGCCGCGCGTGACCTCACCGGCGTGGCCTCGACCGAGGAGGTCGCGAGCGAGCTCGCCGACGTCGCCGCCGCCGTGCTGTGCGCCGCGCTGGCGGTCTCCCGCGCGCAGCTGCCCGCCGACGCCACGCCGTGCCGGATCGCCGTGCTCGCCATGGGCAAGTGCGGCGGCTGCGAGCTGAACTACGCCAGCGACGTCGACGTGATCTTCGTGGCCGCCCCCGGCCAGCCGGTCCCCGACGCCAGCGTCGGCCAGCCCGCCGCCCCTGTCGTCCCTGCCGCCGCCGCGGCGGCCGCCCCCGCGGCGGCGGCCCCCGACCAGGATGACGACGAGGCCGTGCTGCTGACGGCCACCAAGCTGGCGACCGGCCTGATCGCGGTGTGCTCGCGGACCACCCCCGAGGGCATGATCTTCCCCATCGACCCGAACCTCCGGCCCGAGGGGCGCAACGGCCCGCTGGTGCGGACCCTGGCCAGCCACATCGCGTACTACGAGCGCTGGGCCAAGACATGGGAGTTCCAGGCGCTGCTGAAGGCCCGGCCCGCGGCCGGGGATATGAAACTGGGGCAGCAGTACGTCGACGCGCTCGCCCCGATGGTCTGGCAGGCGGCCCAGCGGGAACGTTTCGTCGAGGACGTGCAGGCCATGCGGCGCCGGGTGGTCAAGGCCCTGCCCGCGGCGCGGGCGGGCCGGGAGATCAAGCTGGGTCCCGGCGGTCTTCGCGACATCGAGTTCGCCGTGCAGCTCCTCCAGCTCGTGCACGGCCGCACCGACGAGTCGCTGCGCAGCCCGGCGACCCTACCGGCCCTCGCGTCGCTGGCCGAAGGCGGCTACGTGGCCCGGGACGATGCCAGCGACCTGGCCGACGCGTACCGGTTCCTCCGGCAGGTGGAGCACCTGCTCCAGCTCTACCAGCTGCGCCGCACCCACGTGCTGCCGGACGACCCGGCCGTGCTGCGCCGGCTCGGCCGGGCGATGCGCACCGCCGGCCAGGTCAGTGGGCCGCGGGTGGACGGCGGCCAGCCCAGCGCCGATCCCGCGGCCGGGTTCACCGAGATGTGGCGGCAGCACGCGCTGCAGGTGCGGCGCCTGCACGAGAAGCTGTTCTACCGGCCGCTGCTCAGCGCGGTGGCCCGGCTTCCCGGCGAGGTGGCCCGGCTGACCCCGTCCGCGGCGCGGGCACGCCTGGAGGCGCTCGGCTACGCGGACCCGGCCGGCGCGCTGCGGCACATCGACGCGCTCACCGCCGGGGTGTCCCGCCGCGCGGCGATTCAGCGGACCCTGCTGCCGGTCCTGCTCGGCTGGTTCGCCGACGCGGCCGAACCGGACGCCGGGCTGCTCGCGTTCCGCCAGGTGAGCGATGCGCTGGGGGAGACGCCGTGGTACCTGCGGCTGCTCCGGGACGAAACCAAGGCGGCCGAGCGGATGGCCCGCGTGCTGGCCTCCAGCCGGTACGCGGCCGGACTGCTGCTCCGCGCCCCGGAAGCGGTGGCCATCCTCGCCGACGACGCCGAGCTCATGCCGCGTTCGGTGACGACGCTGCGCGGCGAGGCCGAAGCCGCCGTGCGCCGGCACCCCGAACCGGAACGCGCCGTCGCCGCGGTCCGTTCCCTGCTGCGGCGCGAGCTGCTGCGGATCGCCGCGGCCGATCTGCTCGACCTCCTCAAGCCCGCCGAGACGGCCGACGCGCTGACCGCCGTGGCCGCCGCCAGCATCGGCGCGGCCCTGGGCGCGGCGACGAAGAAGATCGAAACGGAGCTGCGCGGCCCGCTCCCCACCCGGTTCACCGTGATCGCCATGGGCCGGTTCGGCGGGCACGAGACCGGTTACGGCAGCGACGCGGACGTGATGTTCGTCCATGACCCGCTGCCGGGGGTGGCCGAGGCCGACGCGGCCCGCGCCGCGCACTCCGTCGCGCAGGAACTGCGCCGGATGCTGGCGCTGCCCGGGCCGGACCCGGCGCTGGTCGTGGACGCGAACCTGCGTCCCGAGGGCCGCCAGGGACCGCTCGTCCGCACCCTCGCCTCCTACCTGGCGTACTACCGGCGCTGGTCCCGGCCCTGGGAGGCGCAGGCGCTGCTGCGGGCCGAGCCCGTCGCCGGCGACGCGAGCCTGGGCGACGAGTTCACCCGCATGATCAGCGAGTTCCGTTACCCGGACGGCGGTGTCGGCGACCATGCGGTCCGGGAGATCCGGCGGATCAAGGCCCGCATGGAAGGCGAGCGCATGCCCCGCGGCGTCGAGCCCGCGCTGCAGGTCAAGCTCGGCCCCGGCGGCCTGTCCGACGTCGAATGGACCGTCCAGCTGCTGCAGTTGCGGCACGCGTTCGCGGTGCCGGGACTGCGCACCACCCGCACGCTGCCGGCGCTGGCCGCCGCGCGGGAGGCGGGCCTGATCACCCCCGCCGACGCCGCCGTGCTGGCCGAGTCATGGCAGCTCGCGGCGCGGATCAGGGACGCGGTGATGCTCGTCCGCGGCACCGCCTCCGACACGATCCCCGTCGCGGCCCGCGAGCAGGGCGCGGTGGCCCGGATCCTCGGCTACGGCCCGGCGGAGGGCCAGGCCCTGGAGCAGGACTACCGCAAGGCCGCCCGGCACGCCCGCGCCGTCATGGACCGCCTCTTCTACGGCTGACCCCGCCCCGGCGCGTGCTCACAGGCGGCCGTTGGCGCGCAGCAGGCGGAGGGCGTCCACGGTGAGGCAGCCGCGCCAGTCGCGTTCGGCCGCGGGTGACCAGGCCAGCCAGTTGAACGTCCAGCCGCCGTCGCCGAGCTGGGCGTGGGCCAGATGATCCAGGTGCGCCTTGATGGTCGCCTCATCGAACAGGGCGCGGCCGAGCGAGTCCGGCTCGGGCGCGAAGTCCAGCGGTGAGTGCACCTCACCGGGCGCGTCCGGATCGAGGGTGACGATGCCGCTGTCCGTGATGAGCGGCGTCATCTGGGCGAAGACCATCCGCGCCCGGTCGCGGTCGGGCACGTACTGCAGGAACCGCAGCACACCGAGCATGCCGTAGGGGGTGGGCTCGGTGATCTGGCCGATCCGGGACCACATCACCTCGGTGGCCCGGTCCAGCCACGGGTGCCGGACCTGCCGGGCGTGCAGCGTGCCCGCGATCAGGCCGGTCATGATCAGTGACGCCGGGCGGCCCTCCTCGGGCACCCACCACGGCGCGTGCGGCCAGGGCTCTTGGCCCGGGTCGGCGGCGACCGCCCCGCCCTCAGCCGGGGCGGTCGCCGCCAGCCAGGCGCACGCGCCCGCGACCAGGGCTGCGTCCCACACGCCGGTCTCGTCCAGGATGCGCAGGGCCAGCTCCACCGCGGCGGTCTGGCTGGCCGGGGCGCGCACGTCCGGTTCCAGGGCCTGGCCGAAGCCGCCGTCCGGGTTGCGGTACGCCGCGACGGCGTCACGAACGGGCTGCCCGTCGCCGCCCTCGAACAGCCGCTCGTAGCGGCGGCGGTCGACCACCCGGGCGTTCGCGGCGAGGAACTGGACCGCCTTGCCGATGTCAGGACTCGTCATGCCCCCATCACACCGCAGCGGGCGCGCCGCCGTCTTGAACGAAACGGCCATCGGGCGGCAGGCCGCGCCAGCCCGGGTGGCATGCTGGACGACGTGGACTTTTCGGCCGGCTACCGGCCCGGGGCCGCCGGCGGCCGCGACTGGGCGCCGGGCTACCGGGAATGGGCGCCGCCTGCCGCGCTGCGCGACGTCCTGGCGTGCCTGTGGACACAGGTCACACCCGGCCAGGTGAGCGGGCCGACCCTGGTGCTGCCCGACGGATGCGCCGACCTCATCTGGGAGCGCGGCCGCGGGGCGTTCGTGGCCGGTCCCGACACCGGCCCGGCGCCGACGCTGCTGCGGCCGGGGACGGTGCTGGTCGGGGCGCGGTTCCGGCCCGGCGCGGGCGGGGACGCCCTCGGGGTCCCGCTCAGCGAACTGTGCGATCAGCGGGTCGCGGTCGCGGACCTGCGGCGCGACCTGCCCCGGCGGCTTCCCGCCGGGCTGGAGCCCAATGATGCGGTCGGCGCGCTCACCGACGTCGCCGGGCACCTCGCGGTGGAGCGGCCGCCGGACGCGGCCATGCTGCAGGCGTGCCGCCTGCTGGCGAGCCCGGCGGCCCGCGCCGAGGACGTCGCCGGCCAGGTCGGCCTGAGCGGCCGCCAGCTCCGGCGCCGGTGTGCGGCGGCGGTCGGTTACGGTCCCAAGATGCTCCAGCGGGTGCTGCGGTTCCGCCGGTTCGTCTCCCTGGCCGACGCGGCGGGCGGCCCGCCTGACCTCGCCCGGGCCGCCGTGCACAGCGGTTACGCCGACCAGCCGCACCTGACCCGGGAGACGGTCCGGCTGGCGGGCCTGCCCCCCGCCGCCCTCGTCCGGCAGCGCCGCTAGGAGTCCGGCTCGGCGATCATCGCGGTGCCGATGCGGCGGAAGCCCAGCCGGGCGTAGACGCGGGCCACGTCCTCATCGGAGGCGGCCAGGAACACGGTCTGCACCCCGCGCCGCAGCGCCTCGCCGGCCAGGGCGGCGGTCACCGCCCCGCCGAGCCCCGTCCGGCGGGCGTTCGGCAGCACCCCCACGCCGGTGATCTCCGCCACGCCGCCCAGCGGCTGGCAGCTTCCGGCCGCCAGCGGGCCATCCGGGCCGAACGCCGCGACCAGCACCGATTGCCCCGACCGGAGGCGTTCCCGCAGCATGTCCATGGTGGAGTCGTCGTGGTCGGCGGCGATCTTGTCGCGCTCGATGGCGCCGGCCCGCCCAACGGCCGTGCCGGGATGCCCGAACGCGACCGCCGGCACCGCCCAGATCCGGTCCAGCTCGGGCTCGTCGGGGGAGACGATGCGGACGGTGATGCCCGGCTCGGTTACCGGGGCCGGCGTCAGCGCGCTGAGCACCATCAGCGGATGCGCGCGCGCCGCGAGCCCGCCGCCGGGCGCCGCGGCGGTCATCCCCGGCGTCGCCTCGTCGATCCACTCGAAAGACTCCGGGATCAGCAGTTCCCGCTGCCGGGCGCGGACGGCCCGGATGTCCTCGGCCGTGACCGTCCCGGCGGCACCCCGGCGGCCCCGGCGGGGACGTGCATAGTAGGGCCACCCCGGGCCGGTCGGGACGAACAGCACCAGCGGGCCGTGCTCTTCCGCGCGCGCCCGGCGCCGGGGCACCGCATCGCAAAAGGCGTCGATCCGTTCGATGGCGGCGGACTCGTCCACATCCCTACTCAACCCCATGAACGGAGCCTATGCACCTCAATAGCCGGCTGGGGGTGTCGTGATGACACAGCCGTCAGTGCCGGGCGGCCGGGGCGCCGGGCGGCCGGAACGGCACCCGCAAGGCGGCCGGGGCGCCCCGCCGCCGCCGGATTCAGGTCGGGCTCGGCTCGCCGTGACCGTGCGTGGACCGCATTGCCCAGCCGAACGGGCCTCGCTGGGAGCGTACCGTGACGGAATTGTCCCTCGTCTGCATGACGGCGCGCGTGCCAGGAATTGCGCGGCAGCGCCCGGTGCCGGGTCCGGGGCGCGCCGGATGGGTCATCGACCCAGGGCCCCGGCGCCCCGGAGAGCCCGGGAGTTCGGCCCTAGGCCGACTTCTTCCGCGCCTGGTGCCGGGCCGTCTCCCGGTCGGCGTACCCGGGGTCCCAGGTCGCGTCGAGCTCGGCGAGAACGCGCTCGTCCTCGCCGCCCGGGTGGCCGATCACCTCATCCGGGGGGACCGGCCGGGGGGCGACGTGACCCGGATGCGTGGGCGGCGGGCCCGGCGGGAGCTTCCCGCGGCCGCGGAGCCCGGGGATGCCGTTGCGCCGCACCGGCACGAGCCATATGAACAACGCGACCACGACAGCGGCGGCAAGATCTTCGTAGATCATCGCAAGCTTCCAAGTGACTGGCCGATTACGCTATGTATCCTCTTATGGTTGCATGTAAACCACGCGATGTAAACTAACAACTACTGAATGTAGCATCAGGCCGGTGGGCCCCGGGCGGGGAGCTGCCGGCAGGCAGGCAGGCCATAGCATCTTTATTCCTGCCCCAGCCCGGAATATGCGGAAAGCCGCCGACTCCGCTGCGGGAAAGCAGAGCTGGCGGCCTCTCGCGCGAAGGGAACCCCTCCGCCCGGTCCGCGTTTACACGTCGTAGTAGAGCTCGAACTCGTGCGGGTGCGGGCGCAGCCGGATCGGGTCGAGCTCGTTGGCGCGCTTGTACTCGATCCAGGTCTCGACCAGGTCCTCGGTGAACACGCCACCCTCGGTGAGGTAGGCGTGGTCGGCCTCGAGGGTGTCGAGCACCTTGTCCAGCGAGCCGGGGACCTGCGGGATCGCCAGCGCCTCGTCCGGCGGCAGCTCGTACAGGTCCTTGTCCACCGGCTCCGGCGGCTCGACCTTGTTCTTGATGCCGTCCAGGCCGGCCATCAGCATCGCCGGGAAGGCCAGGTACGGGTTGGCGGCCGGGTCCGGCACCCGGAACTCCAGCCGCTTGGCCTTCGGGTTCGTCCCGGTGATCGGGATGCGCACGCAGGCCGAGCGGTTCCGCTGCGAGTACACCAGGTTGACCGGGGCCTCGAAGCCGGGGACCAGGCGGTGGAAGGAGTTCACCGTCGGGTTGGTGAAGGCGAGCAGCGACGGCGCGTGCTTCAGCAGGCCGCCGATGTAGTAGCGGCCCATGTCCGACAGCCCGGCGTAGCCCACCTCGTCGTAGAAGAGCGGCGACCCGTCCTTCCAGATGCTCTGGTGGCAGTGCATGCCCGAGCCGTTGTCCCCGAAGATCGGCTTGGGCATGAACGTCACGGTCTTGCCGTTCGCGTGCGCGACGCCCTTGATGATGTACTTGAAGAGCATCAGCCGGTCGGCCGTGTTCAGCAGCGGGCCGAACCGCATGTTGATCTCGGCCTGGCCCGGGCTGCCGACCTCGTGATGCTGCATCTCGACCTGGATGCCCGCGTCGATCAGGGTGCGCGTCATCTCCGAGCGCAGGTCGGTGTAGTGATCGGTCGGCGGGACCGGGAAGTAGCCGCCCTTGTACGGGGGCCGGTGCGCGAGGTTGCCGGCCGGCTCGTCGAGGCCGGTGTTCCAGGCGCCTTCCACCGAGTCGATGTAGTAGTACCCGGCGTTCGGCGCCGTCTCGAACCGCGCCGAGTCGAAGATGTAGAACTCCGCCTCCGGGCCGAAGAACGCGGTGTCGCCGATGCCCGTGCTGCGCAGGTACTCCTCGGCCTTACGGGCGATGTTGCGCGGGTCACGGGTGTAGGGCTCGCGGGTCAGCGGATCGTGCACAAAGAAGGTCAGGTTGAGCGTCTTATACGTCCGGAACGGGTCGAGCACGGCGCTGGTCGGGTCAGGGAGGAGGAGCATGTCCGACTCGTGGATCGCCTGGAAGCCGCGGATCGAGGAACCGTCGAACATCAGGCCGTTGGTGAATACGTCCTCGTCGAAGACCTCCACCGGCACAGTGAAATGCTGCATCGTGCCCGGCAGGTCGCAGAACCTGACGTCAATGAACTGGACGTTCTCGTCCGCGACGAACCTCAGGACCTCGTCGGCATTTTGAAACATTAACCCTCCCTGACGGGCATGCATATCGGTATTCATCAGTACGCTCCAGGCGCATGCGCCTTGGACGCTAGACGCTGGCAATTTCCACTCCGTGTCCCTTGCGTTTCGCACATGTTACGCATGCCGAAGGGGCCGTGCTCAGCGGGGGTGCGCGGCCCGGCGGGGGACCGGGACGGGCGGCCGCCGGCCCGGGAGCGGCCCGGCCGGGCGGCCCCGCGGGCGGCTGCCCGCGGGGCCGTGCGCCCGTCACGAGCGGGCGGGGGATACCGTGGTGACATGGCCGATGAACAGTGGGCCGGCTCCGGCGCGGCCGGGGCGCCTCAGGCGGCGGACGGACGCGTGGTTTCGAGCTATCCGGGAGAGAGCTTCGGCCTGCCCGAAACCGGCCCCCGTTCGGTGCCCGGAATGGGACACCGGTTCGCCGCCCTTTTCGTCGACTGGGTGCTGTGCGCGTTTATCGCCACCGCGCTGCTGCACTCGCAGTACTGGGCGCTGGCCATCTTCGGCGCGGAGACCTACATCCTGACCGCGGTGACCGGCACCACCATCGGCAAGCGGCTGCTCGGCCTGCGGGTCGCCCGGCTGGACGGCCGCCCCGTCGGCCTCGGCTGGGGCCTGGTGCGGACGCTGCTCCTGCTGGCCGTGGTGCCCCCGCTCATCACCGACCGGGACCGGCGCGGCCTGCACGACAAGGCGGCCAACACCATCGTCATCCGGATGTGACCCAGGGTTCGCCCGTCAGCGGGTGCGCGGGCGCGGCATCCGCGGCGGCCGGCCGCCGCGCGGCATCGGGCCCTTCGGCGCCTGCAGCGACTGCGGCAGCGCCTTCAGCCGGAAGTTCAGGTCGGCGACCTCGGTGCCCTTGAGGTCGCGCGGCAGCTTCATGATCTTGCGCTGGAGCTGGCGGAGCGGGATCTGGCCCTCGCCGTCCCCGACCTGGAAGTCGTGGATCGGGACGTCGAAGGCGACCCGGGCGACGCGCTTCTTCTCGGCGGCCAGCAGGCTGGGCAGCCGCGTCGGGGAGCCCTCGCCGACCAGGACGACGCCGGGTCGGCCGACCGCGCGGTGCACCACATCCATGTTCCGGTTGGCGGCGATCGCCGGGGTGACCGTCCAGTTGCCGCGCAGGCTCTGCAGCACCGCCGCGGCCGCCCCCGGCTGCCCCTCGATCGCCGCGTACTGCGCGGTCTGCGCGAACCGGCCGAACAGGAACACCGCGACCAGGATGCCGAGCAGGACACCCAGCGGGATGAGGAACACGAGCCCGGTGAGCAGGCCGACGACGACGAGCACGACCAGCACCCCCAGGCCGCTGCCGATCACGATCGGCAGTGCCCTCGGGTTGGCCTTGTGTACGAGCCCGGCCACCATGCGTATCTGCTGGATACGCCCGGGCGTCGCCTCGTCGCCGGAGTTCTTCTGCTTCGCCATGCACGGCAGGATATGGGTTTCTAAGCCCCGGAGCGAAACTGCCCTAACGCCAGCCTGAGCGGGCTACGGCGAGGCGCTCGTACCGGCCCAGCGACCCGGGCCTCCGGCCCGGTGAGCGGCCGGTGTGTCGGCGAGCACCCCAGCCGGGGCGCGAAGCGCATCGGGGGGTCCCGGGGGGTCGCCCCCCCGGGCCAGCACCGCCTGGCGATAAAGGCGGCCGGCGCGGTAGGAGGACCTCACCAGGGGGCCGGACATCGCACCGGCGAAGCCCATTTCCAGGGCCTCCTCGCGCAGCTCGACGAACTCCTCGGGCTTGACCCAGCGCTCCACCGGGTGGTGGCGCGGCGTTGGCCGCAGGTACTGCGTGATCGTCAGCAGGTCACACCCGGCCGCGTGCAGGTCGGCCAGGGCCGCGCTGATCTCGTGCCGCTCCTCGCCCATCCCGAGGATCAGGTTGGACTTGGTGACCAGCCCGGCCGTCCGGGCCTGGGTCAGCACGCTCAGCGACCGCTCGTAGCGGAAGCCGGGCCGGATGCTCCGGAAGATCCGCGGCACGGTCTCGATGTTGTGCGCGAGCACCTCGGGCGCCGCGCTGAAGACCTCTGCCAGCCGGTCCCGTTCGGCGTTGAAGTCGGGGATCAGCAGCTCGACGCCGCAGCCCGGCACGGCCGCGTGGATCTCCCGGGCCGTCTGCGCGTACAGCCAGGCCCCGCCGTCCGGCAGGTCGTCCCGGGCGACGCCGGTGACCGTCGCGTAGGCGAGCCCCATCGCCGCCACCGACTCGGCGACGCGGCGCGGCTCGTCGGTGTCCAGCGGCCCGGGCCGGCCCGTGTCGATCTGGCAGAAGTCGCAGCGCCGGGTGCACTGGTCCCCGCCGATGAGGAACGTCGCCTCGCGGTCTTCCCAGCACTCGAAGATGTTCGGGCAGCCGGCTTCCTCGCAGACCGTGTGCAGCCCCTCGCGGCGTACCAGGTTCTTCAGCTCCGTGTAGGCGGGGCCGGTCCGCATCCGGGTCTTGATCCACGGAGGCTTCTTCTCGATCGGGACCTGGCTGTTGCGGGCCTCGAGCCGCAGCATCCGCCGCCCCTCAGGTGCGACTACCACGCACCCAGCCTACGTTCCGCCCGCCGCTGCCGCTGCCCTGGCACCGCCATCTCCCAGAACGCGCCCTGCTGGCCGGCCGCCTCCGCCGCCTCGGCCGCGAGCTGGGCGTTCGGGTGCACGTCGGTGAGCGGCAGGTGCCGCCACACGTAACGGATGGTGGTGTCGGTCAGCAGATCCCGGACCACCGGCTCGGCCTGGCCGCAGTAGGGGCATTCGAAGTCCCCGAACTCGATGACGGTGATGGCCGCCTTGCGCGGCCCGCGGATGTGGTCGCGGTCCGGGTCGACCTCGGGAATGAGGTCCTGGATGAGCCGGGTGTCGCCGAACATGAGACGGCCGCGGAGCTCCGCCGGCAGCAGGCGGGTCACGCTGAGCACGGCCCAGGTCGCCATCGCGGCCACGAACGCGGCCGACAGCGCGCCGAGCTTGGCCTCGGCCAGTTCCTCGCCCTGGAACGCGCGCGTGGCGATCAGCAGCGCCACCGTGAAGCCGATCCCGGCGATGGTGCCGCTGCCCGGCCACCGCGGCGGCACCGATCGGCGGCCGGATCCGCCCGCGGCTCAGCCGGGTGACGGCCCAGGAGCTGCCGATCACGGCGACCGGTTTGCCCACCACGTAGCCGATCAGCACGCCGAGGGTGATGGGGCGGCGTACGCCCGGGCCAGGAACCCCGCGTTCAGCACGATTCCCGCGTTGGCCAGGGCGAACAACGGCACGATCACGTAGCTGGTCCACGGATGGTAGAACGTCTGCAACCGTTCGTTCGGTGACAGTACGGACACCAGGCCGACCTGCGCCGTCCGCGCGAACTCGGGCGTCGGCTGCTCGCGGAAGCGGCGGACCAGCACCGTCGCGTCCTCCAGTTCGCCGCGGGCCGGCGTGTACGCCGGCGCCGCCAGCCCGATGGCCAGGCCCGCCGCCACCGGGTCGATCCCGCTGGTCCGCAGCGCGGCCCACATCACGATGCCCAGGACGGCGAACACCGAGCGCCGCTGCAGCCGGAACCGGACCGCGAGCAGCAGCAGCGCGAACGCGGCGAGGGCCATGATCAGCGGCCTGACGTCGATCCGGCCGCTGTAGAACCCGGCGATGACCACCAGCGCGACCAGGTCGTCGACCACGAAGACGGTGAGCACGAAGACGCGCATCCGGTCCGGGACGTCGCGGCCCAGCACGGCGAGCAGTCCCAGGGCGAGCGCCGTGTCGGTGGACATGGCCACCCCCCAGCCGTGGGCGCTCGGGCGGCCGGCGTTGATCGACAGGTAGATCGCGATCGGGACCGCCATCCCGGCCAGCCCGGCCGCCAGGGGAAGCACGAACCGGCGGCGTTCCCGCAGGTCGCCGAGGTCGAACTCGCGCCGCGTCTCCAGCCCGACGACGAGGAAGAACAGGGTCATCAGCCCGCTGTTGAGCCACGTCCGCAGGTCCTGGGAGATGCCGAACGGCCCCGCCCCGATCGACAGCTTGGCATGCCAGAACGCTTCGTAGCTCGCGTCGCTGGCGTTGGCCCAGATCATCGCGGCGGCGATGCCCGCCACCAGGACCATGGCGCTGCCCGATTCGGTGCGCAGGAACGCGCGCAGCGGCACCGACCGCTCCCGGGCCCACAGCGTCCGCCCCTGCCAGCGCGGCATCCGGCTCAGTCATCCTGGCCTCCTCGGACTCCGGCCAACCGCCGCCGGCTTGCGATCATTCCGCCAGGAGCCGGTCATTCCGTTGCGGAGCCGGTCATTCCGCAATCCTCTCGTGCAGGGGCCGAATTCCTCCGGTGCGGGGGCTAATACACCCGGCGGGCAGGCGCGGCCGGGGCGAGCCGGTCGCCTGCTGAGATCATGTTCGGTGGCGCGCTCACCCAAACCGGGCGTGCCGGTCACGGCCCGGAGGTGGCATGGCGGAAACCGCGTCCGCGGGCGGCCGGGCGGGGACCGGGCCCGGTGCGGGCGGCCCGGGGAGCCGCGGGCCCGCGGATGGCCCGGGGACGTGGCCCGGTGCGGGCGGCATGATCTGCGTGCTGGGCGACGCCCATCTCGACGTGGTCGTGCGCATCTGCGGGCCCGTGGCGGAAGAAACCGATACGCCGGCCCAGACGCTGGTCGGGGTGGGCGGTCAGGCCGCCAACGTGGCCGCCTGGATCGCCGGGCTCGGCGGCCGGGCCCGGCTGATCACGGCACGCGGCAACGACCCCGCCGCGAAACTGGTCGCCGCGGAACTGACCCGCCGCGGCGTCGACCTGGCCGGCCCGGTCCTGGACGGGCGCACCGGCGTGGTGGTCTCGCTGTCGGACGGCGGCCGGTCCCGGTCGATGCTGACCGACCGGGGGGTGGGACCGCGGCTCGAGCCCGGGGCGGTCGACGCCCGCTGGCTGGCGGGCTGCGCGTGGCTGCACCTGCCCGCCTATAGCCTGGTCTCCTGGCCGGTCCGGGACGCGGCGCTGGCGGCCGCCGGGCAGGTCGCGCACCGGAGCCTGGATCTGTCGTCCACCGCGGCGGTGGCGGAGTTCGGGGTCGGGCGGTTCCGTGAGCTCGCGGCGAGGCTGGCGCCGGACGTGGTGTTCGGCACCGAGGCCGAGGCGGCCATGGTCGGTGACATTACGGGGGCGGAGATGGTGGTGAAACTCGGCCCGGATGGTGCCCGGGTAGGTGGCCGGGTGTATCCGGCGGTTGCGGCTGTGCCGGTCGATTCGACTGGTGCGGGCGACGCGTTCGCGGCCGGCTACCTGGTCGGCGGGGTGGATCTGGCGCTGCGGGCCGCGGCGCGGGCCGTGTCGAGGATGGGAGCGATGCCGTGACCCGGCCAACGCAGCGGGCACAGTGGACGCGGGTGACCGAGGAGGTCGCCGCGGCGATGGGGGAGCACCGGCCGGTCGTGGCGCTGGAAACGACGCTGGTGTCGCACGGGTTCTCCGAGGGCCGGGGGCTGGCCGCGGCCGTGGAGTCCGAGCGCCGGGTCCGCGAGGCGGGCGCGACGCCCGCCACGGTGGGCATCCTGGACGGCGCCATCCACGTCGGCCTGACCAAGGCCGAGCTGGAGCGGTTCGCCGAGGCGGGCACGTCGGCGCGCAAGGTGGGCGCGCGCGACCTCGCCGCCTGCCTGGCGCAGGGGGCGCTCGGCGCGACCACGGTCGGCGGGACGCTGGCCGTCTGCCGCCAGCTCGGCATCCGGTTCATGGGTACCGGCGGGATCGGCGGCGTGCACCGCGGCTTCGCCGAGAGCCTGGACATCTCCGGTGACCTGCTGCAGATCGCGCGGACCCCGGCGGTGGTCGTCGCGTCGGGCCCCAAGTCGCTGCTGGACGTGGGCGCGACCGCCGAACTGCTGGAGACGCTCGCCGTCCCCGTGCTCGGCTGGCGCACCGGGACCCTGCCCCGGTTCTACACCGCCGAGGGCGGGCCCCCGGTGTCCGCCATGGTCAGCGATTCCCCGGAGGTGGCGCGGATCTGCGCGGCGCACTGGCAGTTCGATGGGGCGGGGGGCCTGCTGCTGGCCCGCCCGCCGGCCGCAGGCATCGACATCGACCCGCTGATCGACGAGGCCGTGTCCCGGGTGCGGGGCCAGAACCTGGCCGGGCAGGCGGTCACCCCCGCGGTACTGTCCCTGGTGCACGAGCTCAGCGGCGGCCGCAGCGTCGAGGTGAACCGCCAGCTCATCGCGGACAACGCCGCCCTCGCCGCCGAAACCGCCGTCGCCTACG
>CAWEFP010000041.1:0-94142 GCA_963808295.1 uncultured Actinomycetes bacterium | reverse complement strand
TCTTGAAAACCGCTATGGCTGGTGACAGTCATCGTGGGTTCGAATCCCACGCCCTCCGCTAAACCTGGTAAAACCGCGCCTGACCTGGGCCTATACGCCTCCCTCCTCGGTCGTCACCTGATCCTCGGCCGCAGCCAGATGCAGCCAACTGCCGCCGTATGTCGCTGGTCGCGGGATATACGCGGGATGGATCTTGACGCATTTCCGCAGGTCGGAGTGCGAAAGAAAGAGGGCCCGGCGGATACCAGGGCCCTTGCATGGTAGATCGGTCAGGCTGCCAGTGCCTCATCGATCCTCCTGTTAGCGACCTCCTCGCCGCCATCGATGCACTTCGCGTACACCCGCAGCAGAACCTCGACGCTGTGCCCGGCACGGTCGGCCACTTCCGTAACGGCCACTCCGCCGTTCAGCCAGAGTGAGACAGCCCCGTGCCGAAGATCGTAAGGTCGGGCCGCCATCGGTGAGGCGACCTGCTCCGGTGTAGGGCAAACGTCCGGCCAGCGGCCCATGTGGCGGTGTGGTCGTAGATCATGCCGCCGGTTGCGGTTCTGAACAGGCGCCCGTCTGCGGCAGTCCCGAACTCCTCGATATGCTCCCGCAGGATCATCACCAGCTCGGGCGGTATCGGCACCGATCGCGTGTCGTCGTCTGCGCGATGCTTCAGACCCCGGTCGTCGAATCCCTCTCCGCTGTCGGTCCACCGCTTGTTTGATTGCGGCCGCGATCTCGACAGGGTGAGCCTGCCCCAGCCACTTACGGGAAGGTAGCAGCCATCCTTGCGCAGCGCCTTGACCTCGCCTGGCCGCAGGGCGGCGAAGTACATGCAGCAGCCAGCCGCCCCGGCACTCCGTCAGCGTCAGCGGCGTTATCACCGACGATCACGGCCGCGCCCTACTCATCCAGCGCCGCGACAACCATCACTGGGAACCCCCCCGGCGGCGTGCTCGAACTGGATGAGGCCATCGAAGATGGCCTGCGCCGCGAAGTCCGCGAGGAAACCGGCCTCTACATCGAGCCAGACACCCTCACCGGCGTCTACAAGAACATGAACCGAGGAATCATCGCCCTCGTCTTCCGCTGCAAGGTCACCGGTGGCGAGCTGACCACCAACGACGAGGTAACCGGGTTCCGCTGGGCCGACGAATCTAACATCCGCCAGCTCGCTAGCCAGGCCTACGCCGTCCGCATCCTTGACGCCCTGCGGGCCGACACTGCGCCCGCCGTCCGCCAGCACGACGGTATCCGGGTGCTGTAGCCACTTTCACTCTGCTGCGTTGCCGAATTGAGCCGTATTTGATCAAGGCGCCGCCGCTGCGCGGCGCCGCTGGCCCGGCTCCTGCGCCGGGCTCAGCCTTGGGAGGCCCGCCCGGCGCAAGCCGGGCCACACCCACAATGCGCGCAGATCAAGATGGCTCACACGTCATGCTGACCGGTTCTGTGCGCAGCCGCCGTGCTGGCTCCCGATTGTCCAGCACGCGGCCACCGTGGCTGCTGTCCGCGCTGGACGCGGAGACGTCAGGGTATAAGGCGTTTCGCGTTCCGCAGCAACCCAGGCGCAAAGTAACGGCCGCCTATCCACTTAGCCACAATCAGGACGAATACGCCCGCCGCAAAAAGCCTCGGTATTGGAGAGGATCCGTGAACTTTGCCATGCAAGAAGACCGGCTGGTGTCTCTGCCGGGATGCCTTTGTTTACTGCTGCGGGGGGACGCTGGTCAGTTCCTGGTGTGGCTGGCTGGCAGGCAGCGTAGCCGCCTGCCAGATCTTTGCCGCGAGCAGGATCATCGCTGCCGCGAAGGGCAGCATGTACAGGATGACGACGGGCCCGGCGGATATTTGCTGCTGGGCGACTTCCAGGCCGACGAAGAACAGGACGGCCAGCCAGCGCGGAACGCTCCGGCTTCGCCAGAGGGCAACCCCCATGAGCAGCGGCGCAACGTAGATGCCGATGAAATAGACGTAGAGAAACACATGGCCGAATCCAGAATTGAAGGTTGTCACCAGGAACTGCGCGGCCGCGGCTCGTGTCGTGTGCGCCGTGGCGGCAGCGGCGAGGTTGGGAAAGCCGAAGACGTTGGCGATGGCTCCGCAGAAGGCACCGATTCCCCCGATCAGCGCCGCGACCGTGGCGAGTGCCGAGCCGCGGTTTCTGGCCAGCGCGGCGATCGCGGCGTACGAGACGGCCAGAGCCCCCAGGCCGAGAACCGCGAACGTGCCTGCGATGTAGAGCTGAGTCGGGTGCTGTGCCGCGATGGCCAGCAGCTTGAGCGCGGTGGCCGTGTCCGTTGCCACCTGGTCGGTGCCTTTGGGGCTTAGTGCCTCGGCGCTTATATAGAGCACGGCGGCGATGGGGAGGAAAAGGGCGAGTATCCGCTGACGGGTCCGGGCAGCTGTATCTATGGACTTCTCCCGTCGGTTAGAGGCCGATCGCCTCGCGAGTTGATGCTGCGCGAAGGGGCTGACAACCCGGGGAATCTGGCCGCAGTGCCTCCTAGCAAGCTACGCTCGCAGCAAAAAAATTGACAATAAATTTCCGGGGCTCCCGCCCCGGACCCCGGTCCCAGGGGGCTCAGCGCCCCTTATGTTATCGACCCCGCCGTGCTGCGTACGCTGGCCCTTCGCCAAACCCGCCCGGGGGACATCCCTGGACCCCGTTTTCTGGGGACCAGGCCCAGAGCGCCCGGGGGCGGGCGGTTCGTATGCCGCGAAAGATGACGGGACCAGTGGCAAGATTGGTTGCCGACAGCCGGTATGCGGGTGGAAGTGTGAGTGTCCTCCCCCGAACCCGCCGTAGGAGTATCTGTGACTCCCGGAACCCGTCAAGCCCGGCCGTGACCGCAGGGCAACCGCCCCGGGTGAAACTGCATGGCTCATGTACACGCCAAGCCGGCCTTGACAGAACCCGTCCGTCACCAGGTCCGGCAGCAGTCGGGTTCGGGGGAGGGGTCCGAGCAGGACAACACCCGCGCCGGTGCATCGGCGAAGGCACGATGGTGGTGACGAGCACCAGGGCGCCGAGGCCAGCTGGGAGCCACCCGGGCGAACAACCTTGAGGAAGTCCGGACTCACGTGAACAGCGGGCAGGGAAGCGTCCGAGGTCGCGGACTGATCTGAACGGATCTGGGCGCCCGTACAGGTATCCACGGTCAGAAGGTCACGGCGCGGTTACGGCTTGTCCCAAAGCGGGGCGCGCGAGCGAGGATGGGGGAGGATGGCATCGTGGCAGCGACGCGGACCTCTAGCGCGTGGCAGCGGTATGCCTGGATAGCGGGCATCCTTTACGTTATCGCGCTGGTGGCCGAGACCGTGGTCGGGCTGCTCGGCGGCGGCTTGAGCCAGAACGGCTCGGCGGCAAAGATTGCGACCGCGCTTTACGACCACCGCGGGCGGCTGTTGGTGGTCACATACCTATCCGTCGTCTATGCCGCCATGTTTCTGATCTACCTGTCCAAGCTGCACGACCTGCTGCGCCGGGACACCGATCGGCCGCGGTTCCTTGGCTCGCTGGTGCTGGTTGGCGGAGCGCTCTTTGTTGCCTTGCATGCCGTCAGCGACATCGGTATCTTCGGCTTGCTCGGCGCGAAGCTCGCGTCGTTCGGGTTCCACCACGATCAGGGCGTGTCCTACACGCTGTACCTGATGACCTATGCTCTTGACAGCGTCGGGGACGTGTTCGGCAGCCTCTTTGCTTTCGCAGCAGGCCTGCTCGTGATCGGCAGCGGCGTCCTGCCGCGCTGGCTGGGGTGGGTTTCGATCCTCGTCGGGATCTTGTTCTTCCTCCAGGGCTTCGGCCTCGGCGGTGTCATCGCCTCATTCGGGCTCGTTCTCGACCTCATCGGGTTCGTGCTGTTCCTGATCTTCGTCCTGGTGAGCAGTGTCATCTTGCTGACCCGCGAAAACGCGCTCCCCGACACCGCGAGCGGAATCAAGTAGACAACTACATCTTCGAGGCCCGGTGGTGCGGGGACCGTAACCCCAGTCACCCATCTCAGCGGACGGCATCTGCCGCCTCGGCCGACAAGCTCCCGCATGTCAATCCCGATCAGCAATACGCGGCCGAAGCTGAACGAAGCCGTGTTCCCCGCCCGCGGTTGACTAGCTCGCTGGTGCCCGCATCGATGACGTCCTGGCGGACGTCACTAGGCTATCGGCTACGCCAACCAGTGACCCGGCGGCAGCGGCGACAACGAGACCGGCACCGGTACGATCGCCCTGGCCGTCGACCCTCCCGCCGGGGCTGACTACGTCGAAGCTCCAGGTCAACGATGCGCCCATCGCCTCCGTCCAGGACGACTACACCGACCCGTTCGGCGTCTACAACGACAGCGGGGATCTGATCGCCGCCGTGCCAGCCGAGACCGAAGAAAACATCGGGTCTCCCGGCGAGGCCCGCCAGGACTCTGCCGTCACGCCAGACGACTCCGAGGCCGGAGGTGCAGCGGTCGGCAGCCCTGGTGTCATCAGCGGCAACGTCATCCAGGTCCCCGTCCACGTCCCAGTTAATGTCTGCGGTAACGCCATCGATATCGTCGGACTGCTCAACCCGACCTTCGGCAACACCTGCGTTAACAGCTAGCAGGTCGGCCGATCTACTTCGGGGGCGAGCCGACCGAACCGCAAGGCGCGCAGCGCCCCCTGCACGACGTCATGCGCTACCTGAGCGACGCGGGCCACGTGCCGGCCGAGGTGATCGAGCGGTGCGTCGCCGCGCTCGGGAGTCACGTCGCGGCCCCAAGATTGGGACATGGCGAAACGTGTCGAGCAGGCAACGGAACCATCCCGAGGCACGATCAAGTACTGGTCAGCCCGCTGCCAGGCGGTGCTGGTAGGCGTACCGGACGGCTTGGGCGCGGTCACGGGCGCCTGTTTTGGCGAAGATCCGGTTGATGTGGGTCTTTACGGTGGCGTTGCTGAGGTAGAGGCGCTGGGCGATCTCGGTGTTGCTCAGGCCCGATGCGAGGAGGGTGAGCACCTCGGCCTCGCGAGCAGTGAGCCCGCCGGGCGGTGGTTCTGGCCGGGGCCGGATGGGCCGCGGGCCGGCGGCTGGCGGATGACCGCGGCCACGAGGCGTTCCTGGACGGCGGGGTCGAGATGGGTCTGCCCGGCGTGGACCGCGCGGATCGCGGTTTCGATCTGCTCGGCGCTGGCGTCCTTGGTCAGGTAACCACGCGCCCCGGCCTGCAGGGCGGGGAGGATCGCGTCCTCGTCGGCGTAGGTGGTCAGCACCAGCACCCGGGCGGCCCGGTAGCTGCTGGCGCAGGTCCGCGGTCGCGGCGATGCCGTCGATGCCCGGCATCCGCAGGTCCATCATGATCACGTCAGGGTGGTGGGCCTCGGCTAGCCGCACCGCCTCGGCGCCGTCGCTGGCCGTCCCGACGACCTCGACCCCGTCGATCAGTGCCACCAGCATGCTCAGCCCCTCGCGCACGACCCGCTGGTCGTCGGCGATCAGGACCCGGATCGTGCCTGGCCCGGGCGCGGCCGTCACGCGGGCACCTCCAGCTCGACCAGCCACCCGTCGGCGGTCGGCCCGGCCCGGGCGGTCCCGCCCGCCCGCTGGGCCCGCTCGCGCATCGCCGCCAGGCCATGCCCGCCGCCCGCATCGGCGAGTACGGCCGCGGGGTGCTGGGCGCCCGGGCTGGCGGCGGCCTGGGCGGGCCGGGCGTGGTCTTCGACGGTGAGCCAGGGTGCGGTCCGCCTGGTAGCACACGGTGATGGCGGCGGTGGCGCCGGGTGCGTAGCGGGCGATGTTGGTCAGCGCCTCCTGGGCGCCGCGGAACAGGGCCAGGCTGGCCTCGGCGGGCAGCGGCAGGCGCGTCCCGTCGACCCGGAGCGTGGCGCCGGCCCCGGTGTCACGGCGGAAATCATCGACGAGGGCGCCCAGCCGGTCCAGGGTGGGCAGCCGGTCGCCGCGCAGCGCCCCGACGGCTTGCCGCGCGTCGGCGAGTCCCGGCCTTGGCCAGTTCGGCTGACCGCTCGATCGTGGCGCGCAGGCCGGCGCTGACCCGCTCTCGGTCGGCGAGCTTGCGCGCGCCCTGAAGCTGGATGGCCAGTCCGGACAGCGAGTGGGCGAGCACGTCGTGCAGTTCGCCGGCGATGCGGCTGCGCTCGGCGAGCGCGGCCGCGGCCGCCTCGGCGTCACGTGCGTCCTGGAGCTGGGCCAGGAGCAGTCTCGGTGCGGTCCTGGCTCTCGCGGCCGCGGCGGATGAACTGGCCGGTCACCGCCAGCAGCAGGCACAACAGCGTCGCGGTGATGGCCGACTGCGGCGGCCGGGTGCTCGGTCAGGCCGACGGCCAGGGCGAGCGCGGCCGTGATCGCTGCGGCGGCGCCGCGGCGGCCAGGCGGGTGGCAGCCTGACCGCGGCGATCCAGACTCCCATCGCTCGCCGCCACCTCGACCGGCCCGTGCGGCTGCAAGACGGCCAGCGCCACCCCGCACGCCGCCGATCAGCCCGATCACGACGGCCTGCGCGGCAAGGCCGCGCCGCGGCCCAGCCGACGCGTTATCGCGGTCGCGACCGCTGCGGCGTAAACCGCCAGGGCGAACGTTACCGCCCAGGCCAGTACCCCGCAGGCCCGGCGCGGGATGGGTTTGCACGCTCGCCGTCACCACGACCGCGACGAACACCCAGCCCAACGGCCGCAACGCCTGCCGCTGGCGGTCACCGCGCTCGCGGGCGCGAGATCGCGCTTCCGCTACCCGAGCCGAAGCGGCCCCCGGCCCCGGCCGCAGCGGCGCGGCTCGGGCCGCGCGCTGCCATGGTTAAGGCCCGCCGCTGCCAGCCGTGCCCTCATGGACACAGTCTGGCCCGCGGCGGGCGGGGAGGCGAGATCAGGCACCGGCGCCGGCCGGGACGGGCGCCGGGGCGGGCGCCGGGCCCGCGGCCAGCCGGCGGCCGCGCAGCCAGACCACGGCCAGCCGGGTAAGCACGTCAGCCAGCGCCATCATGACCAGCGCCGCCACCCAGGCCGCCGAGCCGGTGATCTGGTGCGCGACGCTGAAACGGGCGATCGCCGGGCCGGCGCCGTGGCTCGCGGCGAACGCGAAGGCCATCCGGGCACCGACGCCGCCGATCCACATGCTGGCCGCCAGCCAGCCCGCGCGGCCCAGCGGCCGCCCGCCGGCACCGCGGCGCAGATGGGTGGCCAGGCCGCCCACCGCGCCCATCGCCGCGCCGGCCGACACGCATGCCAGCTCCAGCACGATGTCGTTGCCGCCGACCGGCACCGAGTGCAGGAACATGACAGCGGCAGCGCCCACGGCCAGCACCGGGACTGCCAGCGCCCGCAGGTCAAGCTGGTGCTCGCGGATCTGGCGGACGACCAGCAGCACGAGGATTGCGTTGATCACGTACATGTTTATGTTCATGCCGTCACCGTGCCGCGCAGCACCCCTCCGCAGCGTCGGCCCGACGGTGGGAGTCCGGGTTGACACCGATCTCCACCCCCGGGTTGACCCGGCCGCACGCGCTCCAGGTGCATCGCCGCCGCGCACGCTAGGCCAGCGGAACTCTCCGGGGCCAAGGCGGTCGGGGCCCGTGCGGCCCGGATTGACATAAAGCCCAGGCCGGCTGGATCGACAGAGCAGAGACGCTAGCTGGCAGCAAGCATTTGTCCTGGTCAGCGGCTTGTGCAGCGCGATATGGCATCGGTGGTCGGGATACGGATCTTGAGATACCGTCTCTAAACTTCGTGCCTCAAAGGTAGGCGGCGCTGAGACTTAAGATTGATGTCTCAAATATGGGGGTCACGATGATCTACCCGGCCCGCCGGCTGCCTCACGCCACCGCCGCCAGCGCATCCCCGCCGATGAGGTGCGCGCCAAAATGCTCACCGCGGCACGTGAGCTGGTTTTGGCCCTGAAGGTCGTCGCCGATCACGAGCAGATGCTCCGCACGCCCGGGGGCCGCCGCGCGGTTGCCTGGAAGCGGCCCGGCAGGCCGTCCTGCGGTACTTCCGGGCCATCGTCACATCGCGGGAATGGCAGATCTACATCGCGCTGGTCGCCACTGCCCGCTCGGCCCGGGACGACGAGGCACGCGCAAGAATCGGAGAAGCACTCGGCGGCTCACAGGCCGCATTCATTACCAGAATGGCGGAGTTTTACCAGCTCATGGGCGACGGGCTCGGCTTGCGGCTACGGAGCCCCGCCTACAGCTACACCCACCTCGCCGTTGCCACCGCGGCGCTGGTCGAAGGACTGGCCCTGGGGCAGATCCTCGCTGAGGCGCAACACGGCAACCCCGGGTCCCGCACGCATCAGCATCAAAATCTTGACCTGGAGCAGCTGAGCAGCTCCCCGCTGCCCGGGCCCGGCATCGATGGCAAGTCGGCCGTCTGGTCGCTGGCCGCCCTCGCATTTGCCGGGATCCTCGACACGTTCGTCGAGCCTGACCCTGACTACTCGCCAGCTTCTTAACCGGCTCCCGGCTCCGCTGCTGTACGTCTGCGGCGGGCGGCGAGCGCGCCGGAGGCTGCAGCCTGCGCCCGCGCACCGGCATGCCGCCCTTATCGCGGCGAATGGACAAATAAGTCCCGTGCGCACAGGTTTCGGTCCAGGAATGGCGGGAATAATCTGTCTTTCTTGGCGGAACGGACGGGTCAGGTCTGTCTCTCCCGACGGAACGGGAGCTGCTCGTGTCCCAGGCGACGTTGCGGCACATCGCTCGCCGAGCGGTGCAAGTCGCGATCTTGGCTGCCGGGATACTGGCCGTCTTGCTGGTGTTCTCCCGGCAGGCACATGCAGCAACCGTGCCATCGGCCCCCACGTCGGCACCGGCCCCGGCCCCGGCGCACGCGGCCCCCGGCCACGCACGGCCCCGGCTCCACCACGGCCGCGGCCACCACCCGGGCCACGGCCCCGGCCACCGCGGCCACCGCCCCCGACCCGCTCGGCCCCGGCCGCCCCGGCCTCCGGCCCCGGCCACGCACCGCCCCGGCCACCGCCCCGGCAGCACCGGCGGCCGCCCCGAAACCGGCCGCCCCGGCGGCTAGCCCCGGCCCCGGTCACCATGGCGGCTACCGCCCCGGTCAGCTCGGCCGTGTCGGCCGTGTCGGCCGTCGGCCGTACGCGGCGGCCACCCCGGCGACCCCGGCCACGGCCCCGGCCACGGCCTCGGCCGCCCCGGCGACCGCGGCCCCGGCCACGGCCCCGGTCACGATCCCGACGCTGGCCGCTCCGGCCACCGTTACTGCCCTGGCCACCACCGCAGCTGCTCCGGCCACCACTGCGGCCACCTCCCGAGCCACGACCTCAGCCACCGCGGCTACCGCCGCGGCGACCGGCGTGCTGGCCCCGGCCGCCTCCGCGGCGACCGTGGTGGCCCCGGTCACCTCCGCCGCGACCGGCGTGCTGGCCCCGGCCGCCTCCGCGGTCACCTCCGTGCTGGTCCCGGTCACCCCGGCCGCGACCGGTGTGCTGGCCCCGGTGACTTCCGCGGCCACTGGCGTGCTGGCCCCGGTGACCTCCGCCGCCACCGGCGTGCTGGCCCCGGTCACCTCCGCGGCCACTGCGTGCTGGCCCCGGTGACCTCCGCGGCCTCCGGCGTGGTGGCCCCGGTCACCTCCGCCGCCACCGGCGTGCTGGCCCCCGTTACTTCCGCGGCCACCTCCGTGCTGGCCCCGGTCACCTCCGCCGCCACCGGCGTGCTGGCCCCCGTTACTTCCGCGGCCACCGGCGTGGTGGCCCCGGTCACCTCGGCCGCGACCGGCGTGCTGGCCCCCGTTACTTCCGCGGCCACCGGCGTGGTGGCCCCGGTCACCTCGGCCGCGACCGGCGTGCTGGCCCCCGTTACTTCCGCGGCCACCTCCGTGCTGGCCCCGGTCACCTCTGCGGCCTCCGGCGTGGTGGCCCCGGTGACCTCCGCGGTCACCTCCGTGCTGGTCCCGGTCACCTCCGGCCGCGACCGGCGTGCTGGCCCCGGCCGCCTCCGCGGCCTCCGGCGTGGTGGCCCCGGTGACCTCCGCCGCGACCGGCGTGGTGGCCCTGGCCGCCTCCGCCGCGACCGGCGTGCTGGCCCCGGCCGCCTCCGCCGCCGTCGGAACGCTCGCCTTGGCTACCGGTCCGCTGAGCCCGTCCGGCCCTGGCGTCCCGGGCGCGATCTCGTCGCTTCAGTCCGGGGGTGACTCAGCGGCCGCGGCCGCCACGGCCGGACTGGGCACCGATCTGCCTTTGGCCTCGGCGCCGGCGGCGACGGTACCTGACGGCGATGCACCAGGGTCGCCGGCGCTTCCCCGGCTGCCAGACGGTCCGGCCGGACCGGCCGGACCGGGCGGCGCATCCGGCGGCGGCAGCTCTGACGGCGGTCTCGGTGGCCACAGTGGGGGCGGGTTGCAGGGCGCCGCCGGTGGTGCTGTGAGCACGCATCGCACTCTGGTTGTGCTGCGGCTGGTGCGCCGTGCCGCCGCGAAGCCGATCTGGCGTTCCTACCTGCCGGAGGTGCCGCCCGCTTAAGTCCTTTCCTTCCCGACTGGTTCGTGCCTTTCGGCGTCCGGACCTGCAGCGTCCCGGCGCTGATTCCTCAGGAAGGAAAGTGACAGCCCCATGCGTACGTGGATCAAGTCCGCGTGCGTGGTGCTCGCCTCCAGCATCGCATCGATCATCCTGGTGGCGGTCGGCGTGACCGCATCCGCCCACCCGGCCCAGGCGAACACCCGCACCCATACCAATATTGAGGCCACCCTCACCAGCACGCTGAACGTCGCCGCGGCCCCAGTGACCGCGACGAGCCCTCCCGTCAGATACGTCGTGCAGTACGGCGACACCCTGTCCGGTATCGCCGCCCGGTTCGCCGTACGCGGCGGCTGGCCGGCCCTGTACGCGGCCAACCGGGCCGCCATCGGCCCCGACCCGAACGTCCTCCGCTCCGGCACCGTTCTGCTGCTGCCCGGCCAGGGGACACCCGTCCGCTACACCGTCGCGGCCGGTGACACCTTGGCCGGCATCGCCGCCGGGCTCGCCGTGCGCGGTGGCTGGCCGGCCCTGTACGCGGCCAACCGGGCCGCCATCGGCCCCGACCCGAACGCTATCCATCCGGGCACCGTGCCGACGGTCCCGCGCCCGGCGGGACCGTCACCGCCCAGCTCAGCTCACGGGCGGCACCCGGTCCCACCGCCGTCTGGCCCGGCGGGCACCGATGCGCCATCCGCGGCCGGTGACTAAGGAACGCCTGCTGCCACGGGCATGCCGCAGTGGCTGAAGATCCTGCTGCTGGCCGTGGGCCTGCTCATCGCGGTGACCTTCCTGGCGGAGCTGGTACGAGCGGCCCGCCGGCGGCGGCAGGCCGCGATCGCCGCCGCCGTACAGCGCCCGCAAGGCCCAGCTCGGCCAGGCGCCTGGCCCAGCCACCGCCCGGCCCGGAGATGGCGCACCCCGGCCCGGGCCCGGCCCCGCCGCGGCCTGGCGCGGGGAATGCTCATATCGTCCTGGCCGATCATGACCGGCTCATCGTGACCCGCAGTCAGCCCGACGACACGGTTTGCGTGCTGCGGCCCCCCGGTACGGACCCGAGGGCGATCCTGCGGACGGCTCGCCTGGTGCTGCCGGAGGACCTCTGCCGTGAGCTGGCTGCCCGGCTGGGAATGCCTGCCAGCTGGCCGATTATCCTGGTCGACCATGACCGGCTGGTGGTGACCCGCAGCATCCGTGACGACACGGTTTGCGTGCTGCGGCCTCCCGGGGCGGACCCGAGGGAGATCTTGCGGGTGGCCCGCCTGGTGCTGCAGGAGGACCCGTACGGGGAGCTGGCCGACCAGCTCGGGGTGCCCGCGGCTTGCCGATGGAGTAGCGGTGCCCGCGCAGACCGCCCGGGCCGCCGGGCGGGCGTGGCCCCTCGGGACCGCGGGGATCCCGCGGTCCCGAGGGTCGGGGCTAACGGTCCGCCGCCGGCGGCAAGGCCCTGTTCCGCAGGGATTCCACCAGCGCGGCCACGTCCGGCGGTCTTCGGGTGTCAGCTCGTCGATGCTGGCGATCAGGAGTTCCCGGTCCGGGTCGCCAGGGACGCCCCCGTTCGGCCGGGGCC
Source organism: uncultured Actinomycetes bacterium (assembly GCA_963808295.1). Taxonomy (GTDB): domain Bacteria; phylum Actinomycetota; class Actinomycetes; order Streptosporangiales; family Streptosporangiaceae; genus Bog-532. Next base: position 82,122 of record CAWEFP010000041.1, on the reverse strand, counting down.
TGGTCGTAGTAGTGCAGCCCGGTGGATTCGGCGGCGGCGGCGCGGACCACGGCGACCGGCACGTCCAGGCCCTTGGCCAGCGCGTCGATCGTGTCCGGGCGCGGCGGCCGGGTCAGGTTCCGGGTCGTGGCCAGGGTGTAGACGGTGGACCGGGGCAGGCTGCCGCGCCGGGCGGCCTCACCGTAGGACCAGCCCCGCTCACCTAGCCGCTGGCGGATCAGCCGCTGCAGCGGGTTGATGTCCTGCTCCGGCGCCGGGGTGGTGCGCGGCCGCTCTGCCGGGGGATCCTCCGTCACCGGTCACATCTCATGTGCCAACCTAGCCATCTTCCCTAGCCACCTTCGTCCGGTGAGCTGCTGCGCCGCGGCACTTGCCTGACCCTGGGACATGCTGTACGGTAGCCAACGTACAGTATGTCCGTCAACTGGCGTACATCGGTCCGCGGCCCGGCATCACGGGGATGCCGGCGGTCCCGGCCCCAGCACGGCGGGAACGCGGGCAAACCCGTGATCTGCCCTGGCAGAGGCAGATCATCTCCGAAGGAGGCTCTCCATGTCCACTGTAACTGCTGTGACGATGCAGGACCTTGAGCTGGAGCACGCCGAGCTGCTCCCGAGCCGGGAAACCCTCTCATGCTGCTGCAGCCACTATTCGGGCTCCAGCTTCACCCAGGTGGGGTACGGCAACACCGCCCAGGGCGGGCTGGTGAACGTCGCCGTAGCGAACGGCAGCTTCAACAACATCGCCAGCGTGGGCTCCGGCAACATTGTCGGGTCGCACCGGCCCGGCTCGCGCCGCCGGCCTGCTGCGCATTGCCTGAGAGGGATGTGCAGTCAGGAGGGGGTCGGCCCGGACCCCCTGCCGGGCGGCCCTCTCACCGGGCGGGCCGGGCGCTCGCGGCCGTCATAGCCACCTCTGGGCGTCCTCGTCCGGGTGGAGTTCCCGTTGCGATCGCGGCCCTTGCCTGACCCAGAGTGATGCTGTACGTTGATAAACAAACGATCTGTGCGTCAGTCGACGTACAAGCCGTGGCCCGGCCCACAAGGGGTGCCGGGCGTCCCGGAGGCCCGTGAGGCCCGGGAACGCGGACAGCCCCCCGGCCTGTGGCCGGGGCAGATCACCCGAAGGAGACCCCATGTCGATAGCACCTGCCGTGACGATGCAGGACCTTGTGCTCGAGCACGCCGAGCTGCTCCCGAGCCGGGAAACCCTCCATTCCGGCTTCAGCTTCACCCAGGTGGGATACGGCAACACCGCCCAGGCCGGACTGGTGAACATCGCCGCCCTGAACGGCAGCGCCAACAACATCGCCAGCCTAGGCTCCGGCAACATCGTCTGGTAGCACCGGCCCGGCTCGCGCCGCTGGCCTGCTGTGCATGACCTGAAGGGGGGAATGCGCAACAGGGCAGGGGGGCCGCCCGGACCGGATCCCCTCCGGGCGGCCCTCTCACCGGCCGGCCCTGCCGGGCCGCCGCGCCCAGATGTCCCCGACGTCCCCTGGTGAGCATGCGAAGGAGGAGCAGGTGATGACCGCAGTCGCCGGGCACGTGACTTCCGGACGGCCAGCGCCCGCCCCGCTCCCGGCGGGCGTGCCCGGGTTCACCGGGGTGCCCCGGCTGGCCGACGGGGTGGAGCTGCTCGGCGAGTACAAGGACTCCGGTTACAGCCAGCCGCCGTCGCTGGTACTGCGGCCCGACGGCCAGGTCATCCAGATGTCGGCGCTGCTGTACCAGGTGATCTGCCGGATCGACGGCGCCCGCGACCCAGCTGCTATCGCCGAGGTGGTGAGCGCCGACCTTGGCCGGATCCTGACCGCCGGGCAGGCCGGCTATCTGATCACCGCCAAGCTGCTGCCCCTGGGCATCGTCGCCGATCCGGGTGCTACGGCCGCCCCGCCGAAGGCCAACCCGCTGCTGGCGCTGCGGGCGCGGGGCACGCTCCTGCCCGAGCGTGCGGCCAGCGCCGCCGGGACGCTGCTGCGGCCGCTGTTCCGCTGGCCGGTGATCGTGGCCGTGGCCGGCAGTGTCCTGGCCGTGGACTGGTGGCTGTTCGCCACTCATGGGCTGGGCGGGGGGCTCCGGCAGGTGCTGCGTGACCCGGTGGACCTGCTGGTCGTGCTCGGCTTGTCGGTGGTTTCCGCCATGTTCCACGAGTGCGGGCACGCGGCCGGGTGCCGGTATGGCGGCGCGCGGCCCGGCGTGGTCGGCGTCGGCATCTACCTGGTCTGGCCGTCGTTCTTCACCAACGTCACCGACTCCTACCGGCTGTCCCGCGCCGGCGCTGCGCACCGACCTGGGCGGCCTGTACTTCAACGCGGTCTTCATGCTGGCCCTGGCCGGCCTCTACGTGGCCACCTCCAGCCAGGTCCTGCTGCTGGTCATCGCCGTCACCCATCTGGAGATGCTGGAGCAGCTGCTCCCGTTCATCCGCTTCGACGGCTACTACATCCTCAGCGACCTGGTCGGCGTGCCGGACCTGTTCGCCCGCGTCGTCCCCATCCTGCGCAGCGCCGTGGCCCGGGGGCGCCGGGACCCGCGCGTGGCCGGCCTGCGGCGCCGCGCCCGGATCGTGGTCACCGGCTGGGTGGCGTGCGTCATCCCGCTGCTCATCGCCAGCCTCGCCTACATGCTGCTGCACTTCCCCGCCATCAACCGGGCGCTGTGGCGCTCCGCGAGCTGGCAGGCCCACCTCATGGCCGCCGCCATCACCGGGCACCGCTACGCGATGGCCGCGGTCGACGCCATCGGTGCCGCCTTGCTGATCCTGCCGCTGGCCGGCTCGCTGTACATCGTGACCGGGCTGGCGCGGCGGGCCACCACCGTGGGCCTGCGCTGGTCCGCCGGCCGTCCCGCCCGCCGCGTCCTGGCCGCCGTGGCTGGCCTGGCCTGGTGCGCGGCGCTCGCCGCCTTCTGGACTCTGCAAGGCCAGTTCCGGGGCTGGTAGCTCACCGGTACCGACGCTTGCTGACCTGGCACCGCAGCCGCCTCCTACCAGGCCTGATAGATGAGATAGCCCTGCTATGTGGTTAGCCCCGCAAGTAACTGGCGGGTTGACGGCTGCGGGGTCTGTGGTCTAGCCGTTGCGGTCGGCGAGCTGCCCCTCTGACGCGCTGCACGACCTGGCCGAGCAGATGTCCCGCCGCCTCGACCTGGCCACCGCCGCCGTGCCCGACCTGGCCCAGTAGTGAGCCGGCAAGAACGTGTCACCAGCCGCAAATGAGGGGGCTCGGTTCTGGTGAGCGCGCCTAGATACCGTCGGCCGCAGTGAAATCCCGCACCTACTACGCCCTAAAGGCGCCGGGTGGCCCGGGGGAATCTCACCCCCGGGCTCCCACAGAACGGAGCACTAGCTAGCCCCTCGGTGGTCGAAGCAGGCCTCACCCGTCCGCGGGTGGCCGATGAGCGGCGCCGTTACAGATCGGGACAATCGGAGTGCCGATCTATTCGCGCCTGCTCACGATCAAGGCCGCAAATATTCCGCGATCTGGCAGCGATGAAGCGTCCGTTGAAGGATCGCCCGCCGGACACGCCGGAGCATCGGTCTGCGGGCCGTGTGGCCTGCGGGAGTGCTGTCTCGTAAGACCAGTCTGCTCAATAGTCCGGTGATCGGGGGCTAAACGGTGCGCTGCCAGGGTGGGCGATCTTATCGGCTACGCCAGTGCTCTACCGTCCTGAAGGCAGCCGGGCCGCGGCTGATTGAACCCGGTTTCATCCAAATCCGTCCGGCCGCGGTCAGGTGTTACCTGGCGCGGACCGCCGACAGGAACGACGCGTAGCTCCAGGACAGGTTACTGACGGTTTCCGGCGCGCACCTGAACCCGGCCGTGTCGCTGGCCTTCGCGCTGCGCGGGGACTTCCCGTGGAAGCGTGTCCCCGGCTACATCATCATCCAGCTCATCGGCGCGACGCTGGCCTGCCTGTTTCTGCGCTGGGTGTTCGGGAACGTCGAGCATCTGGGGGCGACGCTGCCGGGCCCGGGGTATAAGAACTGGCAGGCGCTGCTGATGGAGATCGTGCTGACCGCGCTGCTGGTAAGCGTGATCCTGGGGACCGCATCGGCCGCGCAGAACGTCGGCGCGATCGCAGCGCTCGGCGTCGGCGGCTACATCGCCCTGGCCGGCCTGTGGGCAGCTCCGGTCAGCGGCGTCTCGATGAACCCGGCCCGCTCTTACGACGTGGTCACGATTGAGGCCGGGCGTCCTGGCCTGCAGTGTCCGGCCGGCGATCTTTACTGGTTCGCGCAGCGGTCAGAGACCAGTCCGCCGATGGCCAGTGCGGTCTGCCCGAAGTATTCGCGGCGTCCGGCGTAGCGCTGCAGGGTCCTCCATTGTTTGGGTTCGGCGATGGAGTGCTCGACGCAGATCCGCCGGGAGGACTGCTGTTTGCGGGCCGCTTCCCGCTCGGTGACCTCGCCGGGTGTGCGTCCTTGCCCGGTTTCCGGGGCGTGTCGGTGACCTCGCCTTTGAAGTCGCGTGCCAGACCCTAGTACCCTGAATCAACCTCAGCTGTCACCTGCTCGTAGTGGCGGAGCAGATCCTCGATACCCTCTGTGCGCAGCGCGTGACGTCATACATGCGCCCTGCTTATCGCGCCAAGCCACAGCAGCCGTCCCCTACCATCGCTCATAGCGTGCGCTTGATCGTGTTCTGCTTCTTCTTGCCTCACACTAACGCGCGCACCAGCACCTGCCCGTCGCCTGGACCTGCACCTCGTGCCGTCGATGCGCAGTGCACACCCCTTACGCGCATAGGCAACACGTCTACCAGCGTGCGCAGCCGCAGCCCTCGCTCGCCTCGCACGCGAAGCCGCGCCGCCAGCAGCACCTCACCTCGTGCACTGCCCTGTATCGTAGCATCCACCCCGTACAACAGCGCAGCGCGCGTGCGAGCTAAACCGCAGCACCACCACGTGCATCACCCTGTTGTGAACGCAGCTCACTGTTCGCCCGCGCCCTCAGCGTGCAGCCGTCCCTACCACCGCCCGCTCCCGCAGCCGCTATTCCTGCTAGCCAGCCCACTCCACCTCCGCATCAGCTTGCCCAGCGCACGTGCAGACCCGTGCAGATACATGCACAAACCGCGCGCCCATCTAGACCACATTCTTATCGTTCCGCGCCCGTTCACGTTCCCAACACACCCAAAATCACCCGCTACCCCATCTCCTATCCCACCAAGTCTTCGGTCCGGCCCTGGTCAGCGGTGACTGGACCAGCTACTGGGTGTACGTTGCAGGGCCAGTCGCCGGCGCGCTGATCGCGGTCTGCTTCGCGCTGGTGCTGCGCGGCCGCGGCGGCGACGTCATCTCGCGGGCGGCGGGCTCCGGCGTGCTGGACGAGGGGGCCCTGACCGCCAAGGCTAAACTGTCCCAGAACATCGAGCACGGCAGGGTCGTCCCCCCGGGCATCGCCGACGCCGATCCGCAGCGGAACGGGCCATGACCGGCGTCGCGCTCACGAACTGGAACAAGGACCCCGCCAGGAACGAGGTGGCTATGGCGGAGATGACGCCGTTCACGATCGGGGCCGACGCTAGCTGTAGCGATGGGGCCTGCGGCAAGGTGAGTCGCGTGGTTGTTGACCCGGTCGCTCGGACGGTCACTCATCTCGTGGTCGAGCCAGGGCACTGGCATGGCCCCGGCCGGCTTGTTCCGCTTGGCCTTGCCGACGCCACGGCGGGCGAGATCCGGCTCCGCTGCACCCTGGCCGACTTCGAGAAGCTCGATCTCGCCGAGGAGACGCAGTTCCTGCCCGGTACCCCCGGATACCCAGGCTATGACCCGGAACAGGTGCTCTCCATGCCCTACTACGGCATGGGTATGGGCGGGGGCGGGAATTACATCCCGCAGACCGTCACCTACGACACTGTTCCCTTGGACGAGGTGGAGGTGCGCCGCGGCGAGCACGTCCATGCCACCGACGGTCACATCGGGAAAGTCCAGGGGCTGGTCATCGACCCTAACAGCCACCACGTGACCCACGTGCTGCTCCAGGAGGGGCACTTGTGGGGCCGCAAGGAAGTGGCTATCCCGATCGGCGCCGTGACGGGGGTCGATGACCGTATCCGCCTCAACATCACCAAGCAGCAGGTGCAGGACCTGCCGGCGGTGGACATCAATCACCCGAACGGGTAGACCCGCCAGCGTGCCGGAAAGCGCACCGCCAGCTATAGCCCTCAACGTCGGCGAGGTCCTCGGCGTCTGCGCGGTGGCCGGTGAGCTGCAGCGCGCTCGAATACAGCTCCCCGGTATACGGCATGGCCACCTGCGCGCCCCGGCCCGCGTCGGCAGCCGCATCGGTCACCATCATCGCCCCCGGGCCCGAAAGCATCGATGTGCTGCGCTGGCGGCAGCCTGTCCACGAGGGACCCGACATCTCCGGCGCGGCTGTCCTTCACCTCACACGACGCCCCGTGTCCGCACGTCTGGGACCGGGCACGGGGCCTTATCCAAATGCGCCATTGTGCTGCACCGGCGCCCGGACGCCGCCGGGGCTTCTTTGGCCCGGTGGAGCGGGACGAATGTCCCTACTGGGTGGGCCCGGCCTGGTGACGCTTGAATGATGAGCCTGAGATTCCCGCACATGCGCGCTGGCGGGAGCGCGCCGGAATCCGGCGGCGCAGCGCCGGTGCCGAGCCTGTGGTCCTCCCCGCTGCGCGACGAGGACCGTGCGTGCTGCTGCCCCGCCCGGCCGGTGGTCCGGGTGATCATGCCGCCCATACCCGGGCGGCCACATGCAGTGGACCTGCTTTTGTGCGGCCACCACTACCGGAATTCCCGGCAGGTCCTCGCCACCGCGGGCGCGACCGTATACGACTTGCCAGGCATAGCTGACGCCGCGCTGCAGCGCTCCTGAAGGGGGAGCCTTCGGCGCATCCCCGATGACCGTGTGGGGGGTGCCTGGCGACGTCCAGCCGCCGGGTGAGGCGGGACCGGGCTTGCGGCCGTTCCGCTACTGCTCCGTGCGCAGCACCGCCTCCGCCTCGACCTCGAGGTCGACCTTCTCGCTGGCCAGGCCCAGGATCGGCGGGTTGGTGCAGACACCGAAGTCGAGGCGATTGATCTCCCCGGCCGCTGAGAACCCGGCCCGGGTGCCGCCGCCGGGATCCGGGACGAACCCGTTGACCTCGAACTTCAGCGAGACCGGGCGGGTCACGCCACGGATGGTCAGCTCGCCGTCGATGAAGAAGTCCTCGCCGTGGCGGCGGATGCCGGTGGACCGGTAGGTCATAGCCGGGTACGTGCCGGCAGCGAAGAAGTTGTCTGAGCGCAGGTCGTTGTCCCGGGTCTCGTTGCCGGTATTGACGGAGTTCATGTCGACGGTCGCGGTGGCGGCGGACTGAAGCGGATCCTCGGCGGTGACGATCTGGGCCTCGAACTTGTCGAACCGCCCGCGGACCTTGCTCACCATCATGTGGCGGGCCACGAAACCGATGTGCGAGTGGACGGGATCAAGGTCCCACGCGCCCACTATGTAGCCGGGAATCTCGATAGCCGGTGTGGTCATGATTCTCCTTCAGCTCCGGGACATATCACGGTCCGTTGATCAGCCGCAGTACCCGCGCAAAGATCAGCCGCAGTACCCGCGCAAAGAGAGGTTCCGTTTCGCGGAGTGCCGCGGGCCTCGCCCGCATGCCGGGCATGCGGGCCTGGCCGGATACGGCGAACCGGCGGTAGCTCCGCCGCCGGGATCGCTTACCGGCTGGCCGGCTCGAAGATCGGCCGCCGGGTCTCGTGCCGCCCGGCGTGCTGCTCATACGCTTCCACGCCGGCCGCGATCGGGTAGGGCCCGCGGATCCGCTGGAATTCCGGGGAGACCTGCTGGTAATCCAGGTCGGGATCGTCACCGCAATCGCAGCAGATGAGCTCATACGCGTCGGTGTAGCCGCCTTCCGGCCGGCCGCCGACGAGGCGGGCCGGCTGGCGCCGCAGGACCAGCGTCCAGTCCTGCCCAGGCGGACCATGGGCCATGATGCCTGCCCCTCTTCTCGATGACTTCGCTGAATTTTGAAGTTGTGCCGCCCGCGGGCAGCCTGCTAGGGTCCTTTCCGGCCTATACCATGGTGACGCTCCATGTGCCCAGTGGGCGGCGGTTCTTGTTGTGCCGGTGTGTAGTACCTAACTCGCGGTTCTGGCTCAGCGCTTGGAGGCCTAGGCATCGAGCCCGAAGAGGTCCTAGAGACGGTTCTGTGTGGCCTCTTTCTCGGTGAGCATCCGCCGGGCACGAGGGCGTCCCAGTCGCCCTGGTAGAGAAGGACGGTCTCCTGGAATCCGACGCGGCTTGAGAGCAGCGCTCGGACGCTCAGGTGCAAGCCGGCCGGTCGGCCTCCCGGACCATGAGGCGAGCGGCCATGAGGGCGAGCCCGCGGTAAAGGACGTGGACGCGGATCTTGCTCTCGGTGAAGTGGAACATCGGCGAGAAGGAGACGACCTTGGGATCCTTCATCTGGCGAAAGTCGCCCTCGACGCTCTCCTGGGATCGGTACTCGGCGACGATCATGCTCGTCGAGGCCTGCTCAATGGTCTTGTCACTGACCAGGATCCGCTTGCCGAAAGCTCCTCCTCCAACGCAGCCCTGGACTCCTGGTCGGTGCCGAAGCTGAGGCGCAGCTCTGCTGGGATGTTGACCGGCGAGGGTGGTCCTGATCACCCGCGCCGCCCAGCGCGGGGCGAGGATGGCGGCGATCTCGGCCTCCACCTTCTCCCTGGCCTTTCGGGTCCTTCCCCGGGCGAGGCGGGTCGCTGACCTCCGCGAGCTGGCGATGGGGCTTCGCGAGGGTCTGCTCATAACCCCGGGACTGCTTGGCATGCAGCCCGGCCGAGTGGCACACGACCAGCCGGCGTTCCTTTCCGTAGACGACCATTGCCGTCTCGAAGGCGCCCAGCGCGCGGAAGGCCTCCTGGTCGACGACCTGGTAGCGGTCCTTCGGAACGGCGAGTAGCCCGAGGTGCTCAGAGGGGGGCAGCGAACCGACGAAGGAGCACGGTGCGCCGTCGAACAGCTCGTAGTTGTCATCTGAGTTCTGCCCGGCGTCGTAGACGAGGGTGCGGCGGTCGCTCTTGCAATACAGGCCGTCGAGGGACCAATGCCACGAACGGGCTCCGAGCGCGTTGACCTTGCCGAACTGGGTGCCGTCGGGCTTGTTGCCAGGGTAGGCGTGGCTGACGAGGGGGACGCCGCCGTCGGTGGACACCACGAGCCCGAGCCCGCAGATGCGCAGGTCGCTTCTCTTCTGCTTGGAGTGTCCGCGCTTCGCGATAGGGGCGCACGTTGGCCGAGTCGATCCAGGTGGCGAAGTTCGTCATGTCGAGCACGAGGCCCGAGAGGTCGATCGAGAACGTCCCGACCATGGCCGAGACGATGCGACGCTCGATCTCTTGGAGGTCGTCCTCGCCGATCGCGTCCATCGCCTCCCAGAAGCGACGGTGGTCGAGCGCCCCGGGAGGAAGGCGCAAGCCAGCGGTCACAGGGGTCTGTCCCACCAGTCTGAGAAGGCGAGCTTCGAGCAGGGATCGACCACCCGGTTCAAGGTGGCAAGGGCGATGTAGGTGCCCACCGACGCCCCTGCGTCGCTGCGACGCGCCCCCGCCACCTCGTCGACGATCTCTGCGACGCGAAGACGCCCCAGCAGCTCCCACACCGCCGCGACGTCCCCGAAGGCGAGGTGGCGCGAGCGATCCGGCTCGCCAGGTCCGGCCTCCGAGAGCCGGGCGGCGATCTCCTCGGCAGAGCCCAGGTAGCGCTGGGAGACGATCCGGGGCTTGCCCTCCACCCGGGCGGACTCGGCTACGTATTTGCAGGTCTTCCCGTCCTACCTATCGCCGCTAGGCCCGGTCTAGTTTACAAGATCCGGCGACATTTCGCTGCCAACTGAGCAGGGCAAACGCGCAGTCAGCGACCTATTGCGAAGAAACTTCTCGAACGGCCGGAGATCCCCTCAACGGGCTACCCCGGAAACCCCCGCTAGGGCCGTCGTCCCGAAACCATGGTGCCTGTGTCCATGGCACCAACCCGCAGGCATATCCCGCCGATCGGCACCTGCAGGCCGGGACCGATGACCCTCACCGGACCCCTTCCGCGCCGGATCATGGTGCAAGCAAGGCCGCGGGCCACGAGCGCGGCGACGCGGTTGCCTCCCAGGAGGACCGAACATGGGGGTTAAGCAAACCGGCTGGAGGGCCCGCGGAGTTCCGGCAGATATGGCTGGGAGGCCTACACCGGCCGGGCAGCGGCCATGCTAGCCGATCCCGCGTTACGCTTCGGCTTTCAGCCGCCTGAGGCCGCAGCGGCGGCGCGCTGCCGGGCGACCTCGTACAAGGCGATGCCGGCCGCGACGCCGGCGTTGAGGGACTCGGTCCCGCCCTCGATCGGGATCCGGGCGATCAGGTCGCACCGTTCGGCCACCAGCCGGGAAAGCCCCCGCCCCTCGGAGCCGACGACCAGGACGAGCGGCGCGTCGGCGACCGGCAGGTCTGCGACCGTGACATCGCCCGCGGCGTCGAGCCCGGCGACGAAGATCCCGGCCGCCTGGTAGGCGGCCAGCGCCTGGACGAGGTTCGGGGCCCGGGCCACCGGCACGCGCGCCAGCGCACCCGCGGACGCCTTCCACGCGCCCGCGGTGACGCTGGCGCTGCGCCGGGACGGGATGAGCAGGCCGTGCCCGCCGAACGCCGCGGCCGACCGCGCGACCGCCCCGAGATTGCGCGGATCGGTGACGCTGTCCAGCGCGACGATGAGCGGGAGCTGCCCGGCGTCCCCGGCCAGGGCGGGCAGCTCGTCGGGGCTGGCGTAGTCGTACGCGCGGACGCTCAGGGCGATGCCCTGGTGAACCGCTCCGCCGGTCAGCCGGCCAAGCTCCGCGTGGCCGGTCTCACGCACCGGCACGCCCGCCGCCGCGGCCAGCTGCACGGCCTCGCGGATCTTCTCATCGGCCGGCGCGCGGTGCTCGACGTAGAGCGCGATGGCGGGGACGGCCGCCCGGAGTGCCTCGACGACTGAATTGCGCCCGGCCACCATCTCCGGCGCATCCCCGCTGCCCCGGGTGCCGGACGCGCCCCGCGCCCCCGCCGGGCGGCCGCCCGGCGGGCGTGCTCCGCGGCCGGTGTCCTCGTCGTCCCCCGGCCGCGGCGCCGCCGCCCCTGCGCCGGCGGCCGTCCGGCGCTGGGCGGGATGACCGGGCCGAAGATGGGCGGGCGGGGTGGGGCCCTTGCCCTCCAGGCGGCGCCGCCCGTAACCGCCCGTGCCGGGACGTGGTTTGCCGGATTTGGCGTGCGTTCCCTTGTCCTGGCGGCCGCCGCCCGAACCGCGGCCGCTCACCGCCGGATCTCCCAGCGGGGCCCGTCGCGGGTGTCCTCGACGGCGATCCCGGCCTTCTCCAGGCCTTCCCGGAGCGCGTCGGCGGTCGCGTAGTCCTTCCGTGCCCGCGCGGCCGTGCGCTGATCCAGCGCGACCTGAACCAGCGCCTGAATGATCTCGCGCATCCGCTCGCCGTGGGTGTCGGCGGCGGCCCAGGGCTGGGCGAGCGGGTCAAGCCCGAGGACGCTCAGCATCGCCCGCACCTGCACCAGGCTCTCGCGCACATCGGCGATCCGGCCCTCCTGCAGGGCGCTGTTGCCGTCCCGGACGGCGGCGTGGACGGCCGCGAGCGCCGCCGGGACGCCCAGGTCATCGTCGAGGGCGGAGGTGAAGGACAGCGGCAGGCGGCCCGGCGGCGGCGCGCCGCTGGCGTCCGCGTCATCGGTCAGGGCCTCACTGGCCCGCTCGACGAAGCCCTCGATCCGCTTGTACGCGGCGGCGGCCTCGGCGAGTGAGTCCTCGGAAAACTCCAGCACGGACCGGTAGTGCGCCTGCCCCAGGTAGTAGCGGAGCTCGACCGGCCGGACGGTCTTCAGTATCTCCTCGACGCGCAGCGAGTTACCCAGCGACTTGCTCATCTTCTCGCCGGCCACCCCGAGCACGGCGTTGTGCATCCAGTACTGGGCGAACTCGTAACCGGCGGACTTCGACTGCGCGATCTCGTTCTCGTGGTGCGGGAACACCAGGTCGATACCGCCGCCGTGGATGTCGAACGCCTCCCCGAGGTACTTCATCGACATGGCCGAGCACTCCAGGTGCCAGCCGGGACGGCCGGGTCCCCACGGGGTGTCCCACGACGGCTCGCCGGGCTTGGCGCCCTTCCACAGGGTGAAGTCACGCGGGTCCCGTTTGGCGGAGGAATCACCGGCATCGTCGGACGCCCGCATCTGGTCCAGCCGCTGGCCGGACAGCTCACCGTACGCCGGGTCGGTACAGACGTCGAAGTACACATCGCCGCCCGCCGCGTACGCGTGGCCGCGCTCGATGAGCCGCTGCATCAGCGCGATCATCTCGGGCACGTGCCCGGTGGCCCGCGGCTCGACGTCCGGCTCGCGGCAGCCGAGAGCGTCATACGCGCGGGAGAAAAGGCGCTGGTTGCGCTCGGCGACCGCCCACCAGGACGTGCCTTCCTGCTCGGCGGCCCGGATTATCTTGTCGTCGATGTCGGTGACATTCCGGCAGAAGGTCACCTGGTAGCCGCGCGCCTCCAGCCAGCGGACGAGAATGTCAAAGGCAATGGCCGACCGGAGATGGCCAATATGCGGCGGTGCCTGCACGGTGGCGCCACACACGTACAGCGACACCCGCCCGGGAACCAGGGGCGTGAATTCGCGTACCTCGCGGGTGGCGGTGTCATGCAGGCGCAGGGTCACGCTGCCTAGGCTATGGGATGGCATGACCTGCACGTGCAGGCTTTCCCGCCCGGGGACCCCGGTCAGATGCCGCCGGTGCCGTGTCTTTCCCCGGCCACCGCGCGCCGTCCCTTTCCCCTGAATGGTCGCTCCCTTGCCGCCACCGGCCGGCCCCGCCCGGGACTTGGCGCGCCGCCCGGCGGATCACGGGTGATGTGCGTAGGATCTTTCCTGCCGTACGGCTAAATACCGCATATTGCCATCTTTGACCGCCGGCGGCTTCCCTGAGCGGCGAAGAAAGGACAGCGGGTTCCCGATGAACGGCCAGCCGCCCGCCCGGCGCCGGAACGGCGGCCGCCTGCTCGCGCATATCGCCGTGGTGATCGGCCTTGCTGCCGTGGCCGCGGCGGCCTTTGCCCTGTCCTACGCCGCCGTGCGGGACATCGCCCTGGCCGCCGGCGTCCCGGCGGCCCTGGCCCGGCTGTACCCGGCCATCTTCGACGCCGTTTTCGTCCTGGCCTGCGCGGCCGCGCTGACCCTGCGCGAGGCGCGCTGGTGGGCGCGGGGTTACGCATGGCTGTCAGTGCTCGTGACCGGGGCGCTGATCGCCGCCGCGGCCGCTTACCACGCGATGGGCCTCCATCTGCCGCACAAGACCGCCGCCGGGATCGTCGCGGCCCTCCCGCTGGCCCTGGTCGTCCTCGGCTTCAGCCTGTGGCTGTCCATGCTCCGCCATGGGCGCGCGGCAGGCTCCGCAGCCGCTGCCGACGCGCCCGCGCTGGCTCAGGCCGGTCCCAGCCCGACGCTGGCGATCGAATCCGGCCGCGCGGTGGCCGTGGAGCCGGCCTCCGCTCGGCCGGCGCTCCCCGCGCCGGATGCGTCTGCGGCCGAGGCGACGGGAAGCGCGCCAGCCCCGGAGCCAACATCGCCCCCCGCCCCCGAGCCCGCAGCCACGCCGGAGCCAGTAGCTACGTCCGAGCCTGCCGCCAAGCCGGAGCCGGCCAGCGGACCCAAGCCTGTGGCCGCCGGGGCTGTGGCCGCCGCCGAGCCCACAGCTGCGTCCGAGCCAGCCGTTGAGCCGCAGCCGATGCCAGAGACCGAACCCACAGCTGCGTCCGAGCCGACCCTTGAAACACAGCTGATGCCAGAGCCCGAGGTCCCAGCTGCGTCCGAGCCAGTCCCCGAGCCCGCAGTGGCCGAACCCGTGCCCGCCGAGCCCGAGCCGATCACCGCCGCCGAGCCCGAGCCCGCAGTGGCCGAACCCGTGCCCGCCGAGCCCGAGCCGATCACCGCCGCCGAGCCCGAGCCCGCAGTCCCCGAGCCCGCAGTGGCCGAACCGGTGACCGCCGAGCCCCCCGAGCCGGTGCCCACGCCGGTCTCCGGGCCGGCACCGGCGGCCGACGCCGCAGCGGAGGCTGCCCGGGCCGAATCGGCCGCAGACGCGGTCACGCCGCCGTACGGCTTTCCAGTCGTGGCCGCGCCCGCCCCGGCCGACGACGGCTCCGGCGTACCCGCGCCGGGGCCTGAGCGCACACCGGGGCCCGGTGAAGCCCGGGTGTTCGCCGGCACCGGGGCAGAGCCGCCCGTGGCACCGAGGACGCGCACACTCACGTTCTTGTCCGCACCGATCCCGCGAGCCCGGCGCCTCCGTTCCGGCCCCGGCGGCCAACGGGGGCGCCCCTTCCCCGGCGGTGCCACAGTCGCCGGGGGCAGCAGCAGCGGCGCGGGGCAGGCCGCCTACGCCCGGCACCGACCTTCCCGCGGAACTCGCACACGAGGCGGCACCCGCCGTCGCCGCGCCGGGCCCGGTCACCCGCCACACGAGTGACGGCGCACCCCGGAGGGACGCCAGCCAGGCCGGGACGGAGCAGGCCGCGACGGAGGCAAAGGCACGCACCGCGGAGGAACCGCCGGCGGCCGGGGCGCCGCCCGTCCGTTTCGAGCGCGTCCGCAGCACGCCCACGCCGCCGAGCGACTGACCGGGCCCGCAGGCGCGGGGCAGCGGTGCAGCGGGGCGCATCATGCCGAACGGGAGTGGCGTCCGCTATCCCCCGCTACGGCATGTATCCCCCCGCTACGGCATGCCGTGCCCGGTGCGCCTGGGTTCAGGGCCCGGACGGCACGCCGCCCGGCAGCACCGTCGCAACGACCAGCGCGGTGGCGATCGCGAGCGATGCCCTCCCCGCGCCCGGTCAGCCCGAGGCCATCCGTGGTGGTGCCGGATACGCTGACCGGCGCTCCGGAAAGCGCCTCAGACAGTACCTTTTCGGCTTCCGCGCGGCGCCGCGCGACCTTGGGGCGGTTGCCTATCACCTGGACCGCGACGTTGCCGATGGTAAATCCGGCCTCGGTCACGAGCCGGAAAGTCTCGCGGATCAGCGTCAGGCCGTGCGCTCCGGCCCACTGGGGCCGCGCGGTGCCGAAGTGCGCGCCGAGATCACCGATCCCGGCCGCGGACAGGAGAGCGTCACAGATGGCGTGCGCCGCGACGTCACCGTCCGAATGACCGGTGAGGCCCGGCTCTCCCGGCCATGTCAGGCCGACCAGGCCCAGTACCCGGTCGGACCCAAAAGGGTGGACGTCGGTTCCGACGCCCACCCTGGGCAACGCGTATCGCAGGTCCGATTCAGCAGCCATTAAGCGTGTCCGCACGAGTCCTGGCAGGCTTTACCAAACCGTGGTCTTAAGGCACCCGCTGCGGCGGACCAGAGGCGAGTATCTCGTCCAGCAGCGCTTCGGCCTTGTCTTCATTCGTTTTCTCGGCGAGGGCAAGCTCGCTCACGAGAATCTGCCGCGCCTTGGCCAGCATGCGCTTTTCGCCGGCGGACAGACCGCGTTCCTTGTCCCGGCGCCACAGGTCCCTGACGACCTCGGCTACCTTGTTCACGTCGCCTGAGGCGAGCTTTTCCAGGTTGGCCTTGTAACGCCGCGACCAGTTGGTCGGCTCCTCGGTGTGCGGGGCGCGGAGCACCTCCAGCACCCTCTCGAGGCCTTCCTGGCCAACGACATCCCGGACGCCTACGAGCTCCGTGTTATCTGCGGGTACGCGTACCGTCAGGTCACCCTTGTCGACCTTGAGAACCAGATAGGTCTTATCCTCGCCCTTGATCGTGCGAGTCTCGACCGCTTCGATGCGAGCAGCCCCATGATGGGGGTAGACGACGGTATCGCCGACCTTGAAAGACATGTGGCAAGTACCCCTTCCGCTGAAGGCTATCTTACCACGTCGCCGGGGGTAGATTGAATGGCCTTTATCCTATAAGGCCAGGTCACCTGGCTAATTACGGCTAGCCGGAAATACCTTACGGCGCGTCGCATGACACCCGCCGGGGACCATCTATTAGCCGAACGTGACCGATCATCAGCACACAGTGCACAAGACCCTTTGCCGCCGCATCCGGCCGGCAGGCGCCCGGACAGGGCGGCGTATTACGGCCCCGGCGTGTCCGGCCGCCAAATGACGGCTCTCGTCGGGCCGCATGGCTTATTGAGCCTCATACTAGTAGGGATGTGGGAACCACGCCGGAGAGGTGCGTGCCGGTGAACCCTGGCGGAGAACCTGGGCGGGACGAGGGCGGCCTGCCTCCGGTCGACATCGAGATCCCCGACGACGCCCGGGAACTCGAGCGCGAGGTGCTCGCATACCACCGCGAGCAGCGAGCGCGGCGCCGCCGTGCCCGCTGGGACCGGGTGCTCGGCCCGCTGCGCGGGCACGGCGCCATCCTGCCGCTCATCGCCAGTTGCGTGGCGCTGTCCATGCTGGCCGGAACGCTTTTGTCGGTTTTCAGCATCAGCCCGGCCGCCGCGCCCGTGCTGTCGCATTCCGCGGGCCCCGCGTCGAAATCGGCCCCGGCAGCGGGTGCGGACGGCCGCAGCCTGCTGCCGAACGGAACGGTCCTGGTCGGCGGGAAGGCCACGCCGGTTCACGGGCTGGTCAGTGCGGTCCTGGCGCTGGTTCCCGCCCGCTGCCGCTGCGACCAGGCGCTGCAGCAACTCACCGCGCAGGCGGCCCGCGCCCGGGTCCGGGTGTTCTTCGTGGGCACCACGAACGCGATGGCGGATGTCACGCAACTGGCCCGTACGGATGGCCAGGGCACGGCGGTAGCCGTCAAAGACGCGGGGAACGTGCTCGGCTCGGCGTATCATCCTGCGGGGCTGACGATCGTCCTCGTCCGGGCGGACGCCTCCACCACCGTGCGCCGGAACCTGAACCCCGGTTTCCAGCTCGAGGACCAGCTACGGACGCTGGGCGCCGGTGCCAGGAGCGCCGCACCGGAGCCGGGGTCGGCCGCTTCGGTCATCCCGACTCCGGCCTGAACGCGCCGGAGACGCCCCGCCGGACGGCTACGCTCGGGGGATCGCTACGATTTCCGACGTCCGCCCGCGACCTGTTCTGAGCCCGAGGAGGCCCGAGCCGTGATCCGCAGCAGCCGCGGCAGCAAACTGCTGCACCGTCTCCTGATTGGCGCCATCGCCCTGCTGATCCCCGTGCTCGCGGGGTGCGAGGCCGGTGACAACGCGCCCACGCTTGAGTTCCACCCGGCGGCGAACGGGGCTTACGGCACCGCGGGCGCGATCAGCGTCGTCAACGCCTTCATCCTTGGCGGGACGGACAACGCCCCGCTGCCCGCCGGCGGCTCGGCCAGCATGTTCCTGGCCATTTACAACGGGGCCAGCAGCCCCGACAAGCTCGTCTCGGTCAGCGCGCCCGGCACGGCCACGTCCGTGCAGGTGGCGGGCGGCTCGATCGCGGTGCCCGCGCAGGCCGCCGCCTACCTGACCGGCCCGGTGCCGAAGGTGGTGCTCAGGGGACTGACCAGCGCGCTACCCAGCGGGCAGACGGTCACGGTGATCCTCACCTTCCAGAACGCGGGAGCCGTGACGCTGACGGTGCCGGTGGAACCGCGGACGTCCTATTACTCGTCCTACTCGCCGCCGGCCCCGAGCGCCAGCCCGGCCAAGGGGGCGAAGCCGGGGGCGAAGGCCAGCGGCACGGCCACCCCGGCGCCGGGAGCGTCGGCTCAGCCCTCCGCGAGTGCATCCGCCACGCCGTAACCGGCCCGGGGCCGGCGTAACCCGGCCCCGGGCCACGGCGGGGCGCTGGGGGCCCGTTACGCCGCGGCAGGGTGCCGTTTACGCCGCGGCCGAGTCGAACTTGTAGCCGAGCCCCCGGACGGTCACGATATGCCGGGGATTTGCGGGATCGACCTCAATCTTGGCCCGCAGCCTCTTGATGTGGACATCCAGGGTCTTGGTGTCCCCAACGTAGTCCGCGCCCCACACGCGGTCGATGAGCTGCATCCGGGTCAGCACCCGGTCGGCGTTCCGGAGCAGGACCTGCAGGAGCTCGAACTCCTTGAGCGGGAGCTGCACCTGGCCGCCGCGAACGGTCACCACGTGCCGGTCGACGTCCATCCGGACCGGCCCGGCCTCCATCGCCGAGACGGCCACCTCGTCCGCCTCGCCCCGCCGCCGGAGCACCGCACGCATCCGCGCGACGAGCTCGCGGGACGAGAACGGCTTGGTCACGTAGTCGTCCGCGCCAAGCTCGAGACCCACCACCTTGTCGATCTCGCTGTCCTTCGCGGTCAGCATGATCACCGGCACGTTGGACCGGGAGCGCAGGGCCCGGCAGACCTCACTGCCCGGCAGCCCGGGAAGCATGAGGTCGAGCAGCACCAGATCCGCGCCGGTGCGGTCGAAGGCGCTGAGCGCGTCCGGGCCGGTCGAACAGACTGCGACCTCAAAGCCCTCCTTGCGCAGCAGGTAAGAGATCGCGTCGCTGAACGATTCCTCGTCCTCGACCACGAGCACACGTGTCACTTGGGTGCCTCCCGACGAACGTCCGCGCGCGGACCGACTGCGCGCGCTGCTAGGCAGAACCTCAGCCGGCATGTGAACTCCGCAACGGCAGGGAAAGGGTAAAGGTGGAGCCTGCGCCCTCCACACTCCGGACCGTCACGTTGCCGCGATGCGCGGCCGTCACGTGCTTCACGATGGCCAGGCCCAGGCCGGTGCCCCCGGTGGCCCGCGAGCGGGCCGGGTCGACGCGGTAGAAACGCTCGAATATCCGCTGCAGGTCCCGTTCCGGAATCCCGATGCCCTGATCCTCGACGCTGATCTCCACCTGGTCACCCGCCCGGCGCGTGGTGACCAGCACCCGGGTCCGTTCCGGGCTGTAGGCCACGGCGTTCTCCAGCAGGTTGCGGATCGCCGTGAGGAGAAGATCCTCGTCGCCGAGCACGCCGAGCCCTTGGTCACCCACGTCCACCAGGGCGATCCCGCGGGCGTTCGCCTTCATCCGGCACCGGTCCAGGGCCTCCGCGACGATCGCGTCCACCTGTACCGCGACCGGGTCGGGCACGGGCTCGGCCGCCTGGATGCGCGACAGCGTGATGATGTCCTGTACCAGGTTGGTCAGCCGGGACGCCTCCTGCCGCATCCGGCCCGCGAACCTGCGCACCGCGTCGGGGTCATCGGCGGCATCCTCGACCGTCTCGGCCAGCAGGGCCAGCGCCCCGACCGGCGTCTTCAGCTCGTGGCTGACGTTCGCGACGAAATCCCGGCGGACCTCTTCGACCCGGCGGCTCTCGGTCTGGTCCTCGGCCAGCACCAGCACCAGGCCCTCGCAGCCGACGTCGCCGCCGAGCGGCGCGACCCGGACAGCGAAGCTGGTCATCCGGCCGCCGATGCTGCCGCCCGCGGACACCTCGAACTCGCCCTCGCGGATCTCACCGTCCCGGCGCACCTGCCGGGCGAGCGCAAGAAGCTCGCTGGCCATCAGCCGCTCGCCTTTGACCAGCCCGAACGAGCGCGCTGCTTCGCTCGCCTGCAGGACGCAGTCCTCCCCGTCGAGGACGACCGCGGACGAGGACAGCACGGACAGCACGGAGGCGATACCCGGCGGAAGGCGCGTGGCCGGGGCCCCGGGCTCCAGCGATGTCCCGCTGCCGTTCCGCGTGCTTACCGACACCGCTGCTCCCCTGATCGCCGGCGCCTGCGCTGCCCGGATAGCCGGCGCCCGCCGCCGAGGGCAGGCGGCCACGCGTCGGAACTGGTCAGGCCCACAGACCTGATCGTAAACGGCGTCATCTCGTACATCCCAGCAGGGGAGCTGTGACGTGCGACTATTACCTCAGTGTTTCCCACCCGTCCATTATCAGGACATTTGCGATTTGTTGCGTGCTCGCCTGGTCGCCGCCTGGCGGCCGGACGCGCCTCGCCTCAGGTACCGCTGGCGGGAACGCCGGCTAACGGCCCTGGTTCTTGACCGCCTCCGCCGCCTCGGCCGCCGCCCGCGGATCCAGGTAGCGCCCGCCCCGCTCGGCCGGCCGGAAGCCGCTGTCGAGCTCGTAGACGAGCGGGATGCCGGTCGGGATGTTCAGCCCGGCGATCTCCTCATCGCTGATGCCGTCGAGGTGCTTGACCAGGGCGCGGAGCGAGTTGCCGTGCGCGGTCACCAGCACCGTCTTGCCCACCGCGAGGTCCGGGACGATGAATTCGTACCAGTACGGCAGCATCCGGAGCAGGACGTCCTTCAGGCACTCGGTGCGGGGCAGCAACTCGGGCGGCAGGAGCGCGTACCGCGGATCGCGGGCCTGCGAGAGCGGGTCGTCATCGGCGATCGGCGGCGGCGGGACGTCATAGGAGCGCCGCCACAGCATGAACTGCTCCTCGCCGAACTCCTTGCGCGTCTGCGCCTTGTCCTTGCCCTGCAGGGCGCCGTAGTGCCGCTCGTTCAGCCGCCAGGACCGGCGGACCGGCAGCCAGAGCAGCTCCGCCACCTCCAGCGCTATGTGGGCCGTCTGGATCGCCCGGGTCAGCACCGAGGTGTGCAGCACGTCCGGGCGCATCCCGGAGTCGTTCAGCAGTTTCCCGGCGTTGGCCGCCTCGTCAGCCCCGGTCGACGAGAGCCCGACATCTACCCATCCGGTAAAAAGGCCCTTGGAATTCCACTCGCTCTCACCATGGCGCAACAGCACAAGAGTTCCCATGGCGCGAAGCTTATCCGCCAGAACGGCCGTGTGGCCTGCAGCGCAGGCCACACGGCAGCTGACCGGGCCTTCCGCCGAATAGGCATCTCCTGTGGGGGAACACTGGGCGACACGCTGAGGTTGCAAGGTCCGGAGGTGCATACCTGTGCCGCGAAGCGTCCCAGGGCGGATCGCGACGATCAGCGTCCATACGTCACCACTCGACCAGCCGGGCACGGGCGACGCCGGGGGGCTCAACGTCTACGTCGTTGAGGTCGCCAAGCGCCTGGCGCAGCGCGGTACCGAGGTGGAGATCTTCACGCGGGCGGTGTCGCGGGACGCCCCGCCGGTCACCGAGCTGGCTCCCGGTGTGCTCGTCCGGCACGTGACCGCGGGACCATTCGAGGAACTCGACAAGGCGGACATCCCGGCCCAGATATGCCACTTCACCTTCGAGGTGCTTCGCATCGAGGCGGCGTACGCGCCCGGCCGGTACGACCTCGTGCACGCGCACTACTGGCTGTCCGGCCAGGTGGGAGCGGTGGCCAAGGAGCGCTGGGGGGTACCCCTCGTGCAGTCGATGCACACCCTCGGGAAGGTGAAGAATGCCGCCCTGGCCACCGGCGACTCGGCCGAGCCCGATACCCGGATCCGCGGGGAGGCGGAGGTCGTCGCCGCCGCCGACCGGCTCGTCGCCAACACCGCCGAGGAGGCGCGGCAGCTCATCGGGCTCTACGGCGCCGACGCCTCGCGGGTCGAGACCGTCCACCCCGGCGTGGACCTTTCGGTGTTCCGTCCCGGCCGGCAGGCCGATGCCCGGCGGGCGCTGGGCCTGCCCGCCGACGCGATCGTGCTCCTGTTCGCCGGGCGCATGCAGCCGCTGAAGGGCCCGGACATCCTGCTGCGCGCGGTAGCCGAGATGATCAGGGCGGATCCCGGGCTGGCTCGCCGGCTCGCGGTGGTCTTCGTGGGCGGCCCGAGCGGCCTGGGGCGTACCGACCCCGACATGGTGACTCAGCTCGCGGCGCGGCTGGGCATCTCCGGCGTGGTCCGGCTCGAGCCGCCTTGCCCCCAGCCGGAGCTGGCCGAGTGGTACCGGGCCGCCACCATCGTGACGGTGCCGTCGTACTCGGAATCGTTCGGCCTGGTCGCGCTGGAGGCGCAGGCGTGCGGCACGCCGGTCGTGGCGGCCGCGGTCGGCGGCTTGCGGACGGCCGTGCGGAACGGTAGCTCCGGGATCCTGGTCGACAGCCACGACCCCGCTGACTACGCGCACGTGCTGCGCCAGCTCGCGGCCTCGCCGCGGGCGCTCGCCCGGATGTCGGCGGGCGCCATCCGGCACGCATCGGCCTTCGGCTGGTCAGCCGCGGTCGACCGGCTGCTCACCGTGTATACAGGAGCCGTGAGCGAGGCGAGAGCGAGGGTGGAGGCATGACGGCCGGCGGCCCGGCGGTGCGGCCGTGACCGCCTCCAGTGGCCCGGCGGCGGCCGCCCATCGAGGCGGCCCTGAAGGAGCTGGGCCTACCCTATGAGAACCCCAGCCCCGGCGCGTACCTGGTGAAGCTGGAAGGGCAGCACAAGCTGGCCACGATGACCTGGCTCATCGCGGGCGCTCACAGCCTGC
The DNA here is from genome assembly GCA_963808295.1 of uncultured Actinomycetes bacterium. Lineage (GTDB taxonomy): Bacteria > Actinomycetota > Actinomycetes > Streptosporangiales > Streptosporangiaceae > Bog-532. The sequence continues at coordinate 59,824 of CAWEFP010000041.1, read as the reverse complement.
ACGTCGAGGCCTTCTTCTGCCGCAGGCCCGACGAGAACCACGAACGCTTCTACCGTTTCCTGCTGGAACGCAACGGGCGCAGCTACGGTGTCCACTTCGCCATCGACGCCATGGGCGACGTCTACCTGGTCGGCAGGCTGCCCCTGGCCGCGGCCGCCCCCGGCGAGATCGACCGGATCCTCGGCTGCGTGCTCAGCTACGCCGATGACAACTTCGACGCCGCGCTGGAGCTGGGCTTTGCGTCCGCCATCCGCCGGGAATGGGCGTGGCGGGCCAAGAAGGGCGAAAGCCTGGCCAATCTTCGCGCGTTCGCGCGGTTCGCGGACCCCGGGGCGGCCGCCGAGCGGGCTGCAGACCCGGAATAGCCGCCGAATTCGCGGCAATAACCACCACGTCAGCGTCTTGATCGGTAGTGTCACCGGGGCCGGTGTTGTCCATAAGGCAGCACGGCAATCCACCGGGACCAGGGCGGGGACAGTGCGCGTACGAGACCGGAACGCACCAGGTCGGCCGAGGGCCGGTCTGCGTACTATGGCCGGTTCGTCGCCGCTCCCCGTGGGTAAAGTGGCCAGTGTGAACCGGCTAGGCGATCTCGAGCGCGCGATCATGGACGTACTGTGGGGAACCGGCAGGTCACTCACGGTCCGCGAGGTCAGCGCGCAGCTCACCGAGCGTGATCTTGCGCATACGACGGTGATGACCGTGCTGGACAGGCTGGCGAAGAAGGGCTTCGCCCGGCGCGAGCGGGACGGGCGCGCATGGCGCTACCGGCCGGCCGCGACCAGGGAAGCGTACGTGACCGAACTGATGCTGACGGCGCTTGAGCAGACGGGCGACCGGTCAGCCGCGCTCGCGCGGTTTGCCAAGTCAGTGTCGGGGGCAGAGGCCAGCGTGCTCCGCGGTGCTCTGGACGAGATCGAAGGTGACGGCGGGGGCTGATGACTGGACCGGCCGACGCGGCTCTGCTCGCCGTCGTCGCCATTGGGAGCGTGCGAGGTTCCGCGGCGCTGGGCGCCGCGCGGTGGCCACGGCGGTCACCGGGGGCTGCCATCCTGCTGTGGCAGGCTCTCGGGCTCGCGGGCGGCCTCGCCGCCGTCGGGGCACTGATTGAGATAGGCGTTCCGCCGGGGGCGACCAGCGTCGCCGGCGGCGTGGCCCGGGTGGCCTCCGCCGCCGCCAGCGGGCGCCTGTTCCCTCCGGGGCAGCCGGTACTGCCCGTTTTCCTGCGGCTCGTCAGCCTGGTGATGGGCCTGGCTCTGCTCGCTCAGCTCTGCTCGGTGCTCGTCGCGTCGTCGGCGATGGTGATCCGGGCGCGGCGCCGGCAGCGGGCCCTGCTCGCCCTGCTGGCCCGTGGTGACCCGAAGGCCCCCGGTGCGCTGGTGGTCGATTACCCGGCGGCGGCAGCGTACTGCCTGCCGGGGCTGCGGTCACGGATCGTGGTGAGCGTCGGCGCGCTGGATCTGCTCCGGCCGGCCGAACTCGCCGCGGTCCTCGCACACGAGCGGGCCCACCTGCGGGAACGGCACGACCTGGTAGTCCTCCCGTTCACGGCGCTGCGGCGGGCGTTCGGCTGGTCCCGGATCTGCGCCGACGCCCATCAGTCCGTCGCCCTGCTGATCGAGATGCTGGCCGATGACCGGGCGCTGCGGGCCCGTCCCGCGCACGCCCTCGCCGGGGCGCTGGCCCGTTTCGGCACCGCGGGCTGCGCCGAGAACGCCCCGGCCGGGGCCCTGGCCGTCTCAGGCGCCGCGTACGAGGGCGATATGGCCGCACGGGTCACCCGCATCATGACCCCGGCGCCGCCCCTGACCTACGCGGTACGCCTGGCTATCTGGTGCGCGGCCACGGTGATCGTCGTGGTCCCCGTCGCGATCCTGCTCCTGCCGAACTTAGCCCCTGCCGGGGCGGGCCAGCACGGCCCCAGCCGGGCCGCCGGCTCAGCTAGGCACGGCTCACCAGGGGCCGTACGGCCCGGAGCGTGAACTGCCGGTCTTGAACTCCCTGACCTTGGGCCGCACGTCGACCAGGTAGATCGCGGCGGCAACGAACGCCGCGACCGGCAGGATCGAGATGGCCGACGCGCCGCCCAGGTAGAAGGCGTAACCAAGGCCGACAACCATCGCGACACCAAGGATGAGCAGCCAGATCGGCTTGGTCTGCTTGCCCGCAGCCGTGAACGCCGGCGCGGGCCTGCGCACCGCGTCGATGAACGCAAAGGCCTCGACGACGAACGCGGCGATCGAGATGACGACGAAGAAGATATTGAGCGGCGTCATCGCTGAACCTGTGAACACGCCATCCACGCTATCTGGTGCGGCCGGTTCAGTCTCCCGATCCGGCCGCACCGCCCAGGCCGTCACTCGGACGGCACCTGCCGGCGGCCGCGCGGCCGCCGCTTTGCCATTACTGCTACTGCTCGTCGCGCGGCGGAACGTCCGTGGGCCAGCCCGTGCCCGCCGGGCTCTGCGGGCCAGCCGCGGCGTCGTCACTGCCGGCGAAATCATCCGTGGCGGTCGCCCAGGCTCCCGACGAAGCGCGGCGCGTGCCGCGTGCCGGGCGGCCGATCGGCCGGGTGCCCGGATCAGCGGCCGTCACCGCGCGCGGCAGCAGGGTGACCGGCGCACCGCCGCTGTCCGGCGGTGAATCCGTGCCTGCCCCGCTCTCCTTGCGGAAGGACTCGTAGATCTCGATCAGCACCTGCTTCTGGCGCTCGGACAAGGTGGGATCGGCCAGCAGTGCCGAACGGACCCCGGAGTCCGCCGGCCTGTCCTCCAGGATCCCGGCCTGGACGTACAGCGCCTCGGCGGAGATCCGCAGTCCCTTGGCGATCTGCTGGAGGATCTCGGCGCTGGGCTTGCGCAGTCCCCGCTCAATCTGGCTGAGATAGGGGTTGGAGACGCCCGCCGCCTGCGAGAGCTGGCGAAGTGAGATCTTCGCCTGCTCGCGCTGCTCGCGGATGTAGTCACCGATGGAGTTCACTGATACCTGAGGCATGCCGTCATTATCGCCGGTTCTGCTTGCAATTGCAAACGCCCTGCAAGCGACGCTTACGCCCGCACGCCGAGGAATGCGCGCGCGTCGGCAGTGCTCATCGGCGGCCGCTGAGCCAGCCGTGCCAGCTGGCTGGCCCGCTCCACGAGCTCCGCGTTCCCGCTGGCCGGGCGGCCGCGCGCGTACGAGAGAGTGTCTTCCATGCCGACCCGGAGATGACCGCCGGCGGCCACCGCGGCGAGCATGACGGGAAGCGAGGCCCGGCCGATCCCGGTGGCGGACCAGGTAGCGCCGGCCGGGAGGGCGGCCGCGGCCTGGACCACCGTCGCCGCGTCCCCGGGCATACCCCCGGGAACTCCCGTCACCAGGTCACAGTGCACCCGGCCGCCGGCGGGCGCGCCCAGCTCGTCCAGCAGCCGGTGCAGCGTGGCGATGTGCCCGAGGTCGAAGAGCTCGAACTCGGGCACGACGCCCAGTTCCTGGGTCCGGGCGTAGAGCCGCCGGATGAACGGCCACGGATTCGCGAACACCTCATCGCCGAAGTTGACGGTCCCGCACGTCAGCGAGCAGGCGTCGGGTGCGGCCTCGAGGACGGCGAGCCGGTCGCCGAAACTGTCGGTGACCGCCCCGCCGGTGGACAGCTGCACCACGAGGTCGGTCGTCTCCCGCAGCGCGGCCACCGTCTCCGTCAGCCGCGCCAGGTCGAGGGTCGGCTGCGCACGGTCGTCCCTGATGTGCACGTGCACGACCGCGGCCCCCGCGGCCTGGCACTCCTTCGCGGTGGCGACGAGCTCCTGCAGGGTCACCGGAAGCGCCGGCGCGGCCTCCTTACCGGCTTCCGCCCCGGTGGGTGCCACCGTGATCAGCGTCGCGCTCTTCCCTATCCGGGCGTCCCCGTCCGCATGGCCAGCGTCCATGCCAACAGCATTCCCCTCTACTCATCCGCCCGTCCACCGCCGGGCCGGGCCAGCGGGCCACGCCGTTGCGCGCGGACCAGGCGGTTCAGTGCGCCGGGACCTGGGTGAGGTGCTGGCGGGCGAACGCCAGCGACTCGGCCAGGTCAGCCATGCGCTCGTCGCGCGTCAGGGCCCGGCGGGTGTTCACCTCAAGGACGACCATGCCCGGGTATCCGCCGGCGGTGAGCCGGCGCAGCACCTCCGCGCACGGCTGGCTCCCCCGGCCCGGCACCAGGTGCTCGTCGGGAAACGGGCCGTTCGGCACGCCGGTCCCGTCGGCCAGGTGCACATGCGCCAGCCGGGTGCCCAGATCGCCGGCCATGGCGAGGGCGTCGGAGCCGGAGGCGGCCGTGTGGGACAGATCCAGGGTGACGTGGGCGCATTCCATCGCGGTGGGATCCCAGGTGGGGGCGTACGGGACGATCTCGCGGCCGCCGGCGCGCAGCGGGAACATGTTCTCCACGGCGAAGATCACGTCCGTCTCTGCTTCCATGGCGGCGATGCCTGCCTCGAAGCCCAGCGCGTAATCGCGCTGCCAGCGGAACGGCGGGTGCACCACCACGACCTTCGCGCCGAGCCGTTCGGCGAGGTCCTTCGAGCGCCGCAGCTTCTCCCAGGGCTCGAGTCCCCAGACCCGCTGGGTGAGCAGCAGGCTGGGCGCGTGCACGGCGAGGACGGGAATCTGGTGGTAGTCGATCAGCCGGCTGAGCACGTCGACGTCCTGGCTCACCGGGTCGGTGTAGACCATGACCTCGATCCCGTCATAACCGAGCCGAACGGCCGCCTCGAAGGCGTCGGGCGTCCGGTCCGGGTAGACGGACGACGTGGACAGCGCGACGGGGGTGCCGGCCGTCCGGTCAGCCTCGCTCAATGTCCTTCCCTCCACCAGCGGTGCACGGGGATCCCGTCGAGCAAGCTTATGTTGGCGCCGGCGCCGATTACTCCATCCTGGCCGCCGCGGCGGGGCCGCGGAAATGTCGGCCCCCGCGACTAGGGTGCCAGCCATGGCTAAGTCACCGGCAGGCAGCGTCTACCGCTGCGCGGAGTGCGGCTGGCAGGCACCCAAATGGGTGGGCCGGTGCGGCGAGTGCCAGGCATGGGGCACGATCGAGGAGGCGGGGGTTTCCCGCCTCGTCCGGGCGGGCGTCCGGGCGTCCGGGCCAGGTCCCGTCAGCACACCCGCCGTCCCGATCGCGGCCGTGGACGCGAAGGCGGCGAGCGCGCGGCCGACCGGTCTCGACGAGCTGGACCGGGTACTCGGCGGCGGCCTGGTGCCGGGCGCCGTCGTGCTGCTGGCCGGGGAGCCGGGCGTCGGGAAGTCGACGCTGCTGCTGGAGGCGGCGGCGCTGGTCGCGGGGTCAGGCTCGGTGCTCTACGTCACCGGGGAGGAATCGGCGGCGCAGGTGCGGTTGCGGGCCGACCGGATCGGGGCGGTCAGCGAGAACCTGTTCCTGGCGGCCGAGACGGATCTGGCCGCCGTGCTCGGGCACGTCGAGACCGTCCGCCCGGACCTGCTCATCATCGACTCAGTGCAGACGATCGCGGCCCGCGGGGTGGACGGCGCACCCGGAGGCGTCACCCAGGTCCGCGAGGTCGCCGCGGCGCTGATGGGGGCCGCGAAGGGGCGTTCGCTGGCCACGATCCTGGTCGGCCACGTGACCAAGGACGGCTCCATCGCGGGTCCGCGCACGCTGGAGCACATGGTGGACGTGGTGCTGCACTTCGAGGGCGACCGGCACTCCCAGCTGCGCATGGTCCGCGCGGTGAAGAACCGCTATGGTCCCACCGACGAGGTGGGCTGTTTCGACCTCGGGGAGTACGGGCTCATCGGGCTTCCCGACCCGAGCGGGCTGTTTCTGTCCCAGCGCAGCGAGCCGGTCCCCGGCACCTGCGTGACGGTCACGCTGGAGGGCCGGCGCCCGCTCGTCGCGGAGGTCCAGACACTGGTCGGCCCGTCGGTGCTCGACATGCCGCGCCGGGTGACGTCGGGGCTGGACGGGGCGCGGGTCGGCATGGTGCTGGCCGTCCTGCAGCGGCACACGGAGTTCCGGCTGGGCCGCCAGGACGTCTACGCAGCGACCGTCGGCGGCGTGCGGCTGACCGAGCCGTCGGTCGATCTGGCCATGGCCGTGGCCCTGGCCAGCTCGGTCTCGAACCTGAGCGTCCCGGCCGGCGTCATCGCGCTCGGCGAGGTGGGCCTGGCCGGCGAGGTCCGGCGGGTCAGCGGCGTCGCGCGGCGGCTCGCGGAGGCCGAGCGCATGGGCTTCCGCCGGGCGATCGTCCCGCCGGGCTCAGGCGGCCTGCCCCCGTCCGCGCCACCGCCGGGTGACCGGAAGAGCCATCTGCCGGTGGTATCCGCCGACGACCTCAAGGGCCTGATGGAGGTCCGGGAAGTCGAGGACGTCCGGCACGCGATCACGGCGGCCCTCGGCGACTGAAGCCTGGCCACCGGGAAGCCGCGGCACCCGCAGTGGTCACCGGCCCGCCTACGTCGGCTTGCTCGCCGTCTTCGGCTAGCCCCGGTCTTCGCACATGGGGTTGGATGCAGGTGGCGGCTGGGTGATGCGGGTCGCCTGCGGTCCTGAGTGGCTTGTGGGGAATTTGGCCTTCCTGATTGCTGGTTGACGTCTGGTATGGGCGGGATGTCAAGGACTGGCCGGGGCCGCGGGCGGGCGCGGGCGGAGATCGCGGTGGTCCGGGTGCTGGAAAAGCGGCTGGGGGCGCTGCCGGTGGTCGCGGAGTTCGGGCGCCGGCTGCGGATCGCGGAGATCGTCGATGAGCTGTGCCCGGTCCGGCCGGTGGCCTGGATCTCCCACGGTGAGGTGATCGAGGCGCTGGTGGCCAACCGGCTGACCGCGCCGGCGCCGCTGGTGCGGGTGCAGGAGTGGGCGGCGGCGATGGCGGTGGAGGAGGCGTATGGCATCGAGCCGCACCTGCTCAACGATGACCGGATCGCCCGGGCGCTGGACGCGGTCGCCCCGCAGCTGGACGCGATCGCCGGAGGTGTCGGGGCGGCGGCGATCAGCGAGTTCGGGGTGGACGTGGCCCGGCTGCACTGGGACATGACCTCGATCTCGCTGTACGGCGCCTACCCGGACCCGGACGGGGAGTACCCGGCGCCGCGGTGGGGGCATCCGAAGGACCGCAGGCCGGATCTGAAGCAGATCCAGACCGGGCTGGCGGTCAGCGGGGATGGCGGGATCCCGGTGTTCCACCGCGCCTACGACGGCGGCGCCGGGGAGGTGGCCCAGGTCACCGGGGCGATGACCGCGCTGCAGCAGATCGCCGGGCCGCGCAGGTTCTTGCTGGTGGGCGACTCCAAGCTGATCTCCTACACGAACGCGGCGGCGATGAATGCCCAGGGTGTCGGGTTCGTCGCGCCGCTGGCCGCCTCGCGGGTGCCGGCGGGGCTGTTCGCCGCGCTGCCGCCCGGGGCGGGCACCGAGGTGGACTATGTCGCCGGGCGGGACGCGGGTAAGCCCGCGGCCGGCCGGGGCACCTACCGGGTGGCCGAGGACGGCGGGATAGACCTGCCCGGGCCTCGCAAGAGCGACCCGGTGGTGCACCTGCGCCGGATCCTGGTGTACTCCTCGGCGCACGCCGCCGGCCAGGCCAAGGCCAGGGCGCTGAAGCTGGCCAGGGCCGCCGCCGAACTGGACAAGCTGGTGCGCACCGCCGGGACCCGGTTCCACCCCACCGACGATGCCGTGACCGCCCGCGTCCAGGCGATCTCCGCCAAACGCCGCGCCGGGAAGTACCTGCGCACCGCCATCACCGCCTGCGCGGCGGGCAAACCCGCCCTGGCCTGGCACTTCGACCAGGACGCGATCGACGCCGAGGCCGCCGCCGACGGCTGGTACGCGCTGCTGACCAACCTGGCGCCCGGCCAGGCCGCCCGGAGCAGGTCTTCCGCCGCTACAAGGGCCAGCACGCCGTCGAACGCCGCTACGGCGAGTTCAAAGGCCCCCTGGCGGTCGCCCCCCTGTTCCTCAAGACCAACCGCCGCATCACCGCCCTGATCACCGTGATCTGCCTGGCCCTGCTGATCTTCTGCCTGGCCGAGCGGCAGGTCCGCAAAGCGCTGGCCCCGCACGGGGAGATGATGACCGGCCTGCCCGGCTACGGCCCCACCCCAGCCAGACCCACCGGCCGGACCATCTTCCAGGCCCTCGCCGACCTGCGCCTGATCCCCGCCTACGACGGCAACCCCGCCACCATCCCCAAACCCGCCGGCGTCCAGGCCCGGCTACTGGACCTCCTCGACATCGACATCAGCCGACCCCGCTGGCTCATCAAGTGAAATCCCATGTGCGCCGGCCAGCCGCGGCCGATCCCGTCAGCCTGAAGGACTGCCAGGGGCTTTGCGCCGCGCCGGCTTGCGCGACGGCCACGTAGGTGCGGTTCGTGGCGGCCATGATCGTCGGGCGGCAGCCGGTGGCGGTCAGGCGCCGGTCCCACGCGATCGACAGGACGACAGGAACGCCCCGCCGGAGGCTGATGACGTGCGGCGGAACCCCGTGCAGGCACGCACCCGAGTTCCACGCCGCCTGGCCTCCGTGCATGACGACGACCCGCAGTGCCTCGGGGCCGGTGTCGAAGGTGCACGCCGGCACGTCGGTGGAGACGACATCGATCTGGAATCTCGGCTGGTCGTGCGGGCCGTAGCTGGGCTTGCTGGCCAGCAGGGTCAGCACGATGCCGGCGGCGGGGCAGGCGGCATTCCCGGCCGCGGCCTGCACCGGACGGCTCTTGCCGGTGCCGCTGGCGGGCGTGGCGGGCCGGCCGGAGGCAGCCCGCTGGGCAGCCGAGCCAGCCGGGGACGCGGACGGCGAGCCGGGCGACGCGGACACCGGCACGCTCGATGACGCGGACGGGGCCGGGGACGCCGCCCCAGCGCCTCCCGCAGGCCGCCCTCCCGCGGGCTGCCCCGCGGCGGCGCTGCCGTACGCGGCCGCCGACACCTGACCGCTCCCGCTGGCCGGGGAAGCAGGTTTCCCGCCGGCGACGCCGGAGCAGGCCCAGGCCAGCAGCCCGATCACACCGAGGCCGGCCACCAGGGTAAAGAACCGGCGCTGCCAGTACGCGTCGGCCTCACGAGCCCGGCCTCTGCTACGTTGCGCATTCGGATCCATATGCTTAGTATCATCCGCGCGGCCCGCTGCGGCCCGGCGACCCGCCGGCTGGCGGGCCCGGCAGCGAACCCTCTGACGTGCGACAATCGTGCATTGTCATGACAAGCCGTTATCTTGAGCCGGTCCTCGACTGGTACGCGGTTCACGCGCGTGACCTTCCCTGGCGCTCCCCGGATGCGTCCCCGTGGTCGGTCCTGGTCAGCGAGATCATGCTCCAGCAGACACCGGTGGCGCGTGTCCTGCCGGCCCACCGGGACTGGCTCAGCCGGTGGCCGGCGCCGCCGACCTGGCCGCCGTTCCGGCCGGCGAGGCCGTCCGGCAGTGGGGACGGCTGGGCTACCCGCGGCGCGCCCTGTGGCTGCACGAGGCGGCCAGGACCCTGACCGAACGGCACGGCGGCGGTGTTCCGCCCTCGTATGAGGCGCTGCTGGCCCTGCCCGGCATCGGCCGCTACACCGCCGCTGCGGTCGCCAGCTTCGCGTTCAAGCAGCGCTACCCGGTCCTCGACACCAACGTGCGCCGGGTGATGAGCCGCCTGGTCACCGGCGCGGAGTTTCCCGGCCGCGCGCCGTCGGCCGCCGAGTGGCGCCTGGCCGAGTCGCTGCTTCCGGCCGAGCCGCGGACCGCGGCCCGCTGGTCGGTGGGGGTGATGGAACTCGGCGCGCTGGTCTGCACCGCCGCGCGGCCGCGTTGTCCGGCGTGCCCGCTCGCACGCGACTGCTCCTGGCTGAACGCGGGCCGCCCGCGCGCCACCGAGCGGCCCACGGGCCAGCGGTACGAGGGGACCGACCGGCAATGCCGCGGACGGCTGCTGGCCGTGCTCCGCGACGCCGAAGGCCCGGTGACCGCCGCCCAGCTCGACGCGGCCTGGCCGGCGCTGGTTCAGCGGGCGCGTGCCCTGGATGGCCTGGTAGCAGACGGCCTCGTCGACACGCTGCCCGACGGCCAGTACGCCCTGCCGGGTTAAAGCAAACGGTGCCCGGGCCGCGTGGGCGGCCCGGGCACCGTTGGGCGTTCGGCAGGTTAGACGGCGGGCGGGCCGTCGGCGCTGCTCGCCGACTCGATCTCCTCCGGCGGTGCGTCGGGGACCGCGCCCGGCTTGGCGATCCCGGTGAAGGTGAACGTGACCGCCGCGCCCTCGCCTTCACTGTCGACGATCACGATCTGGCCCGGCCGCAGCTCCCCGAAGAGGATCTTCTCCGACAGCGGGTCCTCGATCTCGCGCTGGATGGTCCGGCGCAGCGGCCGGGCCCCGAGCACGGGGTCGTAGCCGCGCTCTGACAGCAGGGCCTTCGCACCTGGGCGGAGCTCCAGACCCATGTCGCGGTCCTTCAGCCGCTCGTCGACCTTCGCGACCATCAGGTCGACGATCGTGAAGATCTCATCGCGGGCCAGCTGGTGGAACACGATGATGTCGTCGACGCGGTTGAGGAACTCCGGCCGGAAGTGCTGCTTCAGCTCTTCCTGCACCCGGCCCTTCATCCGCTCGTAGGAGCTGCGGGACTCGTCGGCCTTCGCGAAGCCGACCGACACGCCCTTGGAGATGTCGCGCGTGCCGAGGTTCGTCGTCATGATGATGACGGTGTTCTTGAAGTCCACCGTCTTGCCCTGGGCGTCGGTCAGCCGGCCGTCTTCCAGGATCTGCAGCAGCGAGTTGAAGATGTCGGGGTGGGCCTTCTCGATCTCGTCGAACAGCACGACGGAGAACGGCCGCCGACGCACCTTCTCGGTGAGCTGCCCGCCTTCCTCGTACCCGACGTAGCCGGGCGGCGAACCGAACAGCCGCGAGACGGTGTGCTTCTCCATGTACTCGCTCATGTCGAGCTGGATCAGCGCGTCCTCGTCACCGAAGAGGAACTCCGCCAGCGTCTTGGACAGCTCGGTCTTGCCGACGCCGGACGGCCCGGCGAAGATGAACGAGCCGCCGGGGCGCTTCGGGTCCTTCAACCCGGCCCTGGTCCGCCGGATGGCCTGGGACAGCGCCTTGATGGCGTCGTTCTGGCCGATGACACGCCGGTGCAGCTCGTCTTCCATGCGCAGCAGCCGCTGCGACTCCTCTTCGGTGAGCTTGAACACGGGAATCCCGGTGGCCGTGGCGAGGACCTCGGCGATGAGCTCCTCGTTCACCTCGGCGACAACGTCCATGTCGCCGGCCTTCCACTCCTTCTCCCGGGTCGCCTTCTTGGCCAGCAGCTGCTTTTCGTTGTCACGCAGCGCCGCGGCCTTCTCGAAGTCCTGGGAGTCGATGGCCGACTCCTTCTCCCGGCGAACCTGGGCGATCTTCTCGTCGTACTCACGCAGGTCCGGCGGCGCGGTCATCCGGCGGATGCGCATCCTCGACCCGGCCTCGTCGATCAGGTCGATCGCCTTGTCCGGCAGGAACCGGTCGCTGATGTAGCGGTCCGCGAGCTGCGCGGAGGCCACCAGAGCGCCGTCGGTGATGGACACCCGGTGGTGTGCCTCGTACCGGTCCCGCAGGCCCTTGAGGATCTCGATCGTGTGCGAGATCGTCGGCTCCGCGACCTGGATCGGCTGGAACCTCCGCTCGAGCGCCGCGTCCTTCTCGAGGTACTTGCGGTACTCATCCAGGGTGGTGGCGCCGATCGTCTGCAGCTCACCCCGGGCCAGCATCGGCTTCAGGATGGAGGCCGCGTCAATGGCCCCCTCGGCCGCGCCCGCACCGACGAGCGTGTGGATCTCGTCGATGAACAGGATGATGTCGCCGCGGGTGCGGATCTCCTTGAGCACCTTCTTCAGCCGCTCTTCGAAGTCACCGCGGTACCTCGAGCCCGCGACCAGCGCACCAAGGTCCAGCGTGTACAGCTGCTTGTCCTTGATCGTCTCGGGCACCTCGCCCTGGACGATCTTCTGCGCCAGCCCCTCGACGACGGCGGTCTTGCCGACGCCGGGCGCGCCCACCAGGACAGGGTTGTTCTTCGTGCGGCGCGAGAGCACCTGCATCACGCGCTCGATTTCCTTCTCGCGCCCGATGACCGGGTCCAGCTTGCCCTCCCGCGCGGCGGCGGTCAGGTTCCGGCCGAACTGGTCGAGCACGAGTGAGGTGGACGGCGCGGACTCCGCCGACGTGCCGGCCGACGCGGGCTCCTTGCCCTGGTAGCCGTGCAGCAGCTGGATCACCTGCTGGCGGACCCGGTTCAGGTCGGCGCCGAGCTTGACCAGCACCTGCGCGGCCACCCCGTCGCCCTCGCGGATGAGGCCCAGCAGGATGTGCTCGGTGCCGATGTAGTTGTGACCGAGCTGCAGCGCCTCACGCAGGGACAGCTCCAGCACCTTCTTGGCACGCGGAGTAAAGGGAATGTGCCCGGACGGTGCCTGCTGCCCCTGGCCGATAATCTCCTCGACCTGCTGGCGCACGGCCTCGAGACTGATCCCCAGGGACTCCAGGGCCTTCGCCGCCACGCCCTCACCCTCGTGGATGAGGCCCAGCAGGATGTGCTCGGTGCCGATGTAGTTGTGATTGAGCATCCTGGCTTCTTCCTGAGCCAGGACCACAACCCGCCGCGCTCGGTCGGTAAACCTCTCGAACATATCGTTGCTCTCCTCACAGCGCGGTCAGGCAGGTGCGGAAAGTCATAGCCTGCCGTTCTCCGCATGGTAGCCGCGTGCCCCGGCCGTGCGCTTCGTGCCGTAGGTCATACGGTAGAAGTTCCCCGGAAGGGCAGCGTTCATCCCATGAAACCGCGTCAACGGCCTGTGGTGTTCCCGCTACGCCGCAAGCGAACGGCAGCCGGGCACCGCGGCGCGGCCAGCGGATTACCTTCCGTCATGCCGGCGCGGGCATCCCCGGGCGAGCGCCGGCGGCCGCGCGGGGATGATCGCCACGGCCAGGACGGCAGGGCTCCTGACCGGGCCGGACGGCGGCCTGGCACGCACCGCGACGGGAGAGCGTGTACCGCGGGGCGGAACGGAAGGCCGGCTTTTGCCTAGGGCCCTCCCGGACGCAGCCGGTCGGGAGGGCCGCCGTTGCGGGATACGACGGAAAGCACCCCGCCCGCGTGGTTAGTGCGGCCTTAGTGCGAAGCTTCGTACTCGGAAACGATCGAAGCGGGAATACGCCCGCGCTCGTTGACGTGGTAACCGCGCTGCTTCGCCCAGTCCCTGATTTCCGCGCTGCGCTGACGGCCGGGGCCGGTGCGCGGACGGCGGCGCCTAGTGGGCGCACTCACTTTGCGAGCGTGCTCGATGTAGAGGGCAAGCTCTTTGCGGATCTTGTCGGCGTTGGCCGAACTAAGGTCGATCTCATACGAGCTTCCATCAAGACCAAACGATACGGTCTCGGTGGCCTCGCCGCCGTCAAGATCGTCGACGAGAAGCACCTGAACCTTCTGTGCCATGGAACCAGCCCTTCTGTGGATCACACATATTTCTGAACTGAAGATATACCCGCCATGTTGCTGTTGCCAATTCAGGAGGCCAGAAGATTGGCGCGTAAGCGCAAAGTTAGCACCTGCCATGCCGCGAAGGCCAGAGCACTCCCCTGCGTATGGTAACTCTCCGTAATCGGGCATTGAGTACCCTGTTAGCATTCCTGCCGTGCGATGCCGATTGCCGCCTTCACCGCGTTCTTCCTAACTCTGAGCCGATTCTAAGTGCCGGCCCAGCGCCAACGCAGGGGCGAGGGCATCTTCTTGGCAGGGAGAACTCCATAGTTAGCCAACGGTGCCGGGCCTGATGATCAGCCAGCCTCATCATCAGGTGATCGGCTGGCATCATCATGCTCATCCAGGTGAGTGACCGATGTCGGGGCCTTGGCGCCGATAATGCCGTTGTTGCCGGAAATATCGCGTTCACTGGCCGCGTCTTCACGCACTCTGCGCTTCGGTGCCATCTCATGCCGCAGCAACAGGACAAGGCCGACGAGGAACGCGGCGCAAACAACCGCTGGCGGAGTCAGCGCCGCGAGATCCTTCAACATGGCGGCCTCCTCACTTGTCGTTTAACGTATACGCGTTTACCGCCAGCAGTGCGCTGCGGTGCGCCACCGCGCATGTGCCTAACGCAAGTGCTCAAATGTTCATGCTGCTCTCTTATGACGTTTCGTTCTGTTGGGGCCGGTGGCCGGGCGATAAGCCCGCCCTGCCGGGCGCTGCCGTTACCCGGCCCGTCCCCGGCGGCCGGCCCCGCGCGGGCCGGCCGCGGAATCCGCGGCGCATGTCACGATGGCCGGCCGTCTTCTCCGGAAATCCCGGCGATGGACAGCGGGGACCACGCTCTCGCCACCATTGTGTCGCACGGCGCGCGCCTGCCCGCGCGGCCACCCCGCGGCCCGGCTGGCGGCATCGGCCCCGGACGCAGAAGGCGACCCGCATCAGCGGCTTCTTCCCAGGTCACAACGCTTAGACCGAATTGCCCCCCGGGCCCGCACGAGCACGCCGCGGCCGCCGGGAATGACCCGCCCGGCGGGTCCGTCCCGGCCTGGCCGGTGGTGGGCCGGCCGTGGCCGGGCGGGCTGTTCCGTCTTACGAACGGACCGGGCGTGGCAGGATCGGACCCGGCCGCCGCCCGCGGCCCAGGCCGAGAGGGGCGAAGAAGCGGCCATGTTCCACGCCGACCTCCACATCCACTCCAGGTTTTCTCGCGCGTGCAGCAGGGACTGCGACATCCCCCACCTTGCGGCCGGGGCACTGCGCAAGGGCATCACCGTCGTCGGTACCGGCGACTTCACTCATCCCGCGTGGGCGGACGAACTGAAAAGCAGTCTTGTGCCCGCAGAAGCGGGCTTGCTGCGTCTGCGGCCCGATCTCGAAAGGGAACTGCGCCGGGCCGTGCCGGCCGCCTGTGAGCAGCCGGTGCGATTCATGCTCTCGGTAGAGATCTCCACTATCTATCGCCGTGATGAGCGGACACGTAAAGTGCATCACCTGATATACGCTCCGACGTTCGAGGCGGCCAACCGGATCACGGCATCTCTGTCGAAGATCGGGAACCTCGCGTCCGATGGGCGGCCCATCCTCGGTCTCGACTCACGCGACCTGCTTGAGATCACGCTTGAAGCGGGGCCCGGCTGCTACTTGGTTCCGGCACATATCTGGACGCCTTGGTTCGCTGTTCTCGGTTCCCGGTCGGGTTTCGACGCGGTCGCCGACTGCTACGGTGATCTTGCCGGGGAAATATTCGCGGTCGAGACGGGCCTGTCATCGGATCCGCGCATGAACTGGATGTGTTCATCGCTGGACGCTTATCGACTCGTCAGTAACTCCGACGCCCATTCACCGCCGATGCTGGGGCGTGAAGCGACGACTTTCACGGCCGCGATGGACTTCTTCTCGATCGCCGGGGCCCTCCGCACGGGCGACGGCCTTGCCGGGACGATCGAGTTCTATCCGGAAGAGGGCAAGTATCACCTAGACGGGCATCGTAAGTGCGGGATCAGGTTCGAGCCGGGGCAAACCCGCGAGCGTGACGGAGCATGCCCCGAGTGTCATAAACCGCTCACCGTCGGGGTGCTGCACCGAGTCGCTGAACTCGCTGACCGCCCGGACGGCTACCGCCCCGCGGGTGCCGCGGACTTCAATAATCTCGTTCCGCTCGCGGAAATCATTAGCGAGATCCTCTCCGTAGGGCCGAAGAGCAAGAGCGTTAACACCGTCATTG
This sequence comes from uncultured Actinomycetes bacterium, assembly GCA_963808295.1. Lineage (GTDB taxonomy): Bacteria > Actinomycetota > Actinomycetes > Streptosporangiales > Streptosporangiaceae > Bog-532. The sequence continues at coordinate 44,130 of CAWEFP010000041.1, read as the reverse complement.
ACCGGCTTGTCGCCGCGTTCGGGCCGGAACTTGCCATCCTCCGGGAGGTACCCGCGGACGACCTGGCCGGTATCGGCGGAACGGCCCTTACCGAGGCGATTACCCGGCTGCGCCGGGGTGAGGTCATCAAGGACGCCGGATACGACGGCGAGTATGGCCGGGTCCGCCTGTTCCGCCCCGGCGAGCTCGACCGGTCCGACGCGCTCTTCGACGTGCCGGCCTCCCCGCCGGCGAAGCGGAAAGCCGGCGTCCGCTGCCGTGCCGGGGGAGCCGGCTCCGGTGCCGGGGGCGGAGCCAGGGCGGGCGGACCAGGCCGCCGAACGGGGCCCTGGTGGCCGTGCGCCTGCCCGGGACGCGGGCTCCGGGGAGCGCCTGGCCGCGGCGCCCCGGGGGGACGGCCCGCCGCGAGCGGCTGCCCTGCTGGCCGGGCTGGACGCGGAGCAGCGCGCCGCCGCGCAGGCGGACGGGCCGCTCATGATCATCGCGGGTCCCGGCACGGGAAAGACCCGGACCCTCACGCACCGGATCGCCTACCAGATCGCGGAGCGCGGCATCCCCGCGGCGCGCTTTCTCGCCCTGACCTTTACCCGGCGCGCGGCCGGGGAAATGCGGCACCGGCTGGCCGGCCTCCTCCCGCCGGGTGATCCCGCCACGGCCGGCCCGGTGCCGGAGGTCCTGGTGACCACCTTCCACGGCCTGGCGCTGAGACTGCTCGCAGAACACCCCGAGCGGGCCGGCCTGCCGCCAGGTTTCCGCGTGGCCGACGAGGCGGCCCGGCTTGAGGCGGCCACCCGGGTCACCGGTTCCGAGCGGGCCTGCCGCGCCTTCTCACCGCCCTGGGCAACGGCCGCCCCGGTGACGGGGCCCAGACGGCCGAGCGTGCGGCCCTGCAGGCGGAACTGCGCGCGGAACTGCTCCGCTGCGGCCTGGTTGACGTCGATGAGCTCACCGGCCTTGCCGTGCAGCTGCTCGGCGACGAGGCGGCCGCCGCCGCGCTGCGCGACCGCTGGCCCTGGATCAGCGTGGACGAATATCAGGACCTCGACGAGCAGCAGTACCGGCTGCTCCGCCTGCTGACTGGCGACGGGGCCGGCCTTACCGTGATCGGCGACCCCGATCAGGCCATCTACGGATTCCGCGGCGCCGACGTCGGCTTCTTCCTGCGGTTCGGCGCGGACTACCCCACAGCGCAGACCGCCTTGCTCACCCGTAACTACCGGTCCGGCCCCGCCATTGTCCGGGCGGCCCTCCAGGCGGTCGCGCCGTCGACGCTGGTGCCGGGCCGGCGGCTGGATGCGGCCGCCCGGCCCGCCGCCACCGGCACGGCGCCCGGCGGGCCCGCGATCGTTTTCCACGAAGCGGCGAGCGAGCAGGCGGAGGGTGCCTGGATTGCCGGGGAGATCGACCGCCTGATCGGCGGCTCGTCCTTCCATTCGCTCGACAGCGGGCGCGTGGACGCCCGGCAGCGGCACGCGGCACTGGCCCTGTCCGACGTGGCCGTGCTCTACCGGACCGACGCGCAGGCTGGACCGCTCGTCCAGGCGCTGTCGCGGGCCGGCCTGCCCTTCCAGAAACGGTCACACGACCGGCTCAGCCGCCGGCCCGCCGTGCCGGACATCGTCCGTGAGATCCGCCTGACGGAACCGGGCGGCCCCGATGGTGACGGCTCCGGGGCGGGCGGGGATGGTGTCACCGGGCGGCTGCAGGCCGCCGTGCGGCGGCTCACCGCCCAGCTGCCAGGCCCGGCCGCGGCCGACATCCGGGCGGCCGGCGCGGTGCTCGCGCCGCTGGCCAGCCGGTGCGGCGATGACATCGAGCAGTTCCTGACGGAGATCTCACTGGGCGGTGAGGCGGACGCCCTCGACCCGCGGGCTGATGCGGTCGTGCTGCTGACGCTGCACGCGGCGAAGGGGCTGGAATTCGCCGCGGTGTTCATCGCCGGCTGCGAACGGGGCCTGCTGCCGCTGTGGCGGCCGGGCACCGTTCCCGCCCCCCGGGAGGGGCCTGGGGCGGCCCGTACGGTGGACGAGGCCGAGGAGCGGCGGCTGCTGTTCGTCGGGATGACGCGGGCCCGCACGCGGCTGTTTCTCACCTGCGCGGGGCACCGTGGGCGTCCCGGCAGCCCGGCCGCGACCGGTCCCTCACCGTTTCTTGCCGCGATCGATCCGGCGTTGCTCAGCCGGGCGGCCGGGCCGAAACGGCCGCGGCCAGACCGGCAGCTCCGGCTGCTGTGACCGGTTCGGCTGATCAGGTCCCGGCGCGCGGCGGGGTGCCGGGAGCCGGCCGCAGGTGCAGCAGCATCCGGGTGTTCCCCAGGGTGTTCGGCTTCACCCAGTCGAGGCCGAGAAACTCGGCGACGCCCTCGTCGTAGGACCGCAGCAGTTCCGCGTAGACATCCGGCGCGACCGGCGTGCCGAAGATCTCCCGGAAGCCGAGGCTGCCGAAGAACGCGACCGCGAACGTCAGCACGAACACCCGCTGCACACCCAGCTCGCGCGCCCGGTCGAGCAGGGCGCCGGCGATCCGGCGCCCGATGCCGTGGCCCTGGCAGTCGTCGCGGACCGCGATGGTCCTGATCTCGGCCAGGTCTTCCCACAGCACGTGCAGGGCCCCGCAGCCGGCGATAAGCCCGCCGGGCTCCTGCTCGGCCACCCAGAACTCCTGGACGTCCTCATACAGCGTGACGGTGGCCTTGCCGAGAAGGCGCCCAGACCCCACGTTCGCGTTGATCAGGCCGCGGATGGCCGGGACGTCGGCGGTACGCGCCTGCCTGACCGTGTATCCCATGGCGGCTCCACCCTAGCCGGTACGGCAGGGCAGCTCACGGCCCTGGCCGGCGCTGATGGGACGTGCCGAAAAACACCGGACAAGTTGTGTCGTTCCGGTTGGCACGCACTTGGCGGATCCAATATCGTGCATCGCTGTTGCCACCGATAGACGACTGACACGGATGATGCCAACGTCGAACAGGCCGTCCGCGAGAGGAGGCCTTCTGTGCGGCGTTCACCGCTCGGTGCAGGGGACGTAGCCGGATCCTCGCCCTCGCGTGCGGGGACCGCGGTATCCCGCTCATGGCGGGCTGCGGTGGCCCTGACGAGCGCGGCGGCGGCATGTGCCCTCCTGCTGCCCGGGGGGATCAGCAGCGCGCAGACCCGGGCACCGTCTCCGACGCTGAGCTCCCTGGTGGCACAGGCCCGGCAGCTCAGCTACCAGATCAACGCGCTGAGCGAGCAGTACGACGGCCTGCGGGTCGAGCTGTCCTCGGCTCGCACCGAGGCCACCAAGGCCGAGCAGGCGGCGGCCAAGGACGCGGCCGCCCTCAAGACGAGCCAGGCCGCGGTCTCGCGGCTGGCGGCGGCCAGCTACGAGAACGCCGGGTACGACCCGACGCTGCAGATCCTCACCGCCAGCAACGCCGACCAGTTCCTCAACCAGGCCTCCATCATGCAGCAGCTTGATCAGGAGAACGGGACGCGGGTTTCCCAGCTCAAGGCGGCCCAGGCGGCCGACCGGCGCGCGCACGAGACCGCGCAGCAGCAGGTCGCGAAGGTGACCGCGCTCGAGTCGGCGATGAACACGAAGACCAAGGCCATCCAGAGTGAGATCAACAAGGTCAACAGCTCGGCGATGACGCAGGCCATGGCGATCTTCAACCAGACCGGGCAGTACCCGAACATCGACATACCGGGCGGCAACAGTGTCGGTGCCGTGGCGCTGCGGGCGGCGCTGACCAGGCGCGGGTACCCCTACGTGTGGGGAGCGGCCGGCCCCACGGCCTTCGACTGCTCCGGGCTGGTCTTGTGGGCATACGCCCAGGAGGGAATCAGCCTGCCGCACTACACCGGCGACCAGTGGAACATGGGCCAGCACGTTTCGCGCGGCCAGCTTCAGCCCGGCGACCTGGTCTTCTTCTTCGCCGACATCAGCCACGTCGGCCTCTACATCGGCAACGGCCTGATGGTCGACGCGCCCTCCTTCGGCCAGGACGTCATGGTCCAGCCGATTGACTGGAGCATCTTCGTCGGCGCCGTCCGCATCGAAGCCTGATTAGTTAATCCAGGGGGGCGACCCCCCTGGAACCCCCCGCTGCGCCGTGCTGGCCCGGGGGCCGCCCTGGAACCCCCCGCTGCGCTTCGCGCCCGCGCGGTGGTACATCGCCGACACACCGGCCACTCACCGGGCGCAGGCCCGGTTCGCTGGGCCGGTACGAACGCCTCGCCGTAACCCGCCTGCGGTTCTCGCCGACAGCAATCGGCGCTCGTTACGCCGGCTTGACGAAGGGGAACAGGATCGTCTCGCGGATGCTCACACCGGTGAACATGATGAGCAGCCGGTCGATGCCCACCCCCACGCCACCGGTCGGTGGCATGCCGAACTCGAGCGCCCGCAGGAAATCCTCGTCCAGCTGCATCGCCTCGGGGTCGCCCCCGGCCGCGAGCAGTGACTGCGCGGTCAGCCGCTTCCGCTGCTCGACCGGGTCGACCAGTTCCGAATAGCCCGTGCCCAGCTCGGCGCCGAACGCGACCAGGTCCCACCGTTCGGCCAGGCGCGGGTCCTGCCGGTGCGCCCGGGTCAGCGGGGAGACCTCCACCGGGAAGTCCCGGTAGAACGTCGGCTCGACGGTCTGCTTCTCCACCAGCCGCTCATACATTTCCAGGACGATCTGGCCACGGTTCCAGCCAGGCTCCACCGGGACCCCCGCCTGCGCGCACAGCTTGCGGAGCTGCTCCTCACCGGTATCGGGCGTGACTTCCTCACCGAGGGCCGCGGAGATGGCGGCATAGACCGTGACCGACTTCCACTCACCGCCGATGTCGTGCTCACTGCCGTCCGCGCGGTGGATCACCGTGCCGCCCAGGGCGGTGCGCGCGGCGTTCTGGATCAGCTCCCGGGTGAGCGTGGCGACCGTGTCGTAGTCGCCGTAGGCCTGGTAGGCCTCCAGCATCGTGAACTCGGGATTGTGGGTGCTGTCCACACCCTCGTTGCGGAACACGCGGCCGATCTCGTAGACGTTCTCCAGGCCGCCGACGATGAGCCGCTTGAGGTAGAGCTCCAGCGCGATACGCAGGTACAGATCGCTGTCGTAGGCGTTCCCGTGGGTAATGAACGGGCGGGCGTTCGCGCCGCCGTGGATGGCCTGCAGGACCGGCGTCTCCACCTCCAGGTAGCCGCGCGCGTGCATCTCCTCCCGGATCGAGCGGACCACATCGCTGCGCAGCCGGGCCATCCGGCGGGCCTCCGGGTTGACGATCAGGTCCAGGTAACGCTGGCGAACGCGCGACTCGATGTCACTGAGCCCCTTGTGCTTGTCCGGCAGCGGCCGGAGGCTTTTCGCGGTGATCGCGAACGAATCGGCGAGGACCGACAGCTCGCCGCTGCGCGAGGTGATCACCTCGCCCCGCACCCCCACGTGGTCGCCGAGATCGATGTCCCGCTTCCAGGCCGCGAGGGCCTGCTCGCCCACCTTGGCCAGCGAGATCATGACCTGGATGTCGCCGGTGCCGTCCCGGATGGTGGCAAAGCACAGCTTGCCGCCGATGCGCGACAGCATCACGCGGCCGGCGACGCCGACCACGACGCCGGTCGCCGTGTCCGGCGGCAGGCCCGCGTGCGCCGCCCGGACCTCCGCGATCGTGGCCGTGCGCGGGAAGCCAACCGGGTAGGGATCGACGCCGGCTTCGCGCAGCGCGTCGAGTTTGCCCATCCGGACACGCATCTGCTCCGGGAGGTCGGCATCGGCCCCGGGAACGGGTCCTGCGGTCGTGTCGCGGCTGTCGTCCGCCGGGTGGTTGTCGGTCACCTGCCTGAGGCTACCGGCGCCGGTCGGTAACCGGCACCCGGGTTTGCGCGGCCGGCTCGCGGTTCAGGACTCCGCGGCGGAGTTCCGTTCGAAGACGAGCCGCAGCCCGATCAGGGTCAGCCAGGGCTCGTGCGCGTCGATGATGCTGACCTCGTTGATGACGAGCGGGGCGAGGCCGCCGGTGGCGATGATCGTGACCGAGTCCGGGTCGGCGGGGGCCAGCTCGCGGGCCATCCGCCGGGCGATCCCCTCCACCTGCCCCGCGAACCCGTAGACGATGCCCGACTGCAGGGCCTCGACGGTGTTCTTGCCGATCACCCGGGGCGGCCGGGTCAGCTCCACCTTCAGCAGCTGCGCGGCCCGGCGGGACAGCGCGTCAACGGATATCTCGATGCCCGGGGCGAGCGCCCCGCCCACGAATTCCCCGCGCGCGCTGATCGCGTCGAAGTTGGTCGACGTGCCGAAGTCCACCACGACGGCCGGCCCGCCGAACAGATGCACCGTGGCCAGCGCATTCATGATGCGGTCGCTGCCCACCTCCTTGGGGTTGTCCATCCGGATCGGGATGCCGGTCTTCACGCCCGGCTCGACGATGACCGCGGGCACGTCGCGGTAATAGCGCCGGCACATTTCCCGCATCTCGTGCAGCACGGACGGCACCGTCGAGCAGAGGGCGATGCCGGCGATTCCGCCGTCCGGCAGCCTGGCGCTGACGGGCGTGCCCCAGCGCGCCGCGTCTTTGAAGACGGCACTCTGGGCGAGCAGACCCTGCAGGACGACGGCGATCTCGTCTGCGGTCCGGTCGGGCACGGTGGCGATCCGCCAGTGCTCGATCACTTCCTCGCCGTCGAAGATACCGAGCACCGTGTTGGTGTTGCCCACATCGATCGCCAGCAGCATCGTGTCCCTCTCCGTTGGTGCCGAACCCCGTGCCTGCGTCAGGTGAACTCGACCTGGACATTGTCGATGAGGCGCGTACCGCCGACCCGCGCGGCGACCGCGAGGACCGCCGGGCCGGCGAAGCCGGGCGGCACCGGCTGGAACGTGCGCGGATCCACCAGGGCGAGGTAATCGACGGCCAGCGGCACCGCCGGCGCGGGGCGGTCCGCGGGCCCGCCAGCCCCGCCCGCCGGAACCAGCACCCCGGCCGCCCGGTCCAGCCTCTTCCTGGCCGCGTCGGCGACCGCCTGGGGGCCGCCGCCGACCGCCGCCCGGCCGGCCTGAAGCGCGGCGGGGAGCGTCAGCGCCACGCGGCGTTCGGCGGCCGACAGGTACCGGTTACGGCTGGAGGTGGCCAGCCCGTCGTCGTCGCGGAACGTCGGGACCGACGCGATCTGGACACCCAGGTTGAGGTCGGCGGACATCCGGCGCACCAGGGCCAGTTGCTGCGCGTCTTTCTCGCCGAACACGGCGATGTCCGGCCGGACCAGCCCGAAAAGCTTCAGGACCACGGTCAGCACGCCGCCGAAGAAGCCGGGCCGGAACTCGCCCTCGAGCAACTGCCCCATGGGCCCGGGGTCGACGGTCACGACGGGCTCCGCCGGGTACATGTCGGCCGCGCTGGGGGCGAAGACGACGGCTACCCCGTCGGCCGCGCACAATGCCAGGTCGGCACCGAGGGTGCGGGGATAGCGATCGAGGTCTTCAGCCGGCCCGAATTGCCGGGGATTGACGAAGATGGAGACCACCACGGCCCCGTCCGGGCCGGCCAGGGCGGCCGCGTGCCGGAGCAGGCTCCGGTGCCCGTCGTGCAGCGCTCCCATCGTGGGCACGAGGACGACCGGCGAGCCGAGGCGGCCGCGCGCGGCGGCCAGGTCAGCGAGGCTGGCCGCCAGGACGGGCGCGGCGGTCCCGGCGGTCCCGGCGGTGCGTCCCGGTCACCGGGCCGCGCCGGAGAGCACGTCGAGCAGGCGTTCCGCGTCGGGCGCGGCGAGCAGGCCCGCGGCGAGCGCGCGGTCCGCGGTGAGGCGGGCCAGCGCGACGTAGACGGCCAGCGCCTCGGGCGCCGTGTCGCGCAGCGCCTCGAGGTGCCCGGCGACCGTACCGGCGTCGCCGCGGGCGACCGGCCCGGTCAGGCCCGCGTCACCCAGCCGCAGCGCGTTGTCCAGCGCGGCGAACAGCAGCGGGCTGAGCATCCGGGCAGGATCGGCTGCCCCGGCCGCCTGGAGCAGGTCGCACGACTCGGTCACGAGCGTGACGAGATGATTGGCGGCGCTGGCGAGCGCCGCATGATAGAGGCTCCGCTTCTCCTCGGCGATGAACACCGGTTCGCCGCCCATCTCGATGACCAGAGCCTCCGCGGCCGGCCTGAGCTGGTCCGGGGCGGTGATGCCGAAGCAGATCCCGTGCATCCGCTGGATGTCGTCGCTGCGGCCGGTGAACGTCATCACCGGGTGCAGCGCCAGCGGGAGTGCCCCCAGCCGGGTGGCCGGCTCGAGCACTCCGGTCCCGTAACGGCCGCTGGTGTGCGCGAGCAGCCGTCCCGCGACCGGGGCCCCGGTCGCCGCCAGGCCGGAGATCAGGCCGGGCAGGGCATCATCGGGGACGGTCAGCAGCACGAGGTCGGCGGCGGCGATCACCTCGGCGGGCCCCGCGACCTGGGCCGCGGGAAAGTGATCGCGGGCCCGGCGGACCGACGCGTCCGACACCGCGGTCAGTGCGGCCACCTCATGGCCGGCCCGGGTGAGCGCGACACCGAGCGCGGCGCCCACCCGGCCGGGCCCGATGATGCCGACCCGGAGCCGGGCCGGGTGCTCGCCTGCCGCGCCGGGGCCGCGGGCGTCGCGAATGCCTGATTCAGAATCCATCTCGTTCCAGTCCTCAGCGGGTACCGGACGGGCCGGTGCCCTTGGTGGGCCCGGTGTCCCACCCGAGCATAGCCACCGCGGACGGTGGCGGACCCGCTGGTCAGAGCGTCCCCTCCCGGCGGACCGGCCTCAATGAAAATGATCCGCGGGCCGCGGCGGCGGGACGTACCGGTCGGTACCGGGACCATCCGGGACCCGGCAGCAGTGTTCCAGGTACAGCGCGGCGAGCGCCAGGAGCACCGACGCGGCCAGCGTCGTCCCGGCGCTGATCACGTCGTGGCGTGGCACGAAGGCCGGCAGCGAGCCGGCCGCGGACACCGCGAAACCGGCCGCGACACCCCCGATCACGGCCGCGGCCAGCGAGGATGCCTTCGCCAGCGCCACCATCCGCGCGACGTACAGCGGCGGCGGCGCCTTGGTCCCGGGACGGCCGAGGATCCGCGCGCGGAGCCCGCGGCCGGTCCATGCCTCCGCCGCGGCCGCGATCGCCAGCGCCGGCACCATCGTCCACGGCAACGGCGGCAGAGTGCTGTAGATAAGCCGGACCACCAGCCAGCTCACCACCGCGAACGCGACGGCGATGAGGAGCAAGGTCCGTGTCCGGGTGGGTGTCATGCGGTCTCCGCCATGGTCGGTCTGGCCACGTGAGCAAGGCTATGCGGGCCACCGCAGCACCATGTCATCGCGCCGCCGGACGCCGCCGCCGCCCACGGCAGCCAGCAGCGCCGCGACGCGGCCCCGTCCGGGCAGCACCGCGCCGGGATCGGCGTCACGCCACGGGGCCAGGACGAACGCGCGTTCCTGCGCGCGCGGGTGCGGCAGCGTCAGCGCGGGATCGCCGCTCATCTCGTCGCCGTAAACGATGATGTCCACGTCGAGGGTCCGCGGTCCCCAGCGCACGTCCCTGGTCCGCTGCGCCGCCGCCTCGAGCGCGTGGGCCCGCCGCAGCAGGTCAGCGGCCGGGCGGGACGTCTGCGCCAGGACGACCGCGTTCAGGTAGTCCGGCTGTTCGGGGCCGCCGACCGGAACGGTCTCGTACACCGGCGAGACGGCGGTGATGTCGAGGCCCGGTGTCGCCGCCAGCGCGTCCACGGCCCGCTGCAGCTCGCCCAGGCGGTCCCCCAGGTTGCTGCCCAGGGCGATGACCACGCGGACCGCGCGCTCGCGGCAGATGGTGACCGATACGTCGCCGAACGGGCGGCCCATCGGCGCGTCCGGTTTGTGCACGGTGATCCGGGCCTGCCGGACGGCAGGCTCGGCCAGGCACGCCCGGGCCAGCCGTTCCGCCAGCGTCTCGATCAGCCGGACCGGCTCGCCGGCCACGATCGCCGCGAGCCGCTCGCTCAGCCCCGCGTAATCCACGGTGAGCGACAGATCGTCGGCCGCGGCGGCCGGGCGCGTGTCGACGGCCAGCACGGCGTCGATCAGGAAATCCTGGCCGTCCCGGCGCTCGGCGTCCAGGACCCCGTGGCGGCCCCGCACCCGCAGGCCGCGTACCTCGATCCGGTCGGTCCTCATCCGTGGCCCGCCCGTGCCGCGCGCCAGGCCGCGGCCACCCGCACGGCGTCGGCGTTGGCCGGGACCTGGTGGACCCGCACGCACCACGCGCCCGCGGCGGCGGCGAGCGCGGTGGTGGCCACCGTGGCGTCGTCGCTGCCGGTAAACGATCTCGGCGTGCCGTCAGCGGCCGCGAGGAGACGCCCCAGAAAGCGCTTGCGGGAGGCGCCGACGAGCACCGGGAACCGGCGCGGCGGGCCGCCGGCGGCGCCGATGGCCGCTCCCGCGCCGGCGCCACGGCCGCTCCCGCGCCGGCGCCCAGGCAGGCGATCTCCGGCAGGGCGGCGAGGAGGCGCCAGTTGTGCTCGCTGAGCTTGCTGAAGCCCAGGCCCGGGTCAAGGACGATCATCGACGGGTCGACGCCCTCCGCCACCACCGCGTCCACCCGCCGCCGGAGCTCGTCGCGGACCTCCCGGACCACATCGTCGTAGACGGCCCGGGAGTTCATGTCGTGGCTGTGACCGCGCCAGTGCATCACCACGTACGGTACCGACGCCTTGGCGACCAGGCGGGGCATATGCGGGTCAGCGAGGCCGCCGCTCACGTCGTTGACCAGGCGTGCCCCGGCCTCCAGGGCCAGCTCGGCGACGCGTGCGCGCATCGTGTCCACGCTGACCGGGACGCCGGAGCGGGCCAGCTCGGCGATGACCGGCTGGACCCGGCGGATCTCCTCCTCGGCGGAGATGCGCTGCGCGCCGGGCCTGGTCGACTCCCCGCCGACGTCCACGATGTCCGCGCCCTGGGCGGCCAGGTCCAGGCCGTGCGCCACGGCGGCGTCGGCGCCGAGCCAGGCACCGCCGTCGGAAAAAGAGTCCGGGGTCACGTTGACGACGCCCATCACCAGGCAGCGATCCTGGCTGGGCAGTCCCGGCAGCGGGTACCGCCGGCCCGGCACCGGACTACTCGCCATGAAGCCAAGCCTATGGGGTCCCCGGCTGCGGGGGCTCAGTTCCGATGGAGGGCCCGCCGCAGCCGTCGGCGCAGCCGTCCCAGTCCCAGCTGGCGGGCCAGCCGCCGCGGCTCCAGCGTCGGCCAGACCAGGAACGCCTCGGCCTCGAGCGCGGCGAGCGCGATCCTCGGCGCGTCCTTGGCGGTCGGGAAAACAAAGAACCTCGGCTGCCAGACGGGCGAGAATTTCGCGTTGAATTTATAGAGCGATTCGATCTGGAACCACTTGGACAGGAAAAGGAGAATGGAGCGCCAGGCCCGCAGCACCGGCCCGGCGCCGATTCGCTCGCCGCGTTCGAGCGCGGCCCTGAAGACGGCGAAGTTAAGCGAGATGCGCTTAATGCCCAGGCCAGGGGCGGCCTTGACCGCTTCCACGATCAGGAAGTCGTTCAGGCCAGGCTGGGAGCCCCGGTCCCGCCGCATGAGGTCGAGTGACAGGCCGTCGCTGCCCCAGGGGACGAAGTGCAGCACGGCGCGCAGCGTCCCGTCGCACACGGCCGTCGCGATCACGCACTGCTCGTCGCCGGGTGCGCCGACCCGCCCCAGCGCCATGGAAAAGCCCCGTTCGGTGTGGCTGCCCCGCCATGAGTCCGCCACCTGGAGGATGGTGTCGATCTCTTCGCGCGGCACGTCGCCGACCCGGCGGACCTCGGCCGTGTAACCGTTGCGTGCCACCCGCGACACCATCTGGCGGACGTTGCGCATGGACCGTCCGGAGAGGCTGAAATCCGCGACGTCGACGATGCCCTCGTCGCCCAGTTCCAGGGCGGTCAGGTCACCTTCACGGCACCAGACCTCCGCGCCCAGCTCGCTGCAGCCCATGACGGCCGGGGCCCAGGCGTGCCGGGCCGCCTGATCGAGAAAGGCCTGGATCGCCCCGGGCCACGCCTCCGGATCGCCGAGCGGGTCACCGCCGGCCAGCATCACCCCGGACACGACGCGATAGCAGATACAGGCCTTGCCGGTCGGCGACCAGATAACGCTCTTGTCGTCGCGGAGCGCGAAATACCCCAGCGAGTCCCGGTCCCCGTGCTTGTCGAGAAGCTCCCGGATCCGTTCCGCGTCCCCCGCGGTGAGCCGGCTCTTCGGCTCGGCGGGCCGCAGGAACAGGTAGGCCGTGACGACCAGGGTGAAGAACCCGAGCGTGCTCGTCAGCAGGTGGTAGCCGTCGCTGCGCCCGTCGGAGACGAACGCGATGGGACCGGATATCCCCACGGTCTCGGACAGGACATCTCCCACCCGGGTGACCATTGAATAGGTGCCGTTCAGCGCGTTCACCGAGAGGTAGCCGAGCCCGATCACGACGTCGGTCAGCGCGAGCCCGAGAAATACCCACAGCGCCAGCCAGCGGGTCCGCCGGTCCCCGACGGCATAGAAGTCGTTCCGGAAGAACAGCAGCGTGCCGAGCAGGATGGCGGCGACGGCCGTGGTGGGAATGTGCGTCGCGCGGGGATGGATGAGGTGGATCCCGATGTCAAGGACCAGCAGCGCCGTGACCGCCTGCCACGCCCGGCGTTTTCTCCGGCGCAGCCCGTGCGACAGCATCAGCAGCAGCAGGCCCACGATGACGTCGGCGCTGCGGGCCGCGTTGGTCAGGGTCCCGGGTACGTAGGTGTTGATCCGGTGCAGCCGGGCGTGAAAGCTCGGCGTGAAGATGGCGAGCACGTCGGAGAGGCCGATCAGGAAACAGAGCAGGCCGGCGACCAGCGGAACCCACCGCCGCTGGCCCCGCTGGCTGTCCAGCCACGGATGCTCAGAATTCTCTTCGCCGCCGGCGACCGCCCGGCTGGCCGGCTCGGTGGTGTCAGTTTTGCTCATATCAAGGTTTTCCCAGGCCCCGGATCACAGAAATTTAGGGTAGCCAGGAACGCCCGGCAGCGCTTACCAGCCCGCAATAATAAATACATCGCTGCCGAATTGAATGCTTCGCCTATGCCTGGCCGCGCCCTCAAGTACCCCATGTCATCGCCCCCCACGCTACGGTACCTCTAAATACGGCTCAGCGGGCGAACCAGTTCAACGGGCGGCGGGCAGCGGGACGGCCCGGGGGCAGCGGGTCAGCGTGGCCCGTGGACGAGGCTCATGGCCTCCGCCCTGGTCCGGGCGCTGCTGCGGAAGACCCCGCGGACCGCCGAGGTAACGGTCCTGGCTCCCGGCTTCCGCACGCCCCGCATCGACATGCACAGGTGCTCCGCCTCGATCACCACGATCACGCCCCGTGGCTCCAGGTTGGTCACCAGCGCGTCCGCGATCTGGCTGGTCATCCGTTCCTGCACCTGAGGCCGCCGCGCGTAGGTGTCGACCAGCCGGGCCAGCTTGGACAGGCCGGTGATCTGGCCCTTCTCGTTCGGGATGTAGCCGATGTGCGCCACGCCGAAGAACGGGACGAGGTGGTGCTCGCACGTCGAGTAGAGCTCGATGTCCCGGACGAGGACCATCTCGTCGTGGTCGGCGTCGAAGACCTTGGTCAGCACGTCTTCCGGCCGCTGGCGCAGCCCGGCGAACTGCTCCGCGTACGCCCGGGCCACCCGGGCCGGGGTATCGGCCAGCCCGTCCCGTTCCGGGTCTTCCCCGATGGCGAGCAGGATCTCGCGGACGGCGCGTTCGATCCGCGGCTGATCGACCTCCGGCGGGGTCCGCTCACTCACCGCCGGGCGCCCCGGGGTGCCCGGGCCGCCGCCCGGCTCATGTTTCGTCGTCCGGATGGCTCCTGTAGTCGTACGGCTGCCCGGGCCCCGGGAAGTCGTGCGGGGTACTGTCCGCGGGCCCGGCAGGCCCCGGGCCGGTCCCGCCAGGAAGCTCGGCGGAGCCGCCGTTCGGGGCGTACCCGATCGCCTGCCCGTTGCCCTGGATCGCCGTGCCGTTCTTGCCGTCCGACGCGGCGGCGAGCGCGAGCTCCTTGGGCGTCAGCACGGGCGGCCGGTCCGACGGGAGCCGCTTGCCGTACCCGGTATAGGAGCCGCGCAGCGGCCGCTTCTGCACCGTGGCGAACACCTCGAGGACTTCCTTCCTGGACAGGGTCTCCTTGTCCAGGAGCTGGAGCACGAGCCGGTCGAGCACGTCGCGGTATTCGACCAGTACCTCCCACGCCTCATCGTGGGCCGACTCGATCAGCCGGCGCACTTCGTCGTCGATGGCCGACGCGATCTCCTCGGAGTAGTCCCGGGCGTGCGACCTCTCCATGCCCAGGAACGGCTCGCTGTCACTGCTGCCGAACTTGCGCGCGCCGAGCTTCTCGCTCATCCCGTACTGGGTCACCATGCCGCGGGCGATCTCGCTCGCCTTCTCGATGTCGTTCGCGGCGCCGGTCGTGGGCTCGTGGAAGACGAGCTCCTCAGCGGTGCGGCCGCCCAGCAGCATGGCCAGCTGGTCCAGCATCTCGGCCCGGCCGACCAGGAACTTGTCCTCGGTCGGCAGCGCCTGCGTGTAGCCCAGGGCCCGGCCGCGGGGAATGATCGTGATCTTGTGTACCGGGTCCGCGTTCGGCATCGCGTGCCCGACCAGGGCGTGGCCGCCCTCGTGGTAGGCGATGATCTTCCGCTCTTTCTCGGACAGGATCGCGCTCTTGCGCTGGGGGCCCGCCATGACCCGGTCGATCGCTTCCTCCAGCGACGCCATGCTGATCTGCTTGCCGTTGGACCTCGCGGTCAGCAGCGCGGCCTCGTTGATCACGTTGGCCAGGTCGGCACCGGTGAAGCCGGGCGTCCGGCGCGCGATGACGTCCAGGTCCGCGTCGGGCCCGATGGGCTTGCCGCGGGCGTGGACCTTCAGGATGCCCCTCCGGCCGGACAGGTCGGGCTGGGCCACCATGATCTGGCGGTCGAAGCGCCCGGGGCGCAGCAGCGCCGGGTCGAGGATGTCGGGCCGGTTGGTCGCGGCGATGACGATCACGCCGCCCTTGGTGTCGAAACCGTCCAGTTCGACCAGCATCTGGTTGAGGGTCTGCTCGCGCTCGTCGTGGCCGCCGCCGAGCCCGGCGCCACGGTGCCGGCCGACGGCGTCGATCTCGTCCACGAAGACGATCGCGGGCGCGTTGGACTTGGCCTGCTCGAAGAGGTCACGGACCCGGGAGGCGCCGACGCCGACGAACATCTCGACGAAGTCCGAGCCGGATATCGAGTAGAACGGCACGCCGGCCTCACCGGCAACGGCCCGGGCCAGCAGCGTCTTGCCGGTACCGGGCGGCCCGTAGAGCAGGACCCCCTTGGGGATCTTCGCGCCGATCGCCTGGAACTTGGCCGGGTTCTGCAGGAATTCCTTGATCTCCTGAAGTTCCTCGATCGCCTCGTCCGCGCCGGCCACGTCGGCGAAGGTCGTCTTGGGCGTGTCCTTGGTGATCAGCTTGGCCCGGGACTTGCCGAAATTCATCACCCGCGAGCCGCCGCCCTGCATCTGGCTCAGGATCAGGAAGAAGAACAGGGCGATGATGATGTACGGGATGAAGGATTCGAGGAGGCTCCAGACCGAGCTGCTGGACGGGATGGCGACCGTGTAGCCCTCGGGGAGCTTGTGCGCGTCGTACTGCTTCTGCAGCTCCTGCTGGAGGATGAGACCCTGCCCGCTGACCCAGTTGGCCTGGTACTGCTTCCCGCTCTTGGTCGTCACCTGGATGGTCTGGTTCTTGTCGGTGATCTTGGCCGACTTGACCTGGCCACTGTTGATGAGCGAGACGACCTGCGACGTGTCAGCCTGCTGGTACGAGCTCCCGGCGTTGGCCAGGTTGAACAGCACGACCACGACCAGGACCGCCGCGGCGAACAGCCCCAGCATGCGGAATGAGCGCTTTGAATCCATCGACGAGCGACCCCCTCGGCCGGGGCCGTTCCCTCCTGACCAGCTTCACATCCCGCCGACCTCCGGCGGGACCGCCTTGCCTTCTGACCTTGTTAACCTTGCCCGTTCAACGCTTCCCTGCTTCGGTTCTGTTCCCCCCGTAGACGTGCGGGGCGAGAGTCCCGATAAAGGGCAGGTTACGGTACCGCTCGGCATAGTCGAGCCCGTATCCGATGACGAACTCATCGCCGATGTCGAAGCCGGTGTAGGCGACCTCGACGTCCCGCATTCGCGCAGCTCCCGGCTTCCGCAGCATGGTGCACACGCGTACCGACGCCGGGCCGCGCGACTGGAGGTTCCCGACCAGCCAGGACAGTGTCAGGCCGGAGTCGATGATGTCCTCGACGACGAGGACGTCACGGCCCGAAATGTCGGTGTCGAGGTCCTTGAGAATGCGCACCACGCCCGAGGACTGCGTTCCGGATCCGTACGAGGACACCGCCATCCAGTCCATCTGGGCCGGCAGGTGCATGGCCCGCGCGAGGTCCGCCATCACCATGATGGCGCCCTTCAGCACGCCGACGAGGAGAAGATCACGGCCGACGTAGTCCACGTCAATACGCGCCGCCAGCTCCGCCACCCGCTGACGCAGTCTCTCCTCGCTGATCAGCACTTCCTTCAGGTCTGTTCCCATGTCGCCCGCGTCCATGGCCACCCTCCCTGTCCCACCCCGGCACGCCATCGGCGACGCCGGCCGTAGGTCCGGAACCGGCCGGATCGTCCCCTGCCAGAGCGATATCGCGGGTGAACCGCAGCTGGCCATCCCGCCGGAGCCCGCGCACGCCGCCGGGGAGGTCGATCCACCGCTGCCCGCGCCATCCTGTCACGAGTGCCCCGAGCTGCTCCACGTGGCACGCGGTCAGGGCGCCGGCCGGGCAGCCAGCGGCGATGGCCGCAGCGCGCAGCACGCGGGACCGGATGGCCGGCGGCAGCGCCGCGAGGTGCCCGGTGAGCAGGGTGGAGCGGCCGCCATCGGCCCGTTCGGCTTCCCTTTCCGCCAGCGCGTCCAGGTACTCGGCGTCGGCGCGCAACTGCCCCGCGGTCCGGGCCAGCGCCTCGGCCACGCCGGGGCCCAGCGTGGCTTCCAGCACCGGCATCACCTCGTGCCGGACGCGGGCGCGGGCGAACCGCGGATCGGTGTTGTGCGGGTCGTCCCAGACCGGCAGGTCCAGCGCCGCGCACGCGGCCAGCGTCGTGCGCCGCCGTACCGTCAGCAGCGGGCGGCGGTAGCGGCCCCGCCGGGCGGCCATCCCGGCCAGCGCCAGGGCGCCGGATCCGCGGGCCAGCCCGAGCAGGACCGTCTCCGCCTGATCGTCGAGGGTGTGGCCGAGCAGGACCGCGGCCGCACCGGTGCGCTCGGCCACGGCCGCCAGCGCGTCGTAGCGGGCGGTGCGGGCGGCCGCCTCCGGCCCCCCGTGCTTCCCGGCGCCCGGCACGCTGACCGGGATGCACTCCACCGGATCGAGCCCGAGGCGGATGAGCGTGGCGGCCACGTCACGGGCGCGCCCGGCCGAGCCGGGCTGCAGCCCGTGGTCAACGGTGACCCCGCCGGCCCGCAGCCGCTGGCGCGGCGCCACGAACGCGAGCGCCGCGGCGAGCGACAGCGAGTCGGCCCCGCCGGAGCAGGCCGCCAGGACCAGGGCACCGGGATCGAGGTCCCGCAGGCCCTCCCGGACCGCGTTGCGGACGTCCGCGACCGCCGGGCTCGGCCCCATGGCCGCTACTGGCCGTCGCGCCAGAGACGGCGGTCTTCCTCCTCAGCGGCCGTCTCCCCGGCTCCGCCGGTGGCGCCGGCCTCGTCCGGATCCGTTTCCTGGGCGCTGGACCAGGGGTTGAATGGTTCCCCGGCCGCCGCATCGCCGTCGTCGCCGGAACGGGGTGACGCCCCGGCAGCCGACTCCCCGGAAGGGGGCGTGCCGAACGGCGGCTCACCGAAGGCGGCGTCGTCCGTCCGCGTGGAAGACATCTCCCGCCTGCGGGACGTCCCTGTCGGCGGCCGGCGGCACCTCCGCGGCGCCGGGGACGTCCGCGGGCGGTGCGGGCTCACTGACCGGGCCGACGCTGGACACGGGACTCGTGCCGTTGACCGGCGCGGTCGCCGGCGGCTCGCTGACCGGCGCGGTGACCGCGGCCGGAGCGGCCGCGGAGCCGCTGGCCACCCGGGCGATCCAGGCGCCCGGGTTGCTGATCTCACTCATGGTCGGGATCGTCGCCGGCGACTCCCAGACCTTGTTGAAGCCGTCCATGCCGATCTGATCGACGACCGCGCGGACGAAGCGCGCCCCCTCGGCGTACTGCCGCATCTTCAGGTCGATGCCGAGCAGGCGCCGGATGGCCTGCTCGACCCGGCCCGCGGTCCGGCGCCTGGCGTTGAACCGTTCCCTGATCTCGGCCACGGACGGCACGACCTGCGGGCCGACCGCGTCCATCACGTAGTCGCCGTGTCCCTCGACCAGGGTCATCAGGGCGGTCAGCCGCCCGAGAATCTCCTTCTGCCGGGGCGTCTGGATGGCTTCGATGAGGCTCTCGCTGTCGCCACCGCGCACCGCCCCGGCCACCGCGTCGGCGGCCGCCCGCAGCCGGCTGAGGATGGTCGCGGGATCGAGGTCCGAGGCGAGCAGGAACTCCGTCATCTGGTCCTGGACGTACGCACGCAGCCACGGCACCGAGGTGAACTGCACCCGGTGGGTTTCCTCGTGCAGGCACACCCACCGGCGGAAGTCGCGCGGGTCCACGCCCAGCTCGCGCTCGACCAGCACGATGTTGGGTGCGACCAGGGTGAGCCGCCCGACAGGCTCCTCGCCGTTGTGACCCGAGCCGGGCGGCAGGAACAGCTCGTACTGCCCGAGCACCCGGGCCGACAGGTAGGCGAGGATCAGCCCGGCCTGCATGCCGGTGACCCGGGAGCCGACGCCCATCACCAGGCCGGACGCGTTGGCCGCGGGAGTGCGCTGGCGCATCTGCTCGGCCAGCGGATCGAGGACGACACGGAAACCGTCCACGTTGGCGCGGATCCAGCCGGCCCGGTCCACGACGGCGACGTTGCCCGGTGCGATCTTGCTCTGCAGGCCCGTGACCTCACGCACCGGCCGTTCTACCGCGACGGCGAGCTCACGGAGCTCCGCGACCGTCTGCCGCGCCTCCGCCAGGCTCACCTGAGGTCCCGGGCGCGCCCAGCGGACACCGGTGGACACCGCCACGTCCCAGTCGATCATCTGGCCGTTGTTCACCCTCCCACCGTACGTTGTGGCGTGCCGTGGTCGGAGCCCGGTGCTGTGTTTGCCCGGGGGGACGACCCCCCGGAGCCCCCCGCTGCGCTTCGCGCCCGCGCGGTGGTACTTCGCCGACACACCGGCCGCTCACCGGGCCGGAGGCCCGGGTCGCTTGGCCGGTACGAGCGCCTCGCCGCAGCCCGCGTGGGTGCTGTCCGTTAAGCCTTCCCTGCGCGAACTCAGCGGCAGCCGCAGGACGCGACCGCCGCCGCGGCGTCGTTGATGGTGCTGGCCGCCGTCTGCAGGGCCGCCGCCTTCGGGATGTGGGCCGCGTTGAAGACGAATTCGAGCAGGCGACCGTCGCCGTCGTAGGCGAAGCCGGCCAGCGCGGCCACCGTGGTGAGGTTCCCCGTCTTGGCCCGGACCACGCCGCGCGCCTCCCCGCCGATCGCGCCGAACACGCTCTGCCCCTCGGACAAGGTGCCGGAGAAACCGGCCACGGGCATTCCCGTGATCGCCGGGCGCAGCGCGGCATGCTGGGGCGAGGCGGCGGCACTGAGCAGCCGGACGAGCGCATCAGGGGCAATCTCGTCCGCCGGCGACAGGCCGCTCCCGTCGACCAGCTGCACGCCCGTTCCGGCGCCGAGCCGCCGCAGGACGGCCGTCTCGGCCGCGGCGGCGCCGGCGAAGGACGCGGGCTCCCCCATCGCGATGGCGATGTGGCGGGCGAGGTTTTCCGCGATCACGTTGTTGCTTTCCAGCATCATCCACTCGACCATGGCCGACAGCGCCGGCGAGCTGACCGAGCCGAGAACGGCGGCCCCGGCGGGCGCGGTCCCGGCGGACGGGGTTCCCTCGACACGGATGCCGTCGCCGGTCAGGAAGCCCTCGAACGCCGAGACGGCCATGGCGACGGGATCGGCGGACCTCGGCCGGAAATTGACCGGGTCATCGGCGTCTTCCGGGGCACCGCCCGCGGTGAGGCGTCCCTGATCCACCTCCAGTGAAGTGATCTGTGTGACGTCGCCGCTGGTCACGTACGATCCGGGCCACCCTGGCGCCATGCCGGGCCCGGTGTACAGGGAAATGTCGTAGCCGAGCTGGACCGCACGGCGGTGCTGGGCCCTGAGCGCGCTGGCCGTCTGGGCGGCCAGGTCTTTCAGCGTGGCGGGCTGCGGATAGTCCGACGACGGCGCCGGGCCGGCCGCGAGCGTCGGATCCCCGCCGCCCACCAGGACGATGCTGTTTCCCGGGCCGCTGACGACGCGGGTGCGGAACCGGGCGCCGGGGCCGAGCACGTCGAGGGCCGCGATCGCGGTGGCGACCTTCTCTGTGGACGCCGGCGTGGTCATCTCGCTCGCGTCGCGGGAGTAGACGATGTTGCCGGAGGCGTCCGCGACCACGGCCGCCACCCCCGATCCCAGCGCGGGTGAGGACAGCAGGCCGGTCAGCGCGCGGCTCAGCCCGGAGCTCGTGGGCATCGGGCCGCCGGCCGCGCTGCCCAGCACCGGGCTGGCCCGTACATCGGCCCGCGCGGCCACCCGGACCGGCTTGAGCAGGGCCAGCCGCGGCGGCAGCATGCGCGCGAGCACCACGCCCGCAGCCAGCGTGAACACGTTGAGCATGGCCAGCGTGATCAGGGCCACACCCCGGGTGCTGCGCAGCACGGCGCATCCACCTTTCGCGGTGAAGGATTCTGGAACGGACCCGGTGTATCAGTTCGGGCGGCACCGGGGGACAATCGAGTCAACCATCTACTACTCGTGGGGGCTGCATCGTGGACTTCGACGTCATCATCGAGATCCCGAAGGGCCAGCGGAACAAGTATGAGATGGACCACGCCACAGGCCGGATCCGGCTGGACCGGATGCTGTTCACCTCCACCCGGTACCCCTCGGACTACGGCTTCATCGAGGGCACCCTGGGCGATGACGGTGACCCGCTCGACGCGCTGGTCATCCTGGAGGAGCCGACCTTCCCGGGCTGCGTGATCAGCTGCCGGGCGATCGGGATGTTCCGGATGCGGGATGAGAAGGGCGGCGACGACAAGGTCCTCTGCGTGCCGGCGAGCGATCCCCGGATGGAGCACCTGCGCGACATTCACCACGTCTCGGCGTTCGACAAGCTGGAGATCCAGCACTTCTTCGAGGTCTACAAGGACCTCGAACCGGGGAAGTCCGTCGAGGGCGCCGCCTGGGCGGACCGTGCCGCGGCCGAAGCGGAGATCCAGGCGTCCCGCAAGCGCGCGGAGGCCTCGGGCTTCTAGCCCTCCCCGCGCCCCCGCTGGCCATCCCTGGCCGACGCCCCTTCGGGCGGCCGGCGGATTCCGCGGACGGGCCGCCCGAAGGAGCCTGCCGTGGCGGACGCCGGCGAGCGTGCGGCAACGCTGCTCGCCGACCTGACCAGCGGTCAGTAGTCCGATGAGGGCTTGGTGGGTGTTGTGCCCGGTGACAAATCCTTCTCATCGATCTGTCCATTCCTTCAGGCCAGGCCAAGGCGGCAGCGATCCTCCGCAAGATCGCAGACTCCAGACGGGAGGGAATGAAACTAGCCCGTGCGCGACTTCAGAGGCGAGACTGGCTCGTATCGGTGCCATAGCGCAGGCCGTCGATGAGGAGCGCGACCATGCGCTGGCTGTAAGCCGGTCCCTCATCAGGTATCGGCATGCACAGATTGGCGACGGCGTGCAGGAGATCCCTGGCGCTGATGCCGGCGCGGATCTCGCCGCTCGCTATCGCGGCTTCAAGCAGTGACGCGAGGGCGGGTTCGAGCCGCTGCATGAAGTAGCCGGGCAGGGCGCCGTACGCCGGATCGCCGGAGTGAAGGGCCGCGGCGAGTCCTCGCTTGGTCCCCACGAACTCGGTGTACCGGTGGAGCCACATCCTGAGCGCTACTCCCGGCTCGTTCGCCGCGGCCAGCGTCGGGGCCGCGTCGGCGCAGGCGTCCACCCCGCGCTGAAAAACGGCCCTGACCAGGTCCGAGCGCTGCGGGAAGTGCCTGTACAGCGTTCCGACTCCGACGCCGGCCAGATCGGCGATCTCCTTTGCGGGCGCGTCCACGCCCGCGGTGGCGAACACGGCCTTCGCCGCCTCGAGCAGGGAGCCGATGTTGCGCTGCGCGTCGGCGCGCAGCGCACGCGGCGCGCGCTGGGGTACGCCCGGACCGGCCGGGCCGACGTCAGGCGACGCCGTGTTCTCCGTCACGGCACTCCTCCGCTTGCTAAACGGAAGGACATTCCGTATAGTTCTGGAATAGCGTTCCGCTTAGATCAGGATACGGCATCCGCGGGAAGCACCCGCCACATCCCGCCCGTAAGCTCGGGAGAGTCCACATGCACTACCGCACCCTCGGCCGAACCGGCATAAAGGTCAGCCCCTTCGCGCTCGGCGCGATGATGTTCGGGGCCGGTGGCAACCCCGACCACGACGACTCGATCCGCATCATCCACAAGGCACTGGACGCCGGGATCAACTTCGTTGACACCGCGGACAGGTACTCGGGCGGCGAGTCCGAGGAGATCGTCGGGAAGGCGCTCAAGGGGCGCCGCGACGACGTTGTCCTCGCGACCAAGGTGAATGGCCCGATGGGTGATGATCCCAATCAGCGAGGCAACTCCAGGCGCTGGATCATGACCGAGGCCGAGAGCTCGCTGCGCCGCCTGCAGACCGACCACATCGACCTGTACCAGATTCACCGGCCTGACCCGGACACCGACATTGAGGAAACGCTCTCGGCGCTGTCGGACCTGATCCACAGCGGCAAAGTCCGCGCGATCGGGTCCTCTACCATGCCCGCCTCTGACATGGTAGAGGCCCAGTGGGCAGCCGAGCGGCGCGGCCTGGAACGCTTCCGCACCGAGCAGCCGCCCTACTCCATCCTCAACCGCGGCATCGAGGCCGAGGTGCTGCCCGTCGCCCAGCGCTACGGGATGGGCACGCTGGTCTGGAGCCCGCTCGCGAAGGGAATGCTCACCGGGCGCATCCGCAAGGGTCAGCAGACCGACCTCCGCCGCGCGGCCATCTTGACCAGCTTCAGTGACGAGGCCCGGCTCGATGCCGTCGAGCAGATCATCCCAGTCGCCGAGAAGGCGGGACTGCGGATGACGCACCTCGCGATGGCGTTCGCGATCGCCCATCCCGGCGTGACCAGCGCGCTCATTGGCCCGCGCACGATGGAGCAACTGGACGACCTGCTCGCCGGAATCGACGTCACGCTCAGCGACGACATCCTCGACCGGATCGACGAGATCGTCCCGCCCGGCACCGACGTCGGTCTGCCCGACCAGTCCGCCTACCTGCCTCCGGCCCTCCTGCACCCGGACCTCCGCCGCCGCCCCGCCAGCGAACGCGCCGCCGCCTGACCGCACTCCCAGGGACGCATCCGTCGCCCTGACCGGAGGGGACGCATCCGTCGCCCTGAGCGGAGGGAACGAGAAGTTGAGCGTCAAGGACACCGGTCATGACGGCCTATGCGCTACGACACAACGCCAACCCCGGCCACCCGCCTGGCATTCTCATCGATCTGGCCATTCGGCCATCCGCTGGCCAGATCGATGAGAAATTGGCCAAGTCTGTTGAGAACCTACAGGACGGACTCACTCAGCTAGGGCCGGACCGCGCCGATCGGCTGGCCCGGTGCGTAGATGCTGTCGATGCGGACGTCGACCCCGGTGTAGGGCGCGTCGACCATGTTGCCGCCGCCGATGTAGATGCCGACGTGATGAATGGTGCCCGGGTCGGCGTTATCCGTCGCGTAGAAGAGCAGGTCGCCGCGCTGCAGGGCACCGAGCGACACGTGCACCCCCTCCACCCACTGATCGCCGGTGTAGTGCAGCAGCGCGACGCCGGCGTGCGCCCACGCGACCATCGTGAGCCCCGAGCAGTCGTAGCTGTAAGGCCCGGCCCCGCCCCACTGGTAAGGCCTGCCGATCTGGCTGAGCGCCCAGTCCGCGGCGATGTTGCCCTGCTGGGAGCTGGCCGGGGAATCCGGGAACGGGACGGGCTGGGCCGATGAGGCGGCGGCCGCGGCCCGTTGCTGGGCGGCCAGCGCCGCGGCGGCCGCCGCCCGCGCCGCGGCCGCCGCGGCCGCGGCGAGGGCGGCCTGGCGTTTGGCCGCGAGCGACTGCTCGGTGGCCTTCGCGCTCTGCAGCAGGCCAGAGAGCTGGCTGGTCACCGACTTGGTGGTCTTGACCGCCGCGAGCTGGCGGGCCACGGCCGCCTGGATGGCCACCTTGAGCGCCGACGCCTGGCGGACGTCCGCCTGCTTCTGCGTGAGCGCTGTCCTGGCCTCCGAGCGGAAGACGCCGGCGACCGCGCTGTCCGCGCTGTTCCTGGCGAGGATGTCGGTCCCGCGGGTGGCGAACACCTGACCCAGGCCGACCTGGTTCAGGTAGGCCTGCACGCCGTGGGCGTCGCCCAGCATCGCCGCCATCGGGTCAAAGCCGCCCTGGGTCTCGAATTCCGTGGCGGCCAGGTTAGCCACCTGGCGCTGGCTGCTCTTCTCCGCGCTTTCGGCCTGGGCGAGGTTCTGTACCGCGGTGGCATAGGCCGTAGCCGCCTGCTGTTCCGCGACGATCGTCTTGTCGTAGCTCTCGGTCAGGATCTCGGCGCGGGTTTCCAGGTCCGTCAGCCTGGCGTCGGCCGCGGCCAGCCGTTCTTCCTGCCGGCCGAGCGCGGCCGCACGCTGGTTCACCTTGTTCTGCGCCGCCTGGACCTGACCCGCGCTCGGCATGGGATTGCCGTCAAGTGCCATCCGCGGCGGCGCGGCCGCCAGCCCGGCCACCGTCAGCAGACCGCATCCGGCGATCGCCCATGCGGTCCTGCGCACGCTGAAGTAACCCCCCGGCCCGTCAGCCATCCCGTCCCCCGGAAATGATCAAGTGTCACCGATATTCGCTTGTGAGAGACTTAATGTAATCGCTTGACAGCAGAAAGTAACGGAAATCACTCCGTGGCGTGCCCTGACGTCGCCACGGACAGATGACAGTGGTCCCGCACACACAATCGGGCCGCGAATGGTCCACACTTAGAGGGCACAAGGTAAGCGAGGAGGGACCGGTGGAAAACGCCGGAGAGGTGCTCAGGCGGGCGCCGCTGTTCGAGGCGCTCGACGAAGACGGCTCGCGCGAACTTCGGCAGACCATGAGCCAGCTCAAGCTGCACCGCGGCGAACGGCTCTTCGATGAGGGCGACGGCGGCGACAGCCTTTACGTCGTGCTCGACGGCAAGATGAAGCTGACCCGTGCGGCCGGTGACGGCCGGGAGAACCTGCTCAGCGTGATCGGGCCGGGCGAGATGTTCGGCGAGCTTTCGCTGTTCGACCCGCGGCCGCGGACATCCAGCGCCAGTGCCGTCACCGACGTGACGCTGGCCGTGCTGCCGCACGATTCGCTGCTCCCGCTGCTGCGCAAGCGGCCGGAGATCTCGCTGCACATGCTGCGGGCGCTGGTGCAGCGGCTGCGCCGCGCCAACGACGTGACCGCAGACCTCGTCTTCACCGATGTTCCCGGGCGGGTCGCCAAGGCGCTGCTCGACCTGGCGGAGCGGTTCGGTCAGCAGACGGATGAGGGTCTCCAGGTGCACCACGACCTGACGCAGGAGGAGCTCGCGCAGCTGGTCGGGGCGTCGAGGGAGACGGTCAATAAGGCGCTCGCGGACTTCGCCGCACGCGGCTGGCTGCACATCTCGGCCCGTTCGGTGCTGATCGTCGACGCCGAGCGCCTGCGCAAGCGCGCCCGGTAGTGCCGCGCGGGCAGTCCGGTCATCAGGCCCCGCCCGGTCATCCGGCGCGAGGGCGCCCGCTCACCGCGGGTTCTGCTCGCCGGCCGCGGCCAGGTAATCCAGCTGCGCCTGGACCGAGAGCTCCGCGAACCGGCGCACGGCCGGGTCGACGTCGCGGTAGACCCTGGCCACGATTTCCCGGGCCGTCGTATCGCCGGCCGCGAGGGCGGCACGCACCTCCGCCAGCCGCTCGGCCCGGTGGTCGATGTAATACGCGAGTGCGGACGACGGGTCGGAGACCAGCGGGCCGTGGCCGGGCAGCAGGATCCGCACCGACGCGGTGTCGGCCAGCGCCTTCATCGCGTCGAGGGTGCGCAGGTAATCGGCGAGGGACCCGCCTCCGGCGATGACGGTCGTGCCCCGGCCGAGCACCGTGTCCCCGGTGAGCAGGGCACCGTCCTGCGGGAGCAGCAGGCTCAGGGAGTCCGCGGAATGGCCCGGCGTGCCGATAACGTGCAGCTCACAGCCCGCTACCGTAACCACGTCGCCGCCGGTCAGGCCCTCACTGCCGAGCCGGTGAGCCGGATCGGCCGCGCGCACCGGCGCCCCGGTGAGGGCGGCGAGCCGCCGCGCCCCCGCCGAATGATCGCTGTGCCCGTGCGTCAGCAGGATCTGGGCCACCCGGCGGCCCGTCTCCGCGACCCGGCCCACGACACGGCGCAGATGGCCCTCGTCCTCGGGCCCGGGATCGACGACGACCGCGGACGATGACCCTGGGGCGGCGATCAGCCAGGTGTTGGTGCCCTCCAGGGTCATCGGCGACGGGTTGGGCGCGAGGACGCAGGTCGCGAGGGCGGTACCGGAACCGTCAATCGTCAATGCGGGCGCTCCCGGGTTCCTCCGGGATGGTCAGCCAGGCCTGGCCATCGGTGAACGTGACCGCGGGCCGCCGTGGGACGATCCGCCGCCGGGCCGCGAGCAGCGCGGCGACGTCGGGCTCGGCCGCGAGCTCCCGCAGCGTGATCGCGGTCGGCGGGAGCAGCGTCAGCTCGCCGGCGTCCGCCGCGGCGAGCGCGGCGGACGGGCTCAGCCACGCCGCCTCGTCCGATTCACCCGTCCCGCCCAGGGCACGCTGGCCCTCCGGCAGCCGCGCCACGAAGAACCTGGTGTCATAGCGCCGCGGCTCCGCCTCCGGCGTGATCCACCGCGACCAGGGGGTGAGTAGGTCACTGCGCAGTACCAGTCCACGGCGGACGAGGAGCCGCGCGAGCGAGACCGACCGGTCCGCCAGCGCCTGCCGGTCCGCCGCCCAGTCCCCGCCCGAGGTGTCCCCGAGCGCCGCGTCCGCCGACGGGCCCGCCAGGAGCACCCCGCACTCCTCGAACGTCTCCCGCACCGCCGCCCGGATCAGCGCCTGGGCGCCCGCGGCGGGCAGGCCGAGGGCCGGGGCGAACTGGCCCGGGAGCAGGCCGGCCCAGCCGTGGCCGCCTTCGGCGTCGCTGTCATCAACGCTGCCGCCGGGGAAGACGTACGCGCCGGGCGCGAAGGCCATCGACCGCTGCCGCCGCAGCATGTACACCTCGGCGCCCGCCCCCGGCACCGAACGGACCAACATGACGGTGGCCGCGTCGCGGGGCACCGCCGGGGTCAGCCGGCCCTCGAGGATGTCCCGGGCCCGGGCAGCGACCTTGCCTGGAACTCGCAGCCGGCTCAGGCCGTGCTCCCCCCGCCCGTGCCGGTACCGCCCACCTCGGCGATCAGCTCGACCTCGACCGGCGCGTCCAACGGCAGGACCGCCACCCCGACCGCGCTGCGGGCATGCTTGCCCGCGTCCCCGAACACCTCGGTCAGCAGATCGCTCGCCCCGTTCACGACCTGGGGCTGCCCGGTGAAGCCGGGGGCACTGGCGACGAACCCGGTGACCTTGATGATCCGCGTGATCGCGGACAGGCCCCCCGCCGCCGACGCGGCCGCGGCGAGGGCATTGAGCGCGCACGCGCGGGCCAGCGTGACGGCCTCTTCGGCGGTCACGGCCTCGCCGACCTTGCCGGTGGCCAGCAGCTTGCCGTCAGCCAGCGGCAACTGCCCGGCGGTATAGACCTGCGTGCCGGTGCGGAGCGCGGGGACGTAAGAGCCGGCCGGGGTGGCGACCGGCGGCAGGGTCAGGCCCAGCTCGGCGAGGCGCTCCTCGGGCGTGCTCACCGGGCCCCCACGGTACTGATCGTCATCCCTTGGGCCGCTTCATGTAGGCGACCAGCTGTTCGGGGTTCGGGCCCGGGACGAGCGCCACCAGCTCCCATCCGTCGTCGCCCCAGTTGTCCAGGATCTGCTTGGTCGCGTGCACGAGCAGCGGCACGGTCGCGTACTCCCACTTCTGCATGGGGATGACCTTAGCGGCTGGGCGGCTGATCCGGCGTGGGCTCCCCGGTGGCCTGGGCCCCGCCGGTCGCCCTCGGCTTCCGCGCGGCCGGGGTGCGCGGCTTGCGCTCCCCGGTGGCCCGGGGTTTCCGCGGCCCGGCCGCCCCGGTCCCCGCGCCGTTGCGGCCCGCACCGTTCGGGCCCGCCGGACCAGCCGGGCCCGCCACGGCGTCCGCGGCCGCGGGGTCCGGGGCGCTGCCGCTCTCGGTTCCGCCCACCGTGGTGCTGGGGAGGTCCGCTGCGCCGAAACCCGCCGCCGCGGGCAGTTCCTGGGTCGTCTCACCGACCGACGGCATCCTGGGGGCGGGCGGAGCCCGCGGCCGGCCGGCGCGGCCTCAGGGACCGGCGCGAGCTTGGGGCCGCGGCGCGACGTCGGCGGCCGACCCGACCTCCGGGACCGGCGGAACGGAGGCCTCGTCGAGCTGGGGAACCGGGGCCTGGTCGAGCTCCGGCACGTTGGCCATCGTGATCTCCGCCTCGGCCTCGGCCACCTCGGCGTCGCCGAGATCCTCCGGTTCTTCGGCGGGTTCCGGTGGCCGGGCCGGGCCGGGGGCCATCTTCTCGAAGAACCGCAGCAGTTCCACCGGGACCGGCATGATGAGCGTGCTGTTGCGCTCACCGGCCACCTCGACCATGGTCTGCAGCAGGCGCAGCTGGAGCGCCGCCGGATCCCGGGCCATCACGTTGGCGGCGGCCGCGAGGCGCTTGGACGCCTGGTACTCGCCGTCCGCCGTGATGATGCGCGCGCGCCGCTCCCGCTCGGCCTCGGCCTGACGGGACATCGATCGTTTCATCCCCTCGGGCAGCGAGACGTCCTTCACCTCGACGCGTTCCACCCGGATCCCCCACGGGCCCTCGGTCGGCTCGTCGATGATGCGCCGCAGCTCCCGGTTGACCGATTCGCGCTCGGCCAGCAGCTGGTCCATCTCGGACTGGCCGATGATGGACCGCAGCGACGTCTGGGCCTGCTGCGCGATCGCGAACATGTAATCCTGCACGTTCACCGTGGCCTTGATGGGGTCCACGACGCGGAAGTACACCACCGCGTCCACCCGGACGCTCACGTTGTCCCGGGTGATGCCCTCCTGCGCGGGCACGGCCATGGCCACGATCTGCATGTTGACCTTCTGCATGCGGTCGCCGATCGGGCGCAGGAACGTCAGCCCCGGTCCGCGTACCTCGGGCAGCACCCGCCCGAAGCGGTACACGATGCCCTTCTCGTACTGCTGGACCACCCGGAACGTGCGGCCGGCCGCGACCAGGCCGGCGATCACGAGGATCACGAGGATGACGACGAGCGCTGCGACCACCGGGACCACCTCTCTTCAATCCCCCAGGGTAGTGAGAATTACGTCACGCGCCAGCAGCGGGCGGCCTTAAGAAGTACCGGGGCGGAGATAGCCTCGCAGTGATGAGAGCAAGGGACACCGACTGGGAGGGCGTGCGGCTGCACGTCGTCACAGGCAAGGGAGGCACGGGCAAGACGACCGTCGCGGCCGCCCTGGCTCTGGCGCTGGCTTATGACGGCCGCAAGGTGCTGCTCATCGAGGTCGAGGGGCGGCAGGGGATCGCCCGGCTCTTCGACTGCCCCCCGCTGCCCTACGCCGAGCGTAAGGTCGGGATCGGGCTCGGCAAGGACGGGCGGCCAGGCGGCGACCTCTACGCGCTGGCCGTCGATCCCGAGGGCGCGCTGATGGACTACCTGGAGATGTTCTACGGCCTCCGCCACACCGGCCAGGCGCTGACCCGGCTGGGGCTGGTGGACTTCGCCACCACGATCGCGCCCGGCCTGTCCGACGTGCTCCGGACCGGTAAGGCCACCGAGGCGACCCGGCGCAGGGCCGGCGGCCGCGAGGTCTACGACGCGGTGGTCATGGACGCGCCGCCCACCGGCCGGATCGGCCGCTTCCTCAACGTCAGCGTCGAAGTGTCCGGCCTGGCCAAGGTCGGCCCGGTGCGCACCCACGCGGACACCGTGGCCCGGGTGATCCGGTCCCCGCAGACCGCCGTTCATTTCGTCACCACGCTGGAGGAGATGCCGGTCCAGGAAACCCTGGACGGCCTCGCGGAGATGCGCAGCCTCGGCGGCATCCAGCTGGGCGGGATCTTCATCAACATGGTCCGCCCCGATGGCCTGGGGAAGGCGGACCTGAAGGCGGCCGCGGAGGGGCACATCGACGAGGCGGAGATCGCCCTGGGCCTCAAGGCGGCCGGGCTGGCCGACAGCCAGTCCCTCGCCGCCGGGCTGGCCATCGAACTGGCCGAGCACGCCCGCACCGTCGCGCTGCAGGAGCGTGAGGGCCGCGAGCTGGCCGCGGCGGGGCAGCCGCGCTACGAGCTTCCGGCCATCACGGACGGGATCGACCTGGGCGGGCTGTACAAGCTGGCCCAGGTGCTCCGGGACCAGGGAGCCGCCTGATGGATGACGCGTGATGGATGGCCCGCGCCGGTGCCGCCGGACGGCGCGATGAACCCGCCGCCCGCGCCGCCCCGGCTCGATACCGACGCGCTGATCGATGACCGGCGGACCCGGATCATCGTCTGCTGCGGGTCCGGCGGCGTCGGCAAGACGACCGCCGCGGCCGCGATCGGCCTGCGGGCCGCCGAGCGCGGCCGGCACGTGGTCGTGCTCACCGTGGATCCCGCGCGCCGCCTGGCCCAGGCGATGGGCCTGACCTACCTGGACAACGTCCCGCGGCCGGTGGAGGTGGGCTTCCCGTCGGGCGGCAGCCTGCACGCCATGATGCTGGACATGAAGCGGACCTTCGACGAGATCGTCGAGGCCCACGCGGACCCGGACCGCGCCGCGCAGATCCTGGCGAATCCCTTCTACCAGTCCCTGTCGTCCAGCTTCGCCGGCACGCAGGAGTACATGGCCATGGAGAAGCTGGGCCAGCTGCACCACACCGATGAGTGGGATCTGATCGTGGTCGATACGCCCCCGAGCCGCTCGGCCCTCGATTTCCTCGACGCGCCGCAGCGGCTCGGCCGGTTCCTCGACGGCCGGCTGATCCGGCTGCTGACCGCCCCGGCCAAGCCGGGCCGCGCGTACCTGAAGATGCTGAACGCCGGCTTCTCGCTCGTGACCGGGACGCTGACAAAGGTGCTCGGCGGGCAGGTGCTCAAGGACATGCAGACGTTCGTGACGGCCTTCGACACGATGTTCGGGGGCTTTCGCGAGCGGGCCGAGACGACCTACCGCCTGCTCCAGACGCCGGGGACCGCGTTCATCGTGGTCGCGGCGCCCGAGCCGGATGCGCTGCGGGAGGCCTCGTACTTCGTCGAGCGGCTGGCGGGGGAACGCATGCCGCTCGCGGGCCTGATCCTGAACCGGGTGCACGTGCCCGCCGCCACCCGGCTGTCCGCGGCGCGCAGCGTCGCCGCCGCGGAAACGCTCGAGAATCACGAGATGCCGAACGGCACTGCGGAATCGGCTGGTCCCCCGCGCTACGCGCTCGCGGCCGGGGTTTTGCGGCTACATGCCGAGCGGATGCAGTTGGCGGTCCGGGAACGGCGGGTGGCCGAGCACTTTACGGCGGCTCATCCCACCGTTCCCGTCGCCGAGGTGGCCGCGCAGCCCGAGGACGTCCATGATCTCGAGGGCCTGCGCGCCATTGGCCTGGGCCTGGCCAGCCGGCCGGCGCACGGCTAGCGGGTCAGCTCGCCACCAGGTCGTCAACGTCCTGCTCGTAGCGCTCGCGAGCCTGCTCGAGCAGCTCACGCCAGGACTTGACGTCGGGCCGCCGCCGCAGCAGGGCACGGCGCTCCCGCTCGGTCATCCCGCCCCAGACGCCAAATTCGATGCCGTTGTCCAGCGCGTCGGCCAGGCATTCGGTCCTGACCTGGCACCCCCGGCAGATCAGCTTGGCTCGGTTCTGCGCTGCGCCCTGGACAAAAAGCTCGTCCGGGTCGGTTCCTTTGCAGGCGGCGCGTGTGGTCCAGTCAGTGATCCACATGTGCCCACTCCTTTTGATCGTCGCGTACTGCGTACATGGACGGTCGCTGGCTCGATGGCAAGTGCTTGCGGTCCGGCTCCGCTGCCGCGGGACCGGGTTACCGGTTCGTGATAAAGCAACCTACGGAAGTCGTGGGGTAGCTGCCAAGGCCCCGCTGTGCTCATTTACGGAATAGTTCTCTTGGGCCATATCAGCTGGGGTAGCTAGTCACCTTCGGTCGCATTTGGCGTCTCTGGGTAACGGCGAGCAGCATATGCGCGTTCGTCCCGTTTGGGAGAACGAGCAGCTTACGGCGCCTTTATGCGAGGCACGGGGGTGCGTGCGCCGTTCGGCACGTACCCTGATGCCGTGCTGTCAGGCGATATAGCAAGTAAGAGGGGTACCGTAGGCCGCCTTATCTCGATTTCGGCGGTGGGCGGCGTCATCGCGGCTGCCATGGCCCTTCCCGTCATCGCGACGACCGGCGTGGTCCTGCGTGACCAGGCGAACAAGGCGGCCGCACCGGCCTCGGCGAGCTTCGGCACGATCCCGCAGCGCTCGGAGATCCTGGATGCCAACGGTCACCTGCTGGCGTACGTCTACAACGTGAACCTGGGCAAGAACGCCACCGCGTCCGGCATCGACCGGCAGCCCGTGACCTATAACCAGATCTCGCCGGTCATGGGGCAGGCGATCGTGGCCATCGAGGACAACCGTTTCTGGCAGGAAGGCGCCCTGGACCTCAAGGGCACCCTCCGCGCGCTGGTCAATGACCTGCAGCACAAGGCGGTGCAGGGTGGCTCCAGCATCACCCAGCAGTACGTCAAGAACATGCTGATCCTCTCGGCGCCCAACGCACAGCAGGCCCAGGCCGCCTACCAGGACACGTTGTCCCGGAAGCTGCACGAACTACGGCTGGCTATCACCGTCGCGCACCAGCAGTCCAAACAGCAGATCCTCACCGGGTATCTGAACGACGCCTACTTCGGCAACCTCGCCTACGGCATCGAGGTGGCGGCGGAGACCTACTTCAATACCTCCGCCGCGAAGCTCACCCTGCCCCAGGCCGCCCTGCTGGCCGGGATGGTGGAAAACCCGGCCGGGTACGACCCGTTCACCAATTCGTCGATGGCCATGGCACGCCGCAACACGGTCCTGGCCAGGATGGTCCAGACCGGTGTGCTGAGCAGCGCGAAGGCCGCCGCGGCCGAGAAGCAGCCGCTCGGCGTGCAAGACGCGGTACCCGACAACGGCTGCACGCAGACCACAGCCGGCACGGCTGCGTTCTTCTGCAACTACGTGGAGCAGGTCTTCGTCCAGGACTCCTCCATCGCGAAAACTTCGCAGGCCAGCGCCAAACTGCTGGCGACCGGCGGCCTGAAGATCTACACCACGCTGGATGAGGAGGACCAGAACGCCGCCGCCAACGCGGTCAACTACACGATCCCGGCCTACAGCAAGGTCTACAACCCCGGCGGCAACGCCGACACGGAAGTCGTCGTGCAGCCGGGCACGGGCTACATCAAGGCCATGGCGGAGGACCGGCCGTACAACAGCAACGGCGGCAGCACCATCAACTACGCCGTCGACAGCCAGTACGGCGGCAGCGCCGGAGTGCAGACCGGCTCCTCGTCCAAGCTCTTCACGCTGGTCACCGCGCTCGAGCAGGGCATCCCGTTCGGCTTCACCCTGCACGTCCCCGGCCAGGCCACCGTCAACGGGTTCACCAACTGCCAGGGTGCCCCGGCCGGCAGCGACGGCTCCTTCCAGGTGACGAACGCGGAAGGACCCGGATCCGCGTCTACCCAGTCGCTGTACACCGGTACGGCCCAGTCGGTGAACACGTTCTACGCCAACCTGGAACAGAAGGTGGGGCTGTGCAACGTGGTCAAGACCGCCGTGGCTATGGGGGTGCACCGGGCCGACGGCACCTCGCTGCTGAAGAACGACGGCGGCATCCTGTCCGCGGATAACTACCCGTCCTTTACCCTCGGGTCCGTGAACGTCTCGCCGCTGACCATGGCGGCGGCGTACGCCACGGTCGCCGCGCGGGGCAGGTACTGCACGCCGGTGGCCATCACGAGGATCACCAGCGAGACGGGGAGTACGCTGCCGACCCCGCCCGCCGACTGTCATCAGGCGATATCGGCAGACGTCGCGGACGCCGCCAACTACGTTCTCCAGGGCGTCCTGACTGCGCCCGGGGCGACGGGGGCAGGCCTGGGGATCGGCCGCCCCGCGGCGGGCAAGACCGGAACGTCGAACGTCGAGGGGAACGGCAGCGGCACCCCGTACGCGGCCTTCGCCGGCTACACGCCGACCCTGGTGAGCTACACCTCGGTGTTCAATCCGGAGAGCCCCACGGGCCACCCGATGGGCGGCCTTACTGCCTGCTACCAATCGGCCGGCGGCGGCCAGACGTGCCCGGGTGAGATGTTCGGCGCGAACGCCCCGGGCCAGACCTGGCAGATGACCTTCGAGCATGCCAACCTCGGCTCCGCGGCGGGCTTTGCCGGCGTCCCGCCCGACAGCCCGTTCATGAGCATGGGCGACGGCCAGAACGTGCCGCAGAACAACGGTGGCGGTAAGGGAAAAGGCAAAAACGGGGGCGGCGGAAACGGGAACGGGGGCGGAAACGGTAACGGGGGCGGCGGGAACGGGAACGGGGGCGGCGGGAACGGCAACGGCAACGGGAACGGCAACGGCACCAACTGCATCCTCTTCTTCTGCGCCGGTAACGGCGGCGGCGCCAACGGCGGCCCTGTCCAGGGGTAGCGGTTAGCCCGCCAGCGGCGCGGCGCGGTCACCGCCTCGTCACCGGGCAGCCCGATGATCCGTTCCACGCCGAGCGAGGCGACCGCGATGAGTCGGCCCACCTCGGCCAGCCCCGCGCGCCCCTTCCTCGGCGTCCGCCAGCGTCCCTGGTTTCCGGTTCCCGCCCGACTGGCCGGAGAGCGGCGCACCCGGGGGGTGGTGTCCGGGTCGCCGACCTCCGGGGCCAGGATGGCAGGGGAAATAGTTTTCCCTGACGTGAACGGAGGAGCGATGGAGTACCGCCTGCTCGGCAACAGCGGATGTGCCGTGTCAGCCCTGGCCCTCGGGACCCTCACCTTCGGCAACGAGACGGACGAGGCCGGGTCCATCGCCCAGCTCGACCGCTTCACCGAGGTGGGCGGGTCGCTGATCGACACCGCCGATGTCTACGCCGACGGCCGGTCCGAGGAGATCATCGGCCGCTGGCTCGCCGGCCGCCCGGGCATGCGGGACGAGGTGGTCATCGCCACCAAGGGCCGGTTCCCGACCAACGACAGCCCGAACGGGCATGGGCTGTCCCGCCAGCACCTGGCGTCCGCGCTCAATGGGTCGCTCCGGCGCCTGCACGTGGACACCATCGACCTCTACCAGCTGCACGGCTGGGACCCGCTCACACCCGTCGAGGAAACGCTCCGCTTCCTCGACGACGCGGTCCAGGCCGGCAAGATCAACTACGTGGGGCTGTCCAACTTCACCGCCTGGCAGGTCCAGAAATTCGTCGACCTGGCCGGCGAGCACGGCCTGTCGTCCCGGCCGGTCACCGTCCAGCCGCAGTACAGCCTGCTCGCGCGCGCCATCGAATGGGAGATCGTCCCCGCCTGCGAGTCCGAGGGGCTCGGGCTGCTGCCCTGGTCACCGCTGGCCAGTGGCTGGCTGACCGGCAAGTACCAGCGCGGCGAGGACCCGGCGGACGGTACACGGCTGAAGGAGCAGGCCGACGAGGGGATGAAGATCTGGAACGAGCGCGGTCACCTCGAGCGCAACTGGCAGGTACTCAACATGGTCCGCAAGATCGCCGAGCAGCGCGGCAGCTCCATGGGGCAGATCGCGATCGCCTGGGTGCTGGCG
Organism: uncultured Actinomycetes bacterium; assembly: GCA_963808295.1. Taxonomy (GTDB): domain Bacteria; phylum Actinomycetota; class Actinomycetes; order Streptosporangiales; family Streptosporangiaceae; genus Bog-532. The sequence continues at coordinate 8,019 of CAWEFP010000041.1, read as the reverse complement.
CGGCCCGCGGTGACGTCGGTCCTCCTCGGCGCCCGCACCCTGAATCAGCTGAACGACAACCTCGCGGCGGCCGGCATGCCGCTGAGCGCGGACGAGATGCACCTGCTGGACGAGGCGAGCGAGCCCGACACACCGGACTACCCCTACGGCGAGAAGGGCCAGATGCAGCGCAGCCGGCGGATCAGCGGCGGCCGTTTCTAGGGCCAGGCCGACTGCCCGGCCACTACCGGCCGCTGGCCCGTTTCCGCCACCCACGCAGCGGAAACGGGCCAGCGACGGGACCGGGCGTCAGTCCGCGGTCTGGTCCTCGATCTCGGCCGTCGGCGCGTTCGTCTGCACCGACTTGATCCCGTTCAGCGCCGACGCCTTGCTCTCGTACGACTCGCTGGTCGCGATCACCTGGCCGTTGCCGGCCACCAGGTTGAAGTGGAACTTCCCGGTCGAGCCCTTCTTCAGCACGAATTTGCCCGCCATATCTCTTCCCCTCAGTCCGTAACCACTGTGTTCCGGCGGGGAGCTACCTTCCCGTCCTGGCCAGCGTGACACCCGGTCTGGCAAATTCAGGACGGCCCGGCCGTCAGCTGGCGGCGCACCTCGGCGGCGACCCGGGCACCCTCCGCGCGTCCCGCGATGCGTGGGGTGACGGCCTTCATCACCTGTCCCATGGACGACATGCCGGCCGCTCCGGCCCCGGTGATGACCTCGGCCACGATGCGGGCGAGTTCGTCGTCGCCAAGCTGGGCGGGCAGGTAACCAGCGAGCACCTCACCCTCGGCCTGTTCGGCCGCCGCCTGCTCGGCCCGGCCGGCCGAGCCGAACGCGTCCGCGGCCTCGCGGCGCTTTTTCGCCTCTTTGGCCAGAACCTTCAGCACCTCGTCGTCGGACAGCTCGCGCGAGGCTTTCCCCGCCACCTCCTCGTTGGTGATGGCGGTCAGCGCCATCCGCAGCGTCCGCATCCGTACTTGATCACGGGCCCGCATGGCCGCCGACAGGTCGGTCCGCAGGCGTTCCTTTAGTTCAGCCATGAAAACCATCCTCCCGGACATGGCACCATGGGTGGGTGCGAGCACGAGCCATCCTCCCCCTGGGCGCCGCAGCGGCCGGTGCTGCCCTGACCTATGTGTCGGTCGTCGAGCGGAACTGGTTCGCTCTCCGGCAGGCCGAGGTGCCGGTACTGGCCGCGGACGCCCGGCCCCTCCGCGTCCTGCACATCTCGGATCTGCACCTGACCCCCGGCCGCAGGCGGCTGATGGCCTGGGTCGCGTCGCTGGCCAGCCTGGAGCCCGATCTGGTGGTGAACACCGGGGATTCGATCGCGCACCCCGATTCCATCCGCTATCTCCTCGGCTCCCTCGGGCCGCTGCTGGACCGGCCCGGCGTGTTCGTGTTCGGCTCCAACGACCTGTACCGGCCAATGCCGAAAAACCCGGCCCGGTACCTATGGGAAACCAGCGCACGCCGGTACCCGCGGCACGAACCCGACCTGCCCTGGCAGAAGCTTGGTGACATCCTGGCCGACGCGGGCTGGCTGGATGCCAACAACCGGACCGGCCGGATCAAGGCCGGCGGCCTGGACATCGCGGTGGCCGGCGTGAACGACCCGCACATCAAGCGGGACCGCTACGAGTACGTCGCCGGGCCAGCCGATCCCTCGGCCGACCTGCGGCTCGGCATCATGCACACGCCCGAGCCGCGGATCCTGGACCGCTTCACGGCGGACGGCTACGACCTGCTGTTCGCCGGGCACACCCACGGCGGCCAGCTGCGCATACCCGGCTACGGGGCGCTCGTGACCAACTGCGAGATCGACCGGGCCCGGGTCAGCGGCCTGCACCGGCACCCGGCCGAAGGCACACCCGCCCCCGGCGGGCACCGCGCCTGGATGCACGTGTCCGCCGGCCTGGGCACCTCGCCCTGGGCCCCCGCGCGGTTCGCGTGCCGCCCCGAAGCGACCCTGCTCACTCTGGTGCCGTCCCGGGGCGAATGAGCCGCAGGGTCCCCCCGCCCGTAGTGCGGGCCCTTATCTGCTGGCCGTGCGCGGCGGGGCCCGGTATCCGCTAGACTTTGCGGGCGGTCAGGTGAGCCTCGCCGAGGCGAGCACGTGACCAGCGGGGTGTGGCGCAGCTTGGCAGCGCGCTTCGTTCGGGACGAAGAGGCCGCCGGTTCAAATCCGGCCACCCCGACAAGAAAACGGCAGGTCACAAGGCATCTAGCTAGTGGCCTGCCGTCTGCATTACGCGTTCCCGGGTGTCCTATTTTGGGAGCCCGTTGGGAGCGAACACAGGTAACGGTGGGCCGTTAGGTCCGCGCCTGGCCCCTTCCCGGTGTCTAGGAGACTGTCGGTACTAGCCCGCAGGCACACCATCGCCGTTACCTTCGCCCCCGACTGACGAATGTCCCGCGAAACAGGAACGAACGGCACTAGTGAATAGGCCATCTGGCTGCCGGCAGCCCCGGTAGCGAGGCATGACCTGATATGGACGCTTGGACCATCGAGGTGTCGGAGGTGCCCTATGTGGAATCCTGACATTAAACGGATAGCCGAAGCTGTGCAGGACGCGCCGTCCATCTTCAACTCACAGCCGTGGTCCTTGGAGATGCCTGCCGCTGACCGCATCGAGTTGCGCGCCAACCTGGGCAAACGCGACCATGTGGATCGGGGGCACTGGGACCGATGGCTCAGCGCGGACGGCACACTTCACCCTGATCCGCTCGCACGTGAGTTCGCTATCAGTTGCGGCGCGGCCCTGTTCAACCTGCGGCTGGCCATCCGGGTGGCAGGGCATGATCTCACGGTGTGGCTCCTGCCCGACCCTGAGCATGACAGCGCGCTGCTTGCGTCGGTCGAGATCGTGACCCGACGAATTAAGAAACCCACCATCGCGGAGCAAGAACTCTACGAGGCGATCTGGCGACGTCACACGAACCGCTGGCCGTACACGATCGTCCCGGTGCCGCTTCCCATCATCGCGGAAATGGAGCACGCAGCCAGCGAGGAAGGCGCCTCGCTCCGGCTGCTCCACACGCACCAGGGCAGGACGTGGATGAACGCCGGCCGCCAAGCTGACAGCGATCTGGCATCTGAGCCTCCCGACCTGCCCGCAATTACGCATCAGCGGTACCAGCTGTACCGGGAACAGCGGAACCGCTGGACGGGGCAGCAGGGCGACGGAGTCGGCGTTTCCACCGCAAATTTCGGGCCGACTCCGACCAACCGCGACCCGCGAACCCGGGAGGACTTCTGGCTCGGCAATCAAAGGCAGCGTTTCGAGCGCAAGCCGCAACTGATGGCGCTCTCAACGGGCGACGACCAGCCTGTTGACTGGCTCCGCGCCGGCCAGGCCCTGCAGCGCGCCATCCTGACAGGAACCCGGTACTCGGTGTCGGCTCCGTATGGCCTGGGCGCAGAGTACCACTCTCCGCGCCGCTATGGTGTCCCGGCGCGGCATCACTTCCTGAGGCACGATGACTTGGCACGTTACGGCCTGTCGGCGTCGCCCCTGACTCAGCCGCTCGAACGTTACGACATCGAGCGTGAGGACGTTCATGCCACGCCACGCCAATGGCCGTGGCGGTGGCGATTCCCCGAGGTGCCGCAGATGGTCATACGGGTGGGATACACCGCTGTCCCAACACCCGCCGAGCAGCGCGAGGAGCCGGACATTCCCCAAGTTCCAGACCCGCAGGGCACATGAGCATCAAAGACTGCCTGAATCGATGAGAACTTCTGACAGATGAAACCGCACGCCAGAAGTCACTCAAAGCAAATCCGCAGGTGACGGTCACCTCGAACGGCGATCGTCACCCAGACGAGACTACCGCGGCTGAATCCGATGAGCGCGGACATGGCGGTACCGATTGCGGCGAGCAGTCCCACCATGCCCCCGGGGACCTGCTCGCCTTCGTCCGCGGCCTACAAGGAGGAAACCCGCCGCAACGCCGAGGACCCCCGCCGCACCCTCCGACTCCTGCCCCTCCCACCAGGCTAAACGCCCACCGCGACTTTGACGAATCCCTGGATCGACGTGCGGTTTCCGCTCAGCAGAGTCGCTGAAACCGTCAACAAAATCTGGGAACCCGCCAACATACATCGGGACACTAGCCGATTTTGGCCCCATATTGACCTTGGGCGCCAGCGGACAGTGCTTCCCAGGTCAACCACAGCCCTGGCAGTTCGCATCGTTACTTGGCTTCGGGACGAAGAGGCCGCCGGTTCAAATCCGGCCACCCCGACCAGGAAGACCCAGGTCACGGCACGTCCAAGTGACCTGGGCTTTGGTTTCTCCACTCGCGGTGTCCGATTTTGGGAGCGAGATGGGAGCCGATCTTGAACACAGGACCCTGATCGGACGTTGATTGCCGGCCCTCAAACCCCACTGACTGGACTCCCGATGGCAAACGCGGGCCTGGCGGGGCGCAGTGCTTGTTGAACAGGATGAAGAGTCGATGCGAGCCGGTTATCGCCAAGCCGATTCGGCACGGCGACACTGGTCCGGTGGCTGACAACATCGTGCGTACCTGGCTCAGCGGCGCAGGCGTGAGAATGAGCGGTGGCGGCGTGACGTTGCTGCTCAGCACCTTGACAGCGTCAACCAGCTCGCGAACCTCAGCGACGCGGAGTTGATCGCTAGTTCGCCCAGCATCCAAACGTGACTCACCAGATGGAGATGAACCGTCGGCTCAAGGTCGCGATCGTGGATCTGACCACTGAGACGATCGCCGCCCGCAAGTCATCGGACAGAACAGCAGGACGGCTCGTCTGGCTGACCGTCGTCCTCGTGGTCCTGACGGCCGCACTGGTGGCTCTGACCGTGGTGCTTGTCCTCAAAAATGACTGACGGATCGATCAGGTGTGTTGACCCCGCACCCTATGCCGCCCGAATAATCGATTGAGCGGCTGACCTGTGCCTTCGCCCGCATCCCGGGCGTGGTGATGGTTGGCTGGCCGGATGCTGCTCAAGATCGTCTACCTGCTCGTTCGCTGGGTACTCGGTCTGGCTGTCCTGGTGGTCCGCGGCGACCTGGCGAAGGATGCCGAGCTGTTCGTGCTTCGGCACGAGAACGCGGTGCTGCGCCGCCACGTCGGCCGGATACGGTACGAGCCGGCCGACCGGGTGTGGTTCGCCGCGCTGGCACCACTCCTCCCCCGCAGGCGCTGGACCGAAATCTTCCCCGTCACGCCCGCGACGCTGCTGGCCTGGCACCGCAGACTGGCCGCGAGCAGGTACGACACGAGCAATAGCCGCAAGCCAGGGCCGCCCGCCGACAATCCCGAGCATCGCCCGCGTGGTCGTTCGCCTCGCGAAGGAGAATCCGCTGTGGGGATACCGCCGGATCCACGGCGAGCTGACGAAACTCGGCGTGACGGTCGCGCCGTCCACCGTCTGGGAGATCCTGCGTGCCGCGGGCATCGATCCGGCGCCGCCGCTCAGGCCCGACGTGGCTGCAGTTCCTGGCAGCCCAGGCTGCCGGTATCCTCGCGGTCGACTTCCTGCACGTCAACGCCGTCTTCCAGGCAACCGGCACCAGGATCCTGCGCAGCGCCGTCCAGGCACCGCGCATGAACGCGACCTGCGAGCGCCTTGTCGGCACCCTGCGCCGAGAGGTCCTCGACCGGGTGCTGATCCTCGGCGAGCGGCATCTGCGCGCCGTCTTGACCGAATACCAGGCGCACTACAACAGGGCCCGCCCGCACCAGGGCATTGCCCAGCGCGTCCCCGACGGCGAACCTGGCGCGCCCCGCAGCACCGTGACCGACGTCGATACACGGCAGATCCGCCGAAAACCCGTCCTGGGCGGCCTGATCAACGAGTACAGCACGCCGCCTGACCCCGGAAGACCTGCAGGTCACCTACCCAATCCTATTTTCGAGCGGGACAAGATCGCCCAGCCTCCTACGCGGTTCGTGTTCCCCGGTGCAGGGATACGCCTCGGGCTTCCTTCCCACCCCGCCTCACGGCGGCGCAGTTGCCTCCGGCTCGGAGTTAGCCTCCGCTATTCAGCGCTGATGGGCGGTTGAGCCATCCGGCGGCTTTTCGTGGCTGTGAGCTGGTGTTTCGTGCTGGACAGGTCCGGCGGCGGGTGCACCTTATGGGTGCGGGGCGATCCAGGCGCCGGGCAGGGCCGGCCGCGGAGCGGCCGCCCTTTCTTGTTTAAAGGCGAAGAGCGCCCTGGCTCTGGGAGATTACGGGTTACCACGCCTGAATCCCCTGGAACTGGAGCGCCCTTCACCATGCAGCTTAACGGGTGGGACCATGCCCTGAAGGTCACCGCGGACGGGAAGGGCCTGGTCGGGCACGCCGGCGCGATCCTGCTCCGCAAGGCCGCCGACCAGGCCGGGCTCACCGCCGCCCTGAGCGCGGCGCTGCGGAAGAAGGGCACGTCGCCGCTGCTCGACCGGGGGATCGTGCTGGTCTCGATGGCGGCGGCGATCGCGCTGGGCGCCACGAGCATGAGCGACATCGCCCTGCTCGCCCACCTCGCCCCGGTGCTCGGGGCCGCGCCGAGCGGCCCGACGGTCCGCCGGGCGCTGGACCTGGCCGGCACGCCGTCCGTGCTGGACCGGATCGCCCGGGCCCGCGCGAGGGCCCGCGCGCACGCGTGGAAGCTGATCGAGGCCACCCCGGCCGGGTTCCCGTGGCTGGAGATCGCCGGGAAGACCCTGGCCGGCTGGGTCGTCATCGACATGGACGCGACCCTGGTCACCGCCCACTCCGACAAGGAAGGGGCCGCTCCCACCTGGAAGAAAGGCTACGGCTTCCACCCGCTGGGGGCCTGGTGCCGGAACACCCGCGAGTGCCTGGACATGCTGCTCCGCCCCGGCAACGCCGGCTCGAACACCTTCACCGACCACCTGGAAGTGCTGGCCGCCGCGATCCGGCAGGTCCCCGCCCGGTTCCGGCGCAAGATCCTGGTCCGCGTCGACGGCGCCGGAGCCAGCCACGACCTCGTGAAGCACCTGCTGTCCCTGACCTCCCCGCGGCGGACCCTGCTGTTCACCTGCGGATGGATGATCACCGCAGCCGACGAGCAGGCAATCGCGCTCCTCCCCGCGGACGCGTGGAAGCCCGGCATCGCCCAGGACGGCACCACCGAAGAGGACAAGGACGTCGCGGAGATCACCTGCCTGATGGCCCGCGCCGGGAACTGGCCCGACGGCCTGCGCTGGATCGCCCGGCGGGTGAAGCCGTCCCGCCGCCAGGTGAGGAACCTGACGGACTACGAGAAGAAGACCGGCTGGCGGTACTCCATCACCTGCACGAACATCCCCGGCAGCGGGATCGGCGGCGTTCCCGGCAGCCACCACCCCCAGTACATCGACGTGGTCCACCGCGAGCACGCCTGCGTCGAGACCGCCGGGGTCCGCACCGCCAAGGCCATGGGCCTGCGCGCCCTCCCGTCGAAGACCTGGCAGGTCAACGCCGGCTGGGTCATCGCCGCGAACATCGCCGCCGACCTCGCCGCCTGGACCCGCCTCCTCGGCCACCACGACGACCCCGGACTGCGGGAAGCCAACCCCGATACGCTCCGCTACCGGGTCTGGCACCTGCCCGCCCGGCTCGCCCGCCACGCCCGGCAGCGGACCCTCGCGATCAGCCCCGACTGGCCATGGGCCGACGCCTTCCTCGCCTGCTGGCAGCGCCTCAGCGCCCTGCCCGCACCCACCTGACCAGCACGAACCATCCACTTAACGCGAAAGGAGGCACAGCCCGGCGCAGTCGGAGCCGGTGCGCACCCGGGCACCCCGGGCGCCGCCACGCGACCAGCCCCGCCAGATAAACAGACACCACACCCGAAAACGGGTACCAGCACAATCAGTAACCAGACCTCAGAACCCCTGAACGATTGAGGTTAGCACCACCTCTTCCTCCCAGGGGACTTTTCACCCCCAAGCGATCGCCCATGCCGGGCGTCTCAAGGCGGCGCCGCTACGCGGCGCCGCTGGCCCGGCGTCAGCGCCGGGCTCTGCCGTTGAGCGGCCCGCCCGGCGCACACCGGGCCACATGCCGATAGAGCGGG
>CAWEFP010000040.1:0-36494 GCA_963808295.1 uncultured Actinomycetes bacterium | reverse complement strand
GCCCGCGCACTGGCGGACACTTTGGTAACGTCATTTAGAGGCGTCCCGGCCAGCGCCAGAAGAGACGCTCTAAACTGCGGGACGCTCTGATACCGGGGTTTCCGTGCCGGCTGAGGAGTGGGCCAGTGAGGTTTGCGCCCCTCTTCCTCGGCTGGACCCGCCACCTGGTACCGAAGCCCGAGCAAATACCGAAAGTGATGAACTGATGAGCACCCCAGCGAACCATACGACGCGCGCCAGCGATTCCAGCTCGGTGCCTCCGGTCCAGGAAACCAGGTATCTCAGCTGCCCGGAGGGGCGGATCGGCTACGACGTCGCGGGTGACGGCTGCCTGGCCGACAGTACGCCCGCCTACCACGACGTCACCGCCTAACCCCCGAACACGGCCGGGCCCACCAAGGGCCCGGCCGCGTGCCATGATCGGCGAGCGCAGAGAAGCAGCGAATCGTTGAACTTCTCATCCAGGATGCATGGCGGCGCACGGCGCGCGATCTTCGGCCGGTACAACCCCGACCGCTCCCGCTTGAACGGCTGCAGCGGGTTGTGGTGCGGGTTAGGCCGACCACCGCGATGCCGCTGGCGCCGTCGGCGACGAAGATGATCAGGTCGGCCGTGCGGACGGTGGAGAAGCGGTGCGAGACCAGCACTGTGACCGTTCCGGCCTGCCGCGTCGCGGGCCGGACCGGGGCTCACCAGGAGGTGATGAGGCGGTCCTCGGTCACCACCGCGGTGACGAGCTCGGCAGGGGTGATGTCGAACGCGTAGTTCAGCGCGCGGGTCCCCTCCGGGGCCACCGGAACGCCCCGCACGTGGGTGACCTCCTCCTCGGCGCGCTGTTCCACGGTGATCCGCGCGCCGTCGGGGGTCGCCGGGTCGATGGTCGATTCCGGCACCGCGACCAGGAACGGAATTCGCGCGTGCCGGGCGGCGAGCGCGAGGCTGTAGGTGCCGATCTTGTTGGCCACGTCGCCGTTGGCCGCGATCCGGTCCGCCCCGACCACGATCGCGTCGACCAGCCCCTGGCTGATCAGGAACGGGCCGGCCGCGTCGGGGATGAGGTAGTGCTCGATGCCGAGCTGGCCGAGCTCCCAGCAGGTGAGCCGGGCTCCCTGCAGCAGCGGCCGGGTCTCGTCCACGACGACGTGCCGGACGGCCTGGTCGTCGTTCAGCGCCCGGATCACCCCGAGCGCGGTGCCCCAGCCCAGGCACGCGAGGCTGCCGGTGTTGCAGTGCGTCTCGATCCGCAGGGGCCCCGGCCCGCACGTCTCCCGCAGGTAGCGGGCCCCCCGTTCGCTCATCCGGTGGGTCGCGGCGACGGTCGCGGCCACCGTGGCCAGCGCCGCAGCCTCCACCGCGTCCGCCCCGTCCGGGATCACGGCCGCGGTGGCCTCGGCCTCGCGGCGCAGGTTGACGGCGGTGGGCCGGGCGTCGCCGATGCGCTTGACCGCCGCGGCAAGGTGGGCTTCGTCCCAGTGCTGCTCCTGCGCCTGCCGGGCGGCCAGGGCGACGCCGAGCGCACCCGCGGCGCCAAGCAACGGCGCGCCGCGGATGGCCAGCCGGGTGATCGCGTCCACCAGCTCGTCGACCGTGGTGAGATGAAGCAGGCGGACCTCCTGCGGGAGCGCGGTCTGGTCGATGGCGACGATGTGCCCGTCGCGCCAGCCGAGGACCTGCAGCACTCCGCCGGGGCGAGCGGAACCGGAATGCATACGAGTGAAGCTACCCGAGGAAGGGGTGCCTGATGCTGCTCGGTGAGCTGCGCGCGGAGATCGCCGCGGTGTGCGGCCAGCTCACCGCGGCCGGCCTGGTGACCGGGACCTCCGGCAACGTGAGCGCGCGCGACGGCGACCTGGTGGCCGTGACGCCGAGCGGGCTTGATTACGCCGCGCTGACGCCCGGGCTGGTCGGGGTGCACCGGCTCGACGGCTCACCGGTGGAGGCCCCGCTGCGGCCGACCAGCGAGCTGCCACTGCACCTGAGCGTCTACGCCGCGACCGGCGCGGGCGCGATCGTGCACACGCATTCCCCGGCCGCGACGGCGCTGTCCGCCCTGGTGGAAGAGGTGCCGGCGATCCACTATCAGGTGGCGGCGTTCGGCGGGCCGGTCGCCGTCGCGTCCTACGCCACCTACGGCACCGACGAGCTCGCGGCGCACGTCGTCGCCGCGCTGCGCGGCCGGACGGCCTGCCTGATGGCCAGCCACGGAGCGGTCACGATCGGGCCCGGCCTGGCCACGGCCTACACCCGGAGCACCTCGCTGGAGTGGCTGTGCGACGTGTACCTGCGGGCCGCCGCGGCCGGCACCCCGCGCCTGCTCCCGCCCGCCGAGATCGACCGCGTGGTGGCGAAGCTCGCCACCTACGGCCAGCACCCCCCGCCCTGAGGGCCAGCCCCCGGACCCGGGCCGCGTTTCCCGCGTTCAGAACGTTGCCCATCGGCGCGACCTCTGGATCGAGGGCGTCCGCCAGCAGTAATCCCCCGGCGCGGCCCGCCCGCGCGGCAGAGCGAGGAGACGTTTACCCGTAATGGCGCCATCGCACGTACTCCCGTGTCTGCTGCCGAATGGCAAAAGTGATCTTCGGTGGCGGGCGCGGGGGTTCGTGCTGGTGTGGCCTGGTCGGTGCGGGGTCGGTGAGCAGGCGGGTGATGGCCTGGGGGGTGGTGTCGGTGAGGGTGGTTGCGACACGAGGTCTGAGGCGCGGGGTCCTGGGCGGTAGCCCCGTGGACAACGGGAGGGCCAGTTGCCAGCTACTTCGGTACCGATGAAACCGGAAAGAGCATGACATGACTAAGACAACAGTCGCGGTGGCAGCTATCGCAGGACTGACGCGCTGTGGCGGCTCGGTTACCCCGCAACAACAGCTAGCGGCGAAACTTGGCGACGACGCCGGAACCAATGGCACCATGGTCGTATCTGCCACGATTGGAACGATGTGTGTCTCCAGCGGGCAGGTAAGTTAAGGGGACCTCTGCCCCCCATTCGATGCTTGATGCTGCCCCCGAGAATGCCGGCAGCGGCCACGATAAAAAAGGTCAGCACCCACCATTGGCGGTAACCATGCAGAGTGATGAGGCTTCCCCACACTAGGAGGACCCCGAGGACCAGAAAGTAAATCATTGCCCATCGCGGTGGCCATGGCTTGCTCGGCTTGTCTTTGCTCCCGGGTGTCATGACTTAAACTCCTTCCACATCAAACTGATAGTAGCGGCCGGTCGCGGGCAGATCCATGCAGGGCTCCGGCGTGGATCGCGGTAGGGAAGACCTCCCGCGGCGCCCGCCGCGCCGACGGCACCCGGGTTCATCTTCTCGGCGTCGCCGAACACGGCGGGCCCCTGCTGGATCACCTTGAGGTCGGCGTCAAGCACAACGAGACCAGCCATTTCACCGAACTCCCGGAACCCCTGGACCTGGACGGCGCCGTGGTGACCTCCGGCGCCCTCCATACGGTGCGGGCGAACCTGAACTGGCTGGCAGGCGAGAAGAAAGCCCATTACATCGCCGTGGTGAAGAAAAACCAGCCGCTGCTGCACGCCCGGATCAAGGCCCTGCCCCGGCGGCAGATACCGGCCGGCTGGGCCGCAGCCTGGACGACTACATCGGACACCCCGGTACACGCGATGGCATCTGTGAAAAAGCAGCGCCGATCAGGGAAGGCCGCAGGCGTGGGCGGGGGCATGGCGGGGAACGACCCTCGGGGCGGGGCCGTGGCGGCCCGGGCTGGACGGAGGCGTGGATGGCCCTGATGTTCCTGAACGGCGGCGGGATGCGCGGCGGCCCGGTGCACCGGCATATCGACGGTGTCCCGCTGATCGGCGAACGCCGCACGGCGCCGCTGTACCGGTTCTACTCGATCCGCGACGAGTACCCGGGCCTCTACCCAGCGGACCGGGACCGCGCGGACGGCCAGTCCATTATCGGCGAGCTGTACGACGTGCCGATGGCGCTGCTGCGGTCGCTGCTGGCCAGCGAGCCCCCGGAGCTGGAGCTGTCGATCGTCGAGCTGGAGTCCGTCGCAGCTTTCGTTCGGCATGATTGTGCGCGATGAGGAGCACCGGCGCGGCCGCCACAAAGACATCACCCGTTACGGCGGCTGGCGCGCCTACCGCGCCACGCTCGGGTCCCCGGCCGACGCATGAGCGGGTTCGACCTGCTGCTGCGGGCGCGGCGGATGGTGACGCCGGGCGGTGAGGGACCGGGGGACGTCGCGGTCAGCGGCGGGACGATCGCGGCCGTCGAGCCGCCCACCGCCGGGCTCGCCACGCAGGGCGCCCGGCAGGTCGTGGAGCTGGGCGACGACGTGGTGCTGCTGCCGGGGCTGGTCGACACGCACGTGCACGTCAACGACCCGGGCCGGGCCGACTGGGAGGGCTTCGCCTCGGCCACCGCCGCGGCGGCCGGGGGCGGGGTCACCACCATCGTCGACATGCCGCTCAACAGCCTCCCGCCGACGGTGGACCCGGCCGCGCTCGCCGCCAAGCACGCCGCGGCCGCCGGGCGCTGCCACGTCGACGTGGGTTTCTGGGGCGGCGCGATCCCCGGTAACGGCGCGCAGCTCGGTCCCCTGCACGACGGCGGGGTGCTCGGCTTCAAGTGCTTTCTGCTGCCGTCCGGGGTCGACGAGTTCCCGCCGCTCAGCCCGGCCGAACTCGAGGCGGACCTGGGCATCGTGGCCGCGCTGGCCTCCCAGATGATCGTGCACGCCGAGGATCCGCACGTCATCGAGCGCGCGCCGGAACCGGCCGGGCGCGGGTACGGGACGTTCCTGCGATCCCGGCCCGGTGACGCGGAGAACCTGGCCATCGGGCTCGTGCTGGACCTGGCCCGGCGGACCGGGGCCCGGGTCCACATCCTGCATCTGTCCAGCGCGGGCGCACTCGGGCAGATCCGCGCCGCCCGCGCGGACGGGATCCGGGTCACGGCCGAGACCTGCCCGCACTACCTGGTCTTCAGCGCCGAGGAGGTCCCCGACGGCGCGACCCAGTTCAAGTGCTGCCCGCCGATCCGCGAGGCGGCCAACCGGGAACTGCTGTGGTCCGGGCTGGCGGACGGCACGATCGACTGCGTGGTATCCGACCACTCGCCCTGCACGCCGGACCTGAAACACCTGGCGGACGGCGACTTCGGCGCGGCGTGGGGCGGGATCGCGTCGCTGCAGCTGGGACTGCCCGCGGTGTGGTCGCAGGCGCGGTCGCGCGGCTTCGGCCTGGACCAGGTGGCCCGGTGGATGGCGCAGCGCCCGGCGGCGATCGCCGGCCTGGACCGCAAGGGCGCCATCGAGCCGGGCCGGGACGCGGACTTCTGCGTGGTCGCGCCCGAGGAGACGTTCACCGTCGACCCGGCGCGGCTGCACCACAAGAACACGATCACCCCGTACGCCGGGCGTGAGCTGTCCGGGGTGGTCAAGGCGACCTGGCTGCGCGGCCGCCCGGTGCACGTCGGCGCGCCGCACGGGCGGTTCCTGCTGCGGGGCGGCGTCCCCGCGGCGCCAGGGGCTCCGGGCACTCCGGGAGCGGCGGGGGCGGCGGGGGCTCCAGGGGCGGCGCGGGCTCCGGGAGCGGCGGGCGCGGGCCAGGCGGCAGGAGCGCGGGCGTGACCGGGGAGATCGCGGCGGCACCGGATCCGGTTCCCTTCACCGAACTGCCCGACCTGGCCGTCCGCACCCTCGGCGGCAGCGTCGTCTACGCGAACGACGAGCTGTACGCGGAGCGGGAGAACCTGATCACGGCGGGCCCGGCGGTCTTTTCCCCGGCCACGTTTGGGCTGAAGGGGCAGGTCTACGACGGCTGGGAGACACGCCGGCGCCGCGAACCGGGGCACGACCACGCCATCGTCCGCCTCGGCGCGCCCGGGATCATCCACGGCGTGGTCGTCGACACGTCCTTCTTCACCGGCAACTACCCGCCCGAGGTCTCGGTGGAGGCCACCGGCGCCGAGGGCTACCCCTCCCCCGCCGAACTTGCCGCCGCCGACTGGATCACGATCGTGCCCCGGTCCCCCGCCAAGGGCGACGCGCGCAACCTGTGCGAGGTGACCGACGGGCACCGGTACACCCACGTCCGGCTGTCGATCTACCCGGACGGCGGCGTCGCGCGGCTGCGGGTGCACGGCGAGGTCGTCCCGGATCCGCGGTTCCTGGCGGGCACCCTCGACCTTGCCGCAGCCGAGAACGGCGGCATGATCACCGGGTGCTCGGACATGTTCTACTCGTCGGCGGCCAACCTGATCGCACCCGGGCGGGCCCGCACCATGGGCGAGGGCTGGGAGAACGCCCGCCGCCGGGACGACGGCAACGACTGGGTGAGCGTGCGGCTCGCGGTGCCCGGCCGCGTCCGCTACGCCGACCTGGACACGTCCCTGTTCGTCGGCAACGCACCCGGCTGGGCGCGCCTGACCGGGGCCGGGCGCGGGCCCGGCTCCGGGGCCCGGGGCGCGATCGGCTCCGGGACCACGGTCGCGGCCGGCTCTGGCTCCGGCGTGGGATCCGGCTCCGGCGTGGGCCCCGGCTCCGGCGTGGGACTCCGCTCCGGGCCGGCAGGCTGGTTCGAGCTGCTCCCCCGGACCCGGCTGCAGCCGGACACCCGGCACCGGTTCCGTATCGCGCCCGGCCCGCCCGTCGCCGCGGCCCGGCTGGACGTCTACCCCGACGGCGGCATGGCCCGGCTCCGCCTGTGGGGCGAGGCCGACCCCGCCGCGCACCGCACCGCCGCGGCGCGCTGGCTCGACGCCCTCCCCCGGCCCAGGCCGCGGACGTCCTCGCCGCCGCCGGCCTGCCGGCCGCCCGCGCCAGCGACATCGCCGCGGCCACCTCCGGCCGCTGGGCCCTGCTGCCGGAGGAAGCCCGCGCCGCCCTGACCCGGTGATCCGGCCGCCGGGCAGCAGCCGGTGACGTTAAGCCCCGGCGTGGTCGTAGAGGCGGCGGGACTGGGCGGCGGCTTCGCCGGGCGATGGCGTCCTCGTCGGTGCCGGCCAGGTGGCCGTCGACGACGGCGGGCCGGCCGTTGACGAGCAGCAGCTTCAGCGGCGGCAGGGCGCCCAGGGCGAGCGCCGCGACCGGGTTGGCGATGGTCGAGTGCAGGGCGTCGTCGATCCGCCACAGCGCCAGGTCGGCGAGCTTGCCGGGCTCGATGGAGCCGATCTCGTCCGCGCGGCCGAGGCAGCGGGCGCCGCCCATGGTCGCGGCGTGCAGCGCCTGCCGCGCGGTCAGCGCGGCCGGGCCGCGGCGGGCCCGGGCGAACAGCAGCGCGGCGTGGACCTCGGGCCCGAGCTGGCCGGTCTCGTTGGAGGCGGCGCCGTCCACGCCGAGGCCGACCGGGGCGCCCGCCGCGAGAAGCTCCGGAACCGGCGCGATCCCGGCGCCGAGCCGCGCGTTGGACGTCGGGCAGTGCGCGACGCCGGTCCCGGTCTCACCGAGGCGCTCGATCGCGCGCTCGTCCAGGTGCACGCAGTGCGCCAGCCAGACGTCCGCGCCGGTCCAGCCGCGGGAGTCCAGGAACTCCGTCGGCGTGACGCCGAACTTTCCCGCGCAGAACTGCTCCTCCTCGACGGTCTCCGAGCCGTGGGTGTGCAGCCGGACCCCGCGCCGCCGGGCCAGCTCCGCGGCGCCGCGCAGCAGTTCCCCGGTGACGGTGAACGGCGAGCACGGGGCCACGCTGACCCGGACCATCGCGTCCGGCGCCGGATCGTGATAGGCGTCGATGGCCCGCTCGGTCTCGGTGAGCGCCGTCTCGGTCCCCTCGACCGCGAAGTCGGGCGGCAGGCCGCCCTGGGACTCGCCCAGGTCCATCGACCCGCGGGCGGGCTGGAAGCGGAGGCCGAGTTCCCGCGCGGCCTGGATCTCCGCGCCGAGCAGGTCCCCGGCGCCGCGCGGGAAGATGTACGGGTGGTCGGCGGCGGTGGTGCAGCCGCTGGTCAGCAGGGCCGTGATGGACGCGCGCGCCGCGGCGTAGACCATGGCCTGGTCGATCCGGGCCCAGACCGGGTACAGCTCCGTGAGCCACTCGAACAGGTTGGACTGCTGCGCCCGGCCCCTGGTCAGCCACTGGTAGAAGTGGTGATGCGTGTTGACCAGGCCCGGGGTGAGCAGGTGACCGGACCCGTCGATCCGCTCGGTCGGCACGCCGTCGTCGTAGCCGGGCACCGGGCCGGGGCCGACCGCGGTGATCAGGTTGTCTTCCACCACGACGGTCCCGGCGGGGAGCTCGCCGCCGGACGGATCCGTGGTGGCGACGTACGCACCCTGGATGATGATCCTGCGCTGAGGCACGGTGCCGACGTTAGGGGCCGCCGCGCGCGAGCGTCAACGCGCGCGGACGGCACCCCGGCACCGGTGGCGGCGCCGCGCTTGGACGCCGCGCCGCGCGGCAGCGTAATTTGGAGTTTCCGTCCCGCGGGACGCACTGTTCCGCGTGACGCACTGTCCTGAGGAGGCGGGTGACCTCGACCAGCGCGGCGGCCCCGGATCAGCCACCGGAAAGCATCGGGCTTGCGGCCTTCAACGCCATGCCGGCTGAGCGGGCCCGCGACCTCCTGCTGGGCTGCTGTCACGCGGGCCGCTGGGCCGCCCAGGTGACCGCCGGACGGCCGTACCCCGCGCTGGACGTGCTGCTCACCCGGGCGGGCGAGGAACTGACCGACAACGACGTCAGCGAGGCCCTGGCCGGGCATCCGCGCATCGGGCAGGCCCCGGCGGCCGGGCAGAACGCCTGGTCACGACGTGAGCAGGCCGACGTCGGCCACGCGGGCGAGGCGGTGCTCGCGGAGCTGGCCGCGGGCAACCAGGCCTACGAGGACCGCTTCGGCCACATCTACCTGGTGTGCGCGAGCGGGCGCAGCGCGGGTGAACTGCTCAGCATCCTCAAAGATCGTTTGCGAAACGCACCGGACGCGGAGCGCCACGTCGTGCGGGGAGAACTCCGCGCCATCAACAACCTCCGCCTGACCAAGCTGATCGGGTCTTGACATCCTCCCCGCCGTGAACGGCAGGGATTCCCACAGAAAGGCTTGACTTGGAAAGCATAGCGCGGGGAGCCTCCGGCACGAGGGCGCAGGCCCGCCGGGGCGGGAGCGGTGTCCCGGCGCCGAGGACCCGCCTCCCGCTGTGCCGTTTTGCGTGCCTCCGGCACGACCATGCGGAACGCCCGCGCGGGAGGCAGGCAAAGTGAGCATGGTCAGCACGCATGTGCTCGATACCTCGCGGGGGTGCCCGGCGGCGGGGGTCCCGGTGCGGCTGGAACGGGTGACCGGCGGCCGGGCGCCGCTGGCCGGGGCGGTCACCGGCGAGGACGGGCGGGTCGCGGAGCTCGGGCCGGACGCTCTCGCGCCCGGGACCTACCGTGTCGTCTTCGACACCGGGACCTATTTTGCGCGGGCCGGGCAGCGCGGCTTCTACCCCGAGGTCGCGATCAGCTTCCGCATCGAGGCCGCGGACGGCCACTGCCATGTACCGCTCGTGCTCAGCCCGTTCGGCTACGCGACCTACCGGGGGAGTTAAGCAATGGGAATCATCCTCGGCGCCAACCAGTACGGCAAGGCGGAGATCCGCGTGGTCACGATCGACCGGGACACGCCCCGCCACGAGATCCACGACCTGTCGGTGACCACCACGCTGCGCGGTGACTTCGCCGCCGCGCACGAGTCCGGCGACCAGGCGAACGTGCTGCCCACCGACAGCCAGAAGAACACGGTGTTCGCGTTCGCCAAGGAACGGGGCGTCGACCAGATCGAGGACTTCGCGCTCGGCCTGGCCCGCCACTTCGTCGAGACGGTGCCCGCGGTGACCAGCGCCCGGGTCGTGATCGACGCCTATGCCTGGGATCGCGTCGGATCGGACGGGACCGGTCACGACCACACGTTCGTCCGGCGCGGGCAGGACGTCCGCACGACCGCGGTGACGGCCGGCGTGACCGGCCACGGCCCCGGCGCGTGGGTCGTCTCCGGGATCAAGGACCTGGTGATCCTGAAGTCGGCCGGCTCGCAGTTCCGCGGCTTCTTCAAGGACCGCTACACGACGCTGGCCGAGACCGACGACCGGATCCTGGCCACCAGCCTGGTGGCGCGGTGGCGCTACGGCGAGCCCGCCGCGCGACTGGGCTAAGTCCTACGCCGGTATCCGGGCCGTGATCCTGGACGCGTTCGCGAATACGCACAGCCGCGCCTTGCAGCAGACACTGCAGGCCATGGGGACCGCCGTGCTGCGTGCGCACCCGGAGGTCGCGGAGATCCGCTTCGCCGCGCCGAACAAGCACCACTTCGCCGCGGACCTCGCGCCGTACGGGCTGGACAACCCGGGCGAGGTGTTCTACGCGGCGGACCGGCCGTACGGGCTCATCGAGGCCACGGTGATCCGCGAGGACGCGCCGGAACCCGGGCTGGCCTGGTCCGCCAGCCTCACCTGAGCGGCGGGGGCGGGCGGATGGAATTCCTGCAGCCGCGGTCGCTGGCCGAGGCGGTCGAGACCGCGCACCGGTACCCCGACGCGGTGCCGATCGCCGGCGGCACGGACGTCATGGTGGACATGAACTTCGGCCGGCGCCGTCCCCCGGCCCTGCTCGACCTGACCCGGGTGCCCGAGCTGGCCGGCTGGGAAACCGCCGACGGGCTGCTGCGGGTGGGCGCGGGGGTGTCCTACGCGACGCTGATCACCGAGCTGGGCGGCGTGCTGCCCGGGCTGGCCATGGCGTCGCGCACGGTGGGCTCGCCGCAGATCCGCAACCGCGGCACGCTGGGCGGCAACCTGGGCTCGGCGTCGCCCGCCGGGGACACGCTGCCCGTCCTGCTGGCCTCCGGCGCCGTGGTGGAGACCGCCTCGGCGCGGGGATCGCGGCAGATCCCAGCCGCGGACTTCTGCACCGGGGTGAAGCAGAACGCGCTGCGGCCCGGCGAGCTCATCGCCGCCGTGCTGCTGCGGCCGGCGCCCGGGCCGCAGCAGTTCTGCAAGGTGGGCACGCGCAACGCGATGGTCATCGCGGTCGCCTCGTTCGCGGTCGAGCTCGACCCGGCCCGGCGGCGGGTCGGCACCGGGATCGGGTCGGCGGCGCCCACCCCGCGCCGCGCGCCCGCCGCCGAGGAATTCCTGGCCGGCGTGCTCGCCGGGCGCGGGCTGTGGGAGTGCCCGGCGGAACTGGCCAATGCGGAACTAGACAGTGCGGACGTGGACCGGTTCGGCGAGCTGGCCGCCGCGGCGGCCGCGCCCATCGACGACGTGCGCGGCACCGCGGCGTACCGCACGCACGCGCTGGCGGTGATGGCCCGGCGCGCGCTGCGCTGGGCCTGGCACGACTACATCCACGGGTACGGGGGGTGAGCGCCATGCGAGTGAGCTGCACGGTCAACGGGGAACGCCTGGTCGCCGACGACGTGTGGGCGGGCGAGAGCCTGCTGTACGTGCTGCGCGAGCGGCTCGGCCTGCCGGGCAGCAAGAACGCGTGCGAGCAGGGCGAGTGCGGGTCGTGCACGGTGGTCTTGGACGGCGTCACCGTCTGCGCGTGCCTGGTCGCGGCCGGGCAGGCGCAGGACCGGGACATCCAGACCGTGGAGGGCCTGGCCGCCACCGGCGCGATCGAGGGCGCCGTGCTGGAAGGCCCGGGCCAGGGCGCCGGCCTGCATCCCGTGCAGCAGGCGTTTGTCGAGGCCGGGGCGGTGCAGTGCGGCTTTTGCACCCCGGGACTGATCGTGCAGGCGGCCAGCCTGCTGCGGGACGTGCCCGAGCCGTCGGACGCCGAGATCCGCGAGGCGCTGGCCGGGAACCTGTGCCGCTGCACCGGGTACGAGAAGATCCTGGACGCGGTCCGGCTGGCCGCCGCGCGGCAGGCCGGGCAGGCCCGGCGGGCCCGGCGCCCCGGCCGCGCCGCCGGACAGGGGCCCCGGTGACCAGCCCGCCCGTGTCCCCGCCGGCCGCGCCGCCGCGTGACGTCCCGCCCCGGGGCGCGCCCGCCGGCGGCGTCATCGGGGTATCCGCGCGCCGCCCGGACGGCGTGGCCAAGACCACCGGCGAGTTCGCGTACTCCTCCGACCTGTGGATGGACGGCATGCTCTGGGGCGTGACGCTCCGCAGCCCGGACCCTTACGCCCGGGTCCGTTCGGTAGATATCGGGCCCGCGCTGGCCACACCGGGCGTGCACGCCGTGCTGACGCACCAGGACGTGCCCGGCGCGAACCGTTACGGGCTGGAGTTCGCCGACCAGCCGGTGCTCGCCGAGGACGTGGTCCGCTACCAGGGCGAGCCGGTCGCCGTGGTCGCCGCCGACCACCCGGAGATCGCCCGGCGGGCCGCGGCGCGCATCGCCATCGGCTACGACGTGCTGGCCCCGGTCACCAGCGCCCGCGCGGCGATGGCGGACGGTGCCCCGCGGCTGCATCCCGGCGGCAACGTCGTGCGCCACCTGAAGCTGCGCACCGGCGACCCGGCCGCGCGCGCGGACCTCGTCATCACCGGGGAGTACCAGGTCGGGATGCAGGACCAGGCGTTCCTCGGGCCGGAGTCGGGGCTGGCCGTCCCGGCCGAGGACGGCGGGGTGGAGCTGTTCGTCGCCACCCAGTGGCTGCACGCCGACCAGCGGCAGATCTGCCAGGCCCTGGCCCTGCCGCCGGAACGGGTCCGGCTGACGCTGGCCGGGGTGGGCGGGGCGTTCGGCGGCCGGGAAGACCTGTCCATGCACGTGCACGCCTGCCTGCTGGCCCGGCACACCGGCCGGCCGGTCAAGATGGTCTACTCGCGGGAGGAGTCGTTCTTCGGCCACGTGCACCGGCACCCGGCGGCGATGCACTACGAGCACGGGGTCAACGCCGACGGGCGGCTGGTCTTCGTCCGGGCCGAGGTGCTCTTCGACGGCGGCGCGTACGCGTCGAGCACGGCGGCGGTGGTCGGGAACGGCGGGACGATGGGCTTCGGCCCGTACGTGGTGCCGAACGCCGCGATGGACTGCTACGGCGTCTACACCAACAACCCGCCGTGCGGGGCGATGCGCGGGTTCGGCGCGGTGCAGACGGGGTTCGCGTGCGAGTCGCAGATGGACCGGTGCGCGGCGGCGCTCGGCCTGGACCCGGTGGAGTTCCGGGTGCGGAACGCCATGTCCGAGGGCTCCCGGGTCCCGACCGGCCAGATAATCGACAGCCCGGCACCCGTTGCCGAACTGCTCCGCACCGTGCGGGACATGCCGCTGCCGCCGGACCCGGGGAACGCTCCCGACCTGCGCGAGCTGCCGGGCGGGGTCTCCAACACCACGCACGGCGAGGGGGTCCGGCGCGGCGTCGGGTACGCGGCGGGCTACAAGAACGTGGGCTTTTCCGAGGGCTTCGACGATTACGCCACCGCGCGGGTCCGGCTGGAGATCGCCGGCGACGAACCGCTGGTCACCGTGCACACCGCGGCCGCCGAGGTGGGCCAGGGCCTGGTCACGGTCGAGACGCAGATCGCCCGTACCGAGCTGGGCTGCGAACGCGTCATCGTGCACCCGAAGAACACCGGTGTCGGCAGCGGCGGGTCATCCTCGGCGTCCCGGCAGACCTACGTGACCGGCGGCGCCATCAAGGCGGCCTGCTCCCGGGTGCGTGAACGCGTCCTCGCGCTGGCCCAGCAGCGGCTCGGGCGCATCGGGGCGGGGCTCCGGCTGGACGGCGGCATGGTCGTCTCGGCGGCCGGGGACCCGCTGATCAGCCTGGCCGAGGTGCTCCGCGGCGAGGGGATCGAGGAGACCGTGGAGTGGCGGCACCGGCCCACGTTCCCGGTCGACCCGGAGACCGGGCAGGGCTTCGCGCACGTCCAGTACGCGTTCGCCGCGCACCGCGCCGTGGTGGACGTGGACACCGAACTCGGGCTGGTCAAGGTGGTCGCGCTGGACTGCGCCCAGGACGTCGGCAAGGCGATCAACCCGCAGGCGGTGGAGGGCCAGATCCACGGCGGTTCCGCGCAGGGCCTCGGCCTCGCGCTGATGGAGGAGGTCCAGGTCACCGAGGGCCGGATCCGCAACCCGTCGTTCACCGACTACCTCATCCCGACGATCCTCGACATGCCGCCGATGCGGCTGGCCGTCCTGGAGTACCCGGACCCGCACGCGCCGTACGGGCTGCGCGGCGTCGGCGAGCCGCCGACGATCTCCGCCACCCCGGCCATCGTGGCCGCGATCCGCGCCGCCACCGGCCGCCCCCTCACCCGGGTCCCCGTCCGCCCCGAAGACATCACCGGCCTCTGACCTCGCCTCAGGGCACGGACCCCACGGGCCCCAACAGCCCCATAGGCCCATGCCCATAGGCCCCGTGAGCCCCCACCGATTCTCGCGGCCCCTTCGGCCTCGCCCGGAGCGCCCGCGGCGGCGACGTCACCCATGCCGGGGATTACACGTGGAGGTCAAGACCACGCCGGCGCAGCGTGCGGCGGCGGAACCTTTCCGTGCACTGAGGCGGCGCGCGGAGCAGCAATCATCCTGGGTGGGTGATGCGCGCTCGGCCGCGGCGCCGCAGAATACAAGCCATTAGGAGCCGGGAAGCCAGCGGAAATGTCCCAGCTGGCCGTTTTACGGTCTGGCCCGGGCAGGTCCGGCGCTTAGGGCTTGACACCAGGGCCGGATGGCCCGATTGGTACGGGAGGGTGAGCCGGATGGCGGTACAGGTGATCTCGCATCCGAGCATCGATGAGCGCAGGGCTGCCGGCAAGCAGACCCGCAAGCAGACGCCTCCGTCGAGTCACACCGGGTGGCGCCCGGCCGCCGATCGCCCTGACCCGGTTGCCCTGCTGGAGGCGCAGGACATTACCCGGGAGCCGGACCTGGTGCCGGTCCGCCATGGCCGGATGATGGTCTCGCCGTTCACCTTCTACCGGGGCGCGGCCAAGATCATGGCCGCGGACCTGAAGGACACGCCGTGGCCGGCCTCGACGCCCAGCTGTGCGGTGACGCCCACCTGTCGAACTTCGGCCTATTCGCCTCCCCGGAACGGCGGCTGCTGTTCGACCTGAACGACTTCGACGAGACGCTGCCAGGCCCGTTCGAGTACGACGTTAAGCGGATGGCGGCGAGTTTCACGATCGCGGCCCGCAACAACGGATTCTCCAAGGCCGACACGCACGCGGCGACGCAGGCGTCGGTAACGGCCTACCGGGAGGCCATGGCCGATTTCGCGAAGATGCCGACGATGGACATCTGGTACGCCCACCTGGACGAGGACGAGCTGATGGGCGAGATCCGCAGCACGGTGGCCGAGACGAAGAAAGAAGCCAGGGCAGCGCGGAAGGGGAAGAATGAGAAGAGGGACGAGGAGCAGCAGAAGCTGGCCAAGCTAGCGGAAAAGCGGGCGGAGAAGAGCGCCGCCAAGGCGCACACGCGTGACAGCCTGCAGGCGCTGTCCAAGCTCTGTGAAGTGGTCGACGGGCAGTACCGGATCGTCAGCCAGCCGCCGGTCATCGTGCCGGCCCGCGACCTCGCCGCTACCTTCGGCTTGTCCCCGGACGAGGTCATGCCGGTGATCCACGACCAGTTCCGCGCCTACCGGGCCACCTTGCAAGACGACCGGCGCCAGTTGCTGGAGCGGTTCGAGATCGTGGACGCGGCGCGGAAGGTCGTCGGCGTTGGCAGCGTCGGCACCCGGGCGTTCATCGTCCTGCTGCAGGGACGCGACGCGCAAGACCCCCTCTTCCTGCAGATCAAGGAGGCCACGGCCTCGGTGCTGGAGGAGCATCTGGGCAAGAGCCGTTATGAGCAGCACGGCGAGCGCGTGGTGCAGGGACAGCGGATGATGCAGGCCGCCAGCGACATCTTCCTCGGCTGGACCAAGGGGCTGGACGTGAACCGCCACTTCTACTGGCGCCAGCTCCGCGACATGAAAGGCTCAGTGCTGGTCGAGGTGATGACACCGCTCGGGCTCACCTTCTACGCACGCACCTGCGGCTGGACCCTGGCGCGGGCGCACGCCCGGTCCGGTGACCCGGTCGCCATCGCCGCCTACCTGGGCGCCAGCGACGCGTTCGACAAATCGATCACCGACTTCTGCGAGCGCTACGCCGACCAGAACGAGCGCGACTACCAGGAATTCGTGACCGCCGTCCGGTCCGGCCGGCTGCAAGCCGTCGAAGGCGTCTGACGATCGGACGCGCATCCAGCGGGCCGGGGCGCCCGGCTGCGGGTTCGCGGCCGGTCAGGACTTGGCGTGGGAATTCTTCTTGCCGCCGCCGCCCTGGGTGACGGCGCCGATGGCGGGGGCTAGCACGAGCCACAGGCCGATGGTCGCCACCATGGAGGTGATGTAGCCGAACGGGTGGATACCCACGTCGGTGCCGACGATGCCCGCGAAGATCATCAGCAGCCATGCGCTGACGAAGAAGAGCGGGCCAGCCGTCACCAGGCGGGCGAAGCTATTCATCACTGCCTCCTGCTCTGCTGCCAGGGTGCCGGGGAATTGCGCTGCTCTGCTGCCAGGGTGCCGGGGAATTGCGCTGCTGGCGTAGGGGCATAGGTCATCCGGACACCGCCGGACGGCTCGTTCCCGGTTACCTTTGATCCTCAAACGACTCTCTGGTCACGAGGACGGCAGCGGTGGATCGTGGGCGGCTCGAATCGTTCAGCGATGGGGTGTTCGCGGTGGCGATCACGCTGCTGGCCCTGAACCTGACCGTCGAGGGACCCGGGCACGGGACGACGCTGCTGCACCAGCTCGGGCACCACTGGCCGTCGTTCGTCGCGTACGTGATCAGCTTCTTCACGATCGGGATCATCTGGGTCAACCACCACGCGCTGATCGCGAACATCGCGGTCGTGAACCGGTCCCTGCTCTTCCTCAACCTGCTGCTCCTGCTGATCATCGTGGCCATCCCGTTCGTCACCGCCACCATGGCCGCCTACCTCGGCACGGGCGGCGAGGACGCGCACGTCGCGGCGGCACTGTACGCGGGCACGTTCGAGCTCATGGGCCTCGCCTTCACCGGCCTCCTGGAGTGGGCACTGCACGAGGACGAGCGCATGCACCAGCCCGTTCCCGCGGCGGCCAAGACCGCCGTCCGGACCCGGTTCTACATCGGGCAGCTTCCCTATCTGATCGCCGTGGGCGTGGCATTCGTCAGCGCGCCGGCTTCGGTGATCATTACGGCCCTGGTCGCCATCTACTACGTCTTCGAGCGGACCCCGGTGCGAGCCCAGACCGCACGCGAACCTGGAGGCGTCTGAGCGTGCCGGGTGAGGGCGCGTCGTGACCGGTGCTCGCCGTTACGTACGCCGAGACGTGTTATCGGCACTCATATGTGGCTGCTACCAGCGACTTTGCATTATCTGCGGCGGAGCGCGAGCACCGTTGATGATCATTTGCGACTCGGCACACCGGCCGGCCTCGGCCATTTTGCGAGGCGAAGGAACAGTTTTTTCCTGAAGTGCCGGAGAAATTGTGTAACCCGCGGGCGCGGCATCCGCGTCAATACGGTAGCCAGGCTGACAGCTAAGGGGTGGGGCGCAGAGGGGACGCTAGTGGCTACCGATCAGCAGCATTGCCACGAGTGCGGCGAACAGAACAGGGCATCGGCACTTTTCTGCCGTAACTGCGGTTCGCCGCTCGATGCCGAACGACCAGTGGCGGACCAGGAGTCCGAACCGCCCACATCGGACATCCCGGCGTGGGCGCCAATTCCAGAATACGGGCAAACCTCCCAAACGGAGAACGACTGGAAATCCGCGAACCGGAATGCCCGCCGGGCCGGGATGGCCGCCGGCTCCCCGCGCCCCTGGGCAGTAGCACTCCTGGCCGCGCTCCTCGTTCTCGGTGTGGCTGCACTGGCGGGATGGCAGGCCGACTGGCCAAAGGCCATCTTCGGAGCGCAAAGGCCACCCCGATAAGCCCGGCGGCGGGATCATCGGGGACGCCTGCCAATTCGCCCGCATCGGCGGGGGCGGCCAGTTCGCCGGAGCCATTGCCGCAAACACCGAATCCAGAAGACTCTGCGGGACTAGGAACCGGCCCCGCCGCTGTCGTCCAGGCGTACTTCTCGGCCATTAACGACGGGGACTACTCCAGGGCATGGCAGCTCGGCGGCAGCAACCTGGGCGAATCGTATTCGGCATTTGTGCAGGGCTTCAGCGCCACCGCGAATGACACGGTGTCGATTCTCTCGTCGTCCGGGAATGTCGTGACCGCGCGGCTGATCGCCGAGCAGAGCGATGGCAGCACCAAGACATTCGATGGCACCTACACCGTTACTAACGGGGTCATCACCAATTTTAGCGTCCAGCAGACCGGCTGAGGCCAGCGGCACACAGGAAGGATCAGCGAGCAGTGAACTGCTACAACTGCGGCGCGATGACGGAGTCATCGCAGAAGTTCTGTGAAACGTGCGGCGCGCGGGTGACTTCTGAGCCGAGGGGCGCCCAGCAAACCATGGCCGACGACAAGCCGCCACCTGGCTTTGCGGGTGCATCCGCTCACTCGGCCACGGAGAACCGCACCGCCTGGGAGAATTACGCTGACTCTCCGGCCAGCGCCAGGCCCGGCCCGGCCGGCCCCGCGGCGAACGACCGCACGACGAACGATCGCGCGCCGGGCCGGCCGCCGACGCTGCGCGGATCGCCGATCCGGCTCGGAGACGGCGAGCAGGTGATCCGGGAGTACCGCGCAGTACAGCTCAAGACGCAGAAACGGGGCGAAGGCACGCTGTATGTGACGGACGCCAGAATCGTTTTCTACGCGCGAGCCCAGGGCCGCGGCACGCAACGTGCCAGCTCTCTCGTGCAGCAAACCCGGCTGCAGGACATATCCGGCCTCCAGGCCTTCGTCAGCCGCAGGACCAGCATCCTGCTTATTCTGTTCACCGTCTGGATGTCCCTGTTTACTCTCGGCACACTTTTCAGCCATAGGTGGACGGCATTTATCGTCTTCCTCTTCCTGTCCGGAGCCGGTTTCGCCGCGATCTTCGGCGGGGCTGCGGAGCGCGGACGGGCGGGAGTCAAGATTCACTCCAGGCAGTCCGACAGTGCGATGGGCTTCGGCGGCTTCGAGAATCAGCGCAGCAAGCTCGAGGCCGTCCTCACCCTCCTGATCCTCCCGGTGCTCCTGCTCCTGCGCGCCCAGACGGCCTTTGACGTGACCGTCGGGCGGCCCGGGCAAGACTCGGACCGGCTCATCTCTGAACTGGGCGCGCTGATTCTCGACCTCCAGACGAGGGGACAGCTGGCCGCTGACTACTGGGCCGCGGCCCCGGCCGGCGGGATGGCCACTCACAGCCGCGCGGCGAGCTGAGCCGCGCCGCACGATGGGCACCCCGAGAGCGGACGGCGCTTACCCAGGCCCTACGGCTGGCCAGGAGAACGCGCGAGTCACCATCCTGGAAGGCGACACGGTACACGGCGGCCGCCCCGCGTCGGCCACGCCTCCGGCCAGTTCCGTCCCGCTGGGGATGGTTCAGGGACACGCCGAGAACATCTACTTCGACGACAGCACGCTGAGCAAGCACGTTCTGTTCCTGGGCGGGATCGGCACGGGGAAGACGAACGCCATGAAACAGCTGGTCCAGACGCTGCGGAGGGAAGCGGGCCCGGATGACGTCTTCGTCATTTTCGACACGAAGGGCGACTTCCTCGAAGACTTCTACCGGACCGGGGATGCCGTTCTGTCGAGCAGCCCGCAGAACGTCCCGGGCGGCGTCATCTGGAATCTCTTCTGCGATCTGCTCGGCCAGGACCGGGCGGAGCGAAGCGACCAGATCTACGAGATAGCCTCGACCGTCTTCAGCGAGGAAATTTCCCGGGCCAGCGACAATTATTTCTTCGCCGCGGCGGCCCGTGACATCTTTGCGGCTGTTGTCGAGGTCATGTCCTATGATGCGGCCCGATGTTCCAACAGTGATCTGCGGGAAAACCTCGAAAAGCAGATCGAGGAACTGCTGGAGATGCTGCAGGCGTATCCGCACCTGGCCGGCTCCGCTCGCTATCTCGAAGGCGACAAGACCCCCGAATCCGTCCTGGCCTTCCTGCAGCAGACGCTGAACAAGTCGTTCTCCGGAGTGTTCCGGGAGGCAGGCGATTTCTCGGTGCGCCAGTTCGTCCGCGCGAAACGGGCCCGGGCGTTGTTCATCGAGTACGACATTGCCATGGGCAGCCGCCTGTCACCGATCTACCGGATTCTCATGGACATGGCGATCAAGGAAGCGCTGGGGCTCGGACGGCGGGGAGCCAGGGGCAACGTCTTCTTCGTGCTGGACGAGTTCGCGTTGCTGCCGGAGCTTTCCCACATCGGTGAGGGAATCAACTTCGGCCGGAGTCTCGGGCTCAAGTTCCTGGTTGGAACGCAGAACGTCAACCAGGTCCTGCATGCGTACCAGACCGGGATAGGCGAGAGCATCCTGTCGGGTTTCGGCACGGTCTTCGCGTTCCGCCTCATGGATGGCACCAGCCGTCAGCTCGTCCGGGACCGGTTCGGGGCAAACCGCAAGCAGATCACGACGCTCAACGCGGTCAGGTCCCAGGGCGTGCAGCAGATCGTGGTCGAGGGCAACGTCATCGAGGACTGGGTACTGTCCGGCCTCACGCGCGGGCAGTGCATCGTCTCGCTCCCGGAGGGGCCGCCCTTCTTCTTTTTCTTCCGGGAATACCGTCCGCCCTGCGCACGGTAGCCGCGGCCGGTCCCGCTCTCAGTGCACCTGCGGGCCGGCGCGGGGCGGCGCCACCCGGACGGCGGGCTGGGCGAGATCTGCGATGTGGTGCACGACCACGACCCTGGCCGCCTCATGGCCCCATGCGGAGACGCTCTGCGCCATCTGGTGCGGCCCAACACCCAGCATCGCCCCGGCCACGGTGAGCGCCACCGCAGGCAGGAAGTTCCTGACCTTCTTGAGGGCCCGCTGCGCCCTGTGCCGCAGTTGCTCAGCCCCGGGACCCGGCTCCTGCCCGGCCCGGAGCATTTCCCTCAGCCGCGTGGCCGCCTGGCACACTTCAGCGCTTAATGCTTCGACGCGCTGCTGTGCGGCTTCGAACAGTTCCCGGCGCCTCATCCGGCGGTACCGTCGCGCCAGGGCTGCGACCTTCACGCGGGCATCCTGCAGACCCAGGACATCAATCGTGATCCCGGCCCGAGCGGCATGGTTCAGGGCGTCTTCGAAGATGGGTCCCAGGAACTGGGTGAATTGCTCCGCGGTCGGTACCGCATCCACGAGCAAGCCGTCATCGGCGGGCCGCACCTGGCCGAACCATCCGCTCCCGAGCCAGTCCCGGAGCAGGTCACAGGCCTCGGCGCAGCTTTGCGCCAGCAGCCTGTCCTGCTCGGGCACGGGGAGGGTGCTGTTCCCGGACGTCCTGAGGGTGGCGTCGAGGATGTGCGCCTGCACCATCGCGACACGCTCGACCGTCACCCTGTCCATGCCCATCCCCCATCGATGATCGGGCCCGCGACGCACGCCACGACCCTCATGCGACGCGCAGGGCCGCCGCGACGTTGACAGGATGGCGCACGCGGGGTCTGCCCCGGCACCGTGGGAAGGCATCACTGATCTCCGTCCAGCCGCGGCCCCGCGTGTCGTGATCTTTTACTCCGCGGGCGCCGAGAGGATCACCCAACAGGGATGATTTGCGGCCTCAGGTCCAGGCCGGCCGTCCCAGGGCCGCCGCGGTCATCCCCGGCGGGTGATGTTCACGGTGGCCGCGGGCCGGACACTCGGCATAAGGAAGCGGCAGCGAGCTCGCCTGCCGCGGCGCGGCGGATCCGGGAGGACGCATGAAGGCCGTGACGGTGGAGTGGCAGCGGCGGGACACCATGTGAGCTCGCCGTTGCCGGATGCCGGTTGGCTTTCGCCGCGCCGCCCTCCGCCGCCATACTGTGCAGGAATGAACCGGATCAGGCGGAGGAAAGGCTCGTCCCCGCTGTGCCGTGGCTGATTGGGACGTCGGGGTGGCAGTACCGGGACTGGCGGGGGGTGCTGTACCCGCCGGGTGTCCCGCAGCAGCGCTGGCTGGAGCACTACGCGCGGCAGTTCGCCACGGTGGAGAACAACAACGCGTTCTACCGGCTGCCGACGCGGGAAACGTTTGCGGCGTGGGCGGAGCGGACCCCGCCGGATTTCGTGATGGCGGTCAAGGCGAGCCGCTACCTCACCCACATCCGGCGGCTGAAGGACCCGGCCGAGCCGGTGAGCCGGCTGCTGCGCGCGGCCACCGGGCTCGGGGCCACGCTCGGGCCGGTCCTGCTGCAGCTGCCGCCGACGTGGCGGGGTGACCCGGGGCTGCTGGACGGGTGCCTGGCCGAATTCCGCCGGGCCGGGCCCGCTGGGCCGGCCGGGCTGCGGATCGCGGTCGAGATGCGGCACGAGTCCTGCTGGACCGACGAGATCCGGCAGATCCTCACCGCCCGGGGCGCCGCCCTGGCCTGGACCGACCGGGGCGGGTCCCCGACCGGACCGCTGTGGCGGACCACGGACTGGGGCTACCTGCGGCTGCACGAGGGCGCGGCGCAGCCGTGGCCCCGGTACGGCCGCGCCGACCTGCAGGCCTGGGCCGAGCGGCTGTCGGGCGGCTGGGCCGACGCCAAGGACGTGTACGTCTACTTCAACAACGACCCGGGCGGGGCCTCGATCTACGACGCGGTCGCGTTCGCCGCCCTGGGCCGGGACGCCGGGCGCACCGTGACCCGGACGCCGGCCGCGGTTCCCCCGGCGCCGCACGGCTGACCGGTCCCCAGCAGGGCTGACCGGTCCCCAGCAGGGCCGGCTCCGGGCCAGTCCCGTTCGGCTGGGTTAGTCACCGCGGCGGGCCGGGGGGCTGACCGCGGCCGGTCAGCCACCGCTCCATGCAGGTCAGCAGCTCCTCGGTGTCGACCGGCTTGGTGACGTAGTCGCTGGCGCCCGCGTCGAGGCTCTTCTCCCGGTCGCCCTGCATGGCCCGCGCCGTCACCGCGATGATCGGCAGGCCGGCGAACCGGGGCATCTCGCGGATCGCGGCCATGGTCGCGTAGCCGTCCATCTCCGGCATCATCACGTCCATCAGGATGAGGTCGACGCCGGAGTCGGCGAGCAGGGCGCCGATACCCTGGCGGCCGTCCGGCGCACGCAGCACGGTGATCCCCTGCTGCTCCAGCGAGCTGGTGATCGCGAAGACGTTCCGCACGTCGTCGTCGATGACGAGGACCTTCTTCCCGCGGAGCGCCTCGTGCCGCCCCGGCCGGGGCACCGGCGTGCCGGCGGCGGCCACGGCCTCCCCGGGCTGGGGCGAACGCTGCCGCGGCGGCACCGCCGACAGGTACACGGTGATCCGCTCACGCAGCTCGTCCAGCGACGGCAGCAGCTCCAGCGACTGGTTCCCGAACCGGAGCCGGGCCAGCCGGGTCTGCGCGCTGTCCGGCTCGTCCCGGGTGTGCGCGAGCACGGGCAGGCCGGCCAGGCCCGGCTCGTCCTGCAGCTGCTCAAGGAACGCGAACGCCGCCGCGTCGGGCAGGCCGAGATCGAGGACGACACACCGGTGCGGCGCCGACCGCAGCACAGCGATCGCCTCGTCCGGGCTGGCGACGGCCTGCACCCGGACGGGCCCGTGCAGGTCGGTCAGGTCGGAGGCGGCGCTGTACGCCAGCAGGGTCAGCAGGCCGCCCCGCGCGCCTTCCAGCACGAGCAGGCGATGCTGCGCCGGTACCCCGGTGTCACCCGCCTGATCCGCGTCCCCGCCTTCAACGTGCCCGCCTTCAACGTGCCCGGCTTCGGTGTGCCCGCCTTCGGTGTGCCCGCCAGCCGTCGCGGCCGCGCTGACCCGGTCCGTGGCGGCGCGGCCGTTCCCGGCGGCGGAGGCCGGGGCGGGGGCCGCGCGGTCGCCGTCGGCTTCCTGCGGGCCCGGCAGCGAGCGCGGCACCCGCAGGATGAAGGCACTGCCCCGGCCCAGCTCGCTGTCGGCCGTGATGTCCCCGCCCAGCAGCGTGCTGACCTCACGGGCGATCGACAGCCCCAGCCCGGTGCCGCCGTAGCGGCGGCTGAGCGTGCCGTCCCCCTGCTGGAAGGCCCCGAAGATCGTGTTCAGGTTCTCCGGGGCGATGCCGATGCCGGTGTCGGTGACGGAGAACGTGACGACCGGGCTGCCGTCCGGCGCGGGCACGCCCAGGCCGACCCGCAGCGCGACGCGGCCGCTGGAGGTGAACTTGACCGCGTTGGACAGCAGGTTGCCGAGGACCTGGCGCAGCCGCTGCCGGTCGGTGAACATCTCCCCGGGCGCGTCGGCGGCCGCCTCGACCGCGAACGTCAGGCCCTTCTCCGCGGTCAGCGGCTGGAAGGTGGCGTGGACATCCTCCAGCAGCGCGCGCAGGGCGAAGCCTTCGGGGTGGACGTCCATCCGGCCCGCCTCGACCTTGGACAGATCCAGGATGTCGTTGATCAGCTGGAGCAGGTCCGACCCGGCCGAATGAATGACGTTGGCGTACTCGACCTGCTTGGCGGTGAGGTTCCGGCCCGGGTTCTGCGCGAGCAGCCGGGCCAGGATCAGCAGGCTGTTCAGCGGCGTGCGCAGCTCGTGCGACATGTTCGCGAGGAACTGCGACTTGTACTTCGACGCCAGCGCGAGCTGCTGCGCGCGCTCCTCGATCTCCTGCCGGGCCTGCTCGATCTCGGCGTTCTTGGTCTCGATGTCGCTGTTCTGCCGGGCGAGCTGTTCGGCCTTGTCCTCCAGCTCGGCGTTGGACCGCTGCAGCTTGTCCTGCTGGGCCTGCAGCTCCACCGAACGGGCCTGCAGCTCGGCGGTCAGCCGCTGGGACTCGTTCAGCAGGGCGTCGGTGCGCGAGTTGGCCACGATCGTGTTGAGGTTCACGCCGAGGGTCTCGGTGAACTGCCCGAGGAAGTCGGTCTGCACCGGGGTGAAGGCGGTGAACGAGGCCATCTCGATGACGCCCAGCACCTGGTCCTCGAACAGGATCGGGAGCACGGCCAGGCTGGACGGCGACGCCTCGCCGAGCCCGGAGGAGATCTTGACGTACCCCTCCGGCAGGTCGGCCACGATGATGGACCGCTTGCTCCTGGCCACCTGGCCGATCAGCGACTGGCCGAGCCGGTACTGCAGCGGGGCCTCCTTGTCGGCGCGCAGGCCGTACCCGGCGATCAGGCGCAGCTGGGTGTCACCCCCGGCCGTCTCAGCCAGGAAGAACGTGCCGTGCTGCGCGCCGACCAGCGGCGCGAGCTCGTCCATGATCAGTTCGGCGACCACGGCCAGGTCCCGCTGGCCCTGCATCATGCCGGAGATCCGCGCCAGGTTGGACTTCAGCCAGTCCTGCTGCTGGTTGGCCTGGATGGTCTCGCGCAGCGACTGGACCATGGCGTTGATATTGTCCTTGAGCTCGGCGACCTCGCCCTGCGCCTCGACCGAGATCGAGCGGGTCAGGTCCCCGGCGGCGACCGCGCTGGTCACCTCGGCGATCGCGCGGACCTGGCGGGTCAGGTTCCCGGCCAGCTCGTTGACGTTCTCGGTCAGCCGCTTCCAGGTGCCGGAGACGCCCTCGACCTCCGCCTGGCCGCCCAGGCGGCCCTCGCTGCCGACCTCACGCGCCACCCGGGTCACCTCGGCGGCGAACGCGGACAGCTGGTCGACCATCGTGTTGATCGTGGTCTTCAGCTCCAGGATCTCCCCGCGCGCGTCCACGTCGATCTTCTTGGACAGGTCGCCCTGCGCCACCGCCGTGGTGACCTGCGCGATGTTCCGCACCTGGCTGGTCAGGTTGTTGGCCATCGAGTTGACGTTGTCGGTCAGGTCCTTCCAGGTGCCGGCGACGTTCGGCACGGTGGCCTGGCCGCCGAGCATCCCTGCGGTGCCCACCTCGCGCGCCACCCGGGTCACCTCGCCGGCGAACGCGGACAGGGTCCCGACCATCGTGTTGATCGTCTGGGCGAGCGCGGCGACCTCGCCCTTGGCCTCGACCGTGATCTGCTGGCTCAGGTCGCCGCGCGCCACGGCCGTGGCCACCTGCGCGATCGAGCGGACCTGGGCGGTCAGGTTGGACGCCATCACGTTGACGTTGTCGGTGAGGTCCTTCCAGGTGCCGGAGACCCCGCGGACGACGGCCTGGCCGCCGAGGTTGCCCTGGGTGCCGACCTCGCGCGCGACCCGGGTCACCTCGTCGGCGAACGCCGACAGCTGGTCGACCATCGTGTTGATGGTCTCCTTCAGCTCCATGATCTCGCCGCGCGCGTCGACCCGGATCTTCTGGGTCAGGTCGCCCCTGGCCACCGAGGTGGTCACCGCGGCGATGGACCGGACCTGATCGGTGAGGTTCGCCGCCATCACGTTGACGGATTCGGTCAGGTCCTTCCAGGTGCCGGAGACGCCGGGCACGTGGGCCTGGCCGCCCAGGATGCCGTCGCTGCCGACCTCGCGGGCCACCCGGGTGACCTCGTCGGCGAACCCGGACAGCTGATCGACCATCGTGTTCAGGGTGCTCTTGAGCTCGAGCATCTCGCCCTTGGCGTCGACGGTGATCTTCTGGGTCAGGTCGCCCTTGGCCACGGCCGTCGCCACCTGGGCGACGTCGCGCACCTGCCCGGTGAGGTTCCCGGCCATGGCGTTGACCGAGTCGGTCAGGTCCTTCCAGGTGCCGGAGACGCCCTTGACGTCCGCCTGGCCGCCCAGGCGCCCCTCGGTGCCCACCTCACGGGCCACCCGGGTGACCTCGGAGGTGAAGAGGTCGAGCTGGTCGGCCATGCCGTTGAAGACGGTGGCGATCTGGTCCATCAGCGGGTCGCCGCTCTCCGGGAGCCGCGTGCTGAAGTCGCCGCCGCGCACGGCCGTCAGGCCCGCCAGGAGCTGCTCCAGCCCCGATTCGTCCAGCTTGCGACCTGCCTGCATGACGTCGGTCATCGGCACTCCCCAACATGGTGACGGCGGGCATGGCCCGGGACGGGCCAGAAGATTTCGGCGTGGCTTCCAGTACGGCCCGGGGAGGACGGCTTCCGGCGCGGCGCGGGTACGTTGCCGATCGTAAGGGCGCGACCCGTGCGCATGAACGGCGAACGCGAACGTTTGCCGCGTGGCAACATTAGTGCAGCCGGGACCAGCGTGATCGCGCGTACATGGTCATTCCATGCTCGCATAGCCTGCGGGGACGGAGAAGCCCGCGCGAGCGTTAGTCAGCGGGAGCCAGCGGGAGCGGGAGCCAGCGGGAGAGGGAGCAGCGGAGCGGGGAGCGCGGAGGGAGCCAGCGGGAGAGGGAGCCAGCGGGAGAGGGAGCCAGCGGGAGAGCGGAGGACCAGCGGCGGACTTGCCCGGCCCGGGCCGCCGGTTGTGGCATGAGGAAGGTCGGTGAGCGGTGCCGAGCAGCGGCGAGGAGATCCTGCGCCTGACGGCGGTGATCGACCGGCAGCGGCGCGAGCTGGACCGGGTGCGCTCCGGCGCGGCGGCCCGGTCGGTCATCGACATGGCCAAGGGCGCCCTCATCGAGCGGCTGGGCTGTTCGGCCGCCGAGGCCGCGAGCCAGCTGACCGCGCTCGCCAGCGAGGCGGGGACGCCGCTGGCTGAGATAGCGGCCGCGATCATCGGCCACGACCCGGCTCCGGCCCCAGTCCCAGTCCCGGTCCTCAGTCCCAGCCCCAGTCCCGGCCTCAGCCCCGGCCCCGGCCCCGGCCCCGGCTCCGGCCCCGGCTCCGGCCCCGGTCCCGCCGGAGCATGGGCCGCTGCGGAACCAGCTGGCCGGGGCGGCCATGGACCTGGCGGCCGACGGCGGGGAGATCGCCGCCGCCCTCCTGGACCAGGCGCTGGCGCCGCTCGGCGCGGCCGCCGTCGCGCTGTGGCTGCTCGGCGCGGACGGCGGCCTGGACCTGCTCGGCGAGGCCGGGCTCGGGCCAGCCGAAGCGAGCCGCTGGCGGCGTATCCCGCCGCAGATGGACTGCCCGGCGCAGCGCGTCGCCCACGCTGGCCCCGGCCTGTGGTGGCCGGCCGGTCCCCCGGACCCGGCGGCCGGGGCTACTCCCCCGCTGATCGGCCGGTGGCCAGGCGGGGCGCGCGCGGTGGTCGCCCTCCGCGACCGCGGCTCGGTGCTGCTGGGCGTGATGGAGGTGTGCTGGCCGCAGCCGCGGGCCGACTTCCCGGACGCGCTGCGCCAGCAGGTCGGCGATCTCGTCGAGGCCTGCGCGGAACTGCTCAGGACGCGGGCCGCCTACGGCGATCTCCAGATGGTGCGCTCCCGCCCGGCGCTCCGTGGCCTGCTCGACAGCCTGCTGGAGTCGGTGATGGTGGCCGCCGCCATGCGGGACGGCGACGGGCGCGTCAGCGACTTCCGCATCGACTACGCCGGGGAGAACTTCCGCGACCCGGCCGGGCGGAACGCCAGTGAGCTCGCCGGCCGCACGCTGCTGGAGGCCTACCCCACGGCGGCCACCTTGGGCGGCGTCCTGGAGCGCGCGGTCCGCGCCCTCACCTCGGGCCAGGCGCAGCATGTTCCCGGCCCCGTTGTCACCGCCCCGGCTGGGGAGATGTCAGGAGCCATCGCCGACATCCGGATCGCGCGTTTCTTCGACGGGGTCGTCCTCACCTGGCGGCCGGCCAGTGAGGTCGACCGCCTCACCGCGCGGTTGCAGCAGATTCAGCGGCTCGGCCGGATCGGCGCCTGGGAGGAGAACCTCGCCACCGGGAAAGCAGACTGGACCGAATCCGCGTTCGCGCTGTTCGGCCTGCCCGCGCGCGAGGGCGCCGCCATTCCGGTCGCCGACCTGCACAGCTACGTGACCGCGGCAGACGTCCCGGCGGTGAAGCGGTTCCGGGAGTCACTCCTGCGCGGGCAGGAGCCCACCGGCGCAACGTTCCGTATCGTCCGGGCCGACGACGGGAGCGTGCGGCAGATGCGCGTGTTCGCCGAGCCGGTCCTGGGCCCGGCCGGGACGATCGAAGCGGTCCGGGGGGCCTTCCAGGACATTTCCGCGGAGTACCACACGCAGGTCGCGCTGGCCGCCACCCGCGACCAGCTGGCCGACACCGAGCAGCGCGCCGCCGAAGAGCACCTGCTGGCGGTGCGCCTGCAGCAGGCCATCATGCCGCCGAGCGCCGAGCCGGTCGCGGCCGCCGGGATCGAGGTGGCCGTGCGGTACCGGCCTGGCCCCGGCAACCTGGTCGGCGGGGACTGGTACGACACGCTGCTGCTGCCGAGCAATGATGTCCTGCTGGTCGTCGGGGACATCGCCGGGCACGGGATCGACGCGGTGACCGGCATGGTCACCGCGCGCAACTGCCTGCGCGGGCTGGCCGTCACCGGCGCGGGCCCGGCCGAGCTGCTCGGCTTCCTCAACAACGCGGTCTGCCATCTCATCGACGGGGTGATCGGCACGGTCGTCTGCGGGCTCTACGATCCGGGCCGGCGGGTGCTGCGCTGGGCACGCGCCGGGCACCTGCCGCCCGTCGTCATCCGCGCCGGGGCCGCGACGGCGCTCCGGCTGCCCCAAGGCGTGCTCCTCGGCACCGACCCCGGCGCGACATACGAGGAATTCACCACGTCACTGGCCATCGGGGACACAATGCTGCTGTTCACCGACGGCATGATCGAGCGCCGTGACATCCCCATCGACGAGGCCCTGGACGAATTCGCGCGCCGCGCGGCGGTCCCCCAGCCGACGGCCGCGGCGCTCGCCGACCACGTCCTCGCCCACGCGGCCTCCGACACGGGCGACGACGCGTGCCTGGTCGCCGTCCGGATCCGCTGAGGGCCGGGGCGGTACTCAACTCCAGCCATTCGTGTGCAGTTTCTGCTGCGCCCACCGCAGAGATCGCACCCAAATCGGAGGGCTCCCGGCGCCGCTCCGATCATGACCGGCAGCAGAGCCGCTACGGGCGCTCCATGGTGGGGGTGCCGGTGGGGGCGCCGTCCGCGCCATAGCGGCGTATGTCCGGCCCTACCGGAGGGCCATCCGCAGCAGCACGGAGGTGCCCGCGGAAGTCGCCTTGATCTGCAGGCCGTCGCAGACCAGGCGGGCCACCTCCAGGCCCATGCCGCCCTGGCCGGCCGGCCGGCGCGGCATCGGCGTGGGCGCCATGGCGGCCGTCCACTGCCCGCTGTCGCGGATCTCCGCCACCCCGGCGCCGCCGCTGACCCACAGCCGCAGCGACGCCTGCGGTGACCCGTGCCGGACCGCGTTGGTGGCTATCTCGTTGACCGCGATCACGAAATCGTCGGCCGCCTCCGCTGACATGCCGGCCCGCATCGCCCAGGCCACCGTGAGCCGACGGACCCGCGGGAGATCGGCCGAGGTGAAGGACATTTCGTGCGGGTCCGGACACGCAGGACGCCGCGCTCCGCGAGCGCGCGGCGGCGAGCCGTCCTTCACACCCCCACCTACCCTGGAACCGCTAGTGACGTCACCTTCAGGCCGGCACGAGGCTCCCTGCCCAGGTTTCACGCGGACATCCCGTCCGGGGCCAACTAGCTGAGCGGAATCGCGCCGGCGGCGGCTGGCCTGCGCAGCAGCCACCCCCAGCACGGTACCGGACATCCCCGCGGCACGGCATCCTCGTCCGGGTGTGAACGGTCGCACTGGCGGCCGCTGGCCCGCTGCCAGCCCGCCGCTGTGACGGGCGCGCCATGCGGGTCTGGCTGCCGTCCGCTCCCCCGCCCGGCAACGGGTGAGAGCTCCCCCGGCACCGTGTGCGCGGCACCGGGGCGGGGATCGCCATAATTGCCTGATGACACTGGCGGGCCAACCGGCGACCGGGGCCGTCGTCCGCGCCGCGACTCCCGTGGACGCCGGGCCGGTCGCGGCGATCTACGCCCCGGTGGTCGATGACACGGCGATCTCCTTCGAGGAGGTGCCGCCCGGGCCGGACGAGATCAGCAGGCGGATGCTGGCCAGCCCCCGGCTGCCGTGGCTCGTCGCCGACGATGCGGGCCACATCGCGGGGTGCGGCCATGCCCAGCCGTGAACTGGTGATCCTCGGCACCGCGAGCCAGGCGCCGACGCGAGCCCGCAACCACAACGGCTACCTGCTGCGCTGGGACGCCGAGGCCCTGCTGTTCGACCCCGGCGAGGGCACCCAGCGGCAGATGCTGCTGGCCGGGGTGAAGGCCAGCGAGATCTCCCGGATCTGCGTCACCCACTTCCACGGCGACCACTGCCTGGGCCTGCCCGGCGTGCTGCAGCGCCTGTCCCTCGACCGGGTGGCCCACCAGGTCGAGTGCCACTACCCGGCCGAGGGGCAGGAGTACTTCGGGCGGCTGCGGTACGCCGCCATCTTCCGCGACCTCACCACGATCCGGGAGCGGCCGGCCGGCGCGGACGGGGTGATCGCCGAGACGGCGGGTTTCCGCCTGACGGCCCGGCGGCTCTCGCACCGGGTGCCGACCGTCGGGTACCAGCTGGCCGAGCCGGACGGCCGCCGCATGATCCCGTCACGGCTGGCGGCCCTGGGAGTGAGCGGCCCGGACGTGGGCCTGCTGGCCCGGCAGGGCTGGCTGAACGTGGCCGGGCGGCGAGTGGACCTGGCGGAGGTGAGCGAGCCACGGCTCGGGCAGCGGTTCGCCTTCATCATGGACACGCGCCTGTGCGAGGCGGTATTCGCGCTCGCGGAGGGGGCGGACCTGATGGTCTGCGAGGCGACGTTCCTGGCCGAGCACGCCGCCCTCGCCCCCGAGTACGGGCACCTCACCGCGGCGCAGGCGGGCCAGATCGCCGCGGAATCGGGCGTGCGGACCCTGGTGCTGACCCACTTCTCCCAGCGCTACGCGCACAAGGACCCGCAGCGCTTCGCCGGCGAGGCGGGCGCGGTCTTCGGCGGCCAGATCGTGGTCGCCGAAGACCTGAACCGCATCCCCGTCCCCCGGCGCAGGTGAGACGGGAGGGGATCCGCGTGAAACTGGCTCATCTGCCGACCCACAGTGTTGTTCTATTTGACGGGGTCGGCCTTTGGATTCGGCGGCAGCCTTAAGGTGTGTGAGCCAGGAGACGAGCGAACACGTCAGGAGGCGTGGGGGCCATGTTGGTGCGCAGGGCAGCACTCCCCCGGGTGGGTGGGTACGTCGTTGTTGCTGCAGCGGGGCAGCAGAATGGCGCCGACGCCCGGGATCGCCTGGGATCGTGCCCTGGCGAGCAGGGCAGCGGCTGCTTCCTTGCCGTTTTCGCCGGTGCGGGACATCCGGGCGGCGATGAGCCCGGTCACGACGGGGGTCGAGAAGGATGTGCCGCTCCATTTCGCCATGCCGTAGAAATCCCTCTCTTGTCCTTTGTACGGTGTGACATGGCATTTATACGTGCCGGTCGTGTAGGCGTTGACGAGGTCTCTGCCGGGGGCATACACGTCGACCCACCCGCCGAAATTGCTGAATGAGGCGCGGCTGCGCCAGTCGCCGGCGAGCGCCCCAACGGAGACCACCTCGGAGAAGGCAGCCGGCCAGCTCGGCCGCCGGGACCCACTGTTACCTGCCGCAACGACGCACACCACGCCCTTGTACTGACGAAGCAGCTTGAGCCACGCCTCGAAAGCT
Source organism: uncultured Actinomycetes bacterium (assembly GCA_963808295.1). GTDB lineage: Bacteria > Actinomycetota > Actinomycetes > Streptosporangiales > Streptosporangiaceae > Bog-532. The sequence continues at coordinate 4,117 of CAWEFP010000040.1, read as the reverse complement.
ATAAGGGGAAGATCAGCCCTGGACGGTGCGGCGATCGTCAGGTGGAAGATGTCCACGCCGAGACCGAGCGCTGCGACAAGCCGCGGAACCAGATCCGATTCCAGCGTGCTGCCCGCGATCGCGAAAGCATTGGTGACGATGATGTCCGCGGCGGGTGCCACACACCGGGTGACACCTGCGACGAACGTGCCATGTGCGGTGTAGGCCGGGATCGGCTGCGTACCATCCCCGGGATCCGGGTCGCCGGTAACCCCGGCTAGCCATGAGTGGGACGCCGCTTGTGCCAGCAGCCCGGTGTCGGCCATGTAGATCAGTACCCCGGAACCGCCGTTGTCTTGGCACACCGAGGGGTAGGGCTCGATGCCGTCGTACACCTCCTGAGGTTCCGTGGCCGGGCAGCCGCCCGTGTTGCCTGAGACGGTCAGGACGTGATTCGGCGTCGCGATTCCCTCGCCGAGTCGCGCGGCGATCTCGCTCAGCGTGTCGGGTACGGAGCGCCGCTCGCCTTCAGGCGTTTGACCGAGGGTGAGAAGCACCACGCCCGCGATGACACGCCGGACTCGGTCGGGCTCGTCCCGCTCCAGGTCGGCCTCATTCGGCTCCTGCAGGATCTCCAGCACCCGCCCGAGGTACTGCTCGCGGACAAGGAGCTGGCTTTCGGCGTACATGTAGTCGACCCCGCGATCGGCGGCAACGACGACTCCGATGTCGATCCCTCCGTTGTCGGGCAAGGCAAAGGCGTCGACTATTTGCTCAACCTCATCGGCGATCGCGGGTTCCAGATCGCGTTTCCAACTGTCCGTTTCGGTCACGTGCCCTCCGTCAGTCTTGAACGTTCAGTCTTGACGTTCAGCTTTGCCAATGCCCGGATCTGAGCCAGACCGGCGGCTGCGCGGCGCGGGACGCGGATGCCGCGCACGGACCCGGGTGCCTGTACAGAGCGACCGGGATACGGTGTGATACATGCCGACAGCGCGCGTTTTGCACGGCCTGCGGCGCCGTGCGCCGTGCGGTTATTTTCTGTGCGCTTCTCTTAACATAAGGTCAGTGAAGGACTGCGGGAGGATCACGCGGCGTCGCAGCATGGCATGATTTCGTTGGATATTCATTAGACCGCGATGATATGAGGATCTAATATCGGTCTGGTGTCTGGGGGAACCGTTATGGCCAGATCCGGTCAACGGGATGTGGACGACTTGCTGCCGCTGGCCTTGTCCCGGCCTCATGACGCACTAGCCAGGGCGCGTACGCTTCTGGCGGAGCGGCCTGGCCCGTATGAGGCCTCGGTAGCTCATCAGGCCGCGGGAATCGTTTTGCGCGATATTGGTGATGTCGATGCGGGGGTCGTTGAGCTACGCGGCGCGCGGCGTCTGGCCCGGCGGACTGGCTCGGCCGAACGCGAAGCTGATGTGCTTGCGACGCTGGGGTTAACGCTTGTCCAGGCGGGCCGGACGGCGGCCGGACTCGCCGCATTCGACCGTGCCCTACAGCTGTCAAGCGGCGTACTGGCAGGACGGGTGCTGTACCGGCGTGGCGTGGCGCTGTGGACACTCGGCCGGTATGCGGCGGCGCTCGACGATCTGCGCCGTGCGGTCGGCGTGCTGCAGCGCGCAGGTGATCCGGTTTGGACGGCTCGTGCATTAAACCTCCGCGGGCTGCTTTATCTGGAAGTCGGGTCGCCCGGCCGCGCGGATGCCGATTTTGTGGCCGCTGGGCGCCTGTACGCCGAAACCAGCCAGGAACTGGAATCGATCCATACGCTGGGCAACCGCGGGGAGGCCGCCTTCTCAATAGGTGACCTCCCGGCTGCGCTTTCTTACCTTGATGAGGCCGCCGCCCGCTTCCGGCCGCTGAATGTCCCGACGCCAGCCCTCAGCGTCGACCGGTGCGCTGTATTGCTGGCGGCCGGGCTGGTCGGCGACGCGCTGGCCGAGGCGGACGCTGCGCTGCGTGATATCGAGCAGGTCCATGGCCCGTCCAACTGGAAGGCCGAATTGTTGCTGATGGCGGCCAACTGCGCCCTGGCTGCAGCGCAGCCGCAGGCCGCCCTTGACCGGGCGCAGGCCGCCTACCGTCTCTTCCGGTCTCATCAGAGTGCCTGGTGGCAGGCCCACGCTGGGCTGGTGTTTGTCCGGGCACGCTATACGGCCGGCCCGGTGTCGGCCCAGTTGCTTCGCGAGGCGGACCGGGCGGCCGTCCGGCTGGAGGCGCTCGGCTCTGGCGAGGCAACGCAGGCGCATCTGCTGGCTGGGCGAGTGGCGCTTGAACTGGGCCGCCGCGATGACGCCGATCCTCATCTCATCGCGGCCGCACAGAGCCGACGGCGCGGTCCGGCGATGTCCCGTGCCAGTGGCTGGCTTAGTGAAGCGTTGCGGGCCGAGGCCGCGGCGAAGCCACGCCCTCTGCTAGCCGCTTGCCGTCGAGGGCTTGAGGTCTTGGACGAACATCGATTCACCCTTGGCGCCTCGGAGCTGCGGGCACAAGCCACCGCCCACGGCGCCGAACTGGCTGCGCTCGCGCAGCGCTACGCCGCGCGGACGCACCGGCCTCGGCTCTTGCTTGCCTGGAGTGAGCGCTGGCGGGCCACCGCGCTAGCGGTCCCCGCCGTGCGGCCCCCTGCCGACGCGGAATTCAATGCCAGTCTTGCCGCGCTCCGCCAGGTAACCAGTGAGCTGGAGAAGGCGCGGCGCCAAGGCGTGCCGACCGCAGCGCTCCAGCGGCAACAGCTACGGCTCGAAAGCGTGGTACGTGCCAGCTCGCTGCGGGCCCGTGGTACCACCGATCCCGGCCGCAGCGTTGTCAACATAGCGGAACTGCTCGACGAGCTCGGCACCGCCCAGTTGATCGAGATCGTCGACGTCGACGGCATCCTGCTCGTGCTGACCTGCGGCGCGGGACGGGTACGGCAGTTCACGGCAGGCCGCACCGCGAATGCCACCCGCGCTGCCGACTTCGCCCGCTTCGGTTTGCGCCGCCTGGCCTGCGGCCCGACCCGAGCACGACCTGGACAGTACGCTGGCCACCCTGAAGGCGGCCGGGCCGGAACTCCAAGACGCACTACTTGGCCCGGCCGCTGCTTACCTGGGCAATAGCTCAGTCGTTATTGTGCCGCCAGGCAAGCTTCACACGATCCCGTGGGCGCTGTTTCCCGCGCTTGCATGACCGCGTGTTCAGTGTCGCCCCTTCCGCGGCCGCCTGGATGCGTGCGCACGCCACCCCGCCGCCGCAGCCGCCCGGCATGTCACGCTCGCCCGCGGGCCGGGCCTGGTCACTGACGGCGCCGAGGTGCCAACTGGTGGCGCAGTTGTGCGACGGCGTTACGGTGTTGTCAGGTGGTGAGGCCACAGCAGGGCGGGTGCTGTCCGCGATCGACGGGGCCTGGCTGGCCCACATCGCCGCCCATGGAAGCTTCCGCGACGACAGCCCGCTGTTCTCCTCACTGGGGCATGCACGATGGACCGCTGACTGTCTATGACTTCGAGCAGCTGCACCGCGCGCCGCACCGGCTGGTTCTGTCAAGTTGCGATTCCGGCGTCCTGGCACCAGCCGGAGCCGATGAACTGCTCGGCCTTGTCAGCAGCCTGCTGCCGCTCGGTACAGCCAGGATCATGGCCCCGGGGCGTCGTCCCGCTGAACGATTACGCCGTCGTGCCCATGATGGTGGACCTGCACGGGTGCTTGCGCGCAGGCCAAACCCTCGCCGAGTCGATGCACAGCGTCCGGTGCGGCCGCACCGGCGATCCGATCCAGCAAGCGACCGCGGTGTCCCTGATGGCGGTTGGCGCGGGCTGAGTGCCAGGGCTCGGTTCACAAGGTGATCCATCCGGTGAGGACCCCGATCATGACCGCCCGCGCCGCCTGGCGTTGGTGATCTGCGCGGCGGTGGGTGGGTGCGGGGTCTGGATGAGCCGGCCAGGGCCGTGCTGGGCTGCAGGCCGAACTGGTGGACGGCGTGCTCGGTGATCACGGTGTTGGGGGCCGACGTGCCGGACGGCAGGGCGCCGACCTCCTGGATCTTCGGGTTGGCGAGGCAGCTGCCCGCCGGGCAGGGGAATGAGGTTTGCGGGCCGTTCGGGGGGCCGTTTCCGTTGCCGGGCGTCACGAAGGTCTGGGCGCC
>CAWEFP010000039.1:0-38372 GCA_963808295.1 uncultured Actinomycetes bacterium | reverse complement strand
AGCCGGGCAACGTCCAACGGTCCCGCCTCTCTCCGTCATCGCCCGCCGGCTAATCCCGGCACGCTGACCTGCGGCCTGAGGATCGGCTCACCCCGTCGCACGCCGGATCATGCCGCTTTCTCCGCACGGCAAGTCTCATGCAAGTTGCACGGCAGACATCCGTCGCTGCGGATCTCTGAAGCCGGGGCCAGCCCGACACGACGACCCAGCGCTCCTGGACGAGCTGCCCCCCCCCGGGGACATGAGGTGCTCATCTTGGCCATTTTTGACCGGGCACGCTGGGCCGTCCCCCCGGGCCAGCACCTAGCCTTCACTGCCCGGCAACTCCCCATACCCGGGACGCGAACGGGGCGTACCGGCCTGGGGGTGCCCGCGGCCCGGAGCCGGAGCACTCGCCGGGCCGAGCTTGCCGCCGGGCTGGCGCGGGCCCTGGCAGAGCCGGGCCAGCCCCTCATCTGCGTCGCTCCTGCCCTGACCGGGCAGGATGGGGCCATGGACGTGGAATGGTTCCTGGCCGCGGCGGGTGAGCTGCTCGCGGTGCCGTCGACGGCCGACCGGCCCGCGGAGCTGGAGCGGGCGCTGGGCCTGGTGCTCGATTTCGTCGGGCCCGGTTTCACGGTCGAGCGGTTCGCCTCGGGTGGCAAGCCGAGCGCCCTGGTGTACCGCACCGGGCACGATCATGCCGAACGGCCCCTCTTCCGGGTCATCCTCAACGCGCACCTGGACGTCGTTCCGGCCCCGCCGGAGCAGTTCCGGCCGCGCCGCGACGGGATGCGGCTGTACGCGCGGGGAGCACAGGATATGAAGATCTCCGCGCTGGCGGAGGCGCTGGCCTTCCGCGAGCTGGCAGGCGCGGTGGGATACCCGCTCGCGCTGCAGCTCGTCACCGACGAGGAGCTGGGCGGGCGCGACGGGACCCGGTACCAGATCGAGCGCGGCGTTGCGCGGGCGAGTTCGTCGTCATCGGGGAGACCAGCGGACTGCGGATCGTCACCGAATCCAAGGGCATGCTCGGCGTCACCCTGCGGGCCAGCGGCCGCGGCGCGCACAGCGCTTACCCGTGGCTGGGCGACAACGCCCTGGTCAAGCTGCAGCGCAGCGTGCACAACGTGCTGGCCCGGTATCCGGTCGCGACCGAGGAGGCGTGGCGGACCACGGTGAACGTGGCGCGCGATGCATACCCCGAACCAGGCCCGCAACCAGATCCCGGCCGAGGCCGAGGCGTGGCTGGACATCCGCTTCCCCCCCGAGGACGCCGACCTGGCCAGCCAGAACCCGGCCAGATCGCCGCCCACCTGCAGGGCTTCTGCGAACCGGGCGTCACGGCTGTGGTCGACCACCTGGACCCGCCGCACCACGCCGACCCCGGCCGACCCGAGATCGGCCGCCTCCGGGAAGCGGCCTCTCGCGCACGGCTACCAGCCGGACTTCCTGCGCAAGCACGGCGCGGGTGACGGGCGGTTCTACGGGGAGGGCGGCATCGCGGCGGTGGCGTTCGGCGTGGGCGGGCACGGCCAGCACGGCGCCGAGGAGTACGCCGACATCGCCACGATCGAGCCGTACTACCAGGCACTCACGCAGTTCCTCCGCGACCCCGGGCCCGCTCCGGGCGGATGAGAGGCGGCCCCCGGCGGGCCGAGTTCCGGCTCGTGCTGGGCAAGTCCTAGGAATGTCCCGGCCCGGCCGGGTGTTGCGGTGAGGTTAGGCCCGGTGACCCGTTGCCAGGGGCACCGGGCGCAGAACGCCGCCGGGCCGGAGGAGGGGCGATGACGCTGACCGACGCGCTGCCCGCGACGCCCGACCCGGACTCGGTCTTCGACGCCTTCGCCGGCTGGGCGCAGCGGCAGGGCCTGACCCTCTACCCGCCCCAGGAAGAGGCGCTGATCGAGGTCGTCTCCGGGTCGAACGTGATCCTGTCCACGCCGACCGGCTCGGGCAAGAGCCTGGTCGCGCCGGGCGCGCACTTCGCGGCGCTCGCGGCCGGGCGGCGCAGCTTCTACACGGCCCCGATCAAGGCGCTGGTGTCGGAGAAGTTCTTCGCGCTGTGCGACACGTTCGGCCCGGAGCAGTCGGCATGCTGACCGGCGACGCCAGCGTCAACCCGCCGCGCCGGTCATCTGCTGCACCGCCGAGATCCTGGCCAACATCGCGCTGCGGGACGGGGCGGACGCCGACGTCGGCCAGGTCGTGATGGACGAGTTCCACTTCTACGCCGACCCCGACCGCGGCTGGGCCTGGCAGGTGCCGCTGCTCGAGCTGCCGCAGGCGCAGTTCGTGCTGATGTCGGCGACGCTCGGGGACGTCAGCCTCTTCGAGAGGGACCTGACCCGGCGCACCGGCCGAGCACCGCGGTCGTCCGCTCGGACGCGCGCCCGGTGCCGCTGAACTATCGCTACGTGACGACGCCGCTGCACGAGACGATCGAGGAGCTGCTCGAGACGCACGAGGCGCCGGTCTACGTCGTGCACTTCACCCAGGCCTCCGCGCTCGAGCGCGCCCAGGCGCTGATGAGCGTCAACGTCTGCACCCGGGCGGAGAAGGACGCGATCGCCGAGCCGATCGGCGACTTCCGCTTCACCGCCGGCTTCGGCCGGACGCTGTCCCGGCTGGTGCGGCACGGCATCGGCGTTCACCACGCCGGCATGCTGCCCAAGTACCGCCGGCTGGTGGAGACGCTGGCCCAGGCCGGCCTGCTCAAGGTCATCTGCGGCACCGACACGCTCGGCGTCGGCATCAACGTGCCGATCCGGACGGTGCTGCTCACCGCGCTCTCCAAGTACGACGGCACGAAGACCCGGCTGCTGAAGGCGCGCGAGTTCCACCAGATCGCCGGGCGGGCCGGGCGGGCCGGGTACGACACCGTCGGGCACCGTCGTCGTGCAGGCCCCCGAGCACGTGGTCGAGAACGCGCAGGCGCTGGCCAAGGCCGGCGACGACCCGAAGAAGCGGCGCAAGCTGGTCGCGCAAGAAGCCGCCGGAGGGCTTCGTCTCCTGGGGCGAGCCGACCTTCGAGCGGCTGGTCGCCGCCGAGCCGGAGCCGCTGACGTCCAGCTTCGCGGTCAGCCACGCGATGCTGCTGAACGTGCTGACCGCCCGGGCGACGCGTTCGCCGCGATGCGGCACCTGCTGGCCGACAACGACGAGGACCGACCCGGCCCAGCGCGCGCACATCCGCCGGGCGATCGCCGATCTACCGGGCGCTGCTCGCCGGCGGGCGTGGTCGAGCGGCTGGAGGCGCCGGACGACGACGGGCCGGCAGGTGCGGCTCACCGTGGACCTGCAGCCGGACTTCGCGCTCAACCAGCCGCTGTCGCCGTTCGCGCTGGCCGCGCTCGAGCTGCTGGACCGGGAGTCGCCGGCCTACCCGCTGGACGTGGTGTCGGTGGTCGAGGCCACGCTGGAGGACCCCCGCCAGGTGCTGTCCGCGCAGCAGAACAGGGCCCGCGGCGAGGCCGTCGCGCAGATGAAGGCGGACGGCATCGAGTACGAGGAGCGCATGGAGCTGCTCGAAGACGTGACCTACCCGAAGCCGCTGGAGGACCTGCTCGAGGCGGCCTTCGACATCTACCGCGCGCGGCCATCCGTGGGTCGCCGACTACGATCTCGCGCCGAAGTCCGTCGTCCGCGACATGTACGAGCGGGCCATGACGTTCACCGAGTACGTCGGCTTCTACGGGCTCGCCCGTTCCGAGGGCCTGGTGCTGCGCTACCTGTCGGACGCGTACAAGGCGCTGCGGCAGACGGTGCCCGAGGACGGCAAGACCGAGGAGCTCATCGACCTGATCGAGTGGCTCGGCGAGCTCGTCCGCCAGGTCGACTCGAGCCTGATCGACGAGTGGGAGCGGCTGCGCAACCCGGACCGCCGACGAGGCGGCCGCCGTCGGCGAGCCGGCCGGGCCGCCGCCGGTCACCGCCAACGCGCGGGCCTTCCGGGTGCTGGTCCGCAACGCGCTGTTCCGCCGGGTCGAGCTCGCCGCGCTGGGGCGCTACGACGAGCTCGGCGAGCTCGATGCGGACGCCGGCTGGGACGCCGCGCGTGGGCGGACGCGCTGGAGCCTACTTCGCCGAGCACGACGAGATCGGCACCGGGCCGGACGCCCGCGGCCCGGCGCTGCTGATCATCGACGAGGAGCCGCACGCTGGACCGTCCGGCAGATCTTCGACGACCCGGCCGGCGACCACGACTGGGGCATCAGCGCCGAGGTCGACCTGGCGGCCTCCGACGAGGCGGGCACCGCCGTGATGCGGGTCACCGCCGTCGGCCAGCTGTAGCACTGGCCCGCCCGCCCGGCAGGCCGATCGTCCCCGGCCGATCGCCCGGCGGCGGGGTCCCGGCCTCGCTGCGCCTCCGTGCGCCCTGGTGAGCCCTGGTGCGGCGTTTGCCGGCGGGGGAAGTCGGCAAATGCGAACCTCTCTGGTCATGGGCAGTCTCAGCGGGTCACGTGCGCGGATGCGCTGGTGCGCCGGTGTCGGGGTGGTTGCGGTCCTGTCCGGTGCGCTGGTCAGCGCGTGCGGCTGGGATCCGCGCCGCAGACGACGGCCGGAGCCTACCTGGCCGCCTGGAGCAGGCAGGACTGGGCGGCCATGCGGCAGCTCGTGGCCAGCCCGCCGGCCGACTTCGTGCCGGTCAACACGGCGGCGTTCACCGACCTGCACGTCACCATGGCCACCTTCAGCGCGGGCACGCTCAAGACCAGCGGGGCCACCGCCCAGGAGCCGGTCACCGAGCGGCTTTCGCTGGCAGGCCTCGGCACCATCACCGTCCGGCCGACGCTGCACCTGGTGCAGAGCTCGGGACACTGGCTGGTCAGCTGGTCCCCGGCCACGATCGCCCCGCCGCTGCGGGCCGGCGACAAGCTCTCGGTGACCACGACCTGGCCGGCGCGCGCGGCGATCACCGGCGCGGGCGGCGTGCCGCTGACCACCCAGGCCCGGGTGGTGACGATCGGCGTCGAGGGGCGCCTGGTCAAGGACCCCACGTCGCTGACGTCCACCCTGGTCGCTGCGGGCGCGACCACCCAGCAGGCGGGCAACGCGATCACCGCCGCAAAGGCCCGCCCGGCGCTGTTCGAGCCGGTCTTCACGGTGCCGTGGGCGCGCTATGAGCAGCTCAAGCCGACCCTCTACCCGCTCCCGGGCACCGTGTTCGCCGCGTCAGCGGCGCCGCAGGCCACCACGCCGGGGCTCACCGCGGGCCTGGTCGGCACGGTCGGGCCGATCACCGCGCAGGAACTTCAGTCGCTCGGCCCCGCGTACGACGCGCAGAGCACCGTCGGCCAGACCGGGCTCGAGCAGGCCAACGAGCGCCGGCTGGCCGGCGTGCCCGCGGCCACCGTCGCGGTGGTCACCGCCCAGGGCGCGCACGTGGCGACGCTGGCCACGCTGCCGGGACGCCCCGGCACGGCCGTGCAGACCACGATCGACCCGACCGTGCAGGGGGCCGCGGAGGCGGCGCTGGCCGGCCAGAAGAAGAGCGCGGCACTCGTCGCCGTCAACGCGCAGACCGGCGCGGTGCTGGCCGCGGCCAACACCGGCTCCGGTGACTTCGACCAGGCGCTCGACGGCGCCTATCCCCCGGGCTCGACCTTCAAGGTGATCACCTCCACCGCACTCATCAACCACGGGCTCTCGCCCTCGTCGGCGGCCAGCTGCCCGGCGACGGCGACGGTCGACGGCGAGGTGTTCCACAACTCCGAGGGCGAGCACCCGGTAAGCGACCTGCTGCACGCCTTCGCCGAGTCGTGCAACACCGCCTTCATCGGTCTGGCCACGCAGCACCTCACGGCGGCGGACTTCCCGGCCACCGCGGCGACGTTCCGGCTGGGCCAGGCGCCGCAGATGGGGCTGATCGCGTACGCCGGGTCCGTGCCGCAGCCGTCCGACGAGGCGGACCTGGCCGCCACGGCGATCGGCCAGGGCCGGGTGCTGGCCTCGCCGCTGAACATGGCGATGGTCGCGGCCGCGGCCGACACCGGGACCGTGCACGCCCCGCGCCTGGTCATCGGGGCGCCAGATGACACCGCGCCCACCCAGCAGCTGCCGCAGGCGGTCGTCTCCGACCTGCACCAGATGATGGCGCAGGTCGTCACGTCCGGCACCGCAGCGGGCCAGGGCCTGCCGGCCGGGACGTTCGGCAAGACGGGGACCGCCGAGTACGGGACCGGGAAGCCGCTGAAGACCGACGCCTGGCTGATCGGTTTCAAGGGGAACATCGCGTTCGCGGTGCTGGTCGTCAACTCCAGCGGCGACGGCGGCCCCACCGACGGGCCGATCGCCGCGAAGTTCCTGCACGCGGCGGGCCTTTAGATGAGTGAGCCCGACGAGGGCGCTCATCTGCTCACCTCATTGTTTGCCGCGTTCGGCCCGCTTGTCCTGGTGTGACGCCAGCCCGGCGGCCGGGAGGCCGGCGTTCAGCCGCGGCGGCCGGGGGATCCAGCGCGGAACCGTGCGCCGGTAGTCCAGGTAGCTGCGGCCGAAGCGGCGGCCCAGCGTCCGTTCCTCGTAGCCGGTGACGAACAGGTGGAAGAAGACCGCCATGATGCCCGCGTAGGCCAGCAGCGGCAGCGACAGGAACAGCCACGCCTCCCCCAGGACAATCAGAAGCGCGGCGAGGTAGATCGGGTTGCGCACCCAGCGGTAGGGCCCGGCCGCGACCACCCGCGACGGCGCGTCCCACAGGCCGGGAGTGCCCCGTCCCACCGCCGCGAAGTTCCAGACGCACCACACGTACAGGGCCGTCCCGGCCGCGATGACCGGGACCGCCTCCCATGCGGCCGGAGTGGCGGTGTGCCCGTTGCGCGTCAGGATCCACCAGGGAACCCAGGCTCCCCCCAGCCCCGGCACCACGATGGTGAACACCAGATTGCGGACGACAAGGCTGAGCGTGCGGGCCATCGTCGCTCCTTCCGCCGCGCCACGGTCGCCACGGTATGTGTAGCGTCGCTATCTATTGAGAGAGGGTAGCATGGCTACCTATGAGGGCGGAAACACTCAAGGGGCATCTCGACGGCATGCTGCTGGCGGTGCTGGAGGACGGCCCGCGCCATGGCTACGCGATCATGGAGGTGCTGCGGACCGGCAGCGGCGGCCGCTTCGACCTGCCGACCGGCACCATCTACCCGGCCCTGCACCGCCTGGAGCGGGCCGGCCTGGTGCAGACGACCTGGGCCGAGGCGGGCGGGCGGCGGCGCCGCCTCTACGAGCTGACCCCGGCAGGCCGGCGTGCCCTGGATGCCGAACGGGGCACCTGGCGGGACTTTTCCGCCGCCGTCACCGCCCTGCTGGACCCCACGCCCCGGCCGGCGACACCATGACCAGCGCGGCGACCGCCCTGCTGGACCCCACGCCCCGGCCGGCGACACCATGACCAGCGCGGCGCCGCCACCCCGTCCGGGCACCGGGCAGGCGGTCGAGTCCTACCTGGCCGATGTCGCCGCCAGGCTGCCCGGCCCGGGCCGAACCCAGGCCGGCATCGTGGCCGAGCTCCGCGCCGGGCTGCTCGACGCCATCGACGCGCACCACGCCGCTGGGCTGCCGCCGGCCGAGGCCGCCGCGGCGGCGCTGACCGAATTCGGTGACCCGCGCCAGATCGCCGCCGCGTTCCGCCCCGAACTCGCCGCCCGCAGCGCCCGCCGGACCGCGCTGACCCTGGCGGTGACCGGGCCCGTCATCGGCCTGCTGTGGGCCGCCGCCGCCGTGGCCAGCCACATCGGTGTCCGCCAGGCCCCGCCCTGGCAGTGGGCCAGCGCGCCACCCGGCTCGCTGGTGGCCTTCCCCCTGGTCGCCGCCGCCCTCGCGGTCACCGTGTGGGCGGCGCTGTTCACCGTCGCCGCTACGGGCCGCCTCACCCGCTGGCTTCCCTACCGCCCGCGCCTGGTCCCCGCCACCGCGGCCATCGCGGGCTTCGGCGTCATGGTTGTCGACGTGATCGTCTTGGTGCTGCTCGCCGGCGAGCTGATCAGAGCGCCCGGAACGCTCGCCCCGGCCCCGATCGCCGCGGCGGCCACCGCGAGCCTGCTCCGGCTCACCCTGGCCCGGCGCGCCGCCCGCCGCTGCCTGACCATCCGGGCCGCGCTGACCTGACACCCCAACCTCGGCCAGGATTTGGGCAGCGTTCCCCGCGAATAGGACGCGTCGTGAAATAACCCCTTGGTGTCCGGACGGCTCAGCCGGTGTCCGGACGGAAGACGAGGACCAGGACGCGGACGGCCAGGATCGCGGCGATCACCAGCAGGCAGTAGCCGAAGAACGCGTACAGGGTGACGGTCTGGGTCACGTTCGGCCCGCCGTGCAGGCCGATCAGCAGCACGGCCATGATGCCGGACGCGGCGGCCAGGAACGTGAGCAGCACCTGGTGCAGCAGCCCGGTGACGTAACGGCGGTCGGCGGGGTCGGCGAACTGGCGGACGTTGACGGTGCAGCCGGCCCCTCTCCAGCGCGCCGCTGATCCGGTCGATGCGGCGCGGCAGGCGCCGCAGCAGGGGCAGCAGCGACGCCAGCTCGTCCACCGCCGTCTGCCGGAGCGTGTCCGGGCTGAACTGCTCGGCGAGCTGCTCGGCGGCGAACCGGCGGGCCTCGGTCACGATGTCGAAGCCCGGCGCGAGCTGGGTCAGCGTGCCCTCCATGGTGGCCAGCGCGCGGAAGACCGCCGCGATCTCGGGCGGTATCGCCAGCCCGTGGTCGGCGACGATGCGGAACAGGTCGGTGAACATCCGCACGTCCGGGGTGATCCCCGCCGCGACGTGCCGGGCCGCGAACCGGCCCAGCGTCCGCTCCAGGCGGGGCTCGTCCAGATCCTCGGGACGCTCCACGACGTCCAGGAGCGCGTCGGTCATCGCGGCGGGGTCGCCCCGGTCGAGGGCCAGCAGCAGGTGCTGCAGCGCGGCGCGCAGGCCGGCATCGATACGGCCGACCGAGCCGAAGTCGAGCAGGCCGAGCGTCCCGTCGGTGAGCAGCAGCACGTTGCCCGGGTGCGGATCGGCGTGGAACGTCCCGTCCAGCAGGACCTGGCACAGCAGGGTGTCCAGCAGGCCGCGGGCGAGCGTGGCCCGCGCATCGGCGGACATCGTCACCGCGGCCAGGGGGCGGCCGTCGAGGTACTCCATCACCAGGACTTTTTCGCGGCACAGCGGCAGGTGCGGGACCGGCACCCGGACGCTGGCGTCGCGTTTGGCCGCCGCGGCGGCCACCGCGGTCATGTTGCGGGCCTCGATCCGCAGGTCGAGTTCCTCGCGCAGCGCGTCCGCGAAACCGTGCGACAGTTCCACCGCGCCGACGGCCCGGCCCCAGTTGGTGCTGCGCTGCAGCCGGGCCGCGAGCCGGACGATGATGTCCAGGTCCCGCTCCACCACGCCGCCGACGTCCGGCCGGCACACCTTGACCACCACGACCTCTCCCGAGCTGAGCGTCGCGGCGTGGACCTGGGCGATGGATGCCGCCGCGATCGGCTCGCGGTCAAAGGCGGCGAACACGTCGTCCACCTCGGCGCCCAGCTCGGCGCGCAGCACGTCGTCGACCTGCGGCCAGGGCACCTGGGGCGCGTCGTCCTGCAGGCGGCTCAGCTCGCCGATGAACTCCGGCGGCAGCAGGTCCCGGCGGCTGGAGAGCACCTGGCCCAGCTTGACGAAGGTGACCCCGCCGTCCTCCAGGGCCAGCCGGAGCGACCGGGCCAGCCGGGCCCGTCCCTCGGACGTGGCCAGCTCCGACCGGCGGCCGCCGCGCGCATACGGCAGCAGTCCCCGGCGGACCAGGATCCCGCTGATCTGGGAGTAGCGGCGGGTGCGGCCCAGCTGCCGGCGCAGGCCGCGGAGCACGTAGAGCGGCCCGGGCAGCGAGCCGCTCGGCACCAGGGCCTCGGAGATGACCAGGAAGACCATGCCGACCAGCAGTGCGATGACCACGCCGAGGATCACGAACCACAGCTCGGGCAGGAGGCTGTGGTTGTTGGCGACCCCGGGGCCGCCGATGGCCGTGATGATCGGCGAGGCGGAGAAAAAGGCGATGAGGCCGGCCAGCAGCGTCCGCAGCGGAGACAGCGGCAGGCCGATGAGCCGCCGCACGCCGAACGCGAACACCAGCACCGTCAGGGCGGTGCCGATGGCGGCCAGCGGAAAGTTCAGCGCGGTCATGGTCCGGGCGGGGCGGCGGGGGCGGGGCCGGTGGTGCTCACATCTGCAGCACGGCGGCGCCGTGGACGCGTTCGGCTTCGAGGTCGGCGAGGGCCTGGCCGGCCTGGCTGAACGGGTACGGGGTGGTGGTCACCTTGATCCTGAGGCGTTCGGCCAGGGTGAGGAATTCCTGGGCGTCGCCGCGGGTGTTCGAGGTGACGCTGCGCAGGTTCCGCTCCTGGAACAGGTGCTTGTCGTAGGTGAGGGACGGGATGTCGGTCAGGTAGATCCCGGCGATGGCGAGCGTGCCGTTGCGGTCCAGCGCGGCCAGTGCGGCCGGCACGATGGTGCCGACCGGGGCGAACAGGATGGCCGAGTCCAGCGGCACCGGCGAGGGGTCGAAGGAGTCCTGGACCGACGCCGCGCCCAGGTCACGCGCCAGGTCACGGGCGGCCGGCTGGCGGGTGAAGACGTGCACCGCCGCACCCTGCGCCATCGCGACCTGGGCGGCCAGGTGCGCGGAGCCGCCGAACCCCCAGATGCCCAGGGTGCCGCCCGGCGGCACCTCGGCCCGGACCAGCGCCCGGTAGCCGATGATGCCGGCGCACAGCAGCGGCGCGAGCTCGGTGTCGCTGAACCCGCCCGGCAGCGGGTGCGCGAACGCGTCGGCCACGGTGAGGTACTCGGCGTACCCGCCGTGGATGTCCCAGCCGGTGTAGGTGGACCCGGGGCAGAGATTCTCCTGGCCGCGGCGGCAGAACCGGCACGATCCGTCGGTGCCGGCCAGCCACGCGGCCCCGACCCGGTCGCCTTCGCGGAACCGGGTCGTGCCGGGACCGGTCGCGACCACCTGCCCGACCACCTCGTGGCCGGGGGTCATCCGGGGGTGGTGCGGCGGCAGGTCGCCCTCGGCCAGGTGCAGGTCGGTGCGGCAGACGCCGCACACGATGACCTTGACGAGGAGTTCGCCGGGGCCCGGTTCGGGCACCGGGCGGTCGGTCAGTTCCAGCGGCCCGGATGACATCGGCCCGGGCTTGGCCACTACCCATGCGCGCATGCGCCTACGTTACGGCCCCCGGCTGCGTTCCGTTCGGCCGGTACAGGCGACAGCCCGAACGTCACCTGTGCGGCGTCGGCCACGGCTACGTAGTGCAGGTGGGCCTGCCAGTCGGCGGGCACCCGGCCGGCCGGGCCGGGGGTGGGCTGGTCGAGCGGGTGGTGGTGCGGCGGGGCCAGCTCCGGACCGCGCTCGTAGAGCTGCTCGTCCGGGTAGCTCCAGAACCACGCCTCCCGCGGCTCGAAGCTCTGGATGACCGGGTGGCCGGTTTCCTTCGCGTGCACGCTGGCGTGCTGCGACGGCGAGGAATCACAGCAGCCGATGTGCCCGCACTGCGCGCACCGGCGCAGGTGGAACCACCAGCCGCCGGCCACGTCGCACTCGGCGCAGCCGGTCCCGCTGGGCGGGACGGACGGGTCCACCCCTGGTACCTCGGTCATGCTGGCTCCTGCCTGTCGGGCTCCGGGCTGCCGGGCTCGGGCTCCGGCCGGTCGGGCTGCGGCGCCGTCAGGGGCAGCCAGACCCGGAACCGCGTGTCACCGGGGACCGACTCGAGGTTGATTTCCCCGTGGTGCTTCTTGGCGATGATCCGCCAGGAGATGTCCAGCCCCAGCCCGGTGCCCTCGCCGACCGGCTTGGTGGTGAAGAACGGTTCGAAGATACGCGACTGGATCTGTTCGGGGACACCCGGGCCGGTGTCACCGAACTCGACGAGCAGCTTTTCCCGGTCCATCGCGGTGCGCACGGTCAGCGTGCCGGTCCCGCCCATGGCGGAGACCGCGTTGTCGATCAGGTTCGTCCAGACCTGGTTGAGCTCGGCCGCGTAGGCGGGGATCTTCGGCAGGGTCCGGTCGTAGTCCTTGACGACCTTGATCCCGGGGCCGAGCTTGCCCGCCAGCATCAGCAGCGTGCTGTCCAGCAGGTCGTGCACGTCGACCTCCTGGTACGGCGCCCGGTCCAGCTGGGAGTACTGCTTGGCCGCGCCGACCAGGTGCATGATCCGGCCGGTGGAGTCCTGGATCTCGTTCATCAGCAGCTCGGTCTCGACCGTGTAGGTCAGCCACCGGATCGCGCCCTCCAGGTCGTCCGTTTCCACGATCTCGGCCACCTGGTCGAGCCAGTCGGTGTCCAGGCCCGCCTGCACCAGCACCGGCGCGAGGTCCCAGCCACCGGAAATGCCGTAGCCGTCGAGCCAGTCGCCCACCGTGTCCTCGGCGTCCGAGGCCTCCATCGGGCCGAGCGCCGGCGCCTTGGAGACCCGCTCCACGGCCCGTTCCTGCAGGTCCATCAGGCTTTGCAGGGTGGCCTGATGATAGGGGTGCTTGGCCAGGATGCCGAGCTTGTGCCGCATCCCGGCCACCCGCTCGCGCAGCGCCGCGGTGGCGCGGACCGCCGCCGCGGCCGGGTTGTTCAGCTCGTGGGTGAGCCCGGCCGACAGCGAGCCCAGGGCCAGCAGCCGCTCCCGCTGGCTGACGGCCTGCTGGCCCACCTTGTTGCCGAAGAACGCCCCCTCCAGCAGGTGCACCGCGAGCGGGAACCATTCGGTCATCAGCTTCGCGAAGCACGCCGCGTCCAGCACGAAGAAGCGGGACGGCACCGTCACCCGCAGCGAGCTGTTGTAGGTCTGCGGGGCCCGTTCCCCCATGTAGGCCTGGAACGCGCCGGCGTAGACCCCGGGATCGGAGGTCCGGTTCACCTCGATGTCGTCGCCGCCCACCCGGCGCAGCAGCACCAGGGTGCCGTCGAGCAGGACGTAAAAGCAGGTGGCCGGGTCACCCTCGGTGTAGACGAGGCCCGGCGGGAACTCCTCGACGCGGCCCTCCCGGCACAGCCACTCCAGCTGATCGGGGCTCAGCTTCTCGAACAGGAACAGGGAGCGCAGCTCGTCCGGCCCGCACGGGGCCGGGCTGGGCTGGGCCTGGTCTGCGGTCACAGCTTCTCCAGGTAACGGTGAACGAGCATGACGGCCATGGCGCCCTCGCCGACGGCGGAGGCGACGCGCTTGGCGGACTCGGCGCGCACGTCGCCGGCCGCGAACACGCCGGGGACGCTGGTCTCCAGGTGATAAGGCGCGCGGTCCAGCGGCCATTCCGGCGGCTGCTCACCGCCCTCGGCCAGGTCGAGGCCGGCCAGCACGAAGCCGTGCTCGTCCCGCCGCACCACGCCGTCCAGCCAGCCGGTCAGCGGCTCGGCGCCGATGAAGACGAACAGCCACGACGCGTCGACATCCTGCTGCGCGCCGGTGTTCGCGTCACGCAGCGTCAGCCTCTCCAGGTGGCCGTCGCCGCGGGCGCCGACCACCTCGGTGCAGGGCCGCACGGTGATGTTCGGGACGCTGTTGACCTGCTCGATGAGGTAGTGCGACATGGACTTGGTCAGCGACGGGCCGCGCACCAGGATGTTCACCGACCGGGCGCCGCGGGCCAGGTAGACCGCGGCCTGCCCGGCGGAGTTGGCACCGCCCACGATGTAGACGTCGCTGCCGATGCAGGCGGCCGCCTCGGTCAGCGCGGAGCCGTAGTAGACCCCGCATCCGGTCAGCGGTTCCAGCCCCGCCGCGGTCAGCTGCCGGTACTCGACGCCGGTGGACAGGATCACGCTGTGCGCGTCCAGGGCGGACCCGTCGGAGAAGCGGACGGTCCGGGCCGAGCCGTTGATCTCCAGGCCGGTCACCTCGCGGGTGGTGAGCACCTCCGCGCCGAACTTGGCCGCCTGGAGGCGGGCGCGGGTGGTCAGCTGCGCGCCGGAGACCCCGTCCGGGAAGCCCAGGTAGTTCTCGATCCGGGAGCTCTGGCCGGCCTGCCCGCCGGTCGCGGTCCGCTCCAGCAGCACGGTCCGCAGCCCCTCGGACGCGCCGTAGACGGCCGCGCCCAGGCCGGCCGGGCCGCCGCCGATGACGATGAGGTCGTAGAAGTCGGCGGACGGCGTGGTGGCCAGGCCCACGTGGCCGGCCAGTTCCGCGTCCGACGGCGCGACCAGGACGTCGTGGTCCAGGGTGATCACCACGGGCAGCTTGAGGCCGTCCTCGCTGGCCGCCTCCAGCAGCCGTTTGCCCTCCGGCTCGTCGGAGGCGTACCAGCGGTAGGGCACCTGGTTGCGGGCCAGGAACTCGCGTACCTCCGACGACCGCGCCGACCAGCGGTGCCCGATCACCTTGGTCTCCGGCACCACGTGGTGATCGGAAGCCCGCCACGTCTCCAGCAGGGCGTCCACCACCGGGTAGAGCTTCTCCTCCGGCGGATCCCACGGCTTGAGCAGGTAATGGTCGAGGTCGACGACGTTGATCGCGTCGATGGCGGCGCTGGTGTCGGCGTAGGCGGTCAGCAGGATGCGCCGGGCGCCGGGGTAGACGTCCATCGCGCGTTCCAGGAACTCGACGCCGTTCATCTGCGGCATCCGGTAGTCGGCCAGGATGACCGCGACCTGGTCGCCGCGCAGCTTCAGCTCGTGCAGCGCGTCCAGCGCCGACTGACCGGACTCGGCGCGGACGATCCGGTACTGGCTGCCGTAGCGTCTGCCGCAGGTCACGGGAGACCGCGCGGGACACGTCCGGGTCATCGTCGACGGTCAGGATCGCGGTCCGCGCCGAGTCGGCGGGGGTCGGCGGCATGGTGGGCTCCGTATGGTCGTGGGCCCGCAGGGGCCCCCTCCGGGCATATGCAGCCATCGTAGGTTCCCTGTGCCCGGAATGCCCCCCTGCGGGGCTCCGCTCGCCGCGTAACGGCGGGCCGGTCAGGTGGGGGCCCGCATGTGAACCGGTCCTCAGGCCGGCGCGTCCCCCACGGCGGCGGGACGGCTGGTGTGGCTGTACTGGGACCACGAGCCCGGGTAGAGGCGCCCCTCCCCCAGGCCGGCGTACTCCATGACGAGCAGGTTGTGGCAGGCCGTCACGCCGGAGCCGCAGTAGGAGACGACCTGGGCGGCGTCCGTGACGCCCACGCCGGCCAGCCGCTCCCGCAGCCGCGGCGACGGGCAGGAACGTGCCGTCCGCGGCGAGGTTCTCCCGGCAGGGCAGGCTGCGGGCGCCCGGAATGTGCCCGGGCCGCGGGTCGACCGGCTCGCTGTCGCCCCGGTAGCGCGACCGGTCGCGGGCGTCCAGGACGACCCGGCCCGGATCGGCGGCGTCCCCGATACCGGCGAGACGGTCCGCGGGCCAGGGACGCGGCGTGAACGGCGCGGGCGGGCGATCGGGTGCCGCCTGCTCCAGCGGGCCCTGATAGGCCGGCAAGCCCCCGTCGAGGAGCGCCGCCGGGTGACCTGTCACCCGCAGCATCCAGACCAGCCGGGCCGCGACCGTTCCGCCGGCGTCGTCGTAGGCCACGACCGTGGTGCCGTCGGCGATGCCGACCCGGGCCATGCCCTCGGCGAAGACCGCCGGGTCGGGAAGTGGGTGCCGGCCCGCTTGCGGGCTGGCCCCGGCCGCCAGCCACCGGTCGAGTTCCACGAAGACGGCGCCGGGCAGGTGGCCCGCGGCATAGGCGTCCCGTCCGGAGCGGCCGTCCAGGTACCAGCGGACGTCGGCGAGCACCACCTCGTCGCGGTGCTGCTGCCACCAGGAAAGGCTGATCACAGGGCCGATCACGCCGTCACGTTACCAGGGCAGCAGATGACCCCGGGCGGGACCAAAGCCCCTGCCGCGGCCTGCTGCCGGTGCGGCCCATTGAAGGCAGGCACGGCGGGAGGAGTGGCCATGAAGCAGCGAGTTCCCCGGAGGACCTGGTATTCGTCGTCCGGCACGCAGCGCCGTCCCCGCGTGCTGATCGAGGACGACCACCCGGCCCTGGAGATCTCCGATTTCGCCGCGTTCCGGGACGCGGGCTTCGACGTGGCGTTCTGCACGGGACCCGGCGTCCCCCCTGCGACCTGCCCGCTGCTGCGCGGGGCCGACTGCGAGGTGCTGGCCGGCGCCGACGTCGTGCTGCACGGGCTCGCCCCGGAGGACGGCGTGGCGGCCGGCATCCGGTGGTGGCACCCGGAGCTGCCGGTCGTCGTCAAGCGGCAAGCGGGCACAGCGGCGGTGCCCGCCGGGTGCGTGCCCATCCCGGCCTGCTGCTCGGTCCGGGGCCAGGTGGACGCCGTGCGCCGGGCCCTGCAGAAACCCGCCGGGGACGAGCCCGCCGGGGACGAGTCCCCCAGGACGAGCCCGCCGACGGCTAGATCGTGACGGCGACCTCGCCGGACAGCCGGTAGCCGCCGGCCAGCCGGAGGTCGTCACCGCTCCAGAAGCGGCCCGCGTCGTACCAGCTCGTGCGGCGGCGGCCGGGCAACAGCCCCATGGCCTGATAGGTCACGGCGAGCACCTCGGCGCAGTAGGCCGTCTCCAGGCTGGCCTCTGGCGGGCGGTCCCGGCTGGCCTCGCGCGGGCGCCGCAGCGGCGGCACGCGGCCCAGCAGCCAGCGGGACGCGAGCCCGGCGGTGGACGGGAACGGCGTGCCGTCCAGCCGCGCGATCGTGCGCAGCACGGCGTCCTCCATCTCCCGGGTGGCCGGCGGGTCGAGCTGGCGCAGCCAGGCCCGCTGGCCGTACCTCTGCGCCCAGACGGTCACGGCGGCGCGCAGGTCGTGCAGCTGCACCCCGCGCTGGCGGGTCCCTGACCACAGGTCGGGCAGGGACCGGCCCAGCTCGGCGTGCCACATCAGCGGCGGCAGGTCCTCCAGGACCACCGACATGCCGACGTGGTTGACCGGGCTGTTGGTCGCGACCTGGATGGCGCGGTCGGCCGGCTTGCGGCCGCGGAACAGCCACACGTCACCGGTCCGGGTGAGCCCGGCCGCGTCCTGGAGGGTGATGGGCGGCACGGTCGTAGCCTAGGCAGGTGCAGACAGGACGCGGGTGGAAACTTCTGGGGCTGGCGGGATTCGTCGGCGTGGCCGCGACCGGGGTGGTGATCGCCCGCGCGGAACGGCGCCGCCGCGCCTACACGCCAGAGGAGATCCGGGACCGGCTGCACGCCCGGCTGGCGGAGGCCGAGGCGCCCCCCGCGCGCCCGCAGCCCTAGGCGCCTTACGCCAAGGGGCGCCCTGCGGACATGAGGCGAATGGTGCCCGAGATCAGGCTGTGACAGCTGAGCTGCCCCTCCCCGCTACACCACCCGCCGCAATCCGCGGATGCCTGATCTGGGCAGCGTTCTCCGCGCTGCTGACGCAACCGCAACGTCAAGCGGTTAACGCCGCCCGGCGGGATGAGGTGAGGGACGCGAATACGACGGTGGTGCTCAGGTAATGACCGCTGGCGTAGTCAAAAGCGCCGCCGCACGTTATCAGGTGCAGGGCGGCGTAACCGGGCGCGCCGTAAATGGTTTTCGCCGGGAAATTGGCTTTTGAGTACTGCCGGACGCCGGTAACGCGGAAAACGGCGGTGATCCCGTCGGCGAGCGTCACGTCGATGTGCTCCCCGGGTTGGAGCGCCCCGAGGCGGAAGAAGACGGCGGGCCCGTGGTCCGTGTCGACGTGGCCCTCGATGACCGACGCCCCCATCTGGCCGGGCGTCGCCGAGTACTTGTACCAGGCCGCCTGGTCAGCGCCGGCCGACAGCGACGGCACCTGGATCGTGCCGTCCGGGTTCAGCCCGAGGGCCAGCAGGTCCGAGCGCACGCCGATGGCCGGGATGTCGACGGACACCGGCAGGGAGCGCGCCAGCGACGGCCCGTAGCCGGCCCCGGTGGAACCGGCCGCCGCCGCCGACGGCTGCGGCGCGTGTACCTGGGCGGCCACCGCGACGCCGATGGCGACGACCCCGGCCAGGACGAGCAGCACGCCGGCCGCCCCGGCCAGGCGCGCCCGGATACTTCGCGGCGGGCGGGCAGCCGGGACGAATCCGCCCGGTGAAGCCGTAAAGACCACACGGAGCCCGTATATACGCCGCCACTCCGGTTCCGCCAATGCGGCCGTCCCTCTCGCCGTCTTCCGGATACTCTTCTGCTCGCGTAGCCTAATGTTCCAATGAAAAACAGGCCATTCCCTGCGCCGCACCTTTATGGCGCGCCCGTACCGGGAGGTTTCATGGGGGTGCGCACGGCCATCGCGCGGACACGCTCCGGCGCGAGGCTGGCGGCGGCCGGCTGCGGTGCCCTGATCGTCCTGGCCGTCACGACGGCGTGCTCGGGACCCGGCGGGACGGCGGCCTCCGGGAGCGTCTCGGCGACGGCGAGCGGCGGTATCGCTACGGCACTGGCCCCCGGCTCCAGAACCTCGGCCGCCTCGGCAGCGCCAGCCACGCTCGGCCAGCGCGTCGGCCAGCGCCTCGGCGTCGGCATCACCGTCGGCCTCGCCGACCACGGAGCCGACCATCGCGCCGGTGATCGGCTCGCCGAGCCCGTCGCCCAGCCCGGTGCCCGTCGGCGCCCCGTCCACCGGCGGCGGCGGCACGGCCGGCGTCCAGGACATCCTGCTCTTCGGCCTCGGCGGTGCGGCCCTGCTGGCCGGCGCCGGGAGCCTGGCCTACCGCCGCAGGGTCATGCGGGACCGCTGACGAAAGGTGCGGCGATGAGCGAGCTCAAGGCCGAGGCGGACCCCGCCGAGGTGGGCCTGGACGCGGACCGGCTGGACCGGATCGGCCGGCACTTCACCCGCTACGTCAACGACGGCAAGCTGCCCGGCTGGCTGATCACGGTGAACCGGCGCGGCCGCCTGGCCTACGTGGCCCGGCACGGGTCGCGTGACCTGGAGGCGGGCCGGCCGGTGGAGACCGACACGCTGTGGCGGATCTACTCGATGACCAAGCCCATCACCTCGGTCGCCGCGATGATGCTGTTCGAGGAGGGCGCCTTCGAGCTCACCGATCCGGTCAGCTCGTTCATCCCGTCGTTCGGCGCCGTCCGCGTGTTCGACGGCGGGTCCGACCTCAAGTCCGTCACGGTCCCGGCCGCCGAGCCGGTCCGGATCTGGCACCTGCTCACCCACACCTCCGGGCTCACCTACGGGTTCCACCGGGCGCACCCGGTGGACGCGATGTACCGGGCCGCCGGGTTCGAGTGGGACTCCCCGCCGGGCATGGACCTGGCGCAGGCCTGCGACGTCTGGGCCGGCCTGCCGCTGCTGTTCCAGCCCGGTGCCGAATGGAACTACTCGGTGTCCACCGACGTGCTGGGCCGGGTGGTCGAGGTCGTCTCCGGGCAGAGCCTGGACGAGTTCTTCGCGGCCAGGATCTTCGGCCCGCTCGGCATGACGGACACCACGTTCTGGACCGATGACGCCGCCCGGCTGGCCGCCCTGTACACCCCGGGGCCGGACGGCGGCCGGCCCGGCTGGACTCCCTCGGCGGCTGGTGCTCGCGCCGCGCAGCCTGCTCGGCGGGGGCGGCGGCCTGCTCTCCACCGCCGCCGACTACGACCGCTTCACCCAGATGCTGCTGGACCGCCCGGACAGCCCGGGCGGGGAACTGGACGGCACCCGGCTGCTCGGGCCCCGGACGGTGCGGTACATGACCCGCAACCACCTGCCGGGCAACCGCGACCTGAAGACGTTCGGCCGGCCGCTCTACGCCGAGACCCCGTTCCTCGGGGTCGGCTTCGGCCTGGGCTTCGCCGTCACGATCGACCCGGTACCCGGCAAGATCATCTCCTCCGCAGGCGAGCTGACCTGGGGCGGCGGCGCGAGCACCGCGTTCTGGATCGACCCGTCCGAGGAACTGACGGTCTCGTTCTTCACCCAGCTGCTGCCCTCCAGCGCCTACCCGATCCGCTCGCAGCTACGGCAGCTCGTCTCACCAGGCGCTGGTGGACTGAACGGCGGGGCGGGTGCCGCCCACGATAGGCGCGGCGGCCGCTCGGCACGGAAGATGGCGTCCCGGGCGACGCCCCTGCGCCTGCGCGCTGGTGCTGGTGGCTACGACGGCGGGCGACAGATCGCGCGGGCCCGGGCCGGGCTGCCGAGGATGTAGGGTCGGCTCAGGCCAGGGCGTGCGGGCGGGCGAGCGCGGCCGGTGAGGTGCGCAGCGACGCGGCGAGCACGGCCTCGCGGCGGCGCGCGTCCATGGGGTTGACGCCCATCGTGGCGAGGTCCTCCGGGCCGGGGGTGAGCAGGGTGACCGTGATGCCGCGGGCGTGCAGGCGGCGGGCGTCGCGCAGCAGCGCATGGGTGGCCAGGCCGCGGACGGTCCGGTCCAGCCGCTCGTGCGGGCTGCGCGGGGAGTCGGTCCCGGTGCTGGCCATCGGCGCGAGCACGTAGACCTCATCCACGCCCGCGTCGGCCATCAGGCTGAGCGAGGTCATCGACCGCACCCCGCCATCGACGTAGCGGCGGCCGTTGATCTTGGCCGGCCGGTACCAGCCGGGGATGGAGCAGGAGGCGACGACCGCGTCCGGCAGCGGCGCGGCCGGGGCGCCGCTGCGGCCGAAGACCACCCGCCGGCCCGAGTCGTAGTCGACGGCGACGATCCAGGTGTGCCCCTCGACCCAGTGCGGCGTGGCCCCGGCCGGCGCGCCGTGGTGGCGGGCGTGCAGGTCGCCGACCATGGCGCGCAGGGCGGTGTGCCGGCCGCGGCCGTGCGGCAGCCACGCGGTCGCGCTGACCCGCGGGTGCACCCGGTGCGGCGTGAGCAGGGCGGTGCACCACAGCACGGGTGAGCCCATCCGCGGCTGCGGGACGGGCGGCAGCGGGCCGTCCTGGACCTGGGGCAGCGCCGGGAGGCCGCGGATGGCCTGGCCGCGCTGGTAACCGATCATCTCCTCGATGCTGCAGCGGCAGCGCAAGCTGGCCGCCAGCACGCTGCCCGCGCTGGTGCCGATGATCACCTCGACGCCGCTGAGCGGGTGGGACAGCCGGTCCTGCAGGGCCGGCAGCGCACCGGTCATCCAGGCGGCGCCGGTCAGGCCGCCCGCGCCGAGGACGAGACCGATGCGGGACCGGGAGCCGGCCCGCGTGGCGCCCAGAACGACGGCACCCATGAAGCCTCCAGAGCCGGCGCCCGGCCCGGCCACCACGGCAGCTGATGGGCGCGGCGGGCGCCCTGTACCGGAGACTACCTGTCCCGGGTAAACGGCTCTATTGGTCCTTGCCGAGTTCGGCCAGGCCACGCCGGTCTCCGGGGTGCGGGACCGCCGGCGTCCTAGGGGGCCGGGAAGCTCTCGATGGAGGCGATACGGCCACCGCGGAAGGTGTACACGCTGGTGACCGCCAGCGGCGGCCCGTGCCCGGCTTCCGTCACGAGCCTGGCATGCACGGTGACTTCCGGCCCGGCCCGTTCGGTGACCTCGGCTATCTCGACCTGGTAGCGCCCGTGGACGGCGTGCAGGTCGCTGACCAGTTGGGCAATGCCGTCATGCCCGCTGTACGCCGTCAGCCCGGGACGGACCAGAGGTTCACAGATCACCTCCGGGTCCACCAGCGCCAGCGCGTCCGCGACCCGGCCGTCACACATCGCGTCGTACAACTCCAATACCGCCTGGACTGGCGTTCTCCCACGCCCGCGCTGGTCGGTCATACTGTCTCCGGTCGGTTACCGTCAGTGATCAGTTTAGCGCCTGTCACGGCAGAAAGCCACCCGTGACCAGGGATAAAGCCGGACAGCCGGGTACGCGCGGGCCGGCGAGCAGGGCAGCTACCTGGTCCGCCAGGGGCACGGCCGCGGTCAGGCGGTTGTCGATGACGGCGTGCGGGGCCGCCGGCGCGGCGCCGAGCCGCATGCTCGCGGTGAACGCGGCGAACCGTTCCAGCTTGGCCGAGTCCCGCGGGTAGCCGCGGCCGGCCAGGCGCTGGCGCAGGGTGGCCGCGTCCGACCGGATCCAGACCAGGCGGACGGTCCCGCCGCCGAGGTCGCTGACCCAGGACCGCCACCGGGCCGCGTCGTGGATCTGCCGGGTGAACGGGCCGGACAGCAGGACGGGGCAGCCGTGCGCGCGGATCTCCCGGGCGGCGGCCGTCATCCCCGCGTACTCGTGCACCTTGATGTGCTCGTCGTACCACGGGCCCTCGCGCTCACCCGGCAGGCGGCCGGCCGCGGCGAGCGCCGCGGCCACGAACGAGCCGTACATGGTGTCCTTGTCGAGCAGCGCCGGCACCGGGGCCAGGGCGCCGAGCAGCAGGTCCGCGACCGTGCTCTTGCCCGCTCCCGGCGGCCCGGCCACCACCCATGCGGGCGCAGCAACCCTCATGCCCAGCGAGAATACGGTCAGCCGCAGCCGAGCAGACCGGCACGGCCCGTTCGGGTGCAGTTTCTGCTGCTATTACCGCAGAAATCGCACACATTTATGAATTCTCCCCGGGTGGACCGGAGTAGGGTGGGGAGGGTGATCAGTGGGGTGCATGCGAGCCCCGGCACCCCTCCCCCATCCGGCCCTGAGCCCGCCGGGCGGGCGGGGGCGGGGCCCCTAGCCGGGCAGTCCCAGGATGCGGGCGGCGTTGCCGCGCAGCACCGCGTCCAGGACGTCGGCCTTGATGCCGAGGCCATCGAGCTCGGACAGGCACCGTTCGGGGGCGATGAACGGGTAGTCGCTGCCCCACACGAACTGATCCGACAGCCGGCCCTTGAGCTCGGCGATCACCTCCGGCGGGATCCGGCGCGGGGACCAGCCGGAGATGTCGATGAACACGTTGGTCTTGTGCAGCGCGACGGCGAGCAGGTCCATCTGCCAGGGCCAGCCGAAATGCGCGGCCACCACGGTCAGCCCGGGATGGGCCGCGGCCACCGGGTCGAGCTTGAGCGGGTGGGCGTAGTCGATCCGGATGCCCTGGCCGCCGGGCTGGCGCGCGCCGATCCCGCTCGTCCCGGTGTGGAACAGGGCGAGCAGGCCGTGCTCCTGGCACGCGGCGAAGACCGGCCAGAACCGGGGATCGCCGGGATCGAACGCCTGCAGGGACGGGTGGAACTTCACCCCGCGCAGGCCGAGCGCCGCGATGTTGGCCACCTCGGCGACCGCCGCCGCCCCCTTGTGCGGATCGACCGAGCCCAGGCCGGTGAAGACGTCGGGGTACTGGCGGCAGGCGGCCGCGACGGTCTCGTTCGGCACGCGGGGGCGCCCGGTCGCGGTCTCGGCGTCCCAGGCCAGCAGGACCGCCATCAGGCCCAGCTCGCGGTAGCGGTCCGCCAGCTGGCCCAGCGACTGGCGCCGCACCGGCGAGCGGAAGTACGCCTCGGCCGCCTCGACGTAGCCGGCCATGCTGCCGTCCAGCCAGTCCGGCGTGGGCAGGTGCACGTGAAAGTCGATAGCCCTTGGTGACACGCGCCCCATCGTAGAGGGCGCGTCGCGTTATGGGATAGACGGCGGTCACCGTGATGGGCCTCGACGTCGCGGTCAAGCAGGGCGTCACCGGCCTGGGCATGGACCACACGACGTTCCTGATGAACGACGACGAGCGGGTGAACTGCACACCCGTGCACGTCCAGGGCGAGGCCGGGCATGCGCCGGGCGCCGTTCGTCACGCCGGAGGCGTTCGCCCTGTACCAGGACTTCGAGCGGGCGCTGAGCCGCCCTGCGAGCGGGCCGGGCTGGCCGCCCGCGCGGGCCCGGCGGGCCCGCGGGCCCGCGCGGCGGTCAGCTCCCGTTCCGGCCCGTTCCGGGTCAGTTCGGCGGCGCGCTCGAACTCGGCCGCCGCCTCGGCGGCCCGCCCCAGCTTCATCAGCAGGTCGCCGCGCACGCTGGCCAGCAGGTGGTACCCCCGCAGGGAGGGCTCGCCGACGAGCTGATCCACCAGGTCCAGGCCCGCCTGCGGGCCGAACGCCATCGACAGCGCCACCGCGCGGTTCAGCTCGACCACCGGTGACGGCATCACCGCGGCCAGGATGCCGTACAGCTCGGTGATGCGCACCCAGTCGGTCTCCTCCGGCCGGAAGGCCCGGGCGTGACACGCGGCGATGGCGGCCTGCAGCGCGTAGGGGCCGTGGGCGCCGCCGAGCTGCCCGGCGCGCTCCAGGGCGGCCAGCCCGCGGTTGATGAGCAGCCGGTCCCACCGGGCCCGGTCCTGGTCGAGCAGCAGCACCGGCTGGCCGGACGGCCCGGTCCGGGCCGCGATCCGGGACGCCTGAATCTCCATCAGCGCGACCAGCCCGTGCACCTCGGGTTCGGCGGGCGCGAGCTGGGCCAGCTGGCGGCCCAGCCGGAGCGCCTCCTGGCACAGGGCCGGCCGCATCCAGTCGTCGCCGGCGGTGGCCGAATAGCCCTCGTTGAAGATGAGGTACATGGCCTCCAGGACCGAGGAGAGCCGGGCCGGGCGCTGCTGGCGGTCCGGCGCCTCGAACGGCACCCGGGCCCGGGCGAGGGTCTTTTTGGCACGGACGATGCGCTGCGCGATCGTCGGCTCCGGCACCAGGTAGGCGCGGGCGATCTCGGCCGTGGTCAGGCCGCCCAGCAGGCGGAGGGTGAGCGCCACCCGGGCGGGCACCGCGAGCACCGGGTGACACGCGGTGAAGATGAGCCGCAGCATGTCGTCGTCGATGTCGTCCCCGGCGGCCTGATCGAAACCGGACGCCGCGGCCGGGCCGTCCGTCTCCAGGTCCCGGCCGATCTGGGCGTACTTGCGCTCCAGCTCACGGTTCCGGCGGAACAGGTCGATGGCGCGCCGCTTGGCCACGGTCGTCAGCCAGGCACCGGGGCTGGCGGGCACCCCCGATCGCGGCCACTGCTCCAGCGCCGCGACCACGGCGTCCTGGGCCAGTTCCTCGGCCAGGCCGACGTCGCCGGTGTACCGGGCCAGCGTGGCGACCAGGCGGGCCCACTCCATCCGGACCACCGCGTCGACCGCCGCATGCGTATCCGAACCGGTCACGCCACGATGACACCATCCCGGCCGCGGCCGGGGCAAGCGGTACGGGGTGGTGCCGCCGGCCGCGGCACCACCCCGTCACGGTGGCCATGGCGTCAGTACACCGGCCGGATCGTGCTCTCGCCCTCACCGACGAGGGCCAGGAACCGCTTGGTCCACTCGACGGCCTCGGCCTTGTCGCGGCACTCCATCAGCGCCCAGCCGCCGACCAGTTCCTTGGCCTCGGTGAACGGGCCGTCCAGCACGGTGAACTCGCCATTGTGGTACTGGACCTTGATCGCCTCGTTCAGCGGGGCGACGCCGCCGGTGGCCAGCAGGACGCCGGCCTTGGTGGCCTCCTCCACGAACGCGCCCATCTTGGCCATGTCGTCCGGGGACGGCATCGGCACGGGCGCGGACGGGTCGCCGAGGGTGTATCCGAGGAATCGCATGGTGTGCTCCTTTTGTCTGCTTGGTGGCGGGCGGTGCCGCCGCTGGCTTCCTTTGCCCACACGTCGAACGCCGCCGCGCCGGATCGACACGCGCCGGAGATGATTTTCTTCCGCGTGGCCCGGACGCCGCCGGCACCGGCAGGGAACATCGCGGATGCTGCTAGCGTTACCAGGCGTGGCGGCACCGATGCCGCCCTTTCGCGGGCACACCGCCCGCGTGGTCGCTTGTGTGAGCAGTCCGCTGGTCGGCGAATCACGTTTCGCCGCTGTCGTCGACGTCTCTGGCATGACGCGGCCCCGAATCAGCGATGGAGTTCATGCATGCCTGACAATGCACGGCGGCGGCGCACGCCTGCCCGCACCCACGGTCCCCGCGGGCCCCGCGAGCAGGAACCCGGCCGCCGCGGCGGCCAGCCCGCCCGGCGGGCCGGACGGCCGTCCCGGCCGGTACGCCCCCCGCAGGCCGATCCCTACGCCGGGCTCGACCGCGCCCTGTCCGACGCCGCCGCACGGCCGACGCCCGCAGCAGCGTCGTTCGGCCAGCTCGGCCTGCCCGACCGGCTGATCAGCGCGCTGGCGGCGCGGAACATTCATGAGCCCTTCGCGATCCAGACCCGGGCGCTCCCGGACGCGCTGGCCGGCCGCGACGTGCTCGGCCGGGCGCAGACCGGCTCGGGCAAGACGCTCGCGTTCGGCCTGCCGATGCTGACCCGGCTGGCGGGCGGCACGGACACCACGGGCGGGCCGCGCGGCCTGGTGCTGGTGCCCACCCGTGAGCTGGCCCAGCAGGTCGCGGACGTGCTCACGCCGCTCGGCCGCAGCGTCGGCCTGAGCGTCACGACGGTCTACGGCGGCGTCCCGTACGGGCGGCAGATCACCCGGCTGCGGGACGGCACCGATATCGTCGTCGCGACGCCGGGCCGGCTGATCGACCTGCTCGACCGGGGAGCCTGCACGCTGGCCGCCGTCGGGATCACGGTCCTCGACGAGGCCGACCACATGGCCGACCTCGGCTTCCTGCCCGCGGTGACCCGCATCCTGGACGAGACGCCGGCGGGCGGCCAGCGGCTGCTGTTCTCCGCCACGCTGGACCGGCGGGTCGGCCAGCTGGTGACCCGCTACCTCACCGACCCCGCGCTGCACGCGGTGGCGCCGCAGACCGAGACGGCGGGCACGGCCGAGCACAGCGTGCTGGTGCTGGACGCCCAGGACAAGCTGCCGGTGGCCGCGGAGATCGCCAGCCGCCCGGCGCGGACCCTGTTCTTCGTCCGGACCAAGCACGGCGCGGACCGGCTCGCCCGGCAGCTGAGCCGGGCCGGGGTGGCCGCCGAGGCCATTCACGGCAACCGGAACCAGAGCCAGCGGCAGCGCGCGCTGGACGCGTTCGCGGCCGGCCACCCGCGGGTTCTCGTCGCCACCGACGTCGCCGCGCGCGGCATCCACGTCGACGATGTAGAGCTGGTCGTGCACTTCGATCCGCCCAACGATCACAAGGACTACCTGCACCGTTCCGGCCGGACGGCCCGCGCGGGGGCGTCCGGGCTGGTCGTGACGCTGGCCGAGGAAGGGCAGGTCCGGGAACTGCAGCGGATGCACGACGCGGCGGGGGTGCGCGCCCCGCGGCACCACGTCGGCGTGGGGCACCACCTGGTCCACCAGATCGCGACGACCGGCACGCCGGTGCCGCCCCCGCCGCCGGCGCCCGCCGGCGAACCGGCCCGCAGCGGGCGGGGCGGCGCGAAGCGCCGGCGGCCGCGGTCCGGCAACGCCCCCGGCGACCGGGCGCACACCCCGGGCGACCGGGCGCACGCGGCCCGGCGGGGCGGGGCGCGCGGCGGCCAGCCGCGGGCCGGCCAGCCGAGCCGGGGCCCGCGCGGGGCGGCGTCGCGCGCCAGCCAGCCACGGAACGGCTAGCCGCGCGCTACCGAGTCGCGGAACAGCGTTCGGCGGTCAGCCCGGGCCCGGGCCTGGTCGTGGTCCATGTGCCTCCCTCGCGCCGGCGGCATCCCGGCAGCAGACAACGAGCGGCCCACCCGGTCCCCGCGACCCCTCGCAGGCCGCGAGGCTGGCCAGGCCTGCCCGTGGCGGCAACCGGCCGATATGTGTGGAGCTAGGACATGTACCAGATCGTTACGCGGCCGCAGAAGGGCCCAACGGCCCGGGAAATGCGACGGTAACGGGACGCGATGCGGCAGGCTGAGGGGGTGAGCCTGCCGTTTCCTGAACCGACGGCGCCGGCGGCGTCGCGGGCCGAGGTGTTCCTGCGGTACCTGGACTACTTCCGTTCCCGCCTGGTCAGCAAGCTCCAGGGACTGCCCGGCGATGAGCTGCGCGCCAGCCGGCTGCCGTCCGGCTGGGCCCCGATCGAGCTGGCCAAGCACCTGGCCTACGTGGAGATGCGCTGGCTGGAATGGGGCTTCGAGGGCCGCGACCGGCCGGACGTATGGGGCGACACGAAGGACGGCCGCTGGTACGTCGCCGCCGACGAGACGCTGGCCGGCCTGGTGGCAGCGCTGGATGCCCAGGCGATGAGAACCCGGGCGATCGTGACCGCCCATGATCTGGCCGACAGCGGCCGGCCCGGCGAACGGTGGGACGGAGCCGATCCCCCGGCCCTGGAGCGGGTCCTGTTCCACCTGGTGCAGGAGTACGCGCGGCACGTGGGCCAGCTGGACATCGTCACCGAGCTGGCCGGCGGCCCGGTCGGGGAATGACCCGACCAGGGCGCGCGTCAGGCCTGGCTGAGTGCGTCGCGGATCAGCGTGGCCAGCCCGGCGGGCCAGACCTTCTCCGTGGTGACGTCGAGCTCGGCCAGCGTCCACCACCGCCAGGCGGCGATGCCGTCGATGGCGTGCATCGCGTCGACGCCGTGGATCGGGCGGCGCGCCGGGCCGGTCCGCGCCAGGTACAGGCGTTCCCGCTGGCGCACCAGCCGGCCCGCGTACTCCATGGTCAGCGAGCGGCGGAGCACCTCATGGCGCAGCGCAATGTCGCTCCACCCGGTCTCCTCGGCGAGCTCGCGCAGCGCGGCGTCGGGGTAATCTTCCCCCTCGTTCAGCCCGCCGCCGGGAGTGGTCCAGTGGCTCCCGTTCGGCGGGCCGTCGTCGTAGCGCATCAGCAGCACCCGGTCGTCCGGGTCGAGCAGGACGACCCGGGCGGCCAGCCGCACCGGCAGCCTGTTCATCAGAAACCTCCGACGCGGAAACCCTGCCGTCACGGCGGGGAGGATGTCAAGCCGTCTATTGTGCCGTTTTGAGACCTGGGGCGGGCGGGCGACCCGGATGAGGACGCCGCCGCCGCGGACGCCGGAACGGATTAACGGCGCCGGTCAGGGCGCCGGCCCGGTCAGGGGGCCGCGCCGACCAGTTCCTCGTCCGGGCCGGGCGCGGGATAGTGGCCGGCCAGCCAGTCGTGCAACAGGGTGAGCCGGGCCGCGTTGCCGTCGTGGCCCGCGATGACCGGCGCGGAGTTGTACGGGCTGGCGTCCGAGCTGCGCCGCAGCTTCACGTACAGCCCGGACGCGTCGATCGCGTAGCGCTCCATGTCGTCCTGCAGCGCCCCGATCACGGTGATGTTCCGGTCCCGGCCGATCCGCTCGAACAGCGCGACCGCCTCGGTGCGGTGCTGCTTGCCCAGGTTGCGGCCCAGTTCGTCGAGCACCAGCAGCAGCGGCCGGTCGGTCCCGCCGGCCAGCGCGGCGGCGCAGACCAGCTTGACGGCCTTCTCGTCCATCTGCGCGGTGTTGCCCCGCAGGTTGTAGGGCGACATGCGCTGCCCCTCGGCGCGGCGCCATTTGGGGGTGACGGTCCAGCGCCACGGCTTGTCCGGCTCGGCGGGCGGCTCCGGCTCGGGGAAGTCCAGCGTCGCCCCGTAACCGCCGTACTCCAGGTCCAGCCGGTCGAACTGGGTGGCCACCTTCCTCAGCTTGGCCTTGACGCCGTCGGCGACGGACGCGCGGTGCGCCGCGGCGGCCTGGGCCGCCTCGGCCAGGCCCCGGCGCGCCGCGGCCAGGTCGGCGGTCCGGTCGGCGCGCTGCCGGGCGATCCGCTGCCGCTGGTAGTCGTCCTCCTGCTCGGTCTGCGCCAGGTAAGTGCGCACGGCGCGGTGCAGCGCCGGGAACGCCTCCCCCTGGGCACCCCACCGGACGTCACCGCGCAGGCCGGCGATCTCCCGCGGGATCTCCTCCTCGGGCGTACCGCGGGGGAAGCACAGGGTGAGCACGCGGTCCAGTTCCCCGCGGCACGCGGCGGTCCACTCCGGCTCGCCCCAGGTGGCCTGTTCACCGCCCAGCGCGAGCAGATGCCCGGCCGCCTCGGCGACGGTGCCGCCGAAGGCGGCCACGCGGGACTCCAGCCCGATCGCGGCCTGGCGGGCCGTCAGGGCGTCCCGCTCGGCGACGTTGCGGTTCTGCAGGTCCTCCAGCCGGGCGGCGTCGGCGCGGAGACGTTCGGCCTGCTCGGTGCGGGTCTGCACGGCGGCGAGCATGCCGGCGTGCTGCTGCCGCGCCGCCCGCACGGCCGGCTCGAGCCCGGACCGCTCGGCGGCCAGCTCGCTGAGCGTCTCCCGCAGGCCGGCGATCTGTTCCCAGAGCCGTTCCGCCTCCCCGGCGGCCTTCGCGGCGGCGATCCGGGCCCGCGCCACCGACAGCTCCCGCCGGGCGTGCTCGACCGTCTCCCCGGCCTCGCGCAGCCGCCCGGCGGCCGCCGCGACCCGGTCCCTGGCCTGGTCGACGCGGGCCGCCCGGCCGGTCAGCGGGCTGGCGAAACCGCCGACCACCCAGACCCGCGCGGCCTCGTCGACCGCGCCGGCGTCCCCGGCACCGGCCCTCCCGGCCAGGCTGGCCAGGAACCCGCCCAGCGGGAACCGCTCGTCGGCGGCGCCGGGCAGGTCCGGCCCGGCCGCCGGGGGCGCACCGGGCGCACCGGGCGCACCGGCGAAGACCAGCATCGAGCCGGGCAGGCCGGCGAGCAGGTCGCGGGCGCGGGCGGCGTCCGCCGCCGCGACCACGACCGCCTCGCGGTACGGGTGCAGCCGCGGCTCCCACCGTTCCCGCTGCCCGGCGGAGACGACCACGCTGTCCAGCAGCGGCGCGGCGGGCACCCCGCCCGCCCGCAGCCGCTGCAGCGGCCCGGCGGCCAGGTCGTCGCCGTGGGTGGCTTCGGCCAGGCCGGTCTCGGTGTCGCCGAGTTCCTGCTGGCGCGCCCCGAGGGCCTGCAGCGCGTCCTCCAGCCGGGCGTTGGCCGCCGCCGCCTCCGCTTCGGCCTGGCCGGCGTCGCGGCCGTCCGCGGCCCGCGCCTCGGCCAGGCGGGCCGCCCGCAGCCGGGACTTGTCCTCGATGTCGCGGACCGTGGTCCGCTCGTCGACCTCCAGCGCGCGGTCCCGTTCGGACATCTCTTTCCAGTGCCGTTCGGCCCCGGCGCAGTAGGCCTGGAACGCCTCGTCGCTGCGCAGGTCCCGCAGCTGGTCGCGGAGCTGCGCGAGCCGGGCGGCGCGGGCCTCCCAGTCGCCCTCCAGCCGGGCCAGCTCGCCGCCGATGTCGTCGAGCTGCTGGCGGCCGTCCACCACCAGCCGGGCGCTGCGGCCCTGCCACAGCGCGGCCGCGTGCTCGATCGCGGCGCGGGCCCCGGCCCGCTGGCCGATGCCCGCCTCGATGAGGCGGGCCTCGGCCTCCCACCGGTCCAGGTCGGCGCGGGCCCGCTGCTCCTCCTCGCCCCGGGCGTGCTCGGTGGTGCGGGTGGCCCGTTCGGTTTCCATCTCGCGGTCGATCCCGGTCAGCGCGGCGATCGCGTCGAAGATGCGGGCCGGGCTGAGCTCGTTGAGCGGCTGGGCGAGCAGGTTCGCGGTCGCGCTGGCACGCACCGAGGTGGACAGGAACGACACGCACCGCACGTGCCGGCCGTACAGCGCCTGGCCGAGCCGGTTGGCGTGGATGTCGTGCCGCCCGTTGCGGCGGGGCAGCTCGGCCCACATCCCGTCCGCGGCCGCCACCCGGTCCGCGTCGCCGGCCCCGGCGGGCACGTACAGCTCGCTGGCCCAGCGCAGGTCGACGTACGGCGCCTTGCGGTTGATCCGCAGCCACACGGTCAGCGCGGAGGCGGCCAGCTCCCCGGGCGTGGCGGCGTCCGGGGCGCTGAAGACGCCGATGACGTAGCCGTGCCCGGCGTTGCCCCAGCGGCCGTCCTGCGCGGCGATCTCCGCGGTGAACAGCAGCTCGGCCGCGTCCGGCGCGCCGCTGCTCCACCGCCACTGCTCGTCGCCGGACAGCAGGCTGATCCCGGCGATGAAGGAGGACTTCCCGGCGCCGTTGGAGTCCTTCGGACCCTGCCCGGCCACGGTGACCAGGCCGCCGGAGACCATCGGCACCGGGTGGGCCGACAGCCGGGAAATGTTGATCATCTGGATGCCGGCCAGCACGCGGGCGCCGACGACGTCGAAGGCTTCCTGATCGCCGTCGCTGCGCCAACGCAGGACGTCCTCGGTCACGCGGGCTCCTTTTCGTGGGCGCGGCGCCGCCGGATCGCGGCGGCCAGCGGGGTGTCCGGGCCCGCGGCCAGGATGAGCTCCTCCTGCAGGCGGCGGCGCGCGGCCTGGGTCAGCCGGTGAAACTGCGGGCCGGGCAGATACGCGGTGCCCTGCTGGCCCGGCGCGCCCGGCGGGCCGTTCCCCGGGCGCGGCCGCGCCGGAACGACCCGGACCAGCCCGGCGGCCCGCAGCCGGCCGAGGCTCTGCCGCAGCTCACCGCGGGGCAGCTGGGTGCGGCGCTGCAGCTCCTCCACCGGGGTCGGGGTGCCCTCCACCCAGGCGTCCCCGGTCAGCGTCCCCTCGGTACGCGGGATCGCGACCGAATGGATCAGCACCAGGGTGAGCACGGCGCGGTCGGTCACCGGCAGGGCGTGCCCCCGCCGGCGGTGAGCCGGGCCGCGATGTCGTCGCGGTACCCGGACGTCCAGCGGCCCGGGTCGGCCCGCACCAGCGTCCGGCCGATGAGGTTCAGCATCTCCTCGACGCTGCGGCGCAGGGTCGCGTCGCGCAGCGCCGTGGCCACGGCTTCCGGTACCGGTTCCGGGCTGTTCTCCACCGCGGCGAACGCGGCCAGGATCTCGTCCCGGTGCCGTTCGCTGAGGTCGGCCAGCACCGGTTCAAATATCGAGGTCATTGTGCTGGCTCCAGCGGATCGCCGGGCCCAGCTTCCGGGGCGTCGGGCTCGGCTTCCGGCGTCGGGCTCGGCGGCTCCCGCGGCGTCGGGCTCGGCGGCTTCCCGGGCGTCGGGCTCCTGCCGCAGGGCCGGGATCGCGCGGGCCCGTTCGGGCGGTTGAATTGACCGCCACAGCTGGCGCAGCGTGGTCAGGTCGCCGCTGCTCCACAACGCGACGCGCGGCCCCAGCCGGACGGTGCCGGCCTCGTCCCACCGCACCCAGCCCGCCTGGTCCAGGCGGCGCAGCGCGGCCACGGCGGCCCGGCGGTGCGCCGCCTCGTCGCGCGGCCCGGTCACCGCACGGAACACGGCGAGCACGGGCCCGGACCCGGCGCTGACCCCCGGCCAGACCGGGGTCAGCGGGTCCTCCCAGCAGCACCGCAGCACGGCCGCGAGCATCCGGGCGGTGTCGTTGGGCTGCTCCAGCAGCGGGCCGGGCAGGCCCATCTCGGCCAGCACCCGGGCGTCGGCCGTCTCGGGTACCCGCGGCACCAGCCAGGACCCGCCGGGGCCGGTGAGCTTGATCATCCCCGCCGGGGCCGGCGTCCCGGCCGGCACCGGCAGCGGGCCCGCGGACCGGGCCCGGGCCCACGCCAGCGCGGTGTCCCCGGCGGTCACCGGGCGTCCGCGTTCCGCCGGAACTGGCCGCGGGTCAGCCACGCCGGGCCCGGGCCGCCGGGGTCCGCCACGTCCAGGCCCTCATCCCAGGTCAGGGTGTACGGCAGGGCGGGATCGTGGTGCGCGGCGGTCATCTGGGCGAGGACCCGGCGGGCGCTGGCCCAGTCCGGGGCCGCACGCAGCAGGTCCGCCACGGCAACCGAACGGGACTCGCCGAGGAGCCCCCCGGCGGCCGTGCCGGTCCCGTCGTGATCGGCCGGGGCGGCGTCGTCCCGGCCGGCGCCGTCGTCCCCGGCGGGGCGCGGCGGGGGCATCCGCGCGGCGTCGGGCTGGCCGCCGCTCTCGACGGCCTCGGTCATGGCCTGCGGGTCGAACCAGGGCGCCGGGGCGTCGAATACGAACGAGTCGAGCACCGCGCCCAGCCGCTCCGTGCCCGCGGTGCGCGCGAACGCCCGCCACTCCTCGCGCCGGCAGCAGCCCGAGGGCCCGGGTGGTGCCGGCCCGCTCGATCAGCCGCGCCGCCGCAGCGTCGATCGCGTCCCGGTAGGCGGCCAGGCCCGCGCGGAGCCACTGGCATTCCCGGTCCAGCGCGGGCCACCGCCGCAGGACGACCGCGTGCACGTCCTCGGCCCGGGCGATGAGCGCCTCGTTGCCCCACAGCAGCTGCGCGTTCTCCCGCAGCTGGGCCACGTCCGCGCCCAGTGACATGATCGACAGCTCGTTCGCGATCAGCCGGAACACCTGGGTGAGGCGCCCGGCCGAGGCCCGGCCGTCCTCGGCGGTGGCCGTGCGGGCGGAGACGTTCCGGTGCTCCGCCGAGAGCAGCTCGTGCAGCTCGGACTGGCCGCCGCGGCCGCCGATCCGGCGCAGGAACAGCAGCATGACGTACGGCGCGAACGCGGCGCGGTAGTAGCGCTCGTTCGGCCGCTCGAAGACCTTGCTGACCGCGCCGTACGCCTTGAGCACCTCGAACCGGCGGGCGACGGTCGCCTCGGGGAACCGGCGGCAGGCGTTGCGGACCTGTTCCTCGGTCAGGCCGTCGCTGCCGGAGGCGGCGAACGCGCCGAAGATCGCCTCGTCCACGTCCAGCAGCTGGGGCGTCAGGATCATCTTCTCGGCCTCGCGGGCCAGCACCGCGAATGCCTGCCGGTAGATGCGCAGCACCGCGGCCTCGCCCGCCAGGTCGTCCAGCCCCGGCTGCACGGTCTGCCCGTCCGCCATCGGTTGCCCTCCCATACGCTGCCCGCCAAATCCCGGGACTAGACGGTAGCGTCCCCGCTGCGAAGGCTGAGCCAGAAAGGCGGTTCCGGCGGGAGTTCTGCGGGCCGATCGGGCGGCTCAGAAAGTCGATCGGGCGGTTCAGAAAGTACGGCGCCCTGCGCCTGCCACCGGATGGATCGGGCCCGCGCGGAGACCCAGCCGGGGCAGCCAGGGGGAAAGATGGCGATTCCGCCATTTAGCTGCCCACTGTCCCGGTAGGCGCACTTTTCACCCGCTTGCCCGCTTATGGCGGCTGAAATAGAACCGTTATCTCGGGAGTGTGCTCCACGTGAATCTTCGGAGCGTCTCGACTACGGGAGCGGCCCGCGGAATTGCGTGGCGGGCCATGGGGAGGGCACGTATGCGGTATTCACTGCACCCGGTCGGCGCGGCGGGCCTATCGGCATTAATATCCGGCCGCCGGGCCATGGACGGGCGGCCGCGATGATCGGCGGAAACGCGCGCCGGAATCATCCGTGGCGGTTCTTCCTGCGGGGTGAGCTCGTTCCATTTGCCGGATTCGGTGCCGGTGTCGGGCTTACCGGCGCAGTTCC
This sequence comes from uncultured Actinomycetes bacterium, assembly GCA_963808295.1. GTDB lineage: Bacteria > Actinomycetota > Actinomycetes > Streptosporangiales > Streptosporangiaceae > Bog-532. The sequence continues at coordinate 3,451 of CAWEFP010000039.1, read as the reverse complement.
CGCCGCTGGCATTACGGTCACCATGCTTGCGTTCTTGCTGATGGTGACGCTCATCGTGCTGGCCGCCAAGGATGCCGTCACGCGGTTGCACCGCCGCTGGCGGGAAGCCCCCAATCGGCCGAGAGGATTCCCCGGCCATGCCGTCACCGCCGGCGCAACCGGACCGCCGGAAACCGCCGCCGCGTACCTTCGCCGCTCCAACCGAGCCGACCCGCCCATGCCAGCAGACCGCAAGGTTCAGGTCCTGATGCTGGGCTTCAGCGGATCAGGGAAGACAGATCCTCCTCGCCAGCCTTTACCGCCATTTCGCGCACGGCGGCCGGGCGGGTGTCCGCTTCGTCACCGATCACGTGTCCAACACCGCCCTCGTGCATGTGGCCGAGCAGGTCCGCGGCATGACGAGCAAGTTCTTCTCGGTGGGCACCCGGGCGGCGGAAACACGCGACTGGTCCTTCGATGTCAGGGTGGAATCCGGCCAGCAGGACGCCACCGCGTTCACGCTGGGCTACCTGGATTACGCGGGCCAGCACGCCGAGAGCCTGCTCGGCCCGAGCAGCGACGATCCGCCCGACGAGGAGTTCTACCGCGCACTGTCCAGAGCCGACGTCCTGATGGGCCTGATCGATGGCGCGGTACTCCGGAAGCTGATGGACCATGGATACGACCCGGATGCCGTCGGCTCGATCGAGCGCCTGCTCAACATCCTCATCCGGTCCGGGCGCCGGAACATTCACCTGGTCCTTTCCAAATGGGATTTGATGCGCAGGCCGGACGGAACGCTGCACCCATTGAGCGACGTCATCAGCCGGGCTCGACGCAGGTTCTGATGTCTTCCGCAACTTCCGCCACAATCCATGGCTGGTCAATCTCCGTATCATTCCCGTCTCCGCGCTTGGCCTCAATGGATTCGCGCAGCCATCGGAATCTTCGGCTGACGTCACCGTCAAGTTCCCCGGGAGGTGTGCCAGCCATGGAACGTGGAGATCCCCTTCGTCTGTGTATTCCCGGACATCATCCGGCATGACATCGCCCGGCTGAACGGGCGGTCCACGGGGCAGGTCACTAAGCACAAACGCGCGGACGGGGTGGCCAAGATAACGGCGGCGGTGCTGAGCCTCGCTCGGCGCGGTGACGATCACCGTCGGCGGCATAATAGAACTGAAGATCCCGGTCGACGATATAAGCAAGTACATCCGGGCCTTCATCAGCAACCGCGGGGGCCGCGGACCGGTGCTATAGCGGCTCAGTGACAGCGCGGCGATGAGCTATGTGCTGGACATGTGCTACTCCTCGACGGAAAGGTTCGAGCAAACCTGGGCCTGCTTCAGGGCCGACGCCTGGCTGCCGGGCGGGCGGTAACGGCGATGGAGGAAGCATGGCCGTTCCTCATCGGCCGCACCCAATCCGATGACCACCGAATCGTCGTCATTCCAGCTTTCATGACGGATGCGCCATTGGCGAGCGCCCTGCCCAGCGGCACCGGCGGTGAGCCTGCACCGGCAGGGGCCGCCCGCGTACGGGAACTCAGGGTGCCCGGGACCGATGCCATTACCGCCGTCTACCGGATCTTCATGCTGGATGCTCACGACTACGGCCTGCCCGGTTCCGGTCTGCTGACCGACCGGGTGGGCCGCCCGATTGCCGTGACCGAGGGGTTGGTGCTGCGCCGCCCGGCCACGGTCGTCGCGGACCTGGGCATCACGGAAGACCACTTGAACCGGGCCCGTGCCCTGGTCACTACGGCCTACCAGGCCTTCTGGACACAGGGCGGCAGCTACCGCCGGCGCTACTCGGCTCCGTTCGCCCTGACCGCGGCGGACGGGAAGGCCAGCCGGATAGTCCTGACGACCGGCCTGCCCTGGCAGCCGGACGCGGCTCTGGCCGGATCTTCCGCCGTCACCGCGTCGACCTGGGGGTCCGCCGCCCCGCCGGGGACCCGGATACCCGTGGCGGTGGCCAGCCTCCCGGACGGCGAGACGGTCCCGCAGGCCAGCCACCAGCCTGCTGCGCGCTGTCCTCGTTATCCTGGCTGTCATCGTGGTGGCCTGGGTGATCCGGGTGCTGACCGCCAGGCCTGCGGTGGCCACGGCCGGGCAGACGATGAGCAAGCTGTGCGGTGCGCTGCAATCGGGCCGACCGGCAGCGGGGTATGCGCTGACCGCTGCGGCCTACCAGAAACGGGTACCCGAGACCGGCTTTGCGGATGAGCTGCTGCCCGCGTCAGGTGCGCCCGGTGCCCAGTGCACCTACCAGGTGCGGAATACCTCCGGCTCCGGCACGGCCCAGGCCAGCATGACGATCACCCCGCGGGGGGCCGCCGCCGAGACGTGGGTTGTCGGCCTGGCCGAGACACCGGGATCGAGCTGGCAGATCTCCGCGCTCAGCCGCGCTCCGGCCACCCAGGCGGGGCCTTCCAGGCCGGCCGGAGCCCGATTCAGCGGTACGGGCCGACGCCGCGCGCTACCCGAGGGTGAAGGGGTCACGGGTGCCGCCGCTCAGCTCCACCCAGACGCTCTTGTTCTCGGTGTAGGCGTGCACGGCCTCGATGCCGTTCTCCCGACCCATCCCGGAGGCCTTGTATCCGCCGAACGGGACGCTCGGCGCGACCACCCGGTAGGCGTTGACCCAGACCGTGCCTGGCCCGGAGCCGGGCCACGAGAAGGGGGGGGAGAGGAGAGGGGGGGGGGGGGAGGGGGGAGGGGGGGGGGGGGGGGGGAGAGGGGGGGGGGGGGGAGAGGGGGGGGGGGAGAGGAGGGGGGGTGGGGGATAGTGGGAGAGGGGGGGGCGCGTGCTCGGACGGCTTGATCACCACGGTGCACCCCGCGGCCAGGGCCGGGGCCAGCTTCCACGTCATGAGCAGCAGCGGCGAGTTCCATGGCGTGATCGCGGCGACGACGCCTGCCTGCTCGCGGCGGGTGTAGACGAGGTAGTCCGGGTTAGGCGCGGGGATCTGCCGCCCCTTCGAGCTTGTCGGCCAGCCCGGCGTAGTAGTGGTACCAGCCGCCGAGCCCGTTGAGCTGGCCGATCATCTCCTCGATAGACTTGCGGAGTCCTGGACCTCCAGCCGCGCGAGCCGCTCGGCGTTCACCGAGATCAGGTCGCCGAGCAGGCGCATCAGCCGGGACCCCGCGCGAACCCGGTCAGCTGGCCCCATTCGGCGTCCAGCGCGGCCCGGGCGGCCTGCACGGCGGCGTCCACGTCCTCCGGGCCCGCGTCCGGGATCAGCGCCCACGGCCGGCGGGTATAGGGGTTCTCGGACTCGAACGTCCGGCCGGGAGATCGCGTCGACGGCCTTCCCGCCGATCAGCATGCGGAACTGCTCCAGTTGCTCGCTCACGCCGTACCCTCCGCTCATGCCAGCGCCCTGGCCAGGGCCGTTCGGTGTCACCACAGCTATTCAGCCCCCGCTGACGTGCAGCGTCAACCCGGCGGCACGGCGGGGGCCGGCCGC
>CAWEFP010000038.1:0-54167 GCA_963808295.1 uncultured Actinomycetes bacterium | reverse complement strand
AGCTGTCCAGCCTGCTGTTCGCGACCTCCCCGGAGGCGATCGGCTACCTGGCCAACGAGGGCCTGCCGGTCAGCGCGGTGCACCTGGTCGGCAACCCGATGATCGACACGCTGCTGGCCAACATGGACCGGTTCGACACCACCGCGGTCCGCGGCTGGCTGGACCTGCCCGAGCGGTACGTGGTCGCCACGCTGCACCGCCCGTCCAACGTGGACGACCCGGACGTCGCCGCCGGCCTCGTGGCGGCGCTGCACGAGATCGCCGCCGTCATCAACGTGGTCATCCCGGTGCACCCGCGCGGGCGGGCCGTGCTGGAGACGGCCGGGCTCAGCGCGCATCCGGGCGTGCACGCCTGCCCGCCGCTGGGGTACCTGGAGTTCATGGGCCTGGTCCGCGGCGCGGCCGCGGTGGCCACCGACTCCGGCGGCGTGCAGGAGGAGACCACGCTGCTGCGCGTCCCGTGCCTGACCGTCCGCCCGAATACGGAACGGCCCATCACGATCACCAATGGCAGCAATAGGCTCATCACGTCCGCCGAACTGGCTTCGGCCGTGCTGAAGGCGTGCGACGACGGGCCGTACACCGGTGAGCTGCCGCCGCTGTGGGACGGTCACGCGGGCGTGCGCATCGGGCGGATCATCACCGACTGGCTGGCCCGAGACGGCTGAGGAGAGCACCGCACAGATCATGACCGACAACCAGAGCGCCGATCTGGCGCTGACCGTCTACGCGCCCTCCGGCCGCGACGAGCCGGATCCCGCCGACGGCGGCAGCGACGCCGACCCCGGCATCGCCGCGCAGGGGATCGCCCTGGCCGCCGAACGGGACCGGCTGGCCCGCGCCCTGCGCGACACCCACCGGCAGCTCGCCGCGGCCGAGTCGCAGCTCATGTCGGTCAAGCGCTCGGCCACCATGGAGCTCGGCCAGGCCATCGTCGCCGCCGCGAAACGCCCCTGGATCGGCGGGCCGCGGCTGCCCAGGCACCTGTACCGGATGTGGCGGGAGCGCCGCGCCGGCCGCGCCGCCGGGCGGAGTCCCCGGCGACGGGTTCCGGTCCGCCGACGAGGAGCGCTGGGCCCGGATCCTGCTCGACGCGGGGGCCGGGGCGGCCGGTGACCGGTTCCTCGCCGCGTACACGGTGCCCGGCCTGGCGTGGTCGGCGACGGCCCGGGCCGAGGGCCAGGACATGGCCGACGGCCTGGTGGTGGCCGGCGTCCTCACCGACGCGAGCTGCGCGGCGCTGGCCCCGGACGCGACCGCCGAGCAGCTGCTGCCGCACGACGCGGCGTTCGTCCTGGAGGGCTCCGGCGCCGACCTGGTGCTCATCGAGGCGGCGGCGCTGCTGCCCGGCGGGGCCTGGGCGCACGCGGGCGACCCGGCCGCGTCCGACCGTGGCCGCCGGCTCGCCGACCTGATCGACCTGGCCCGCGCGCTGGGCAAGCCGGTCATCTTCCTGCGCAACGCCCCGTCGTACCTGATGCCGTACCTGGACTGGCTGGGCACCGCCTGCGACGCCGTGGTGGACGGCGGCCTGGGCGTTCAGCTGGCCCGGTTCAACCCGGTCGACCTGCCCGCGGCGCGCGCGACGGCGCCGGTGTACGCCGGGCACCGGGATCCGCGCGAGGGGCCGGCCGTCAAGCGGCTGCTGGACGAGCTGACCGGCGGGGAGCTGGCCGGCAGTGAGGTGACACGGGGCCTGCTGGCGGCCCGTTCGGCGGCCGGCGGCGCGGACCCGTGCGGCGGCCGGCGGCGGCCCGGCCGGGGGGCGGCCAGCGGCGGCCCCGGTACGGGTCATCGGCGAGCCCTCCTGGCGGACCGCGCCCGGGGTGTACCGGCAGCACGCGGTGTTCCTGGCCGCGACCGCGGCCGAGGCGCGCGAGCAGCTCGCCTGCGGCGCGCGGGTGGTCGGGCCGGTCACGGAGGACACCCAGGTCAGCGGGGCGACCGCGGCCGGGACCGCGGAGCAGGCCGCCGGCCAGCTCGCGGCCGCCGCCGCGGCGGGCCCGCGCGGGATGACCGAGATCAAGGCGGTCCTGCACGAGCTGTTCGAGGAGCACGCCGTACCGGCCCGGCTGGCCGAGCTGGGCCGGCTGGCCAGCCTGCCGCCGCGGCCGGTGCCCGGCCGCCGGGTCGCCGTCTTCGCCGGGGTCCAGGACGCCGCCGGCGCCGCGCGCCTCGCCGCCCGGGTGCTGGACCAGCGGCTGCGCCCGCAGGAGGTGCTGGTCTGGCTGGAGGGTGATCTGGCCACGACCGGGCCGGGTAACGCGGCGGCGGACGCCGCCGCGCGGGAGCAAATCGGCCGCGCGCTCGGCCCGCTCAGCGCGGTCGGCATCACGGCCAGCGTGGTGACCGGCGCGGGCCTGCCCGCCGCGGCGCGCGCGGCGGTCTCACCGTGGGCCGCCGAATGGGATCCCCAGGTGGCCTACCCCGCGTCGTATCTGCTGGAGCTGATGTGCGCGCTGGAATGCGCACGGGCCGATGCGGTCGGCTACGCCGCGGGGGCCGATTACGTCTTCACCGACACGCTGGACCCGGCCGTCGCCCGGACGGAGCTGTTCCGCGAGGGGGCACCGCCCCGGTCGACCTGGGGCCGGCGTGGCCTGCGGCTGTTCGCGGTCGCCCCCGCGGAGTCCCCCGTCCCCGCGCCACCACCTGCGTGACCCCGACCCGACCCGACGTGGCCCGACCCGACGAGGAAGGCATTGTGCATGTCCGGACCGCTGGCCGAATCCCGGCCGGAGCTCCCGCCGCCCGGTGACGACGAGGGCGTCACGGTTCCGCGAGCCCCGCAAGTTCCGCGGACACCGCAGGTTCCGCGAGCCCCGCAGGTTCCGCGACCGCTGGCCGCAGGTTCCGCGGCCCCGCAGGTTCCGCGAGCCCCGCAGGTTCCGCGAGCCCCGCAGGTTCCGCGAGCCCCGCAGGTCCTGCGAACGCGGCCAGGTCACGTTCGGCCCTGGTGTACGGCGACGTCAACCTGAACCTGATCGACGGGTCCGCGATCTGGGTGCAGTCGATGGTGCTCGCGCTGGCCCGGGCCGGGTGCGCGGTGACCCTGGTGCTGAAGGCCCCGGTGCAGACGGGCCGGCTGCTGACCCCGCTGGAGGGCGAGCCGGGCGTCACGATCCGGCGGCCCGCCGAGGAACAGCTGCTCGACGGGATCGGGCGGGACGGGCTGACCCCCGCGCAGGCGTCCGAGGTGCTGGCCGCGGTGGACGCCACCCGCCGCCACGACATCGTGGTGGTGCGCGGCCGCCGGCTGGTCGACAAGGTGGTGGCCGACGACGCGTTCCGCGGCCGGCTCTGGACCTACCTGACCGACATCCCGCAGTCCATCCCCGAGATGACGCCGGACGCGGTGAGCTGGCTGGCCGGCGTGGCAGGGGCGTCGCAGTACGTGCTGTGCCAGACCGAGGAACTCCGGTGCTTCCTCGAGGGCAGCGTGGCCGAGGCGTGCGGCAAGTGCGTACTGTTCCCGCCGGTCGTGCCGCCGGCGCCGGCCCTGCCGGAGACGCCGCGCGAGTCCGACGGGGTGCTCCGCCTCGTCTATACCGGCAAGTTCGCGCCGCGCTGGAACACCTACGAGATGACCCAGCTGCCCGGGCTGCTGGCCGCGCGCGGGGTCCGGGCCGAGCTGCACATGGTCGGCGACAAGATCCACAACGACCCCGCCGACCCGGGCTACCAGCGCCGGATGCGCGTGGCGCTGGGCGACCCGCCCGCGCCGGACACGGGAAACGCAGCGGGTACCCCGCCGGCGGTGCCCGCCAGCGGGGTGGTGTGGCGCGGCGGCCATTCCCGGGAAGGCGCCATGCGCATCGCGGCCGCCTGCGACATCGGGCTGAGCTGGCGTCACCCCAGCCTGGACGCCAGCCTGGAGCTGTCGACCAAGGTGCTGGAGTTCGGCATGCTGGGGCTGCCGGTCATCCTGAACCGGACGCCGATGCACGAGGCGCTGCTGGGCGCGGACTACCCGATGTTCGCGCGGGACCTGCGGGACGTGGTCGCCATCGCCGAGACCGCGGCCGCGGACCCGGCGATCATGAAGCTCGCCGCCAGCCGGACCTCCGCCGCCGCCGCGACCTGCACCCTGGACAAGGCGGTCAGCCGGATCCGCCGGTACCTGAGCGACGCGCTGCCCCGCATCGAGGTCGCGCCGGGCACCCGGGCACTGAAGGTCGCGGTGGCCGGTCACGACCTGAAGTTCATCACCCCGCTGCTGGACTACCTGCGCCAGCAGCCCGGGCTGGAACTGCGGCTCGACCACTGGCCATCGCTGGGCGAGCACGACGAGAAGGCCAGCGAGGCGATCTCCCGCTGGGCCGACGTCGTGATCTGCGAGTGGTGCGGCCCGAACGCCATCTGGTACAGCGAGAACAAGCGGCCCAAGTCCCGGCTCATCGTCCGGCTGCACCGCTTCGAGGTCTACGCCCGGTACCCGTACCGGGTCGAGATCAAGGCCGTGGACCAGGTGGTCACGGTCAACAAGCACTACGCGCAGCTGGTGGCCACCAAGACCGGCTGGCCCACCCGTAAGATCGTCGCCCTGCCCAACACGGTCCAGGTCGGGCAGCTGGAGCGGCCCAAGCTCGACGGCGCCCGGTTCAGCCTCGGGATCGTCGGCATCGTCCCGTCGCGCAAGCGGGTCGACCTGGCCCTGGACGTGCTGGAGGAGCTGCGCCGGGACGACGAGCGGTACAGGCTCTACGTCAAGTCCGGGATGCCGTGGGACCACTGGTGGATCTGGCAGAAGCCGGAGGAGCGCGGTCATTACGCGGCGGCGCTGCACCGGATCCAGCGGTCCCCGCTGCTGCGCGGCGCGGTCGTGTTCGACGAGGCGGGCCCCGACGTCCCGGCGTGGCTGCGGCGGGTCGGCTTCGTCCTGTCGACCAGCGACGACGAGAGCTTCCATGTCGCCCCCGCCGAGGGCATGGTCTCCGGGGCGGTCCCGGTCATCCGGCACTGGCCCGGCGCGGAGACCGTCTACGACACCCGCTGGATCCACGAGAGCCCGCAGCAGATGGCGGCCGCGATCGCGGCGGTCCGCACCGACGAACAATGGCGCGAGGCCGGTGCGCTGGCCCGGGCCCAGGCCGTCGAGTCGTTCGAGTCCCGCGCGGTGTTCGGGACCTGGTACCGGCTGCTGACCGAGAACCTGGCGCCGGCGAAGTCGGTGCCGCGCTACTCCCTGCCCGGCGCGCCCTGATCCACGGCATGTTCTTCACCCTGGCCGTCAGCGCCCCGGACCCCGCCACCTGCGCGGCGCTGGCCAAGCGCGGCTGCGAAACGGACCCGCGCGTCATGCCGATCCCGGGCCCGGCCCGCGTGATCTGGCGCGCGGCGGGCGGCCGCGCCGCGCTGATCACCTGGGGCGAGGACGCCGCTCCCCCGGCCCCGCCCGCCGGCGACGGCTCGGGTGAGCCTCCCGTGGCCCACCAGCCACGCGTATCCCAGCCCACCGCGGCCCACCAGCCTCCCCCGCCTCACCAGGCTCATCAGGCCTCATCAGCCTCCCCCGTCCCACCGGCCCCTTCCATCCCACCAGCACGCCGCATCGTTCGCCGGGACCATCTGGGGAACCGACGAGTCGGGCGGGACGGTGGTCGCGCGTACCGGGATCACCCGCGTGGACCCCGTGTTCACGGCCCGGGCCGGCCGGGCAACGGTCCTTTCCGACCGTGCGACGTGGGCCGCGGCCATCACCGGCCGCCTGGGGGACGCCGACGCCCTGCTGTACGCGGGGCTGCTCGGCCCGGGGTACCCGCTCGGGGCGGTCACGCCCTTCGCCGGGGTGCGCGCGCTCGGCCCGGCCGCGTCGTGCCGCGTCGCCGGCGGTGTGGTCACCGAGACCGGACGCGCCGCGCTGACCGAACCGGGCCCGGGCGGCGCCGACGCGGCGGCCTGCGTCGCCGACGCTCTCGTGCGGGCCGTCACCCCGCTCCGGGACGTTACCGGGCCGGTTGAGCTGAGCCTGACCGGCGGCAAGGACAGCCGCCTGATCGCCGCAGCGCTGGCCAGGGCGGGTGTGCCGGCCCGCGCCCGCACGTACGGCTTTCCCGGCCACCCGGACGTGATCGTCGCGGCACAGGTCGCCCGCGAGCTGGGCCTGGAGCACGAGATCGTGGAGCCGCGAACCACTGGGGTCTCCGGGCCTGGCGGAACGGATGTGGCCAGCGGGGCAGATGGGACCCGGCCAGGCGGGGTCACCGGGGCCGGCGGGCTCACGGGAGCGGGCGGGTTCACGGGAGCGGGCGGGTCGCGCGCCGTCCAGGAGGTCGACGTGCTCGGGCGGCTGCGCGCCACCGTGCTGGTGGCGGACGGCATGCTGTCCGCGTTCGAGAACGTGGGCCGGCCCGATCCAGGCACCGGCGCCACCGCGATCGCCATCGGCGGGCACGGCGGCGAACTGCTGCGCGGCGGGTACGCCAAGATCATCCCGGGATCGGCCGCGCGGCGGGCGGCGGGTTCCGCCGAGCTGCTGCGCCGACTCACCATGCGCCGCCTGCCGTTGCTGCGGGCCCGCGGCCGGGCCGCGTACGTGACCAGCCTGGCCCCGTGGGCCGCTGCGGTGGCCGCCCACCCGCAGCCGGCCCTGGATGACTTCTACCTGGTCAACCGGGCCGGGCGCTGGTCCGCCGCGGCCCGGCAGGCCTACGCGATCCGCTCGGTCATGGCGCAGCCGTTCTTCGGCGACCAGGTGGTCCGCGCGGCCCGGTCCGCGCCGCTCGCCGAGCGCCTCGATGACCGCCTGGTACGCGGCGCGATCGGCGCGCTGTGCCCGGCCCTGCTGGACATTCCGCTGGCGGCCGACCGGTGGAAGTGCGACGCCGCGCAGCCTCCCGCGAACGCGGCCAGCGCGCGGTCCGCGGGGGCCGCCGGGACTACGGGCGATTCCGCGCCGGTCGCCGCAGCCATGGGCGGTTCCGCGCCGGGAACCGCGGGCGCTCCCTCGCCTGGCGCAGCGTCCCCGGGCCAGCGGGCCCGCTTCGACTGGCGACGTGGCTATGGCGACGACGTGGCGGAATTCCTGCGTGATTACGTGCTCGGCACCGGCTCGGCCGGCGGCCTGTTCAATATTGTCAGCCGGCCCGCGGCGGAACGGCTGCTCCAGCCGCCGCACACCGACCCGGTCACCGTGTGGGCCCTGGCCACCCTGGCCGCGCTGATCTCCCGCGACTGGCTCAACGCCCGCGCCGCCGACGGCCAGACGTTCGCCATCCCCGTTCCGGCCTGACAGAGCAGCCAGCCCCGGATATGCCGCCAGCGCCGGATCTCCGGTCCCCCGCACCGTCCGTGCACTGCGCAGGCCCGCCCGCGGTCAGCCGCGGCCGTAGCGCGCCTCGGCCCGCCAGAAGTACACGACGCCGATCACCAACGCCAGGACAGCCCAGCCGACGCCCGCCACCCAGAGCTGGGGCGTGGTCACTTCCGGGTGGCAGTACGCCTGGAGGTGATAAAGCTCAGATGAGCATGGAAAGCAGCGCACCTCAGGGCGTTGTACGGCTCCGCGCCGGGCGCGTTCGTCCGCTGCGACTGCATGATCGCCAAGCGCATCAGCGAGATGTACACGGCGGCCGGGTTGAGCTGCAGGATCTCCTTCGACCAGAGCGGCAGCGTCGCGGGCAGCGTGGCGATGCTGTACATGACCCCGCAGAAATACCGCCAGACCCGGGTCAGGAACGGCACGAGCTGGCTGACGTCGTTCAGCTCCGCGCCGATCCGCGCGATGATCAGGGTTGCGCCGATGTTGAACAGCGTCTGCAGCAGCAGCACCGGGATGGCCAGGAACCAGTACCAGGTCAGCGGCTCGTGATAGCCGAGCACGATCACCGCCATGACCACCATGGACAGCATCAGCTGCTGCAGCTCGACGATGACGTAGGCCAGCGGCAGCGACGCCCGCGGGAACTGCAGCGCCCGGATCAGCGACAGGTTGTTGTACATGACCCGCGAGCCGACCAGCAGCGACCGCTCGGTGAAGGTGAAGATGAAGACGCCGATGACCAGGTAGGGGATGTAGTGCTCGACGCCCCGGTTGGCCTTGAACAGGATGCCGAAGATCAGGTAGTAGACCGCGCAGTTGAGCAGCGGGGTGAGCACCTGCCAGATCTGGCCGAGCCGGGCGTCGGTGTACATCGAGACGTTCCGCGCCGTGGCGTACGCCATGATGAAGTGGCGGCGCTGCCACAGCTTGCCCAGGTACTCCAGCAGGCCGGGCCGCTGCGCGCTGGGCTTGAGCCCGTGCAGCGCGGCCAGTTCGCCGAGCGGCTGCCCCGGCAGCGGCGTCGCGGCCTTGGTGATCCCGGTGGTGTTCTCCAGGCTCCCCGGGGCGCTGAGCTGCGAACGATCAGCCATGACTGCGAATTTTACGAGAGCCGGCCGGCCGCGCCGGGCTGCCCCGCCCGCGCCGCGCGCCAGGCGCGTGATCCGTCGTCGTCATCGAGCAGCATCCTTCGTGGCCTGGGGTACGCGATCGGGCACCGGCGCGGCTGGGCGCAGCCGACCTTACCGCAAAGGTGCCCTATCGCAGGTGAGCTGTATCGTTCAGTGACCTGACGACCGCCGGGCCGTCGGAATACCAGTCGATCTCGCTGAACGCCCCCACGTCGAGATGCATCCGGTAGATGGCCGCGGGCGGCGCGAGCAGCGCCTCGGTGAGCAGCGTCTTGATCGGCGTCACGTGGCTGGCCACCAGCACGGTCTGCCGCGCGTGCGCGGCCAGCAGCCGTTCCCGGGCCGCCTGCACCCGGGTGGCGACCGCGGCGAAGCTCTCGCCCCCGGGCGGGGCGACCGCCGGGTCGGCCAGCCACGCCGCGACCTCCTCCGGCCAGCGCCGCTGCGCCTCGGTGAAGGTCAGGCCCTCCCACGCGCCGAAGTCGGTCTCGCGGAGGTCCTCGTCCTCCTCTACCGGCGCACCGGTGGCCGCGGCCACCTCCTCGGCCGTCTGCCGTGCCCGCCGCAGCGGCGACGTCACGATCACGTCCACGCCGCCGCGCGCCGCGAGCCGCTCTCCCGCGAGCTTCGCCTGGCGCACGCCCGTCTCGGTCAGCTCGATGTCACCGACGCCCGCGAACCGCCGCTCGGCCGACAGCGGCGTCTGCCCGTGCCGGAGCAGCAGTGTGATCGTCGCCTGCCCCTGCGCGGGTCCCCAGCCGAGTGACGCACCGGCGGCCGCACGCCCCCGGCCTGGGTATTCGGCGTAGCGGTAGAGCTGGAGGCTGAGTGGCCGCCCGGCGCGGGCGGCGGCGCCACCTCAGCCGGGCGGGCTCTTACATCGGGGCGACGCGCACCACCGTCCCGTTCGGCAGAATCCATGGCTTCGTTGGCGAGCCGGTCCGCATACTTGTTGCGTTCCCGCGGCACCCATTCGTACGACACCGAGGCGAACCCGCGCGCGGCCTCGCCGGCCGCGAGCGCGAGCGGCTTCATGTCCGGGTGCTTGATCTTCCAGCGGCCGGACATCTGCTCCACCACGAGCCGGGAGTCCATCCGGACCAGGACCGAGGCGTGCGGGTCGATCCGCGCGGCCGCCCGCAGGCCCGCGATGAGGCCGGAGTACTCGGCGACGTTGTTGGTGGCGATGCCGAGGAACTCCGATTCGGTGGCCAGGACCTCCATGGTGCCCGCGTCCCGGACCAGGGCGCCGTACCCGGCCGGGCCCGGATTGCCGCGGGAGCCGCCGTCGGCCTCGACGATGAGCCTGCGCATCGCGGGGCCCGTCACAGGCCCGATTCGGCGGTGCGGACGAGGATCCGCCGGCATTCCTCGCAGCGGACCACCTCATCCGGCGCGGCCGCGCGGAGCTGGTTCAGGTCCACGGTGTGCAGGGCGAGGTGACATCCCTCGCAGCGGCCGCGGCGCAGCATGGCCGCGCCGACCCCCTGCTGCGCGCGGAGCTTGTCGTAGAGGGCGAGCACGTCCGCGGGAACGTCGGCGGCCACCGCGGCCCGGCGGGCTTCGGCCTTGGCCGCCTGCTCGCTGATCTCGTCCAGCGCGGCGTCCCGCCTGGCCGTCAGCTCCGCGGCCTGCTCCGTGAGGGTGGCCTGTTCGGCGGTGAGCGCGTCACGGCGTCCATCGGCGGTTTCGCGGCGCTCCATCGCGTCCAGCACGATCTCCTCGAGATCGGACTGCCGGCGCAGCAGCGACTGAACCTCGGACTGGAGGTTCTCCAGCTCACGGGCGGCGCTCACCTGGCCGCCGTCGAGCCGGGCCCGGTCCCGGTCGATCCGTGACCGGACCTGCTCCACGTCGCGTTCGGCCCGGGCCTGCTCGCGGGCCAGGTCACCCAGCTCCGTGTCGGCCATGACGATACCGTCCCGAAGCTCGTCCGCGCGGGCGCTGATCTGCTCGAGCTGAGCAGCTTCCGGGAGGGTGCGGCGGCGCTGGTCGAGCCGGCCCAGCTCGGCGTCCAGGTCGGCCAGTTCGAGCAGGCGCAACTGTGCTTCGGGAGATGCTTTCACGGCCCCCACGTTAGCCGCACCGGGAGCCGCTGTCGCGCGCCGAGATAGGCCGGGACCGCACCGGCTGCGCGTCGTCTGAATAGGCGGCTGCGCGGCCGTCTGAGCAGGCCTGCGCCGCTGAATAAGCGAGGCCGCGCGGCAGGCCGCGTGATAAACATCCGGCATGGAAATCCCTCGGGTTAACCGGCCCTACATGCCTGGGTACGGCATCTCCGGGCCGGACGAGGGCAGCGGGCTTCTGCAGTGGTCGTGGGCCGCGGAGCGGCTGACGGCGGCCCGCAACTACTGGGTCGCGACCGTATGGCCGACCGGGCGGCCGCACCTGATGCCCGTCTGGGGCATGTGGGACGACAGCACGCTCTGGTTTTCCAGCGCCGCCGGAGCCCGCAAGACGAAGAACCTCCGCGCCGACCCGCACTGCGTGATATACGACGGAATCGGCCTCCGACCCGGTCATCGTCGAGGGCACGGCGCGGGTGGTGACCGAGCCCGCGGCCCTGCAGCGGGTGATCGACCTGATGAACGCGAAGTACGCCACGCACATCGAGGTCAGCTTCCTGGACCCGTCCGTGAACGCGACGTTCGGGGTGCGCCCGCAGCGGGTGTTCGGCATGCGGGACGCGGATTTCACGGGGTCACCAACTCGTTGGATATTTGAGGATTGAACGACGGTACCGTTGGTCTTTAGCGCACCCGTTCCGGCGGTCCCGCTGTTACTCGCGGCGGTCCGCGCTTATCGCGGCGGCTCGGCCTGGGGCGGGTTGGCCTGGCGCGGCTTCCACGTTCTTGATGGCGCACGGCAGCGGGAGGGGCAGCGAAGGCTAACAGCCCGGGCGGTCCGGGGGGAACGGACAATCCGGGGGCGACGCACGGTCCTGGGGCGATGGCCCGCCAGGTGACCCGGAACGCCCCCGGCGGTACCCGGGCGACCCGAGGGGCTCCCCGGGTGATCCGCGGGGCTCCCGGCGGGGCTCCCGGCGGTATCAGGCCACGTTCGGGGCGGTCGCGGGCGTGCTTACCGCGGCCGTAGCCCTGGGCGTCGGCCAGCTCGTGTCCGGCCTGACCGCGCGTCAGGGATCCCCGGCGGTCGTGGTCGGGCAGGCCGCGATCGACCTCGCTCCCCCGCCGGTGAAGAACTTCGCGATCTCCGCATTCGGCGCCAACGATAAGACGGCGCTGGTCGGCGGCATCCTTGTCGTGCTCGCCATCTTCGCGGCACTGATCGGGATGGCCGCGATGCGGCGGCTGGCCTACGGCTACGCCGGCCTGGTGCTCTTCGCCGCGATCGGCCTGGCCGCCGCGCTGAGCCGTCCCGGCGCGACGTTCGGCTATGCGGTGCCCACGATCTTCGGTGCCGCGGTGGGCGCGTTCGCGCTCAACCGGCTCACCCGCGCGGCGCTCGCGGCCACGGCGCCGTCCCTGCATCCCAGGGCGAGACCGTCCCAGCGACCGGCCGCTCCGCCGGACCGGTACGCGGGGTTCGACGCCGCGTCCGCGGGACCCGGTTCCGTGTCGACGACGCCCATCTCCCCGCCGCCCGTCCCCGCCGCGACACCGCCCCCGTCGCGTCCCGCCCCCGCCACCATGCCGTCACGCGGCACGCCGCACCGGACACCGGCCTGCCCGCGGTCGGCCCCGGCAGCCGCCGGGCACAGCGGCCGAACCTGCCGCTCGCCGCGAACCGGCGGACGCCGACTAGGTTTCCGGGCCGACAACGGCGGACACCTGGACCTACCGGCCACCCTCCGGTCCAGGCCGCCGCCGTTTCCTGGTCGCCAGCGGTGTCGCCGCCGGCGGCGCGGCCCTCGCCGCCCTCGCCGGGCGCGAACTGAACGCCCGGCAAAGCGTCACCCAGGCCCGATCCACCCTCCGCATCCCGGCGCCCTCGGAGCCCGCGCCCCCGCTCGCGGCCGGCACCGACCTGCATATCCCGGGGCTCAGCTCCTTCGTCACGCCGAACTCCACCTTCTACCGCGTTGACACCGCCATCGTGCTGCCCGAGGTCGACCCGGCAGCACTGGCAGCTGCACATCCACGGCATGGTGGAGCGCGAGATCACGATCAGCTTCGCCGAGCTGCTCCGCAAGCCGCTGATCGAGCACTACGTGACCCTCACCTGTGTGTCTAACCCGGTATCGGGCCCGTACATCGGTAACGCGAAGTGGCTGGGGGCGAGCCTGGCGAGCATCATCCGCTCGGCACGCCCCAAGGCCGGAGCCAGCCAGCTGCTGTGCACGTCCGTCGACGGGTTCACCTCCGGGACGCCGATCCAGGTGGTGCTGGATGGCCGGGACGCGCTGCTGGCTGTCGCCATGAACGGGACCGCGCTGCCCGTCGAGCACGGTTTCCCGGCCCGCATGGTCGTTCCCGGCCTGTACGGGTACGTGTCGGCGACCAAGTGGGTCACCGACATCAAGGTCACGACGTACGAGGCGGAGACCGCGTACTGGGCGCAGCGCGGCTGGTCCCAGCAGGCGCCGATCAAAACCGAGTCGCGGATCGACGTTCCCGTCGGCGGATCGACCATCAAGGCGGGCCGCACCGCGGTCGCCGGGGTGGCCTGGGCGCAGCACAAGGGCATCAACGCCGTCGAGGTCCGCGTCGACCAGGGCCCGTGGCATCAGGCCACCCTCGCGGCGGTCCCCGGCATCGACACCTGGCGCCAATGGGTGTGGTACTGGGACGCGACGCCCGGCACCCACGTCATCGAGGCCCGCGCCACCGACGCCACCGGCTACACCCAGACCGCCGCCCAGGTGCCCACCGAGCCCAACGGCGCCACCGGCTACCCCTCCAACACCACCACCGTCCGCGCCTAAACTTCCCCGCACCGGCGCTCCGCGTCCGAGCCTCGCCGCGTACACGCGATGGCACCTTTACGTGTACCGGGTCAAGCGCCCCTAGGTGCGACCCGCTCCAGGCGCACGGCTGAGCCGCGCCGCTGGCTCCCCGTGTACCGGGTACATGCGCCCCGGGTGTCATCCCGAGGCGCCAGCGCCTGCACACGATGGCACCTTTCGTGTACCGGGATACACGCGATGGCACCTTTACGTGTAAGCGCGGGGCTCGGGAGTGCGATTGTCGGACGTGGTGGCATTCTTCCATCATGCGGCATATACGGCATTGATACGCCGGCTGGAGCACACTGCTCACGCAGCACAACGTCATCGCGCGCAACCAGGCGCTGACGTGCGGCATGACCGATTACGGTCCTTAGATACCGCATTCGGCCCGGTGGTCCATGGCAGAAGATCCTCCCGGGCGTATACCTCGCCGTTACTGGCGCGGTAACCAGCCGATCAGCGGGAAATGGCGGCGCTCCTGCACGCGGGGCCGCGCAGCGTGATCACGGTGCCGCCGCAGTTCGCCGGAACGGCATCCGGCCGCCCGGTTCAAATTTTGTTGACGTGCTTGTCCCGGTCGAAGGCAGATGCCAGAGCTTCGCCTTCGTCCGTATTCAGCGGACCAGACGGATGCCCGTCGCAGACGTCACACGACCGGACAGATTAGGTTCGCCGGGGCGGTCCGTGCCGTGGCCGACGCCACGCAGGAACCTGACGACGCATCCGAGACGTACGCGCCGTGGTCTCGGACGCCGTTCAGAAAGGCCTGCTGCACGATCGCGAATCTGAGCACCGAACTGGAGCAGGGGCCACGACAGAGGGTCCGGTTTGCTGCGGAGCGGCTTTAGATGAGGTTGGCGATGGGATCAGGTCGGTGCCGGAGGGGGATCTTCGGCTTCTGCTCAAGCGGGCGCGGGTGCCGATGCCGATGTTCAATGCGCGGCTCTATGACGGCGACACGCTTATCGCGATCGTTGATTGCTGGTGGCCGGACGCCGGTGTGGCCGGCGAGGTGGATTCCCGGGAGTACCACTATCGCGCGGATGACTGGCAGCGCACGATGCGCGCGGCACGATCAGCTTGTGGCCCGCGGCGTTCTCCTGCTGCATTTCACTCCGCAGCGGATCAAGGACGGACCCGGACGGAATTGTGCTGGGAGATTCTCTCCGCGCTCGCGGCGGGATGCGGGCCGGCCGCCGCTGCCGATAAAGGCCCTCCCCGCGGCTTGAGGGGCTGCCGCAGGCGTCGGCCCCCCGCCAGACGGGTGGCCCGTCATGCGCTCAGGCCGACGGCCGCCACGAGTCAGCGAGGGCCGCACCAGAGCCCGAGTCACGGTCGGCCGAAGAGCCGATCGCGGTCGCCCGGGGGGCCATGCGACCATGCGCCAGGACCGCTGTCGGCCACGATCGGGAGACCATGCGCTTCGGCCCAGCCCGCGATGTCCTGGCGATCTGGGTCCAGGTCGAGGCGTACCGGGCCGCCGACATCGCGCGCGAGGCTGGTGATGAGCGCCTGGGCGGCGGCGGTCCGGGGCAACCACCGGGCCGATGACGCTCAGTGAGGAACACGGACGCGTCACCGGCTTGCCCGAGGACCTAGGCCATGAGCTTCCGGCCGAGGCCTTTCCGGCCGTCTCGCGAAGCGACCAGCATCATCCCGACTGACGCGAGTCCGTGCTGTACCGCCCCAGGACCACGACGCCGGCCAGTCGCCATCCGGTTCGTCGCTGCTTAGTTCGGCTATCTTCGTGCACCACCGTCCACTTGCGCTCCCAATGGCCCATGCGATCGCCTACAGGGCGGCAAGCTTCGCGCTCGAGATCCGCGCGGAGCTCAGCTGACCGGAGCCGGGTGCGCGATCCCGGCAGGGCTAGCCGGGGACGCTCACCAGAATTGGGCACCCGGGATAAGGACCACGACAGGAATCTAGGAATGAACCGTACGCTGACCACTCCCCATTTCAGGGCTGGTCACCTTCCGGGCACCGGCACCGGCACCGCACCCACCGGCACCGCACCGGCTTACCGCCAATCGGGCCGCATCGCAGTCGTGCCGGCGCCGGACCGGCGCCGGTGTCGCACGGGCACACGCACCGGCAGTGCACCGCGACAGGGGCGAGACACCGCCGGCTGAGGGATCCGCCGGAGCACGCTGCGCTCGGCCAGCGTCCACGCGGTCGTGGTCAGCAGGTACAGGCCGGCGGCGAGGGGCAGGAACGCCGCGAAGACCGCCGTCAGGTAAGGCAACAGGCTCGTGACCCAGGAGGGAACCCCGGCAGGCTGGGCCGCGGGTGCGCCGCCCGCCAGCGCCCTGCCTCCCCCGGGCGCTGCCTGCGTGCGCCGCCGCCAGCGGCTTACCGCCCGCCGGCGGCTTACCTGTGGGCGGCTTACCCCCGTGGGCGGCTTACGCCCGCGGGCGCGGTTGCCGTGGGCGGGGTGAACCGGCGGGAGGCCCGGGCGGCCAGGGCACCGATCACGGCCAGCAGCAGGAACAACGCGGCAAAGACGGCGCCCTGGGCGCTGAGCGGCCCGGCCCCGCCGAGCCAGTGGCTGCCGAGCTGGGCGGCGAACAGATAGTGGGCCAGCAGTCCGTTGGGCGCGCCGCCGATCGACGTGGAGCGGAAGAGCAGGTACATGACGCTGAGAAACGGCCACTGGAGCAGGAGCGGCAGGCAGCCGGCGAACATGCTGGTGCCGCTCTCCCGGTACAGCGCCGTGAGCTCGCGCGTCAGACGTTCGGGCTGCTTGGCGTAACGCTGCCGGAGCGCCTGGGCGTGTGGCGCGATCCTGGCCTGCGCAACC
This sequence comes from uncultured Actinomycetes bacterium, assembly GCA_963808295.1. Taxonomy (GTDB): domain Bacteria; phylum Actinomycetota; class Actinomycetes; order Streptosporangiales; family Streptosporangiaceae; genus Bog-532. Next base: position 38,067 of record CAWEFP010000038.1, on the reverse strand, counting down.
TGGCCGCGCACGGCGTAGTAGCTGAACGGCAGCACGACCAGGCGGACGGTGATGGTGAAGACGATGATGGCGGCGGCGACGGCCAGGCCGCCGGCCACCGGCGTGAGAAGGGCGGATATCGCGGTGACAACGTGGTAGGCGGCGTCGACGGGGACGCCGAAGAGACTGAGCATGACGAGCAACCCTCCAGCGGGTCAGTGCAGGCAGTTGACGGCTGGAGACGGCCGCGTTCAGATGGGTGGCCGGCGCGCCATGGGGGCCCGGGATGCGCGTACGCAGCCGCGAGGTCCAGGGGAATACGAGACCCCGGGGAATACGCGGCGCGGGGCGTTCGGCCGGGGCCACGGGGGGCCGTGCCGCAAGATCAGGCGGCCGCCGGGGCCGCCGATGGTGCTCTGGGCCGCGGCCGACCGGCCGCGTTTGGGTCACGCTGGCGCAGGAACGCCGCAGACCAGGATTTCTCGCGCAGGCCGGCCGCACGCCGGGTCAGCGGGACCGCCGTGGCCACCCGCGCGATCCGGGCACCGTCCGCGGCCACCGCCGCGACCAGGCCGATCAGCACGGCGGCCAGCACGGCCGTGCTCACGATCGTGAGGGCACCCGGGCCGGTGAGCAGGTGCGCGGCCTGCCACAGGAAGGCGGCCAGCGCCAGCGCACCATTCCGGATACCTGGCACGGCCGCCGCCTCCGCTCTCAAGGCCGCCCCGCAAGGGGGCAATCGCCCTCAGGGTACGCCGGCGACCGCGACGCCCGCGACTCAGACGCCCGGGGCGGGGCCGCACGGAGCACGCTTCAGCCGGCTAGCTCCGCGACGGCGGTGAGGAAGCGGTCCACATCGGAACGGTCGTTGTAGTGCACGAGCCCCGCTCGCACGGCGCCGCCGGAATCGCGGATACCCAGCACCCCGGTGAGTTCCCAGGCGTAATTGTGCCCGTTCCAGACGTTCACCCGGCGGCGGGCCAGATGGGCCGCGACCTCGGCGGGCGCGCGGCCCGCCACGTTGAAGTAGGCGGTCGCGGTCCGGCTCGCGGCCTTCCCGTACGTGGTGACGTGCTCCATCGCGTCCAGGGCGCCGAGCAGGCCGGCGAACAGCCGTCCTTCATAGTCCTGAACGGCCGCCATCGAGGTGAGGACCCGCTCGCGGCGGGTGCCCGGCCGCTCCCCGCCGAGGCTGGCCAGGTGATCCACCGCGGCCGTCACGCCGGCCAGGTCCGCATAGGCGGGAGTCCCCAGCTCGAAACGTTCGGGCACGGTGTCGGGCGAGGAGGCGAGCTTGTCCGGCCGGAGGGTCTCCAGCAGGGCGGGGTCGGCGATGACCATCCCGATGTGCGGGCCGGACCACTTGTAGGCGCTGGTCGCGTAGAAGTCGGCGCCGAGGGCGCGGACGTCGACCGGGGTGTGCGGGGTCGCGTGTACACCGTCGACGTAGGTCAGCGCGCCGGCGGCGTGGGCGCGGGCGGTGATCGCCGCCACGTCGGGCCGGGTGCCGAGGATATTGCTCGCCGCCGTGACCGCGACCAGCCGGGTCCGGTCCGACAGCAGCGTGCCGTACTGCGCGACCGGCAGCTCGCCCGTCGATATGTCGACTTCGGCCCACCGCACCTTGGCGTCGGCCCGGGCGGCGGCCTGGACCCACGGCCGGACGTTCGCGTCGTGGTCCAGGCGGGAGACCACGATCTCGTCGCCGGGCCACCACGTGTCCGACAGCGCGGCGGCCAGGCGGTACGTGAGCGTGGTCATGTTCGGGCCGAGGATGACTCCGTCCGGGCTGCCGCCCACGAGGTCGGCGACGGCCCGGCGGCAGCGGGCCACGATGGCGCTGGCCCGCTCGCTGGCCGGGAAGGCCCCGCCGGCGTTGCCGATGCCGGCCCGGGCGGCGGCGGCGACGGCGCCGATGACCGTCTCCGGCACCTGCGTTCCGGCCGCGCCGTCCAGGTAGGCGTATCCGTCGCGCAGCGCGGGATAGGCGGCGCGCACCGTTTCTACGTCGAAGGTCACGTTGCCCATGCTTCCACTTGGGCGGGAGCGCGTTCAGGCTGTGCGCTTCCACTCGGGCGGGCAGTGCGGATTCAGGCCGGCCAGGCCGGATTCCCGCCCGAACGCGCGCAGCAGGGTCTCCCACACGTCGCCCTCCACCGGCGCCGCGCCACCCGCACCTCAACGGGCCCCGCCGCCCCCGGAGCGCGTACGCTGTGCACTGGCCGGGCGTTGCGCGCTGCAGCGGGCGGCCCACCGTCGGAACGGCCGTCAGGGAAAGGGCACGGCGTGAGAAAGCGTCAGCAGGCCAGCCAGGAGGCGCTGGACAAGCATGCGGCGGATGTCGCCCTCGCCGCCAAGTTCGACGAGCTGCTGGCGGCCGCCCGTCAGGCCGAGCTGGAATTGCGCCAGGCCGAGGCCGGCTCCGCTCCCCTGGCCGAACGGAGACGGCTGGCGATCGACCTCGACGTGGCGCTGACCGCGGTGATGCGTTCGGCGTACGCGGCGCAGCGAGCCGAGATCGGCGCGCTCGGCTACGACGACCGGATCTACCGGCGCAAGGCGATGGCACGGCCCGAGGTACACGCCCTCACGGCGGAGGCCGAGCGGCTGCTGACGCTCCGGGAGAGCCACCGGCTGAACGGCATCCCCCCCGCGCCCCTGCAGCCTGCCGTATAGCCGGCCGTAGCAACGGGCAGCCGGGCTGTATCAACGGGCCGCCGGGATGCTCTGGTTAAGCAGGACGGCGCCTCACCGGCGACACGCGAACCGACCTGCGGTGAAGCCAAGTGGGGCCCGGACGCCGCGATACCGCTCTACAGTCGTACGCGGCAGCACACGGGCATTCGCCTGCTAACAGAACAGAGCCGGATAGCCAGTCCCGGGGACGGTCGGCCGCGGCAAGCCTGCGGCGCCCCACAGGCGTATAACTATTCGAACCCGCAACGCCCGGGGGACGTTCAAGTAGGTACCAGCGGGCAGTCGGCAGTGGGCGCCCCGTCTGCTCGCTGACTACGGCCCATGAGCCGGTGGCGAGACGTCGCGGCCGGCCCAGCACGAGGATCCCGGCCGGCCACGACGGTGCCGGAGCGGACCCAGTGGACCAGACCAATTCTGGCGAATCTCTTGCGTGCCCCGGCACCCGGGAGCACAGTTGGTCTAGAGCAGTTGGTCTAGTCCAATGAGACGGCGAGGCGGCCTCCAGTCGCCGCGCCGGGCCCAGCGGAGGGCCTATTGGCCACCCGCCGGGTGTGTCACGAGGTGTAGTCAGAAAATGCCATAGCGGATAGCCCGCCGGAGGCTACAAAAGGCTCCCGGGAAAACGGTCAGAATGAGCCATGTTGCCGCCGCACTCGCTGCGGCACACTAACATGTGATCCAGAACACGCACGATAAGAAGCTCGCGAGGAGGCACGAGATGTGCCAACACACGCCAAAGTGTCCGGAGGCGTCAGCACCGGACCGTGAGGCGGCCCGAACACTGGTTAGTCACCCCGACCAGGGCTGGAGCCTGCTCTGCAACGGGATCGTTATATTTGAAGACACCGGCGAACTGCTTCCGGGCGGTGCCACGATCGCCCCGCACCGGCCGACTGACCTGGTGTTCTACACGAACGTCACGACCTCGCGGCCCGGACACGCCCCCGCTGCCTAAAAGGTGGCACGGCCAGCTTTTCAGCGGATAGCGAAAAGTTTTCGTAGGCATTGTGTAGGTATTCCGTATGGGGGACGGGGTTCCCGTTCCGGGGATGATTACAAAACGGCAACACGCACTATAGAGTCAGCAATCAGATTGTTATCAAGCGGGGAATCCCGCGCACGGGCGTCCTGCGGCCGGTCACAGCCACTCTTTGATGACTCCCCGCACCCGCCCGGACGGCACCGTTGTCGCTCTCAGCGCACGAGTGGTACGACGTCACTGAGCCAGTCGGCGACCGCGACCGCCACCGCCGCCGGATTTCTGGAAAGCGAATGCGACTCGCCTTTCAGGACCACCACCCGGATGGCGTCACCGGGATCGGGGATCCCGAACGGATCCCGGTCCCCGTTCACGACTAGGACGCTTGCGCCGCCGTCGGCGGCCGCGCGCAACTCCGCGTCCCGGGTGGACGGGTGAGAGGTCCCGGCGCTCCCGGTCCCGGCGCTCCCCGGTCCCGGTGCTCCCGGTTCCGGCGCTCCTGGTTCCGGGCCTCCCGGCGGCCGCGCGATGCCCCGGCGGCCGCAGCGGGAACGCCAGCGCGATGACTCCGCTGGCGCCCACGGCCGCCGCGGTGCGGCAGGCCACCCGGGCGCCGTTGCTCCGGCCGCCCACGATCAGCGGAACACCCGCGGCCGGCGGAACACCCTGCGGCCTGGACCATGGGCCGCCGCGCAGGAAGGCGATGATCTCCCGCCAGGCTTCGTCCTGCCGGGCGGCGGAGCCGGGAGCCCGGGCCCCCCTGAGCCGGTACGGCTGGGTGATCATCGCCACCGCACCACCGAGCCGCAGCGCCGCGTCCCGGGCGGCCACCAGGTCGGGCGCGTCCACCGTGCCGCCGGCCCCATGGGTGAGCGCGAGCAGGAACGCCGGGCCCCCGGAGCCGGTGGGCAGCATCAGGCCGGCCCGCGCCGGCCCCTGACTGGTCCCGACCTCCACGCTGGTCATCGTGGCACCAGCCACCGGGGCAGCGCTCACCGGGGCAGCGCTCACCGGAACCCTGGTCATCACGGCGCTGACCGGCAGGTCAGACGTTCAGCAGCTTCTTCAGGAATTCGCCCGTATAGCTGTCCTCGACCATGGCCACCTGCTCGGGTGTGCCGGTCGCGATGACCGTCCCGCCGCCCGAACCGCCCTCCGGCCCCAGGTCGATGATCCAGTCCGCGGTCTTGATCACGTCGAGGTTGTGCTCGATGACGATGACGGTGTTCCCGGTGTCGACCAGGCGCTGGAGCACGCCGAGCAGCTTGCGGATGTCCTCGAAGTGCAGGCCGGTGGTGGGCTCGTCCAGCACGTAGATCGTCCGCCCGGTGGCCCGCCGCTGCAGTTCGGTCGCCAGCTTGACCCGCTGCGCCTCGCCGCCGGACAGCGTGGGCGCGGGCTGGCCCAGCCGGACATAGCCGAGCCCGACGTCGACGAGCGTCTTGAGGTGCCGGTGAATGGCCGGGACCGGCTCGAAGAACTCGGCCGCCTCCTCGATCGGCATGTCCAGCACCTCGGCGATGGTCTTGCCCTTGTAGTGCACCTGCAGGGTGTCGGTGTTGTACCGGGCGCCGTGGCAGACCTCGCACGGCACGTAGACGTCCGGGCAGGAACTGCATCTCGATCTTGATCGTGCCGTCGCCGGAGCACGCCTCGCACCGGCCGCCCTTCACGTTGAAGGAGAACCGGCCCGGCTGGTACCCGCGGATCTTGGCCTCGGTGGTCTGCGCGAACAGCTTGCGCACGTGGTCGAAGACGCCCGTGTAGGTGGCCGGGTTCGACCGCGGGGTGCGCCCGATCGGCCCCTGGTCGACGTGCACCACCTTGTCCAGCTGCTTCATCCCGGTGATCCGGGTGTGCTTGCCGGGTACGGTCCGCGCGCCGTTCAGCTCCTTGGCCAGCGCGCGGTACATGATCTCGTTGACCAGGGTCGACTTACCCGAGCCGGACACCCCGGTCACGGCCACCAGGCAGCCGAGCGGGAACGCCACGTCCACGTTCCGCAGGTTGTGCTCGCTGGCGCCCTTGACCACGACCTCACGGCTCTTCGACGGCGACCGGCGGGTCTCCGGCACCGGGATCGAGGCCCGCCCGGACAGATACGCGCCGGTCAGCGACTTCTCACTGGTCAGCAGGTCCTGGACCGGCCCGGACACGACCACCCAGCCGCCGTGCTCGCCCGCCCCGGGGCCGATGTCGACCACCCAGTCGGCGGCGCGGATGGTGTCCTCGTCGTGCTCCACGACGATCAGCGTGTTCCCCAGGTCGCGCAGCCGCAGCAGCGTCTCCAGCAGCCGGTTGTTGTCCCGCTGGTGCAGGCCGATCGACGGCTCGTCCAGCACGTACAGCACGCCGACCAGCCCCGATCCGATCTGGGTGGCGAGCCGGATCCGCTGCGCCTCACCGCCGGCCAGCGTCGCCGAGGCCCGGTTCAGGCTCAGGTAATCAAGGCCCACGTCGAGCAGGAACCCGAGCCGCGCGTTGACCTCCTTCAGAATCTGTACCGCGATCTGCCGGTCTCGTTCGGAAAGATTGAGGTCCAGCATGAGCTTGGCCATCTCACCGATGGGCAGCGCGCAGATGTCCGCGATCGACCGGTCGTCGATGGTGACCGCGAGCGAGATCGGCTTCAGCCGGCTGCCCCGGCACGCGGGACACGGCACCTCGCGCATGTACCCGGCGAACTTCTCCCGGCTGGAGTCGCTCTCCGCCTCGGAATGCCGCCGTTCGACGTAGGGGATCGCGCCCTCGAACGCCGTGTAGTACGAGCGCTCCCGGCCGTACCGGTTCCGGTACCGCACGTGCACCTGGTGGTCGAACCCGTTGAGCAGGGCGGTGCGCGCCCGGGACGGCAGCCCCTCCCACGGCGTGTCCAGGCTGAACCCCAGCGCGTCGCCGAGCGCCTCGATCAGCCGGGTGAAGTAGTCGCTGATGTGCCCACCGCTCCATGGCGCGATCGCGCCCTCGGCCAGCGACTTCGCCGGGTCCGGGACGATCAGCTCCGGGTCGACCTCCATCTTTGTGCCGAGGCCGGTGCAGTCCGGGCAGGCGCCCCACGGGGAGTTGAACGAGAACGAGCGCGGCTCCAGCTCGTCGAAGGACAGGTCGTCGTACAGGCACGCCAGGTGCTCGGAGTACATCCGCTCACGGTGCGGGTCGTTCTCCGGCAGGTCCACGAAATCGAGCACGACCACCCCGCCGGACAGGCCCAGGGCGGTCTCCACCGAGTCGGTCAGCCGGCGCCGGGCCGTGTCCTTCACCGCGAGCCGGTCCACGATGACCTCGATGTCGTGCTTCTCGTACTTCTTCAGCTTCGGCAGCTCGGAGGCCGGAGCCGGAGCCGGTGGCGCTGTCGAGGCGGACGGCCTGGCCGTCGACGCGGGCCCGCGAGTAGCCCTTGGTCTGCAGCTCGCGGAGCAGGTCCGCGTACTCGCCCTTGCGGCCGCGGACGACCGGCGCCAGCACCTGGAACCGGGTCCCCTCCGCCAGTTCCAGCACGCGGTCGACGATCTGCTGCGGGCTCTGCCGCGCGATCGGGCGGCCGCAGATCGGGCAGTGCGGCTTGCCCACCCGCGCGTACAGCAGCCGCAGGTAGTCGTAGATCTCGGTGATCGTCCCGACGGTCGATCGCGGGTTGCGGCTGGCCGCCTTCTGGTCGATCGACACGGCCGGGGACAGCCCGTCGATGAAGTCGACGTCGGGCTTGTCCATCTGGCCGAGGAACTGGCGCGCGTACGCCGACAGGGACTCCACGTAGCGGCGCTGCCCCTCGGCGAAGATCGTGTCGAAGGCGAGGCTCGACTTCCCGGACCCGGACAGCCCGGTGAACACGATCAAGGCATCCCGCGGCAGGTCAATCGAGATGTCCTTGAGGTTGTGCTCGCGTGCGCCGCGAACGACAAGTCGGTCAGCCACTGGGCTCTCTGCTCCCTGCGCATGTGTTGCCGGTGCTGCATCGGCGCAGCTCGTTCGGGGTGGGAATGGCGCCACTCCATGCTAGCCAGGGGGTGTGACAAAACCGGGCCGCTTCCGCAGCTGGCCCGTTCGGCGAAGGTCATGACCCCGGTCCGCCGCCCGGCACCCACCGTCTCAGCGCCTACTCAACACCCGCACGCACCGGGCTCCTCCCTCGCCCGGACGCGCCGGGCGCTCCTCCCCTTCCAGGCTAGGCAGCGCCCGCGCGGCCGGACCGCAGGGCCCCCGCCTCGGCCTGGGGCGGGACAGCAGGTTGACTCGACGCGGCGAGGCGTATTCGTCCGGGAACAGCAGGCGCGACAAGGACGTCACCCGGCCAACCTGCTCGATGCGCAGACCTACCCCGAGATCACGTTCAGCGTGCGAGGGGGCCGCAGGCGCGGGGAGGCGGCTGGGTCGTGCCGGGCACGGATGACCGCGACGGCGTGCCGATGCCGGCCGAACTGACTATCGAACGACGTCCGCACCGAGGACGGCGCCATCCGGCCACGCCGCCGGCACGCTGGATCGCACCCAGTTCGGCAGTGACGAAGATGAAGGCCATGGCGGCGCGCAAGGTCGTCGTGATCGTCGACACGGTCGCCGTTCCCGCTGACGCTCGCCGCGGGCGGGTGCCGGATGGGTGGCGCTGGGCGTGGTGGGCCTGGCGCGTCATCGGCACCGTGGCCTCGGCCGGTTCAGGCGCGCGGCGGGGAGGCCACGGTGCGGGAGCCACGGAGCAGTCCGCAAGCAGCCTCAGCGGCACTCTCAATGAACTGCATGGGCCAGAACCCGGCTGACCGAATTGTACCTCGTCCACGCGTGTGATCCCGGTGAACCACGTGCTCAGTACCCACGGGTCGTTTACATTGACAGGACCGCTGTTGATGCTGGGTCGCGGGCATGCGGCCGTACATCTACGTGGAGCGCATCGACGAGAGCCTCGGCCGGGTCACGGCGCACGGCGGGGAGGTCACGGTGCCGCCGTACCCGGAGGGCGACCTGTGGGTGGCGCTGTTCCGCGATCCGGCGGGGAACATCGTCGGCGTGTGGCAGCAAGGACCGCGATCGTAACCAACTGGTTGCGATCGGTGTCCACCGACGCCAGGCGGCCGGGGCCCCGGCCCGTACGATGGCCAGGTGACCTATACCGGGAACGTGAAAGTCGGCGGGCCGCCGGATACCCGTGAGATCGATGGCCTCACGATCACGAAGCTGGCCGTCGGCCCGATGGACAACAACGCCTACCTGCTGCGCGACGCGGCCACGGGTGACGGCCTGCTCATCGACGCGGCAAACGAGGCGGACCGGCTGATCGAGCTGATCGGCGGCACGCCCATCACCTGGATCGTGACCACGCACCGGCACTACGACCACTGGCAGGCGCTGGCCGAGGTCCAGCAGGCCACCGGCGCGGTCGTCGTCGCGCACACCGACGACGCCGCCGAACTGCCCATCCCCGTGGACGACGACATCACCGACGGGGACATCCTGCGGTTCGGTGACGCGGCCGTGTCCGTCATCCACCTGCGCGGGCATACCCCGGGCAGCGTCGCTCTCTGCTATGACGCCGAGGGCCGGCTAGCGGGTCGCCGCACCTGTTCACCGGCGACTCGCTGTTCCCGGGCGGCCCGGGCAAGACGACGAACCCGCAGGACTTCACGTCGCTGATGAACGACCTGGAGGAGCGGGTGTTCGGGCCGCTGCCGGACCCGACCTGGGTGTACCCCGGCCACGGCAACGACACCACCCTCGGCGCGGAGCGCCCGCACCTGGCCGAATGGCGCGCCCGAGGCTGGTGAACCGCGGGCTGTACGCCGGGCGGGGTCGCGGGCGTAGCAGACCTCGGTCAGGAATCGCGCCAGACCCGGGCGATCGCTTCCGCATCCGCGGGCGTAGCAACCTGATCTGCCTCACGGGCGCCAGCCTAGATGGCGCCCGTGAGGCAGCGCTGAGGGCGAGACGAACAGCAGGCCCTGCGGGTGCAGGGCGACCCCGCTGACCGTCACCGGGCTGATGTCGCCGGTGAACATGTTCAGCGTGCCGAGGAAGTTCGCCGGGTAGCTGGGCGGCGCCGGGCAGGTCGCCGGCGCGCTGTTGGCGTCGCACGGCGTGACGGCGACGAGCGCGACCCGGGCCGGAACGGGCCGTGACCACGTCGACGGTGTCGCCGCCGTTGTCGGTGGCGTAGAGGCGCCCGTGCGGGCTCGACCGCCCAGGCCGTGTCGTCGACCGACTGGGACAGGTTGAGCACCGACAGCCTCTGGCGCCGGCGGCCGGCGTTGTTGACGTAGATCTGCTCCAGGTCACCCTGGCTGGTCAGCATGAAGTCGCCGGCGAACCGCGGCGCTCGCCCGGCACGACCTCGTTGGAGTCGGGGTCGGTGAGCGCCAGGTTCACGGTCTTGCCCGGTCTGGGCTGCCGAGTTGGCGACGGTCGCCTGGCCTCGTCGTAGAACAGCGGGTCGACCGTCGCGACGTCGTGTCGTGCTGATCGAGCGTCGACCGTATAGACGGCCGGGTAGGTCGGCTGCGGCGCGGCGGAGCCGGTCGTGCCCGGCGCCGAGGCGCTGATCAGGATCATGCCCGTCGTAGATCGAGATGGCGTCGGTGCCGCCGTTGTGCGGCAGCGGCTCGTTGTAGCGGTAGTGCTGGACCGGCTCCGCCGGCGCCGGGTCGATCGTGTAGAGGCTGGAGTTGGCGTCCTCGTTCACCGTGGCGATGACCGTGCCGTGTCCGGGGTCGGCCGTCACGCCGTCCACTTGCCGACGATGTCCCACTGGTGGACCACCGGCCGCCGCGGGGTGAACTCGACGATCGTGCTGTCGAGGTTGCCCGTCCCTGCTCGGCCTCGCCCTGCGGGCCCACGCCGTTCTGGAAGCCGTGACAGATGTGCCGCCGAGCTCGGTGATGTCGTCGGGTTTCGTGAGGTGCTCGGTGACAGACTTCCCGGACCGGCGGCCGTGAACGTGTGGGTCAGGCGCTGGCCCGACAGGACCGTCGCCACAGTGTAACTTTCTGCGCCCTGATGAGCGGGCGCACTTTGGTGAGTGGGCGCGGCGAACGCAGTCCGGCGCTCAGGACGCCGATCGGAATAGCGGCGGCCGCCGCCACCGCAGCCAGGCCTCGCGGAGAAAATCGCATATATCCCGCCTCTTGCCAACGTCGTTGTCACAAATACGGACGATCACGTCTATCAAGGCAGGGTGGCCGCCCATCATGGGCCGCCCGGCGCGATGGTGAACGGCTGGTGACCGGCCGGCGCTGAGGCCCTGCCTGGGCATGAAAGTCCCTCGCGTTTACGGGCGTTGTAAGCGGTTACATCCGGCTGTTTGGGTTGTGATGCTAGAAGGCATGTAGGCGGTGTCAACGCTAGCCCCGCAGCCGGGGCCTTCGAGGAGGATCGGATGAGTCAAGCGGACGGCCAGGGGCGCGACGCCTTCCCCCCGGGCTTCCTGTGGGGTGTGGCGACCGCCGCCTACCAGGTCGAGGGCGCGCCCGCCGAGGACGGGAAGGGCCCGTCCATCTGGGACACGTTCAGCCACCAGCCCGGCCGGACCGTGCACGGCGACACCGGGGACATCGCGTGCGACGGTTACCACCGGATCGATGAGGACGCCGCCCTGGTGTCCCGCCTGAACGCCGGCGCCTGCCGGTTCTCCGTCTCCTGGCCACGCATCCAGCCGGACGGCCGGGGCAGCGCGAACCCGGCCGGCCTGGCGCACTACAGCCGGCTCGTGGACACGCTGCTGGAACGCGGGATCACGCCGGTGGTGACGCTGTACCACTGGGACCTGCCGCAGCCGCTACAGGACAAGGGCGGCTGGGCCGCCCGGGACACGGCCGACCTGTTCGCCGACTACGCCGGGATTGTGGCCGGCGCCCTGGGCGACCGGGTTCGGCGGTGGATCACGATCAACGAGCCGTGGATGATCGCGAACATGGGCTACCGGTGGGGCGAGCACGCGCCCGGGCTCCGGGACGCGCGGCAGGCCGTCGCCACGACCCAGCACCTCCTGCTGCTGGCGCACGGCCGCGGCACCGCCGCCGTCCGGGCCGCAGCCCCGGCAGGCCCGGTCGCCCCGGCAGGCCCGGGGGGCCCGGCAGGCACAGCAGGCCCGGCAGGCCCGGGGGGCACGGGGGGCACGGGGGGCACGGCAGGCCCGGCGCGAACCGAGGTTGGCATCGCGCTCAACATGGCGCACGTGTCGCTGATGGACAACTTCGAGTGGGCGCACGGGTACTCGAAGCGGTTCGGCCTGGTGTTCGTCGACTACGGCACGCAGCGGCGGATCCCGAAGCGCAGCGCCGAATGGTTCGCCGACGTCGCCCGCACCAACTCGATCCCGGCCGAATAGGGCCCGGCACGATGCGGAGGCCGCCGCCGGGACTCGGTTCGGGCGGAACCGGGCCCGGAACGATGCGGAAGCCGCCGGGAACGGGCCAGGCTGCCCCGTACCGGGTGGTGATCGCGCCGGACAAGTTCAAGGGCTCGCTGTCCGCGCCGGAGGTGGCGGCGCATGTGGCGCGGGGGCTGGCGGCGGCGGTCCCGGGCGTGGTGACCGACGAGGTGCCGGTGGCCGACGGCGGGGACGGCACGGTGGACGCGGCCGTCGCGGCCGGTTACCGGCGGATTGAGCTGAGCGTCTGCGGGCCCACCGGGGAAGCGGTCGCGGCGGCGTTCGCGGTCTCCGTATCCGGTGACGTGGCGGTGATCGAGGCGGCGCAGGCGTGCGGGCTCAGCCGACTACCCGGCGGCCACCCCCGGCCGCTGACCGCCACGAGTTACGGAGTGGGCCAGCTCATCGCGGCCGCCGGCGACGCGGGCGCCCGCCACATCGTGCTGGGCCTGGGCGGCAGCGCCACCACCGACGGGGGCGCCGGCCTAATCGCGGCCCTGGGCGGCCGGCTGCTGGACGCGGGGGGCCACGCGATCGCGCCCGGCGGTGCCGCCCTGGCCGGGCTGAGCGAGCTCGACCTGACCGGCCTGCTGGACCTGTCCGGCATTGACGTGCTGCTGGCCAGCGACGTGGACAATCCCCTGCTCGGCCCCGACGGGGCGGCGGCGATCTACGGGCCGCAGAAGGGCGCTTCGGCGGGGGACATTCCGGTGCTGGAGGAGGGCCTGACCCGGTGGGCTGACCTGGTGGAGACGGCGCTGGGCGAGGGTTCCGCTGTGCGGGGCCGGGCGGGGACGGGCACCGCGGGCGCGGCCGGAGGCCCGGGGACGGCCGCGGCGCGGTCTGGGGATCGGAACCGGTTGCGTAACCGGGCGGGGGCCCGCGCCGCGGGCGGGCTGGGGTTCGCGGCGCTGGCCTTCCTGGGCGCGCGGATGCGGCCCGGCATCGAGGTCGTGCTGGACCTGGTGTCGTTCGGCTCGCGGGTGGCCGGGGCCAGCCTGGTCATCACGGGCGAGGGATCGCTGGACGCGCAGACGCTGCGCGGCAAGGCCCCGGCCGGCGTCGCCCAGGCCACCAGGGCCGCGTCGCCGACGACGCCGGTGGTCGCCATAGCCGGCTCCTGCTCCCTGGACGACGCGTCGCTGGCCCGTGCCGGGATCGCTGGCGCGTACGCGCTCACCGACCTTGAGCCCGATGTGCCCTCCAGTATGGCCAACGCCGGGCCCCTGCTGGAAAAGCGCGCCGCCCAGCTAGCCGCCGACTGGCTCCCGCCACCGCGTGAGCCCGCACCGCCCCCCACCGCGTGAGCCCGCACCGCCCCCCCACCGCGTGAGCCCGCACCGCGCCCGAGACTAGGCGTCCGGCGGTGCGCGGAACAGTCATTCTGGCGGCCGACGGGCGGTGCCGTGGGTTGGCGTTGAGTGGGGTGGTTCCCGGCTCCCCGGCGGCGGTGCGCTTCTACATGCTGCCCGTCAGCCCGCTGACCGCAAAGTAGGCCATTGACTCCAGCGGCGCCTGCACGCTGCTGTCAGCCCGGATGCGCCTCATGCAGATGAGCCAGCTCCGCCAGGACGTCGTCTCAGGAGGGGAACGTCCTCGTCCTCGGGAAGGGCAGGACGCGGCGGCGCGCTGGTCGCCTTCAGGAGGGCCAGATGGCCATGGGCGACCCAGGTCAGGTTCGCGATCATCACATCTATCGGGGTCAGGGCCTGCATCCCGGGCGGGGGGTCTCCCGGTCGGCCGCCTGCCGCCGATGGCAGCCAGCGGACCCGTCTGGAGGGGAAGCCGGGCTCGTCCCGGGCGTCAGGGTCATCGCGCCCGGCGCCGGGCGGCAGCAGGACCGGCTGGTCAGTCGGGACGCTGCCCTGGAACGCCAGATCGCCCCAGACGTAGATGGTATAGCCGTCGGGCGGCAGGCTCAGGTCATCCATGAACCGCACGCCCGGCAGGACCATCTCGTGCTCGGCCTTGAGCGTCTCGCGGACCGGGCCGACCGCCGCCAGCAGGGGCGCGCCGTGATCGGGGTCGACCAGCGGCAGCAGATTCTGCCCGACGTAGAACCGCAAGGCGTCGCTGCGCCTTTCCACCTGGGCGGCGTCCGAGCGGCGCCGCGCCGCGACCTCCGCGCGCCCGTCGGCGTCCGCGAGGTCGGCCAGGTCGCGCAGCACCTGGCTCTCGGTCACTGGCGCCGCCGCCGCGCCCGCCAGGGACAACGCCGCCAGCTGGGCGCGTTCCCGGACGGCGATGGTGGCGGCGGAACCCGATCGCTGCCAGGCGACCGCTGCGGCCTCCCGCAGGGCCAGGGCCGCGTTCCCGGGATCCGTGGCGTCGTGGTAGAGCCGCGCGGCTCGGCGCCAGTGAGCGCCGGCCTCGTCCGGCTTCCCGAGCGTCGCCGCCAGGCCGGCCAGCTGGGCATGCGTGCGCGCCTGGCTGGCGTCGTCCCCGAGGCCGTGATATAGCGACAGCGCCGCGTGCAGCGGCTCGCTGGCTTCGCCGGGCCGGCCGTCGGCCAGCAGCAGGCTGCCGAGGCGGGTCAGGGTCCCGGCCTCGGCAGCCGACTCATCGACCGTGTGCTGCAGCTCGCGCAGGCGGCGCAGGGCCGGCTCCAGATCCTCGGCCGCGATGGTGGCGCTGTCGGCGAGCTCGACGTAGGCCTCCCACGCGCGGGTTTCCAGCTCGGCGAGGTCGGCGGTACGGGCGATCTCCGCCGCCTCGCGGGCGCTGGCAACCGCCTTGTCCGGCTTCCCGGCCTGCCGGTCGCCGCTGACCGACACGAGCAGCGCATTGACGTACTGGCTCGGCGACCCTAGGCGGTCGGACAGCGCCTTGGCTGACCGCAGCACCTCCTCCGCACGGTCCATCTGGCCGCACCGGAAGTAGACGTCCTGCAGGCCGTTGAGCGCCACCGCCTCCAGGCTCATGCTGCCGATGTCCCTGGCCTTGTGTGCCGCCGACGTGTACAGGTCCTCGGCCTCCTCCAGTTCCTCCCGCCCCAGCGCGAGCCATGCTCGCAGGAGCGTGATGTTGACATCGACCCGCACGGACCTGATCGACTCGTTGACCCGGGCCGCCCGGGCTGCCAGCTCCTCCGCCTTGTTCCTCTCGCCCTGCCGCAGGCAAGCGCCGCTCAGATCGATAAGTGTCTTGGCCTGGTGCAGGAAGAGCCCGTTCCGCTCGTAGACGCCGAGTGCTTCCTCCATGTCCGTCATCGCTCGCTCGACCTCGCCCTTGACGAGGTGCACCGCTTGCGCCCGCTCGGACAGGACGTTCGCCACCCGGATGCCGCTGTCGGGGATGCGCTGGCACAGCGTCAGGGCCTGGTCGAAGAGCCTGGCTTCCGCGGTCCGGGCGCCCCCGCGCGGGCCGAGCGCGAAGGCCTTCAACCGCAGGCAGAAGGCGAGAAGGCTGTCATCGTGGCTGGCCTCGGCGACCTGTGACGCCTCGTCCACCCGCCGGGCATAATCCGCGGAATCGGTGTCCTCACGGTAGAGCGCTTGCCCCGCCGACGCCCAGGCCCGGTCGACGTTGGCGTCCGGCGGGCAGGTCTCAAGGGCCTTGGCGAAGTGGAGGCGGGAGTTGTCCGCGTAGCCGAGTTCGGCTTCGGCCTGGGCAAGCAGGGCGTAGAGCCGGTGGTCGGGGAAGCGCGCGAGCTCGCGGCGGCAGATCTCGGCTGCCTGCTCGTTGCGGAAGAACCAAAGCTCGATGCCGACGAGCGCGCAGGCGGACTCGACGGCCATATCGCGGGTACCGCCGGCCACAGCGAGCCGATGGACTTCCTGAAGCTGCGGCCGGTCGAGCCGGCGCGCGTCGGGCTCGTCAAGGAACGAGCCGAGGCGCTTGGCTAGCGCCTCGGCGCACCGGGCCGAGGCCTGCGGGCTGTCGTCGCGCAGCGTTGGCTCACTGGCCAGCACGAGCGGCACCCGGAAGCCGGTGCCGCCATCGGCATGGCTAGCCTGCTCCAGCAGGCTGACCCTGGCCAGGTTCTCTGCCCGCGCGGTGGCGACGGCGATGCCCTCCCCGGTCAGATTGGCCAGGACGTCCGGGGTGACGAACAACCGGAACGGCGCGGCGGCCCGCAGCAGGCTCTTGCTGGCCTCGCTCTGGGAGGCCAGCAGCGTGTCGGCGAAGATGTTCTTCTCCAGGAACACCATCCGCTCGTCGCTGAGCTTGGCGCGCAGGATGTCCTCGTCGATGACGATGTTGGTCTCGGCGAGTCCGAACAGCCAGTCCAGCAGCCGCGGATTGCCGCCGGCCTTGTCCACGATGCTGGTCACCACCGGGTCGGGCACATCCCCGCGCTTGCGCAGGCGCGCGACCATCTTGTCGATGTCAGTTCGGCTCGGCGGGCCGAGCGGCAGGAGGTCGAAACTGCTGATGCACCCCACGGCGGGAACGTACCTGCTGGTGATCACGATCTGGTGGACGAAGTCCGACTCCAGGACGGCGGAGACCAGGTTGTCGAGCACCGCCGCGGCGGCCGGGCGAAGGAGCGGCCGGTCGTCCCGGAAGTCGGCGACCGTCCCGCTGCTGAACCCTCCCGCCGTGACGTCATCGGGACGGAAGTTGAGCTCGAATTCGTCGAGGACGAACAACAGGCTTCGTCCCGGGCCCGCAGGGCCAGACTCGCCGACGTGGTTCAGGAAGCGCCAGAGCCGCTGCCGGAACGGAAGCGTCGGCGGGCACTCGCCGAGCGCGTCGGCTAGCGCGGGATTGTCGGCGAGGACCGCCAGCAGGCCGTCTTCGGTGAGGTAGTCGTGGAAGACCACGGTCCGGTAGCTGTCCGCGAGGCGGCTCAGCACCCGGCCGACGAGCGTGGTCTTCCCGATCCCGCCAATGCCGTGAACGAAGATCCCGGCCCCGCCCGAATCGGCGGCCGAATCCAGTAGGCCGAGCATGTGCTGCACCTCGCGGCGCCGTCCCACGAAGCTGCCCGGGTCGGGGAGCGACAGGTCCCCGATGGCCTGCCTGCGCTCCGGCCGCCTGGTCTGCGCCCGGTCGCGGCGCATCACCCGGGCCGGCGTGACAAGCGAGCCCGGCATGTCCCCGCGCACGAACATGCGCAGCAGATGCCAGTGCTGCGTGGCCCGCTCCAGCATCGACTGGTATGTCTGGGCCATGGCGACCGTCGGCGAGCGCCCCTGGGCCAGGCCCCGGTACAGCTCGGCCGTCGCCTCCGTGGCAATGTCGTCGGGGACCGGGCGGCCCCAGCCGAGCACGACGGCCGCTCCCGGCCCGTTAAGCAGCTCCTGGGACAGCGAGGGCACGGCACCCACGTCCGCCGCCTCGCCAGTACGGCACCCGGACAGGAAGACGAGCGCGGGGCTGGTGAAGGCCAGCGCCCGGCGCAGGTCAGCGGCGCTCGCCTCGACGCGGCCGCCGGTCTGGTCCTCGGTGAGAAACCGCGGCCCGTCGACGGTGCGGTTGGCGTGACCGGTGAGGTGCACCACGTCGAAGTGACCCTCGGGGTAGCTCGCCACGAGGTTGCCCAGCTGTACCAGATTGCCGCTCTCCTCGACCTTGAGCTCGATCGGCTGGTTGCGGGTGGCCTGCCAGATCTGCGCCTCCTCATTCTCGAAGTCCAGCGGCACCCGAATGTCGTCGGGCGCGCAGGCCATGAACAGCAGCCGCAGCGGCCGCGCCTGCGGCTCTCGGCGCAGCGACTCGCCTGTGCCGAGTCGGATCGGCACGACCGGTCGGCTGGAACTGACCAGGAAGGACGTCCCGTCGTGCAGCAACTCCCACGGCAGGTAGTCGATCAGGGTGTCGGAAGGGTGCTCAACCCGGATCCCCAGGGCCAGCACCTCCCAGGTCCCGGAGGTGCGCTTGATATAACCGGAGATCCGGCGGTCCGCGGTATCGAGAAAGTCGAAGAGCCGCTTCCCGAGCGACTCCAGCAGCGCGGCGCGCTGCTCGGGATTCTCCGGAAGCGTGATGTAGTAATCGGTATCGGCGCGCTCCAGGAGGTCCTCGATCTCCGCCGTTGGAGCCTCCACCTGGACCCCGGGCGTGCCGTCGTCGTAGTGATACCTGATCCTGGCCGACCCGGCCTGAATCTGGCTCAGCGTAACCGTGACAAGGCGTTCCACGCCGGCCTCCGCGAGTTAGTCGGCCGAGTCCGTGACCTGCTTCAGCAGTGCCGTCAGCTCGTCACCGCTCAGGCGCTCCAGCAGGACGCGACGGTCGCCGACAACGAGCACGACCTTCTCGACCCGCGCGCCTCGCGCCGCCTTCCACCGGTCCCGCCACTGGACGATCAGGTTGGCTATCGTCGCGGCGCCGCTGGCAATGCCGACGATGGAGGCGATCACGGCGAGCGTGATTAGCTCCTTGTCCGGCCCGTCGCCCTGCGGGCGGCTCACGCTGACCGTCAGGCCGTCAATGGCGGCAAGATCGGCGGCAGCCTCCTGAGCTGCCTCCCCCTCGATCACCAGATCTACCGTCATCCCCACCCCCGCCTGCTTCGTTCTGCCTGACCCCTAAGCCTAGGGAGCCTGCACGATCATGCCAAGGTCAATAGCAATTTCCCGCAGCCCCCCTCTCAGGATAGGGAGACAACGAAAACCCCTACCCGACCCGGCCTGCCCGCCAGGGCCATTCGGAGATCACCCATTGTGATTGCCGTTACGCTATGCAGTCATGGAGGGTTATGCAAAACACCCCTGCCTCGAGCGCCTGACCTGCGACGACGCCTGCAGCAAGCCGGGTTTTGCATAAGCCTCATGGTAAAGAGCGGTCGCGGGCTTGAAAGTAACGCTGGTGATCTGGCTCAGGCTAAGCCTGCGATCGCCTTTCATTGCCTGTCCCGCGCCGCGCTTGGTGATCGTAACCCACCGCCCGTCGAACGCGACCGGACCCGAGAATTCCATGAGCTTCCAAATTTGACTCCCGTGTTTACGTGGCAACCATCCGGCTCGTCATGAGTGCGCCAAAGCCCACCGCCACAGCTATGACAAGCAGACGCCCGCCCAGGAGTACAAGGGTGTGTTCGAACGCTATATGCGCAGGCTTCGACCGGCATATGACTGAAACGCTGCCCAACACGGGCAACCCCACCCCGCCGCACACAGGTGTGGCCCATGGGGCTGCAAGGGAATCAGGGCTGCCCGCTGGCAGGCTCCGGCGCCGGTCTTCCGCAGCACGTGCGGAGAACCGGGGCCGATCATGGAATCGGGGCGCGGGCAGGGGGCGCGGAGCGGCGGTAGACGGCCAGGGTGGCTTCGATCGCATCGTCCTCGGAGGGGAGGGCCCGGGCGCGCTCCCGCGCGGCGGCCGCCAGGCGCTGGGCGAGCGCGCCGTCGGTGAGCACCCGGCGGACCGCCGCGGCCAGCGCATCCACGTCGCCGGGCGGGACGAGCAGCGCCGCGTCCTCGCCGGTCAGATCCGGGATGCCGCCCGCCCGGCTGGCTACGATCGGCCGCCCGGCGCGCAGCGCCTCCTGGAGGATGAGCGGCTGGCCTTCCCACCGGCTGGGCAGGACGAACAGGTCGGCCGCGGTGAGCAGGGCGGGCACGTCCCGGCGCGGGCCAAGGAAGCGGACCGCCGGGCCGAGTGGTGCCGCGCGTGCGGCCAGGCTACCGGCCAGCGGGCCGGTACCGGCGATGGCGAGCAACGGCACCGGGTCGAGGTCCTGCCACCGCCGCGCCGCCTCGATCAAGCTGGCGAAGCCCTTCTGCTCGGCGAGCCGCCCCACGGCCAGGATGACCGGCCGGCCGGTGCCACCGGTCAGCTCCTTCCGGACCATCTCGACCGCGCCGCTATCGACCGCGCCGCTATCGGGTACGTCGCTGGCCTCTACGCCGCCGACGGGTACGACGCCATCGACCGCCTCGCTATCGGCCGCGCCTCGGGCGGGCACGCCTCGGGCGGGCACGCCGCTAACGGGTGCGCCGCTACCGACCGCCTCGCCGATGTGGCCCGCGCTCAGGGGCGCGGGGGCGGACGGGACCAGCGCGCGCCCGACGTCGCGTGCCCCGGCCCGGCGCATCCTCTCCTCCAGGTCGCCGGAGACGCACAGCACGGTGGCCGCGCCCCGCGCGACGATCTGTTCCAGCACCCGGTAGACCGCGCCGGTGAGGCCGGCCGCGGGCGGCGCGTTGTGCACGGTGACCACCAGCGGCGGCCGACGGCCGGGCAGGATGAACGCCAGCGCGATCGCCGCCAGCGCGCCGGCCCGCAGCCCGTGTGCGTGCACCGTGTCCGCGGCGGAGCGGTTGATCAGGTGGCGCAGCCGCAGCACCGCCCAGCCGTCCCGCAACCGGGGCCGGTCGGCGAACTCAACGGTACGGACGGTCACCCCTGGGCCGAACGCGAACTCACGCCGCGTCTCCCCCGGCGCGAAGACCTCGGCCTGGATGCCACGGGCCACGCATCCGGCCGCCAGCATCTGCACGTGCCGTCCGGTACCGCCGACCGTGGTGCCGAGCACGAACGCCACCTTCACCGGCGCCGCCCTCCCCTCATCGCTCATCACTCTGGCCGGGGGCGCGGGGCGCGGAAACGGCCGAGCAGCCGCCCGGCCACGGCGCGCAGGTCCCCGCCATCGGCGAGCAGCGTCACGCCGACGAACACCAGCGCGGCCGCGGCACACGCCAGCACCGTGACGGCGGCGTTCGGCAGGAAACCGTGCACGGGCAGAGCCGCGGACACCCCCGCGCCCGCCGCCGCCCCGGCCAGGCCGCCGCCCAGGCCCGCGAGCGTAGCCCGCGAAACGCCCCGCAGCGCGGCCCGCCCGAGTGCGCGGCGCACGGTGGCGGCGAGCGCGATCCCGGCCGCGGACAGCCCGACCGTGGTGCCCAGGCCGAGCGCGGGAACGACCCAGGCCTGCGGCACGAACGGGACGATGGCGACGTCGGCCACGATGACCAGCAGCCAGCCCCCCGCCAGCGCGACGGCCGTCATCCGGCTGCGCCCGGCGGCGAACATGACCCGGGACAGGTTCGCGGCCAGCCCGTAGCCGACCAGGCCCGGGGCGAACAGGGCGAGCGCGGCGGCAAGCTGCCGGGCCTGGGAAGTGTCGTGGGTGGCGAACACGCGCGCGAGCGGCACGCACGCGCCGGCCAGCAGCGCGGCCCCCAGCCAGGACATGAGCATGACCGCGCGGCTGGCGGCGGCGCTGGTGGCGCCGAATTCCGCCCGGGCGGCCGGGGTCCCGTCGCCGGCACGCGCGGACAGGACCGGGAACGCGCTGGTGGCTACTGGGACCGCGAGGCCCGCGTACACGATGAAGAAGACCTGCCAGCCGTAGCTGTACAGGACGAGCGCGCCGCCCTCGCCGTGGGCGTTGGCGAGCACGATCGCCGCGACCGTCGACAGGTCCTGGGCGATCAGCGTGATCACGCCCACCACGGCCAGGCCGCGCACCCGCGCCGCGACGCCATCCGGGAAGCGCAGCGCGGGCTGGAGCCCCAGCCGGAGCCGACCGACCGGAACGCCCGCAGTGAGGACGAGGGCGGCCACGCCCGCCGTGGTACCCAGCGCCAGGGTCAGTTCCGCACTGGGCGGGAGCGCGCCGGGCCGGTTCTGGTAACCGTCGCCAAGCGCCTGGAAGCCCACGTACGCGCCCGCCACCACGACGCTGGACAGGATGGGCGCGAGCGCCGGGGCGGTGAACCGGCGGTGGGACTGGAGGATCCCGTAGAGCACGACCGCGAGGCCGTAGAGCGGGATCTGCGGCGCGAACGCGACCAGCATCCGCGCGCTCACCGCCAGGGTGGCCGCGTGCCCGCAACCGCGCGCGGCCGGGATGAGCAGGGTGGTCAGCGGCCCGGCGACCAGCGCGATGACGGCGGCAGCCGGCACCAGCAGCAGCATCGCCCAGGTCAGCAGGGCTGACGCGATCCGCCGGGCCTCCGCCGCCCCGCCCGGGGTGCCGTCCGCGGCGCGCGCCGCCGGGCCGGCCAGGACGGGCACCACCGCGCTGGTCAGCGCGCCGCCGAGGACGATGTTGTAGATGATGTTCGGCACCTGGTTGGCGGTCGTGTAAGCGGTGCCGACACAGCTGGCCCCGACGGTATGCGCGAAGACGAGCTGGCGCCCGAAGCCGATCACGCCAGACACCACGGTGAGCACGCCGATGACCGCGGCGGCCCGGCCGATCCCCCGCCCAGGCTGCCGAGCTGACCCCCGCTCGGCCACGGGCGCGGTCACGGGGACGGCGGCGCAGCCCGTGCGTTGTGCCCGGGGGCCTCGTGGGACGTGACGTATGGCCCGCGCTGCGTGGGAACGGAGACGTCCGGAGTGGCGGACGTCCCCGCAGTGTCCGGAGTAGCCGGAGTAGCCGGAGCGGCCGGGGCGCCCGGCGCGACTGTGCTCGCGGACGCGTCGGACGTGGCCGGGCCGACCGGGCCAGCCGGCGTGGCTCCGAACCGGCCGCGTGGGCCGGGCGGCGGCCGAGCATGTCCAGCCAGTGCAGCGGCGGCGTCCGCTGAATGACCTTGGTGAAGCTCACGACCTCACTCGCCGCTGTCAGCGCGGTGACCCCGGCCAGAATGGCGATCCGGGCCCGGCGGGACAGGCTGCCGGCCGCGGCCGCGCCGAGCAGGGCGCCCAGCGCGTTGGCGCCCGCGTCACCGAGCATGGCCCGCTCCCCCAGGTCCTCCGGCAGCAGCGCCACGGCCGCCCCGACCGGTGCCGCGACCCCGGCGCCCCCCGCCCATCCGGCAGACCCTACCCGCCCGGCGGAGCGTCCCCGTCCGCCGCCCCGCCCGGCGGAGCGTCCCCGTCCGCCGGAACGCGCCACGATCTGGCTGATCCCCAGCGGGACACCGGCCGCCAGGGCCACCTTGAGAGCCCGCCCGGGCCGCAGGTCGAACAGGTTGAGCAGGTTCGCCGATCCGGCGATCAGGGCCGCGTTGATCGCAACGTCCACGGCCGGCCCCCCGTTCAGGGCGGCTGCGGTGACCCCGGTCGCGCCGATGCCGCCGATCTTCACCGCCCCGGTCGTGACCTGGCCGTGCGCGAGGGCGCCGAGGTGGCCGCGGAACCCGCGCCGGTCCCCCGATCCGGCGATGTCGTCGTAGCCGCCGAACGCGGCGGCCCCGGTCGCGGCGGCCACCAGGGCGGCCCGGGACCGGGCCGGAACCCCGGGGGCGGCCGCGGCGGCGATCGCGCCGGCCAGCGCGGCCGCCGGGCCTTCCAGCAGCGTGACCGGCTCACCCCGGTGGTTCGTCCGCGTCCACCGTTCCGCACCGCCCGGCGGGTTCCGGGTGAGGGCCGTGTACGCGGCCCGCGCGGCGGCGGCCGCGACGACCGCGGTGACGGCCGGGGCCACGGCTCGCCGGGCGTTGGCCATTACTTGTGTCCCTTCGCGGAGGTGGTCTTGGTGCTCGCCGACGGCGAGCCACTCGGTGAGCTACTCGGGGTAGGGGCCGGGCTGGGCCCGGCGGAGTTCGCGTCCGACTCGATACCGTAACTGCCCGGCTTGTGCCCGTTCAGCTGCTGGTGGAGCGCCTGAACGACGACGATCTGGCCGCTGACCTGGTCCGCGTTGTCCACGGTGGACACGCTGTTCGCGGCCCCGCTGGACCGCACGGCCGAGATGGCACTGCCCTGGCCCGACCCGGCGGACGGGCCGGCCGCCACGGTGGCCGCGCTGCCCGTGCCGAACTCCTGCGCCAGTGACACGATCGCCTGGTTGTCCGGATCGGAGTTACCGGCCGCCGGGACGCTGGCGGGGGTCACGATGACGGCGAGCGTCGCGCCCTGGGCGGGCTGGCCGGTGATCGTGATGAACTGGCCGGCCGAGTAACTGGACAGGATCGTCTGGGCCGCCTGGCTGCCCCCCGCAAGGCTGCCCGACCCGCCGGACCCGCCGGACCCGCTGCCGGACGAGCCCGCCGACACCAGCGCGCTGGCCAGCACCTGCGCCGCCTGCTGCTGCGGGGTCCCGTTGGCCAGGGTCAGGCCGGACGGCACCACCCGCTGGGTGAGCTGGTCGAGGAGGCTCAGGTTGCTGGCGCTGGTGTCGGCGAACCTGGCCGACAGGGCGATCTGCCCGCTGACGGTCGCGCCCGCGTCGCCCAGGGCGGTCGTGATGCCGTTGACGACGCCGGACGGCGCGCCCGGAGCGGTGATGAGGACGACGCGCTTGCCGTCGAGCAGGTGCGCCAGCAGCACCGGCTCGGCCGCCTGCGCGAACGAGCGGTCCCCGTTGACCTCCTGCTGGAGTGCGCTGTTCTCGTTGTCGGCCGCGTTGAGCTTCGCGCTCAGCGCGCTGGAGGTACGGTCGAGCGCGGTGAACGCGGCCCCGCGCAGCTCGGTCGAGCCCAGCACGATGCCCACGGCGAGAGCCAGGAAAACCGCGACGATGGAGACGAGGTGGTAGCGAAAATCAATCACTTGAACAGTCCGGTCAGCCAGGAGACGAACGAATGCCACGTTGCGTCGAAGTATCTGATGAGGATGGGCTCGGCGGGCGAGGCGGCCACCGCGACGAGTATGGTGACGGCGGCGGCGAGCGCGAGCACGAGCAGGGCCCAGCCGGAGATCCTGCTGCGGTACAGCCGGCTGACGCCCTTGGCGTTGACGATCTTGGTGCCGACCCGGAGCTGGGTCAGGAACGTGCTCGCCATCCCCGACCGGCCCTTGTCGAGGAACTCCTCGAGGGTCCAGTGCGTGCCGACCGCCACGATCAGGCTCGCGCCCTTGCCGTCGGCCAGCAGCAGGGCCACGTCCTCGCTGGTGCCCGCGGCCGGGCAGACGGCCGCGGTCAGGCCGAGCTCCTTGATGCGGGTCAGGCCCGGCGCGTTCCCGTCGGCGTAGGCGTGCACGATGAGCTCGGCGCCGCAGCGCAGCGTCTCGTCGGAGACCGAGTCCATGTCGCCCACGATGGCGTCGGGTATGTAGCCGGCTTCGAGCAGCGCGTCGGCGCCGCCGTCGACGCCGACCATGACCGGCCGGTACTCACGGATATAAGGCCGCAGCGCGGCCAGGTCCTCGCGGTAGTGGTAGCCGCGGACGACCACGAGCACGTGGCGGCCGTCCATTCGGGTCCGCAGGTCCGGCAGGGCGACCCCGTCGACCAGGAGCTCGTGCTCACGCTTGAGGAACTCCATGGTGTTCGCGGCGAACGCCTCGATCTGGGTGACGATCCCGGCCCGCGCCTCGGCCATCATCGCGCTGACCGATTCGGCGGTCTGCGGCGTTCCCTTGGCGACGACCTGCTCGCCCAGGTAGAGGGTGTCGCCGTCGAGCCGGACGGTCGCCCCCTCGGTCAGCCGGCTGAACACGTCCTGGCCCATGTCATCGACGAGCGGGATGCCCGCGTCCATCAGCAGCTGCGGGCCGAGGTTGGGGTAGCGCCCGCTCATGCTGACCGCCGCGTTCACCACGGCGGAGACCTTGCGGCTGATCAGGGCGTCGGCGGCGACCCGGTCCAGGTCGGTGTGGTCGATGATGGCGATGTCGCCGGGGCACAGCCGCTTGGTGAGGTTCTTCGTCCGGCGGTCCAGGCGCGCGGTAGCGACCACCCCGGGCAGCTCATCGGACTTGCCACGGCGGAAAACCGGGATACTTACGGACGGCACCTTCATCGTTGTTCCATCCTGCCAGAGCCCCCGACCACACGCTGTCATCTCGGTAATTACGGCGTGTTATCAAGCGTGTACAGATCGCACGAGTGGCGGGACTTGCGGTGCTGCTGTCAATAATGAAGCACGATGGTTAGTGCTCAGTGCCCGCCGTGCCAACCGACGGTCGCAACGGGTGGCGGCCGCCGATGATGCCGAACGTACCCGGGCAGGCGTGCACCATCAGATGGACCGGCCGGGATAGGCCGAACGGGACTGGGCAGGCGCGCACCACAGACGGACCGGCCCGGATAGGCCGAACGGACCCGGGCAGGCGTGCACCACCAGACGGGCCGGACCGGATACGGCCGGATGGGCCGACCGAGCTGAGGAGACCACAATGGGTGCGGGCATGGTGAACGAGCACGCCGGCGAGCGGGTGCGGCTCACGTCGCTGTCGCACGGCGCGGGCTGTGCGTGCAAGCTGCCGCTGTCGGCCCTGGACGAGCTGATGGCGAGGCTCGGCATGGGCCCGGACCGTCCCGGCGGCCTCGTCCCCGCGGCCGGCGATCTGCTGGTCGGCGCGGCCGAGGGCGACGACGCCGCCGTCCTGCGTCTGGATGAGGACCGCGCGCTGGTGCTCACCACCGACTTTTTCACCCCGATCGTCGATGACCCCCGTGACTGGGGACGGGTGGCCGCCACCAACGCGCTGTCCGACGTCTACGCGATGGGCGGCAGGCCCGTGATAGCGCTCAACCTGACGGCCTGGCCCGGCGAAACGCTCCCGGTCGAGATGCTCGCCGACGTCCTGCGCGGCGGCGCGGCGGCGGCCGCGGCCGCGGGCTGCCTGGTCGTCGGCGGGCACACCATCGACGACCCCGAACCCAAGTACGGCCTGGCCGTGGTCGGGATGGCGGACCCGCGGCGGCTGATGACCGTGGACCGCGCCCGGGACGGCGACGTCCTCATCCTGACCAAGCCCATCGGCACCGGGGTGGTGGCGACGGCACACAAGCGCGGCGCCGCGCCGCCGGAGGTGCTGGCGGCGGCGGTGACGGCCATGACCACGCTGAACGCCGCCGCCAGCGAGGCGGCCCTGCGCGCCGGGGCGGTGGCGGCCACCGACGTGACCGGCTTCGGCCTGCTGGGCCACCTGCACCGGATGCTGCGCGCGAGCGGGACCGGCGCCGAAATCTGGGCCGACCAGGTGCCGCTGCTGCCCGGCGCGGCGGGCCTGGCCGCCGCGGGGTTCATCTCCGGCGGCACCCGCGCCAACGTGTCCTACCTGGAGGGCGCCGTCGACATCGAGCCCGGCACCGACCCGGTCACGGCCGTGCTGCTGCACGACGCCCAGACCTCCGGCGGCCTGCTGATCGCGGCGGCCCCGGACGCGGTGGACGGCCTGCGGGACGACCTGCGCGCGCGGGGGGCGGAGGCCGCGGCCGTCGGCACCGTCCAGGCGGGCCCCGCGGGCCGGATCGCCGTCCGCGCGACGGCGCCAGGCTGACCGCGGGGCGGCCAGCCCGACGGCACCCGGCTCATCGCGGGCGGCGGCCAGCCCGACGGCACCCGCTCATCGCAGGGCGGCGGCCAGCCCGACGGCACCCGGCTCATCGCGGCGGCGGCCCGCCCAGCGCGGGAGGCGGCCCGCCCGTCGCGGCCCGGCGCCGGGCGCTATACCGCTGGCCTGACCCCGGCGCGGGGAATCAGCGCATCTGTGGCAGGGTTGTTACCCGTGAGCAGCACGCGGCCAGCAGAAATGGAGTCCCGCGCCTGATCAGGAACAGGATCGGCAACACCCGGCCCGCCAGCGCAGGAACCGGGGAGAGCCGCGTTTGGCCCGGCTCCGCCCGGCCGTGCCCCGTTTTGTCAGACCCCCTGGTTAGGGTTCGGCGCAGGATCTCTGCTCGACACGGCGAACGGGGGACACGTGACCTGGCCGGGTAATGAACCGCTGGACGGCAAGCTGACCGAGGACGAGGCCGAGGCGCACGTTCACGGCATCTGCTTCAAGACGGGGCCGCCGAAGCGGGTCGGCGTCGAACTCGAGTGGCTGGTCCGCGATGCCCGCGATCCCGCGCTCCCCGTCCCGGCGGAGCGCATCTTCCAGGCCGTTGCCGATCTCACCGCCCCGGCCGTCCTCCCCTCCCCAGCCGCGCTGCCCACCGGAAGCACGCTCACCACTGAGCCCGGTGGCCAGCTCGAACTTAGCTCAGCCCCCGCCGGCAGCCTCGGCGAGTGCGTGACGGCCGTCTGCCGCGAGATGACCACCCTCCGCGAGACCGTCCGCCGCGCGGGCCTGGCCCTGCAGGGCTACGGCTTCGATCCGCTCCGCCCTCCCCGCCGCGTGCTGGAACTGCCCCGCTACGCGGCCATGGAGGAGTACTTCGACCGCGGCGGTCCCTGGGGCCGCGAGATGATGTGCAACACCGCGTCGGTGCAGGTCTGCCTGGACGCCGGGCACGACACCCCGGCCACCGGCGGCTACCGCTGGCGGTGGCGCCTCGCACACCACATCGGCCCCGTGCTGGTGGCCGCGTTCGCCAACTCCCCGCTGCGGCGGGGACGGCCGTCCGGCTGGCGCTCTACCCGCCAGGAGGTCTGGGGTCACCTCGACCCGGGGCGCACCCAGCCACCAGCCACCGACGGTGACCCGCGCGACGCGTACACCGCCTATTCACTGGACGCCGAGCTGATGCTGGTCCGCCGGCCCGGGTCGCCGTCCTGGGTGGCGCCCCGGGGGCTGACCTTCCGCGGCTGGCTGCGCGGCCAGGGCGAGCGGCCGCCCACGGTCGGCGACCTCACCTACCACCTGTCCACCCTGTTCCCCCCGGTACGGCCGCGCGGCCACCTGGAGCTGCGGATGATCGACGCGCAGCCCGGGGACGGCTGGATCGTCCCGGTCGCGGTTGCCTGGGCCCTGTTCGAGGACCCGCGCGCCGCGGACGCGGCCATGGCCGCGGCCGAGCCCCTGGGGGACGGTCACGAAAACGGCGCAGCGGGTGCGACGCCCTCCCCAGGACCGTTCGGCCGGAACAATTCGCCCGGCGGTGGCCGGCCGCGCGCGGGCAGCACGGGCCGCAACGACCATCGCGGGAGTAACGGCGCGCCGAATGGGAACCCTTGGCTGCGGGCGGCACGGGACGGCCCGGCCGATCCGGCGCTCGCCCGGGCCAGCCGGCAGTGCTTCGAGGCGGCCGACGCGGCCCTCGGCCGGTCCGGCGCCCCCGCGGAGATCCGCCGCCGCGTCGCCGAGTTCGCCGAACGATACGTGACCAGACGCCGATGCCCAGCCGACGACCAACTCAAGGGGATGATGCCTTGACCGCCGATCGCGACACGTCAGCCACATCCGCTTCCGCGGACGAGGTTCCGTTCAGCGCGGAGACCCCCAGCGCGAGACCCCAGCGCGAGACCCCCAGCGCGGAAGGACCCCCAGCGCGGAAACCCCCAGCGCGGAAACCCCCAGCGCGGAAACCCTGCGCAGCGAGATCGCCGCCGCCCTGACCGCCGCCCGGGACCGCACCACCGCGCTGACGGAGTGCGTGGACGAGGCCGAACTGACCCGGCAGCATTCGCCGCTGATGTCGCCGCTGGTCTGGGACCTGGCGCACATCGCCAACCAGGAGGAGATGTGGCTGCTGCGCGCGGTCGGCGGCCAAGACCCGATCCACCCGGAGATCGACCCGCTCTATGACGCGTTCGAGCATCCGCGCGCGCAGCGGCCTTCGCTGCCGCTGCTGCCGCCGCGCGAGGCCCGCGGCTACGCAGCCGACGTCCGCGGCCGGGTCCTCGACCTGCTGGAGGTGGCCCGCTTCAGCGGGCCGCGCCTGGTCACCGGCGGCTTCGCCTACGGCATGATCGTCCAGCACGAGCAGCAGCACGACGAGACGATGCTGATCACCCACCAACTGCGGAAGGGGGCGCCGGTGCTGGCCGCGCCGCCGCCCGCGGCCCCGCCCGCCGACGCGATCAGCCTCCCGGCCGAGGTCCCCGTGCCCGGCGGCCCGTTCACGATGGGCACGTCCAGTGAGCCCTGGGCCCTGGACAACGAACGGCCCGCGCACACGGTGCAGGTGCCGTCGTTCTTCATCGACACGACGCCGGTCACCAACGCCGCGTACACCGCGTTCATCGCCGACGGGGGCTATGACGACCCGCGGTGCTGGACCCCGGAGGGCTGGGAGCACCGGCAGCGGGCCGGCCTGTCCGCGCCGATGACCTGGAAGCACGAGGGCGGCGAATGGGTCCATACCGTGTTCGGCGTCACCGGGCCGGTGCCGCCCGCCGAGCCGGTGATGCACGTGTGCTGGTACGAGGCGGACGCCTACGCACGCTGGGCCGGCCGGCGCCTGCCCACCGAGGCCGAATGGGAAAAGGCCGCGCGTTTCGACCCCGCCACCGGGCGCTCCCGCCGGTTCCCGTGGGGCGACGACGCGCCCGCACCGGAACGCGCCAACCTGGGCCAGCAGCACCTGCGGCCCGCTCCGGCCGGATCGTTCCCGGCGGGGGCCGCGCCGTCCGGGGCGCGCCAGCTCATCGGCGACGTCTGGGAGTGGACGGCCAGCGACTTCCTGCCCTACCCCGGCTTCGGGGCCTGGCCGTACCGCGAGTATTCCGAGGTGTTCTTCGGCCGCGAGTACAAGGTGCTGCGCGGCGGATCGTTCGCGGTCAGCCCGATCGCCTGCCGTGGCACGTTCCGGAACTGGGATTACCCGATCCGGCGCCAGATCTTCGCGGGCTTCCGCACGGCGCGGTCCGCCACCCCGGAGACCTCCTGATGTGCCGGCACCTCGCCTACCTGGGCCCGCCGGTCACCCTGCGGGCGGCGATCATCGATCCGCCGTACGGCCTGTACCGGCAGGCGTGGGCACCGCGCATGATGCGCAACAGCGGGACGATGAACGTGGACGGATTCGGCGTCGGCTGGTACGCCGACGGTGACCCGGTCCCGGCCCGCTACCGGCGCGCGGGCCCGATCTGGGCGGACCCCTCCTTCGCCGACCTGACCCGGGTGACGCGCAGCGGCGCGCTGCTCGCCGCGGTCCGCGACGCCAGCGCGGGGACCGAGCCGGGCGCGTCGGCCTGCTCGCCGTACGGCGCGGACCACTGGCTGTTCAGCCATAACGGGACTCTGACCGGCTGGCCTGGCTCCGCGGCGGGCCTGGCGGCGACCCTGAGCCCGCTGGAGCTGCTCAGCCTGGACGCCCGGGTCGACTCGGCGCTGCTGTGGGCGCTGACGCTGCATCAGCTGCGGGCCGGGGCCACCCCGGAAGAGGCCCTGGCTGCGGTGATCGGCCTCCTCGACGTGGCCGAGGTGACCGGCCGGTTCAACTTCCTGCTGACCGACGGGGCGACGATCGCGGCCACCGCGGCCGGGCACACGCTGTGGTACCGGCAGACGCCGCCCCGCGCCCCGGACAATGGCCACCCGGGCCATGGCGACCGGGGCCATGGCGACCGGGGCCCGGCGACCCCGGCCATGGTGTCGCGCACGGCGGCGGGCCGGTCAGCGTGGTCGTCGCGTCCGAGCCCGCCGACGAGGAGCCCGGCTGGATCGAGGTGCCGGACCGGTCGCTGCTCACCGCCACCCCGGCCGCCATCCGGGTCCGGTCGCTGCCCACTCCCCCGGAAGTCGACGCCGAGGACGCCGAACGAGTGCGGCGCGCGAGCTTTCCCGACGGCATGGCCGGCAGCAGCATCCCGAACGGAAGGAACCCGCGTCCATGATGACACCGCTCAAGGTCGAGCGCCGACTGCCCGAAGGCTTCCTGGCCGACTCGCTCCGCGGCGACGCACGGGCCGGGCTGACCGCGGTCCCGAAGTCCCTGCCGCCGAAGTGGTTCTACGACGCGGCCGGCAGCGAGCTGTTCGAGAAGATCACTGGCCTGGCCGAGTACTACCCCACCCGGGCCGAGCGGCAGATCCTGCGCGTCAGGGCCGGCCAGATCGCCGCGCTCAGCGGGGCGGGGACCCTGGTCGAGCTGGGGTCGGGCTCGTCGGAGAAGACGCGGCTGCTGATCGACGCGCTGCGTTCGGCGGGGGCCCTGCGGACGTACGTTCCGGTCGACGTGAGCGAGCCGGCGCTGGTGGCCGCGGCGTACGCGCTGCTCGGCGAGTACCCGGGGCTGGAGGTGCGCGCCGTGGTGTCCGACTTCGAGCAGCAGCTCGGCCTGCCCCCGCGGGACGCGGGCGGGGCGCCCCGGCTGGTCGCGTTCCTGGGCAGTACGATCGGCAACCTGCTGCCGCCGCAGCGCGCCGCGTTCCTGGCCCGGATCCGCGCCAGCCTGGCCGAGGGCGACAGCCTGCTGCTCGGCACCGACCTGGTCAAGGACCCGGCGGTGCTGCTCGCCGCGTACGACGACGCGGCCGGGGTGACCGCGGCCTTCAACAAGAACGTGCTCGCCGTGCTGAACACCGAGCTGGGCGCCGACTTCGACCTGGACGCGTTCGAGCACGTCGCCGCCTGGGACGCGGAGCAGGAGTGGATCGAGATGCGGCTGCGCGCGGCGACCGCGCAGACGGTGCACGTCCCCGGCATCGCCCTGACCGCCGAGTTCGCGGCCGGCGAGGAGATGCGCACCGAGGTGTCGGCCAAGTTCCGCCGGGAGGGGGTGACCGCGGAACTCGCCGCCGCGGGCTTCACGCTGCGGGAATGGTGGACCGACCAGAAGAGCCGCTTCGGCCTTTCCCTGTCCACTCCCGCCTAGCTCCCGGTCCGTGTCTGGCTGGCGCCCGGTCTGGCTGGCGCCCGGTCTGGCTGGCGCCCGGTCTGGCTAGCGCCCGGTCTGGCTGGCGCCCGGTCTGGCTAGCGCCCGCGGCCCGGCTTGCGGCCGACCCCGCAGATGACGGTGGCCTTGCGGGCCGTCTCGTTCGGCTCGATCGTGCCCGGCGGGCCGGCCGGGGGTGGCCAGGCGCCGACGTCGGTGAGGCCGGGCGGCAGCAGGTCCAGGCCGGCGAACAAGCCCTCGATGCCGGCCCGGCTGTGGTGATGCAGCCGGGCCGCCGTGTAGGCGCGGTGCAGGCTGGCGACGTTGCCGGGGGCAGCCTGGCCGACTGACAGGACCAGGTAGCTGCCCGGCGCCATGGCCCCGGTGAACGTCGCGGCCGCGCGGCGGGCGGCGGGGGCGTCCAGGAAGTGCAGCACGGCCACCAGCAGCACGCAGACGGGTTCGGCGGGGTCGACGTGGCTGGTCAGGACCGGGTCCCGGAGGATCGCCTCCGGCTCCCGCAGGTCGCCCGGCACCGCGACGATCCGGGCGCTGCGGGGCAGCAGGCCGCGGGCGTGCGCGATGACGACGGGATCGTTGTCGACGTACGCGACGCGGGCATCCGGCAGCACGGTTTCGGCCGTCTCATGAGTGCTGGGGCTGGTCGGCAGGCCCGCGCCGACGTCGATGAACTGGCGGACTCCCTGTCTCGCCGCGTACGTGACCGCCCGGGTGAGGAAGGCCCGGTTCTGCCGGGCGAGCTCCGGCAGCTGCGGGTCCGCGGCCAGCAGCCGGGCCGCCTCGTCCTGGTCGGCGGCGAAGTTGGTCGTGCCCCCGAGCAGGTAGTCGTAGATGCGCGCGACGTTCGGCCGGGCGGGGTCCGATGCCGCGACCGGCTCCTCCAGCCGCGCCCGCAGCCGGTCCAGGCTGCCGGACGTGACCACGCGGGGATTGGTTTCGCCGTCCAGCGCCTTGGCCACGTAGGCGAACCGGCCCCGGATGGTCTCGCCCCAGATCACGAAGCCGGGGAAATCGGCCTGGAGCGATTCGATGTTGGCGAACACCCGCAGATTCGGCTCCATCACGTCTCCGGAACAACAGCTAAGCCCATGGGGACACGACCAATCTGGCGAAGGGGGGCAGCGCCTGGCCGGCCGAGGAGGCGCCCCCGACCGAGGGAGGCGTCCCCGGCCAGGGGAGCCCCGCCCCGGACGTCACGGGAACGGCTTGGGCGATCACACGCTGCCTAACAGGATCCACCTTACATAGCAATGTATGCATGCGTGAAGCCTTACATGCGTAATCGCAGGTCAACGGTGCCCTACGGTTGGTTCTCGTGGATGATCGAGGCCCTGACATCGTGCACGAGGGCCCGGTGCCGATCTACATACAGATCGTTAACTGGGTCACCGCCCATATCGAAGACGGCTCGTGGCAGCCGGGTCACCGCCTGCCGGCGGAACGCGCCATGGCCGAAGACTGGGGCGTGGCCTACCTCACGATCCGGCGGGCCATGGCCGAACTCCGTGACCGCGGCCTGATCGTCAGTGTCCAGGGCCGCGGCACCTACGTCAAAGACCCCACCCGCTAACCTCCACCCCGCCTGCCCCTCCGCGCGGCGCCACCCTGCTATATGGGCAGCGTTTTCCAGCGCCGTTCAACACTTGTGGGCTATGCAAGGAAGCGGGGGATGCGGTCAGCGGGATAGCAGCCGATGGCGGCGCGGGCGGTCCGCGCGGTTACCGTCAGCGGCGGCGGGCGGGGCGCGGCCGGCCAGTTCCCGCCACAGGTCGGCGGGGTCGGCGCTGACCACGCACCAGGTGCCGGGGCCGCCGCGTCGCGGCGGATGGCCTCGTACCGGCAGGCGGGGCTGTGGCTGGTCAGGATCACGTCATAGCCGGGCAGCGCAGCGCGCAGCGCGGCAAGCTCGGCCAGCATGCCCGCCGGGACCGATGCGCGGCCGGCGAGCACATCCCACCCGGTCACGGCGCGACCTGCGCCATGCGGACCGACTCGGCCAGCTCAGCGGGCGTCCGGCCATACAGCGCGACCGGCGCGTGCCCGCCTGGGTCGCGCAGGATGGCCCGGTAGCCCTGGGCGATGGCCGCGATCTCCCACCGGTCCCCGAAGCTGGCGCGTCACGTCGCTGAGCGTCATTTCGCCTTCTGCTTTAACCGGAATGCCCGGGTACATTCCGAGGCTTGGCAATGGGTTGCCCAGCAGCCGGTACAGCTGCCGGGGTCCCTCGAATGTGTCGCGGGCGTGCAGCCAGCGGTGGTTGTCCAGCAGGACTCCCTGGCCCGGTTGCAGTGTCACGGTGAAGGTGTGCCGGTTGATTGCGGCCGTCAATTGCGGGATCCACTCCGCGACGTCGGGTGAGAAAGACACAAGATCGTCTAGACGCAGCCGGATCGCGACCCTGGCCGGGCCGGGGCCGGGAACAGGGGTGAAGACCGCCCCGAGGTGGCCGGCGGCTCCGCCGAACAGCGCTGAGCGGGTACGGCTGAGCGCTTGCAGGGACTCAGGGCAGGTAGCGGCCAGATCATCATGGACGGCCAGGCCATCGGTGAACTGGCTGGCGCCGCCGACTCGGGCCTGGACCGTGCAGGTGAGCATCATAAGGCCCGGTGGATCAGGTACCCCGGAGCGACCGGTGTGCGCCATGAGTTCGCGGCGACTGAACCCTCCGGCGTTCGGCTGGTCCGCGGCCGGGCCGAGTTCAACGATCGTCGTGACGCCGCGATCATCGCTATCGGGGTGGGCGGTTATGTACATCATCCGCCCGGCCACGGCGAGCATTGCCTCGACGCCGTAGGCACCGTCGAACAAGGCCAGGCCATCCGAGCGCACCTGGTGGCGCATCTTTTCCGCGGTCGGTGGGTCAGCGACGTCACCGACCCTGTAGAGGCTGCTCAGTGCTGTGGCGGTGGCCATGGGAGGGCCCTTCCTGGGATTGTTGATGAGCTTCCGATCCCACGAAACCCTCACCCGGGCCGTTCGTCCACTGACAGATTGTCAACGTGCCCCATGCTGCATCTGCGACGCCGGGGCTGTTCCAGTGTTACGTTCGGCGTATTCGGCAAGTGCGACGCAACCGTGACAGGGCCGGGCACAGAAGTCGCCAGCCTGGCGCGCATGAGGAGGACACGAGTGAACGGTCAGCAGGGGCCGGTGGGATACCCGATCTCTGTCAAGGGCGTGGTGGTCCGGGCTGGGCGGGTGCTGCTGCTGAAGAACGAGCGTGACGAATGGGAGCTTCCGGGCGGCCGCCTGGAGGCCGGCGAGACTCCGGAGCAGTGCGTCGCGAGAGAGATCGCGGAGGAGACCACCTGGCAGGTGGTCACCGGCCCGCTGCTGGACGTGTGGATGTATGACATCGTCCAGGCCGAACGGCATGTCTTCATCGTCACCTATGGGTGCCACCTGCCCGCATCCGCCGGTACCCCGGACCCGGTGCTGTCCTTCGAGCACAAGCAGGTCGGGGAGTTCACCGAGTCCGAGGTCCCAGGTCTGGTGATGCCCCAGGGCTATAAGGACTCCATCGCCACCTGGTACGCCGTACTGCGGGGGCCCGGCGGGCTGGTGTCACCCGTGCGGACCTTCTGCGCACCGCCGGGGCGCCCGAATCGCACGAGGCGACCTGGTAGGGGTCATGGGATCTTCCGGCCGGTGCCTGGCCTGCGGGACGCCTCTGGGCGGGGGCGTCGCTGAGCCGGTGTGCCCGGGGTGCGATAGCACTGCCGCAGTCGCGGCTCCGGTACCAGGTACGGGCGAGGAACCGCTGACGCCCTCCGTGTGGGACTGGACGGATCATGCGTCCTATCAGGCGCTGCGCTCGGGCGATCTCGGGGCGATCCTGCGCGCCTACCGGCGGATCAATGGTTTGTCCCAGGAGAAGCTGGCTGCGGTCCTGGGCTACGACAAGACCTACATCTCGATGATCGAGACGGGCCGGC
Organism: uncultured Actinomycetes bacterium; assembly: GCA_963808295.1. GTDB lineage: Bacteria > Actinomycetota > Actinomycetes > Streptosporangiales > Streptosporangiaceae > Bog-532. Next base: position 1,885 of record CAWEFP010000038.1, on the reverse strand, counting down.
GTGCGGTCCATGACGTAGCCACGCGCCGGCATATCGGGAAAACCTTGGCGATACCCTCGCATCTGCTGGGGGTCACCGACCCGGCAGACACCGAATTTGTGGCGATGGTCGCGTTCGCCGAATCGGCGATCCGCCTGGCCGAGCTGGCGCGGTCGGCTGGGCGGGCCGCTGAGGCCGTCAACGAGTTGTGGCCATTGGTCGCGCGACTGGAGGCCCGCGCCGCAGAAGGCCATCTCGAACAGGCCACCCTGACGGTGCTCGGGCAGGCATGGGTCAGTCTCGGGGTGTGCCTGGGCACTTGCTGCCAGATGAGCGTCTGTGGGTGGCCGCTCGATGGACAGCCAAGGGCCTCACCGCCGCACGCCATCTCGATTCCCAGCCGGCGTTCACGGCGTACGCGTTGCAGATGCACGGCAATGAGCTGCGCAAGGCTGGGCAAGCCGCCCGTGCCGTTACTGTGCTCCAGCAAGCCGTTGATACCGCGATGGGCGATCCGGAACGTGGTGCCGCTCTCGCGCTGCTTGCGCGGGCGGTCGGCCAGACCGGAGACGGTGGCCTATCTGCTCAGGTCAGCGCCTCTTACCAAAGGCTGGCAGATGTCCATGGATCTGACGGCCCGCTGTTCAATGCGTTCATCTGGCGGGAGATCCAGCTGCGCGGACTGCTCGACATAGGAGAGGCACGCGCGGGCCTTCCGTCTGGCCGGTGACACTGTGAGCTGCCCCGCGCCTGCGCCCCAGTGGCAGGTCATCGAGCGCATCACTTACGCCGATGTACTCGCGACTGCGGGTGATCATGCTGCCGCTGGGGCCATTCTGCTGGAGGCCGTGGATCTCGGCCGCCGGTACCGCCTTCCCCACCAGTCCAGCGCGCCGCCCGCATTGCCCAGCGAGTTCACCGTCTTGACCTGGCCCGCCACGCCGGTACCACTCTCGCCCAGGTCTGCGCCGAACCCGTACTCGACCCGGTCACGCCCTGACCAACTCGGGCCGAACTCCTTGCCAGCTGGGCGCAGTCTTGCTTGCACTTTCCTGGCTATCGGTGCGGTGAGTTACAACCGTGGATTTGACCTTGACCCTTGAGCTCGACCTTGTTTTTGTTTCGGCGGCCGGCTATTGTCCTGTGGAGCTGCTTCCTGACCTGGCCGCTCGGAGAGTGGTAGGTCAGGAAGCGGTCAGGGACCGGGTAGGACGGCACCCACCAGGCCAGCCCGGTCGCCGCTGGCCGGGGTGCCGCACAGTGCCCGGGAGCGGGCGGTCCGCTCGGCGGTAAGTGTGGGGCCGGTGTATGCCCTTTGTTTCCCGGGGGCCGGGGTATCCCCGGGCATGGTGCTGGCGCAGGGCCAGCCGTGTGCGCGGAGCAGGGGGAGAGTCCTCGGCCGCGATCACGCCGCACCGGCGCACAAGATCAGTGCTGGCCTTGTAGAAAGTCCCGGCGCGCCTCGGTCACCCTGGCGTGCTGCCGGGCGACCTTCACCCGGGCCCTGGCGCGGTTCTGCGATCCCCCTCGCAGCGGGCCAGCCTGCGCTGGCATTGCTTAGCCGCCGCTCACGCCGTTCCATGCGCCTCGGGTGCGGAATCTTCTCACCGGTGGACAGGACCGCGAAGTCCTTGAGGCCCACGTCCACGCCGACACCTGCCCGGTTGCGGGCAGCGTTCCGGGACAGCATCTGCTGCTGCGCCTGTCCGGCTACACCCGGCACCGGTACGCCATCCTCACCCTTGCAGGATGCCAGCAACAATGACCCTAAAACCATGGGAGGCGCGCCACTGTGTTTCCTCCCGGCCTGCACGCCGGGGCTTCCGGGCTGGAAGTCCGGTGATCAGCTCCTCCAATCTCATGTCGCCCGCCGCATCAGCCCTTGACGCCGCCCGCGGTCAGGCCG
>CAWEFP010000037.1:0-17519 GCA_963808295.1 uncultured Actinomycetes bacterium | reverse complement strand
GCCGGCCCGTGCCCGCGTAGTAAGTACCTGTTGGTCTTCCCGGGTTGCTGAAGGAACGTCCTCCTGATGTGGTTGACGGGCTTCAGATCCCAGACATACAGGAGGACGTTCGTGGCTCAGGGTAGCGGGCTGACGCGTGGGGACCGGAACCGAAACGACCGGATCGCCGCGTTGCGCGCAGTGGTCCGCCGGGACCGGGCAGTGCTGGCGATCGACCTGGGCGAGGACAAGCAGGCCGCGGCGCTGGTCGATCATGAGGGCCGGGTGCTGGCCCGCAGGACCGTCAAAGCGAAGGCCTTTCAGCTGGGTGAGCTGCTGGCGTGGGCGGCGGGGAAGGCCGCTGCGGCGGGTTTCTCTGGGCTGACGGTGGCGTGTGAGCCGACCGGGCACCGGTGGAAGGCGCTGATGGGGCTGGCGGACGCGGCGGGGCACGGGTTCGTGTGCGTGCAGTCGCTGGCGGTGGCGCGGGCGCGGGAAGGTGATGACTATACCCGGGACAAGACCGATCACCGGGACGCGTACCTGATCGGCAAGCTGGTGATCCGGCTGGGGTGCTACCTGCCGGAGCGGGCTGATGAGGCGTGGTCGCGGCTGCGGCACCTGGGGGCGCGGCGGTTCGCGCTGGTCGCCGACGTGGTCTCGTGCATGCAGCAGGTCGGCGACCTGCTGGCGTGCGCGTGGCCGGCGGCGCTGGGGGTGGCGGCCCGGCCGCTGGAGTCCACGACGTGGCTGGCCGCGATGGGGGTGGTCGCCGACCGGTGCGACGGGAATCCGGCCCGGCTGCGCAAGATGGGGTATGAGAAGTTCGTCGCCGCGGTCCGCCGTGAACTGCCCCGCTGGGGCGCGAAGAACGTCTACCACAAAATCGTCGCGGGGCTGTGGGAGGCGCTGGCCGATACCGGCGGGGTGGCCGCGCAGCGCCGCGGCGCGCTCGAACGCGTGCACCTGCTGATGGGTGACTGGCGGTCGCTGCTGGCCCGGCTGGCCGATGCGGAGGAACGGATGACCGCCGTGCTGGATGAGCTGGGGCTGAGGGAGCTGGTGACCAGCATCGATGGGCTATCGGCGGTCGGCGCCGCGGTCATCTTGGCTGAGACCGGGGAGTTGTCCCGGTTCGCCTCGGCGCGGTCGGTGGTCAAGCATGCCGGGCTGAACCCTTCTGAGCACACCTCGGCCACGCTGGCCGGCAAGACCCGGATCTCCCACCGCGGCCGGCCTGGGCTGCGCGCGGCTGCGTGGCGCGCGGTGTGGGGCGGCATGCGCCATAACCGGGTGCTGCACGCGAGGCACGCGCACCTGACCGGGCGGCGGAGGGTAACCGGCTCAGCGACGGGCAGGCCCGGGCTGCGTGCGCGGCGACCCTGCTGCGCTGGCTGTATGCCGTCGTCACCCGGCGCCAGATGTGGGACCCCCGCATCGCGGCCGGCACCATCCCCGCCCGCCCGGGCGCCGTGACCGCGCCGGCGGCCGCATGAGGTAAACCGCCATCCGGGCTGCCCGCGCACGGGCCGCCCGGCAGGCCATAGACCTTCCTCCCGGCGGCGGGGCGAGCCCGGATTGGCGTTGAGCTCAAGCTCGTCAAGAACCATGGGCAGCCCCGCCGCGCCCTTGCACAAAGCTCGATTGCGCGCTGTCGGGACCCGGCCTGCCGGGCCAGGGAGAACCCGGTTGAGGACTACGTAGAGACGCAAGGCGCGGCGGAGCCCCCGCATCCCCGGGACGGCAAGAAGGCTCTTCCTGGCAAAGCCAGCCCGGCGAAGCCGGGCCGGTCAGATCACCATGCCCGCAAACGCTACCGGTCACGATCACTGTCAGCACCCATCCGCCGCAGCAATCACCCCAGCCACGCGGTCACCATGCGTGACCTGCGAGACTCCCTGCCCACTGACCGCCATCAAGCCCATGCCCCCATCCCGTCCGAGACCAGCTTGACAAGTACCTGTTGCGATGGTTCTTGGGGCCAGAACACCCCGGCGGGCAGCCGTCGCTGTCACAGGAACCACATGGGCCGCGTGAGCACCAGGCCGGTGCGTGGATGCCGGACCATGGACCGGAGCCCCAGGATCGGGGCGGGTTTCCGCAGGATCTGCGGAAAACCCGCCCCGATCATGAAAAACTGTTCCGGTGAGTGGCGAGAGGGCGATCTGGCGATTGCTCTCCCGCCGCCAGGCTCACTATCGCCTCATTGGTCCCGCAACGCTTCCGGAGGGGCCCGGTGAGCCCGGTCCCGGCCACGAGCACGTGCGGAGGACCGCCGAGCGGGCGGCTGGCCGAACCAGACGCCGAAGAGGTCCTTCAGTGACGTGCTGCCGGACGGCGCGACGGCCACGATGTCGGCCAGCGAATCGCAGTCGGCGATCACAGCGAAGTAGCGTTCCTGATTCCGCGGGTCGTCGTGCACGGGCCAGTCCACCCGCGAACTGTCCTTCATGACCGCGTACAGCTCGGTGACGCTTTCGTGCGCGCGGCCGTAGACAGCGACGATCCCGCGCCCCTGGGTTGCCATCGTCGTCCCGGCGTTGACCAGGTGCTCCTCATCGACCTGAACGTCGCGGATGGACGTGCTCGTGCCGTCACCGTCGATCCCGACGCAGTTGCGGCCTGCGGTGTCCTGGTAGCTGACCAGTGCGAACCGCTGGCCGTCGACGGTGTGGGCGGCCAGAGTGGTTACCGGCGTTTCCGGAAGCCGCAATCCCGGCGGACGGACGACTGGGCCCTGCGGCCAGGCATATTCCTGGCTGGCCAGTACGGGGCCCAGGGTCTCCCGGGAGAGGCCGGCCTCGTCCAGCGCGGGGCTGGAGGCGCCGCCGCGCGTGATCCTCGTCTGGTTGTGCCGGATGGCGTCCCCAAGGGTGGCTTTGGCCGTGTCGGCGCGGGTCGTCGCCGCGCGGTAGCGCAGGACGCCCGCGATAACGTCCGGCAAGCCGATCGCCGGGTTCTGTTCAACGTGGTCAGCGGCTTGCTCCGCGCATGCGGCGAATTCCTCGAGGGCCTCGCCCACATGCGTGAATGTAGCCAGCACGTGGGCGGTTTCACCAGCGGCCGTGCTGTCCAGGCACGCCAGCCAGATCCCGCTGTCCACCACGTCCACCACGGTGGCTTCGTAGCAGATGCCGTTACGGGCGGCTGGGTTGAGCAGGAAGATGTGGGCGATCGTCTCGTTCCACGGCGTATGGAGCACGTTGGCCGCCTGCCAGTCGTCCACGAAGTGACGGCCGGCTTCCTCGCTGGGCAGCTGGTGTACCCGGGACCGCCCACCGGTGCCGGGATCGGTCAGCCATGCGTAGTAGCAGCCGTCGTAATGGACCAGATGGCAGGTCACCACGCCCCAGTGATGAGACTGGATGGCGTGGTCCCGCGGGTCGATGGCGGGTGGTTCGGCCAGTTCGGGCGGCCGGCCCGGCGGGGACTGCGTCGCGCGGCGGGCCGCGAGGTAGGGCCCGCCCGTGGCGGCCATGTGGGCGCGGGCCGCCTTCTTGGCGGCATGATCGGAGGTCATGGCGTCTTCCATTCACGGCGCCGGAAACCCACGCTTCCCGGGGGCCGGTTCAGATCGTCATGACCATGCTCGGGAGAACGCGAGTCCGTGACCCTTGTCCGTAAACATCGCAGCCGGCGTGGGCGGCCGCGGCTCGGAAGCGGCAGGCGAAACTGCCTCTTCCCGCATCATAACCGCTCCCCGCCCGTGCACTCCCCCGCCCGCGCCCCTCCCGGCCTCCGGCCGCGCCCGTGGGGCCGGCTATGGGCAGAGTTTTGGCATTATCTGGCCGGCGGAACTCTGCCCGTAAGCCCGGATGCAACAGCCCGGATGCAGCAGGCCGATGCAGCAGGCCGAGAGTCAGACCTGGACGAACTCGATGCCGGTGATGTCGCAGAAATCCCGCCAGTCGGCGGCGTGGTGGCCCAGGTTCATCACCTCGTGGTGCGGGCCGCCCGCGCGGAGCCAGCCGTTCAGGCAGGCGCGCACCCCCGAGGCGGGGCGGAACTGCCCGTACGGCATCTCCAGGGCCGGCAGCTCCTGGCTGTCCAGGTTCTCGCCCTCGGCGCACACCAGCCGGAACTTCTCGCCCTCCAGCGAGACCAGGGTGGCGAGGGTGGCCGGGCCGGGCTGGAGCTGGAACAGGAACGTGGGCGGATCCGCCAGCCGGCCGATGCCGAGCGGCCGCTTGATCAGCTTCACCGGCCGGTCCGAACGCGCCACCTTCCAGTTCCCCTCGCCCATGTGGCTCTGCAGGATCGAGTCGGTCGGGAAGTCCATCGCGTACATCTCGGTGAAGTGCGCGTCGCCGATCAGCACGTGCCCGGCGTAGACCAGGCACGCGGTGAGCACGTCGCCCTCGGCGGCGTAGCCGAAGCCCTTGGCCATCAGGCTGGACGCTGCCGCGAGCGGCAGCCGGCGGAACCGGCCGTCTTCGCCGATGGCGTCGAAGTGCGCGGTGTAGGCGCCGAACCCGCGTTCGTTCAGAATCTGTTCGAGCGCCACCTGCATGCGGGCGTGATCCTCGCGCTCCTCGCGCGACAGCCGCGGGTCGATCTCGAAGTTCTTGTCCTCGAACCCGGTCACCCCGGCGACCTCGGCGTCGGTCACCTTCTCCGTCCCGCGGTACAGGTCACCGGGCGCGACCGCGATGATCTCCGGGCCGAGCGTCCTGATCAGGGCGCTCTCGTCGACCCGGATGTCGCCCATGTCGTTCATCGCGTAGCCGAAGATCGCGGTCTTCAGCGATTTCCACGCGGTGACGGCCGCGGCGGCCCGCGCCCACCGCCCGACGTCGGCCCGGAAGCTGTCGCTCTTCCAGTCATCGGTCAGCACACCGAACCGCTTGCCCGCCCGGACCATGGCGTTCGCGGTGTCCTGGGCGCCGTGCACACCCTGGTTGTAGGTCATGTCCGCCATGTCCCAGGCGGGCGTGACCGACGGCTCCGGCTGGATGTTGGCCAGGCAGACCGGCAGCCGTGACTCGCTCAGCAGCCGCGCCACCCGCATGGCCGGGCCGTAGGTGAGCATCACGACGAGCACTCCGTCCAGGTCGGAGTCCTCAAACTGGCGCATCGCGCGCTCGGCGTCCTCGCGGTACTTGATCGCCTTGCTCGGGATGAATTCGGCGACGTCGGACAGCTGGCGGGCGATCTGGCCGGCGTACCCCTCCTGCCGCTGGGCGATCCCGGGGATCATGTCGTCGTACAGGTCCTGCATGATGCCGAGGATGCCAATACGTGGCTTGCGGTCAGCCATGAAAGTCTCCTTCTCTGAACGAACCTGGCGGGGAGTGCTCCCGCCGTACGGCTCGGTACCACTCGTGACACCCGGGTGCCGGTCCCCGGAACCCAGCGCGGCCCGGAAGCGGCTCAGTGCTGGCCGTACTGCTCCTTGTAGCGCTTGTGCAGCGCGTCCACCTGGTCCGGCGGCAGCGGCTCGGGGTCGCCCAGCAGGCGCGCGGCGTGCACGGTGCGGGCCGCGTCCTCGCACATGATCGCGGCCTTGACGGCGTCCCGGACGGCCGGGCCGATCGTGAACACGCCGTGGCTGCGCATCAGGACGGCGGGGGAGCGGTGGCCGGTCAGCGTGGCGACCACGCCGCGCCCGATCTCGTCGCTGCCGATCAGCGCGAACGGCCCGACCGGGATCTCCCCGCCGAACTCGTCGGCCATGGCCGTGATGACACACGGGATCGGCTGGCCCAGCGCGGCCCACGCGGTCGCGTAGGTGGAGTGGGTGTGCACGATCCCGCCGACCTCGGGCATGTGACGGTAGATGTAGGCGTGCGTCGCGGTATCGCTGGACGGACTGTAGCCGTCGCTGACCGTGTTGCCGTCCAGATCGCAGACGACCATCGACTCGGGCGTCAGGTCGTCGTAGCCGATGCCGCTCGGTTTGATGATCATCAGATCAGCCCCTGGGACCCGCGCCGACACGTTTCCCGACGTCCAGGCGACCAGCCCGTTGCGCGGCAGCTCGGCGTGCAGGTCGGACACGATCTCGCGCAGCTCGGCCACGAGCTCGGCGGCCTCCGGGCCGCCACCCTGGGCCACGCTCATCGCAATCCTCCCGTTTCGTCATCGAGCGATCCGGATGTGGTATCGCCGGGATCGGGGTCACCGGCGCGGGAGCCGAGGACCCGGTCGCGGAGCGCGCGCAGCCGGTGCATGCTGTCGTTGCCACCCCGGCCGAAGTAGTCGTGCAGCGTGACGTACTCCGCGTACAGCTCGTCGTACACGGCGGCGTTCGCCGGAGCGGGCTGGTAGACCTCCCGCCGGAGCTTTCCCATCGCCTGCGCCGCGGCCGGCACGTCCGGGTACGCGCCGGCCGCCACGGCTGCGTGGATGGCCGAGCCCAGCGCGGGTCCCTGATCGGAGCCGATCACGCTCAGCGGGCGGCGCGTGACATCGGCGTAGATCTGCATCAGCAGGTCGTTCTTGAGCAGGCCGCCGGCGACGATGAGGTCGGTCACCGGGACACCCGCCGCGCCGAACGATTCGATGATGACGCGTGTCCCGAACGCGGTCGACTCCAGCAGCGCGCGGTAGATCTCGGCCGGCCGGGTGGCGAGGGTGAGCCCGACGATGGCGCCCGACAGGTGGTGGTCGACGAGCACCGACCGGTTGCCGCCGAACCAGTCCAGGGCCACGAGCCCGTGCGCCCCGGCCGGCTGGGCCGCGGCTTCCTCGGTGAGCAGGTCGTGCACGGAGATGCCCCGCAGTGCCGCCTCGTCCCGGTAGGAGCCGGGGACGGCGTGCTCGGTGAACCAGGCGAAGATGTCGCCCACGCTGCTCTGGCCGGCTTCGTACCCCCACTGGCCGGCGATGATCCCGCCGTCGACCACCCCGCACATGCCCGGTATCTCGGCCAGGCCGTCGCTGTTCATCACGTGGCAGGTCGAGGTGCCCATGATGGCGACCATCTGGCCCGGCTCGACGGCGCGCGCGGCCGGCGCGGTGACGTGCGCGTCGACGTTCCCGACGGCGACCGCGATACCTTCGGGCAGCCCGGTCCATTCGGCGGCTTCGACGGTCAGGGATCCGGCCCGGGTGCCGAGGGCCGAGATCGGATGCTCAAGCTTGTCGGCGGCGAAGCCGGCGAACTCCGGGTTGAGCGCGGCCAGGAACTCGCGCGACGGGTAGCGGCCGTCCTGCCAGATGCCCTTGTACCCGGCGGTGCAGGCGTTGCGCGTCTCGGTGCCGGTGAGCTGCCAGATGATCCAGTCGGCGGCCTCGATCCAGCGGTCCGCCCGGGCGTAGATCCCCGGGTCCTCCTCCAGCAGCTGCAGGGCCTTGGCGTACTGCCATTCCGAGGAGATCTTGCCGCCGTAGCGCGCGATCCACGGCTCCTTCCGCTCGTGGGCCAGCGCGTTGATGCGGTCCGCGTGCGGCTGGGCCGCGTGGTGCTTCCACAGTTTGGGGTAGGCGTGCGGGCGTCCCTCCAGGCCCGGGACCATGCACAGCGGCGTGCCGTCGGCGGTGGCCGGCAGGACCGTGCACGCGGTGAAGTCGGTGGCGATGCCGATCACCGCGGCCGGGTCGATGCCCGCGTCCCTGACGGCCGCGGGCACCGCGACGCGCAGCACGGCCCGGTAGTCGGCCGGGTCCTGCAGGGCCCAGTCCGGCGGCAGCGGCTCGCCGGTGGCGGCGAGCTCACGGTCCATCACCCCGTGCCGGTATTCGTGCACGGCGGTGCCTGCTTCCGCCCCGTCACTGACCCGGACGACGAGCGCCCGGCCGGACAGGGTGCCGTAATCAACGCCAATGACGTACCGGTCTTCGTTGTTAGCGCTCACAACCATGTCCGCCTTCCGCTGGCGCTCCCGTCCTCCGGCTTCCCGTTTCCCGGTGTCTCATGCCCCGGCCCGGATCATCCCGGTGCGGTCCCGCCGGGCCGGTCCCGCCGGGGCCGGCCTGCTCCGGGGTCATCCGGGTGCGGCCCCGCATGTGATTGTAGGGATCATGGTCCAGCCTGGTGCGACGCGGCTCCCGGCGGCGGCGCGGTGCTCGCGCGCAGCACGAGTTCCGGTGGCACCCGGAGGTGGGCGCCGGTCCCCGCGCCGCCGGAGATCCGCTCGACCAGCGCACTCAGTGCCCGGCGGCCAAGCTCGCCGAAATCCTGGCGGACCGTCGTGAGCGGCGGGAGGTAGTAGCCCGCCTCCGGCACGTCATCGAACCCGACCACGCTGACCTCGTCCGGGACGCGGCGGCCGCGTTCGGTCAGCGCCCGCACCAGGCCCAGGGCCATGTTGTCGTTGCCGCAGAAGACGGCGGTGACCTCGTCCATCCCGGCCAGCTTCTGCCCGATCTCATAGCCGGAACGCGCCGACCAGTCACCCGAGATGACCTCCGGTTCCGGGGCGCCCGCCGCGCGCAGCGCCGCGCGCCAGCCGTCGACCCGCTCCCGGGCGTCCAGCCAGCTGCCGGGGCCGGCCACGTGATGGACGGTTTCGTGCCCCAGGCCGAGGAGATAACGGGTGGCCCGGCCCGCGCCGTCCGCGTTGTCCACCGCGACCGACGTCAGCGGAGCGCGGGTCCCGCAGCCGACCGCGACGAGCGGCAGATCGGCCGGGGCGTGGCTGAGCGCCGCGACCGCCGACGTCTGCGGCGCGATGACGATGATGCCCTCGACCGCGTGGCCGAGGAACCGGTCCACGGCGTCCAGCATCGAGCGCCGGTTCAGGGCGGGCAGGCTCGCGACGACGACGAAGTACCTGTGCTGGGCCGCGCGCTCGATCCCGTTCAGCATCATGGCCGGCCCGTACAGCGGCGAGTCGATGCCGATCACGCCGAGGGTGTGGGTGCGCCGGGTCACCAGGGCGCGCGCCGCGGCGTTGGGCCGGTAGGCCAGCTGCCGGATCGCCTCCAGGACCTTCTCGCGGGTGTGCGGGCGGACGTTCGGATGGTCGTTCAGCACGCGGGAGACCGTCTGGTGGGAGACCCCGGCGAGCTGGGCGACGTCGGCCATCACCGGCGGCCGGCCCAGGGCGGCGATCCGGCGCCCGGCCGTGCCCGCCTTGGCCCGCGCCTGACCGCCCTGACCGGGCCTGACCGGATTACGCGGTGACGACGCCACCTCGGGCCTCCCTTGGCCACCAGCAGCACAGCGGAACGGCCCGCCACCGCGCGCTGGCTCAGCCGGGGCGCCTGGCGGACCGGTGCTACTGGTGATTTTTGATGATGTTATCGCTCACATTTTCGGCCGGTCAAGGGTTATATCACCGCAAGTAGTAGATCAGTAACATCTTATTCTGTTACTCAGCATATATGTGCTGGTTACAGCGGTCCCCCGAGGTGCTGGCCGAAGAATCAGAATGGTCCGCGCCGCTCAAAAAAGTCACACACCTGGCCGGATCTATGTGCGGTTGCACGTTCACAACAGGTAGCGGCCGGCCCGGGCCGCAAGGCGGAACATCTCCACCAAGGCGGATGACCCGGCGTCCGGGGGGCTAGCGGTCACCCATCGAGCGGCGCAGGCGGAGGTAGGCGGCGCGCGCGGCGGCCTCGGCTTCCTGGATGGTCGCTTCGGCCTTGCGGCCCCTCTCGCTCTCGCGGAACTCCCGGACCGTCGCCTGCGCTTTCCGTGCCGTCTCGCTGTCGCGCAGGTCCCGGACGGCTTCCTGCGCCTTGCGTGCCGTCTCGCTGTCGCGCAGGTCGCGGACGGCTTCCTGCGCCTTCCGCGCGGTGTCACTGTCCCGCAGGTCCCGGATGGCGTCCTGTGCCCGGCGGCCAGCGTCGCCCGTCCGGACGTCGCGCAACGCGGCTTCGGCCCGGCGGGCGGCCTCGCTGCGGCGCAGGTCCCCGAGGTCGCGGCGCGGTCGCCCGCCCCGGGCCGGACGGCCGTCGGCGCCTTTGCGCGCGCGTCTGCCCCAGGCGGATCGGATCGAAGACATCAGGTCGCGGAACTGCCGATCAAGCTTCCCCATCGGGGCATCCCTTCACATCCCGTAAAAGTCACCTTACCTCGCTCTTCTGATATCCAAACGTGACCCTGCCAGGCTCAGGAGGGGGCCGGGCCCTGGATGCCGCCCATAATCACGTCGACGACCTCGCGGACGAAACGGTCCGTGAGCGGCAGATGCCCCAGCAGCAGGCGATGCTGCGCCGCGCCGAACAGGAGGTCGAGGACGACCTCGCGGTCGGTCCCGGCCGGGATCTCGCCCCGCGCGATGGCTCGGTCCAGCATGATCCGGTGCTGCCGGCGCAGCGGCTCGAGGACACGTTCCCGGTAGGCCGCGGCCAGATCCTTATCGTGCTGGGCCTCGCCGACGAGGTTGCCGAGCATCCGCCCGGCCGGGGTGCGGGTGACCGCCCGGACCCAGGCCCGCAGTTCGGCGCGCAAATCGCCGCGCAGCGTCCCGGTATCCGGCAGCGGCTGCTGCTGCCGGAACTCAGCGAGGAACGCATCGAGCGCCAGGGCGCCCTTCGATGACCAGCGCCGGTAGACGGTCGCCTTCCCGACGCCGGCCCGCGATGCCACCTCCTCGATGGACATGCCCGCGACGCCCCGCTCGGCCAGCAGTTGAGACACCATGACAGCAGAGTCGGCGAGCCTGCCGCCTACCTGGCCAGCACCGTCCTACCCTGCCGGTATGCCCCGGTACCGGCTGATCCTCGCCGCCCGCCTGTCCGCCCGGCACGCGGGCGGGCAGCAGGGCATCGGCATCGAGACGCAGGACCAGCGGAGCCGCGAGTGGGCCGAACGGGACGGGCACACCATCGTCGCGGTGGTCGCCGACGTGAAATCAGGGACGGTCGCGCCATGGGACCGGCCCAGCCTGAAGCCATGGGTGACCGACCCGGATCTTCTGGTTCAGTACGACGGCATCCTCGCGTACAAAAATGACCGGCTGTCCCGTGGCGCATGGGAAGACGAGGTCCGCATCCGCCAGTGGGCCGAGGCGAACGGGAAAGTTCTGCTGATTGCGGACGGCCCGCAATGGCCGCCCCGCCATGACGGGGATTTCTGGGCCTGGACGGCGCAGGCCAAGCAGGCGCGGGATGAATGGGAAGCCATCAGGGAGCGGTGCATGCGGGCGCAGGATGAGCTGAAGCAGCGCGGGAAGCTGGTTGGCAAACCGCCGTTCGGTTACACCAGCACCGGGGAGCGGTATGACCGCCGGCTCATCCCGACCGAGCTGGGCCGGAAGTATGTCCCCGAGATTTTCCGCCGCGTGATAGCCGGCGATTCCCTCGGGGACATCTGCCAATGGCTGGACGCTGAAGGCGTCCCGCTGGGCCAGTCGAACGGGCGGAAAGGTAACGGCTGGTGGACATGGGTGGTCGGCGCGATCGTTAAGAACGAGACCTACACGGGGTTCCGCTGGCAGGAATACACGGACCGGAAGACGGGCACGCGGGTGCGGACGGTTCACCGCTGCGAGCCGCTGATCGACGCGGGCACATTCCAGCTCGCCAACGACGCGCTGAAAAACCGGCCGAAGAAAGGCCCGTCCAACCCGGAGACACGAGCGATGCTGGCGGGAGCCATTTACTGCCCCGACTGCCCGGATAGTCCAATGTACCGGATTATGGTGCGGGGTGCTGCCGGTGGCCGTGTCCCGTATTACCGGTGCGCGGGCCGGGGCAGCCAGCGGAAAGGCTGCGGAAATATGGTAAAGCTGGCCGTGGCCGACGACGCGGTAAACATCATCATTCACGAGACGTTCAGCGTGCCCGTCATGATCAAGCGCGTCATTCCCGGCCACGATCACAGTAAAGAGCTGGAACCGGTCAAACTTGAAATCCGGCAACTGGCGTCGGTGGACTTGCCCGATGACGAGTATGACCGGCGCCTCGCGGAGCTGCGGGCGGAACGGGACCGGATTCAGGACCTGCCCGTTGTCCCCGGGGCGGTGGTGGTGGTCCCCACGGGCGAGAACTACGCGGCGCTCTGGGACGGCCTGCCTGACGGTGAGCGCGGCCGGTGGCTGGCCTCCCATGGCTTCCGTGTCACGGCGACGAAAGAGGCTGTGAGTGTCGTTCAGGGCGAGGTGTCAGCGACGGTGACGCTCTCCGGGTGAAACGTCCACCCCGGCCACTGCCCCCGGTATTGCTTCAGGCACTGGGGGCATTCCGGCGCCCTCGCCATCATCGGGTCCTCCCCGGAAGAGCTGGCCAAGGCCCGCGCCGAGCTGAAGGCCGCGGTCCGCGAAGACCGGATCAGGCGGCTGGTCGAAGCCGCGCCGCCGCTGACCCCTGAGCAGCGGTCCAGGCTGGCCGCGTTGCTTGATAACGCGGCGTCATGACCGGCACCCGGGCATGCCCTGTCCGGTCTGCCGCGGTCTCGGAGGGGCGGAAGGTGTTGGTGCCGCTGCCTGAACCGGAGCGCGTCAGGGACACGACCCCGGTGCTCCGGGGCACGTGCGGCTGCGGGTGCGGTACCGCCATCTACGGAGGGCAGCGGAAGCGGTACGTCAGCCCCGCCCACGCGGAACGCCGGCGGCAGCGCCGCGATCGCCTCGCCGAGCAGCCGCAGGTGATCGGCTGTCGTGTTGCTGCCCGCCGAGCCGGGGCGCAGCATCCAGGCCAGCGGCTCCCGGACGTTGTCGCACTCCGCGACCAGCGGGTGATGGCCGAAGCCCTTGAAATTCGGCTCTGTCAGCTCCTTGTCCGAGTGCGTGGTCACCACGGTCGCGTCCAGCCGGATGCAGGTCACCCCGTCCAGGGTCTTGTCCGCGACCTGGACCGGCGGCAGCGCGCCGGCCTGCGCCCACGCGTGCCGGCGCGCCTTGTTCACCGCGGCGGCGACCCTGCGCCGCGCCCGGTCCCGGCGCCGGCGATCTCCTTCAGCGACCGCCACGCCGTCGGCACCGACGCGACCTGCCCGAACAGCTCCCGCTGATCGCCCATCACCCGGAAATCACTGATCACCCTGGCGCCGTCGGCGATCGCGCACGCCAGGTCGCTCACGACCCGGCCCCGGTCATGCCCCCACAGCGGCGAGGGCAGCGCCTGCGACAAGCCCGACGTCAGGCCCGTCTTATCAGAAAGGTGCCGCAGCAGCGCCAGCCCGGCATGCGACACGACGCCCGAACCGCCGCCAGTGACTTCCAGACCCCGCGACCACCCTGTAGCGTTCACGTAGAAAGTGCTCCTCGAACCCGGCGTGATAAGGACCTCAATACCCCTATGCCCATGATCCGGCCGCGGAGATGATCGGGCGAGTCGAGCTGGACGATCGTCATGGCCGAGGCATAGAAGACCACGGCGCCAAAGCCCGTACCGAGCAGACAGACCGCCGCCACTCCCAGCCGGAGGCTGTTCGTACCCAGCGAGCCGGCCCAGGTCGGGAGGAAGGCCGCTCCGCCCAGGAATCCGGCGAAGATGAGCATGCCCATCGATCGCCCACCGATCCTTCCGCCGCTGCTTCCCGAGTGAGGCGACGAAGACCGCCCCGAGCGTCGCGCCGACGCCGCCGCAAGCCAGCAGGATGCTGTATCCCTCGACGCCCGCCTTCGCGATCCGGCGCGTATACGCCGGCATCATCGCCTCGTAGCCCATCCCGACGACGCCGAAGAACGTCACGAGCAGGAAGAACGAGAGCATCCGCCGGTCGTGCTTCAAGTAATGCAGGCCGCCCAGGACCTCCCGGAGCGTGAAGTTGGCGTGAGGCTGTGACCGCTCCGGGCGTTCCAGGCGGATCGACAGGACGGCGACGATCGCCGCCAGGTAGCTGAGCCCGTTCAAGGCGAAGCAGCCGGTCGCGCCGAGGTACGTCAGGCAGACTCCCGCCAGGGCCGGGCCGATGACCCGCGTGGCGTTGAACAGGCCCGAGTTGAGCGCGATCGCGTTGGGCAGGGTCTCCGGACCGACCAGCTCGTAGAAGAACACCTGCCGGCTGGGCAGCTCGAACGTGACGCAGATCCGCGTCAGCGCCAGGATCGCGGCCATCTGCCAGATCTGGACGATCGCCAGCCCGACCAGCGAGTGCCGCCAGCAGGAACGCCAGCAGCATCTGGCCGCATTCCATCAGCACGATCATCCTGAGCGGAGCGACGCGGTCGGCCAGGGCGCCCGCGACCAGGCCGACCAGCAGGCCGGGCATCAGCGAGGCCACCTCGACGACGCCCAGCATGAATTCGGACTGGGTCTGGTCGAAGACGAGCCAGCGCACGGCCGCGGCCTGGAGCCAGGTCCCGACCAGGCTGATCCCCTGCCCCGCGAAGTAGCGCCGAAAACCGGGATGGCCCAGCGCGGCGAAGGTCCGGGCACGGACCGTGACGGGCGTGGCTGGCTCGGGTTCGGGATCGGGCATCGACGACTCTCCGGGTCAGGCATCGCCATCTCGCATCGGGGAGACCGCATTGCGCATCATCCCTCTCGACAGCGTTACCTGGCGATGGTTCGGATCCGGCGGTGCTCGATTGCGGCGAGACGAGCGCGGCGACCTCGCCCGACCCGGCCGGGAAAGATCTCCATCGGGGTCGCCGGCCGTTCCAGCCCGGCCCGGGCGAGCAGCCAGTAGGCCAGGGCCGCAGCCAGGAAGCCGGCAATCGGCGAGGACGTCAGCGATGGCAGCGGCAGGACTCCCGCGCGCCGCCAGGTCATCCAGGACGGCCGGATCGCCACGCCCGACGCCCAGGCGATGACTCCGGGCGGGTTGAGGCCCCGCCGGACCCCGCCCACCGGCCACGCTGGTGCAGGTAGTCCCCGACCATCGCGCCGACGGCCGGTGCGAAGAACAGGCCCATGAGTAGTCGATCGCTTCCAGCCGGCCGGACCAGGTCGTCGCGATCGAGGACGAAGGCCATCGCGCAGCCGATCCACGCCCAGTCGACCCGGCGTACCTACGGCCAGTGCGCGAAGAGCTTCGCAAGAAGACAAACGAGGAATAGCACGCCGGCGCGAGTGCGGCCAGCCCGAACAGGATCAGGATGACCGCGGCGGGATCCCCCCCTACCCCGTGGACGACTCCCCAGCGGAACGACAACGGCGGCGGAGCGGCGGCCGTCGCCGCTCGACGGATGGACCATCTGAGCCGGCCGGCCGCGCCGGCGACCACCAGGAGCGACATCACCGCGGTCCACGAGCCGGCCAGCACGATGCCGGCCAGGCCCCCGACCAGACATCGCGTCGGCGGGCCGACGCGGCACCCCAGTCCACGCTCAAGAGCCCGACCATCGCGAAGAAGCCGGTGAAGAGCGGGATCGCCGAGTTTCCCGCGGGGCCCGGCCCGATGGCTCCCGACGCCGCATGCTCTCGACCCGGAACGCGGCCAGGCCCGGGAAGTCGCACAGATCGCGGTGACCGTGAGCAAGACCAACGCGACCGGCGCATAGACCTTCATCAGGGCCGCGATCACGCCCGTCAGCCGGAGCAGCGAGGCCATCCCGTGATGAAGATCCAGAACGCGGCCGTGGCGAGGAAGAGCGGCCCCCGCAACGTGAGCGGCCCGACCTGCCATCGGCCAGGACGCCCGGCGGCAGCAGCCCGGAGGTCACGAGCCCCAGGAACGTCGCATTGACCGCGTAGTCGATCGCGACGGCGTACCAGACGATCTCCGCGGCCCCGAGCCCGATCCCGGTGAGCCACCCCGAGCCGGTCGTGCCGAACGTCGACGCCGCCACGATCCCCAGGCGACGGCCGGTGCGATATCCCCACATCGCGGCCGGGTAGTAGAACAGCCGAAGCAGACCAGCGCCGCGACGATCGCCATACTGGCGGCCAGCCAGGAGGCCCGCGCGCGGCAGGTCGCTCCGCCAGAGCGGGTCGAAGAACGGCGCCCAGACGAAGATCGTCAGGTAGGCCGGGCCGACGCCCAGGTACCACGGCCGCCTCGGCGGCGGCGGGCCGTCGAGCTCGGCGCGGAGCGTCGGCGGCCAGTCGATGCCCGTCGCCGAGGGCTGTGGGGCAGCGTCGTTCAAGTCTCTCGATCAAGTCGAAGGTCTTGCTCGGCGCCGCCACGACCGCCGGCGGAACCGTCCTAGAAGTCCCGGCCAAGCGCGGCGTCGCGCACGGCGCTGTACTCCTGATGTCCAATTCGGCCGGGCGAGCTCCTTACCATCAATACTTCGGGCTTGTATCCGCCCCGGGCCGATCCGAAACGGCGATCGCGCCGAAGATCAGCGACCAGGAGGACCGGCAGCACGGAGACATAGCGGAACGCCTCTTGGCCCCTTCCTCTGAGCGATCGGCGCTCTCGACGACGGGCTGCGTCTCCTTGATCTTCTCGGAGCGCCTTGACCTTGTCCTGGTCGAGCGCCCCGTCGGCTTTACTACCACGGTCTGCTCTGGATCGTCCGGGGCAGTCGCCGCGAGTGTGCCATCTGTCGTAGATCTGCCCCATCACCGGCAGGATCGAGGCGACCGCCAGGTTGCCGACGCAACCCATCAGCCCCAGCAGAAAGGCCCCGCCCTTGGGGAATCGCTCGGCCGTCACGCCCAGCATCGTCGGCCAGAAATAGACGATCCCCAGGCCGTAGATCGTCGCATAGGCGAAGGCCGTCGTGAAGTCTGTCGGCGAAGCTCAGCAGATACAGTCCGATCGCCGTCAGAACGGCCGAGCCCGTCAGCATCCCGACCGGCGAGAGCCGATGCGCGATCGGGCCCGCGAAATGCCGGAGCAGGAACATCATGAAGCTCGTGTACATGAGAATCCACGTTCCGCTGATCTCCGACGTCTTGGTCAGCACCGAGTTCTGCCACTGCTGCGGGCCCAGCTCGACCGAGGCGGTCATCAGCATGCAGAACGCCCAGAGCAGGAACATCGGCCGGAGGGCCTCGACGTACATCGCTCTCGACGAGACGCCCGCCTCGACCCGCTCGGTCGACCGGGAACTTCTCGAACAGGAACAACGCCCCGTAGATCAGCGTCGGGATGAAGACCAAGGCCGCCTTGATCTGCCAGCCCAACAGGGTCTTGGCCGCGTCGACCGTCTGACGCCCGTCACCGCCCGCGATGGTCGCGATGCCGTCGTCGGGCAAGCCCATGAGTTGATTGATCACGATCGACGCCAGGAAGCCGCCCGATCAACAGCCCTCCGGGCCACCAGGCGTGGAGAACGTTGAGCATGTGCGTCTTTTCCTTGGGGTAGAGCGTCGCCGTCAGGGGATTGATGCCGATCTCGACGAACCCGTTGGCCGAGCCCACCAGGAACATGGCCGCCGACAGGACGTAGAAGGCAACGTACGCGCGGAGCGTCCCGCCTGCGGCACGATATACGGCGAGCCGACCGTCAAGGACGCTGCCGACGAGGTGGCAGAGGAACGCCAGGCCCGAGCATCCGCTTCATCCCCAGCGCGTCGCAGATCGGAGCACCGATGAACATCGAGACCGCCATGCCCAGGAATGCATGCCCGGCGATCGCGCCGCGAGCTCGCCTGGTTCAAGTCGAAGGTCGAGCCCAGCGCCGGCAAGATGTCGCCGCGGGTCACGAACGAGAACGCCGAGGCCACCAGGGCGATGCAACTGGCCACGAACAGGCGACGCGGATTCATGCGGTCGATCTCCGAAGCGGGCGGTCCGTCTTCGCACGGGCGAGGGGGATTGGACTTTTCGCGAGAATTGTTTTTAGATACCCGAGTGGCAGGCGGTTTGC
>CAWEFP010000036.1:0-8949 GCA_963808295.1 uncultured Actinomycetes bacterium | reverse complement strand
CCGTTGCGCTGATACCCGTTGTCGGCATTCCCCACCCGTATCCAGAGAGAATTAGCGGAACAGGAAAGTGGCCATGCCTCTGCCGCTGGTTTGCGACGCAACTTTCACCGCAATTTCACGGCCTGGCCGGCTGTCCACCTGATGAGACCTCTTCTGCTGGGGCTCCATGCTCATCTGCAGGCAGTCCGGATCGTCCGCGGGCCGGCCCGGAAGCTCATCTCCGGGCCAGGGAAAGCCCGGCTGCCCGAACCTATTTCTGAGAAGCGCCGCAGTGATCAATTCAGTACGGCGTGCGCGCATACGGCCAGGTGCGGGCTCGGGGACGATACCAGGACGGCCGGGCAAATTGCCGTGCGGATTCATCCGAATGACGGAGCACGGGGCGGATAATGCTGTAGTTTCTCTATTAAGACACTCTGCGCAGACCTCGTTATCTAAGTTACCGATAAGGGGATCGCCTCGATGAAGACTCATAAGTGGATACTGCCTGTCGTTATGCAGGCACGAATCGGTCCGGCCGGGAGCCCGACGGGAGTAACGCGAACCGATCCGCCGGGCCGGGCGGCGCGCGGGATTCTCATTCTGGCTCTCGTGCTCGGCGGCCTCGGTGCCGAGGGCGCGGTAGCGTCGGGCCACGGCACCGGCGACCATGCAAGTGCCCATTACGCGGCAGGTAACAATCGTCCCGGAGCCAGCGCTTACCTGACAAGCTCCGGTCACGCCAAGTTTAATGCCTGGATGTATTGATCCAGTATCACGCTCAGCATCTAGGCGTCTTTAATAAGCCAGTGGCCGGCTCGAAAGCGCGGGCCAGCAAACCCGAAAGTGGTCGATTTCTGCTGCTGTAACAGCAGAAATCGATCACATATCGGCGCGCCAGTTGGTGCGGCGCCGCATGGCAATTAGGGGCGTGCATGGCCGGCTGGACCTGGATCGTGCCGCTGTCCGCATCCTTTCAATGGCGCAGATATCCGTTGCCATCAATCGCCCGCGCCCCGGCAGTTGGCCCGCCTTGTGCCCCGGCAGTTGGCCCGCCTTGTGCTGCTTCCTGGAGTGAGGCTGTTTCCTTGCGCTCCCACTCCTCGATGCCGCGCAGGATCCCCTCGGTGTAAGCGCGCAGGTGCGACCGGTAGACGTCACTGTAGGTGCGCAGATACGCCAGTTCCGCCTGCGCGGCCCGCTGCTGTTCGTCGGACTGCGGCGCCGTGGCCACGTTCAGCGCGGAAACCGCTGCCTCGCGGGCCTTGGCGTGTGCATCTTCCAGGAGCCTGTCCGAGTACTGCTGGGCCTCCTGCATGATCTCATCGCGGCGCAGCCTGGTCTCCTCGGTCAGCCGGCTGCTGTAATCCTGGGCATCGGCCACGTACTTGTCGGCGGTGACCTGCGCGACTGACAGTATCCGCACCGCGTGTACGTGCGCGTCTGCCGCACCGAACAGCACCGTCTGCTCATCACCGTCGGCCTCTCCGGCGATGATCCGGCGGCGGAGCCGCTGAACTTCCTGCCACAGTGACGTCCGGTCGTTCACCAGGCGCACGAACTCGGCGTGCACCGCGCTCAGGAACTCCCGGACGGGCCCTTCCTCGTAGCCACGTCGCCCCAACCGCGACGTGGGAAACGTCACGGTCTGCAACTCTTCGGGGGTCATCCGGCTCTGCTCGTCGAACCATGCTGTGGTCAAGGCTCGCTCCACCCGAAATCCTCGATGTGTATGTGATCCTGCGCCATGCCCGCTGAGGCCAGCTGAGCGGCAGCGTCCCGGACCATCGTGGTCGGCCCGGCCAGGTAGGCGTCGTGGCCTGACCAATCGCCGTGCCGGGCCACCACATCCGGGAGGCTGCCGGTCTCGCCGGCGAACTTGGGGTCGGCCGACACGACTGGCGTGATGGTCAGCCACGGGTGCTGGGCGGCCATCTTCTCCAGGCTGTCCAGGTCATAGAGTCCGTCGGCGGTCCGCGCACCGAAGAACAGGTGTACCTTCGGCGGCTGCGGCAGCGTGGCCACCTGGTCGAGAATGGCTTTCAGCGGGGCCAGCCCGGTACTTCCCGCCACCAGCAAGAGGTCCCGGCCGGAGACGGGCTGACTCAGCGTGAGAACCCCGACGGGAGGTCCGAGCCGCAGTTCGGTGCCAGCGACCTTCCTGCTGGTAAGCGCCATGCTCACCGCGCCGCCGCCGATCAGCCGGATGTGGAACTCCAGCAGCCCGTCCTGACGCGGTGCGTTCGCCATGGAGTAGTAGCGCCACAGCCGTGGCCGGCTGGGGGATTCGATCGCCACGGACTGCCCCGGCAGGTAGTCCATTCGCGGCTCCGGCTGGACGAACAGCACGGCGACATCGAAGGACCTCGGCTCGTGGGCCACGACCGTGCCCCGCCACCAGGACGGCCGCACCTGCTCGTCCGCGCTCGCCGCCGCCGTCATGACGGAGGCGATGAGCTCATAGGCCGCCGTCCAGTCGGCGGCCAGCTCCCGCGTCCAGGCCGGCCCGGAGAAATGTTCCAAGGTCGCCAGCAGACTGGCGCCCACAGCGTCATAGTGCTCGGCGATAACGCCGAACTTCCGATGATCACGGCCCAGGCCCTGAAGGAACGCGGTCAGATCATCAACGCTGTCTACCTGGGAAACAATCTTCACCAGCGCGTCGACGAGGTGGCCGCGCTGGGCCGCCATTGAGATGGGGAACATGTCCCGCACCTCCGGATGCTTCAGGAACAGGTCGGAGTAGAAGAACAGTGGTAGCTCGTCACCGTGCGCCGTGACATGGCCGAAGCTTTCCCGCAGCCGGGCAACGTCCAACGGTCCCGCCTCTCTCCGTCATCGCCAGCCGGCGGATCCCGGCACGCTGACCTACGGCCTGAGGATCGGCTCACCCCGTCGCACGCCGGATCATGCCGCTTCTTGCAGGGCAAGTCTCATGCAAGTTGCACGGCAAGACATCCGTCAGCTGACGGATCTCTGAAGCCGGGGCCAGCCCGACACGACGACCCCGCGCTCCTGGACGAACTGCCCGCCCCCGGGGACATGAGGTGCTCATCGCGGCGATTTTTGACCGGGCACACTGGGTCGTGCCCCGGGCCAGCACCCGGGCCACGCGGCCAGGGGACCCCGCAGACGGGAGGTCCTGAGCTGTTGGCTGAAGCGTGGCAGCGTTGCGAAGCCGGTGCTCATGCCTGGACCGCGCTCTCTCGCCCCTACTGCGCAGCGGGATCAGGGGCCGGCGGGTCAGGAGCGCGACGGCGCCGATGTGCCCTGACCGGGCAGGATGGGGCCATGGACGTGGAATGGTTCCTGGCCGCGGCGGGTGAGCTGCTCGCGGTGCCGTCAACGGCCGACCGGCCCGCGGAGCTGGAGCGGGCGCTGGGCCTGGTGCTCGATTTCGTCGGGCCCGGGTTCACGGTGGAGCGGTTCGCCTCGGGCGGCAAACCGAGCGCGCTGGTGTACCGCGCCGGGCACGATAACGCCGAACGGGCCCGCTTCCGGGTCATCCTCAACGCGCACCTGGACGTCGTTCCGGCCCCGCCGGAGCAGTTCCGGCCGCGCCGCGACGGGATGCGGCTGTACGCGCGGGGAGCGCAGGACATGAAGATCTCCGCGCTGGCGGAGGCGCTGGCCTTCCGCGAGCTGGCCGGCGCGGTGGAATACCCGCTCGCGCTGCAGCTCGTCACCGACGAGGAGCTGGGCGGGCGCGACGGGACCCGGTACCAGATCGAGCGCGGCGTGCGCGGGCAGTTCGTCGTCATCGGGGAGACCAGCGGCCTGCGGATCGTCACCGAATCCAAGGGCATGCTCGGCGTCACCCTGCGGGCCAGCGGCCGCGGCGGGCACAGCGCCTACCCGTGGCTGGGCGACAACGCCCTGGTCAAGCTGCAGCGCAGCGTGCACAACGTGCTGGCCCGGTACCCGGTCGCGACCGAGGAGGCGTGGCGGACCACGGTGAACGTGGCGCGCGTGCACACCCCGAACCAGGCCCGCAACCAGATCCCGGCCGAGGCCGAGGCGTGGCTGGACATCCGCTTCCCGCCCGAGGACGCCGACCTGGCCGGCCGGGACGCCGGCCAGATCGCCGCCTACCTGCAGGGCTGCTGCGAACCGGGCGTCACGGCCATGGTCGACCACCTGGACCCGCCGCACCACGCCGACCCCGGCCTGCCCGAGATCGGCCGCCTCCGGGAAGCGGCCCTCGCGCAGGGCTACCAGCCGGACTTCCTGCGCAAGCACGGCGCCGGTGACGGGCGGTTCTACGGGGAGGCCGGCATCGCGGCGGTGGCGTTCGGCGTGGGCGGGCACGGCCAGCACGGCGCCGAGGAGTACGCCGACATCGCCACGATCGAGCCGTACTACCAGGCACTGACGCAGTTCCTCCGCGACCCCGGGCCCGCTCCGGGCGGATGAGGGGCGGCCCCCGGCGGGCCGAGTTCCGGCTCGTGCTGGGCACATCCTAGGAATGTCCCGGCCCGGCCGGGTGTTGCGGTGAGGTTAGGCCCGGTGACCCGTTGCCAGGATCACCGGGTGCAGCACACCGCCGGGCCGGAGGAGGGGCGATGACGCTGACCGACGCGTTGCCCGCGACGCCGGACCCGGACGCGGTATTCACCGCCTTCGCCGGCTGGGCGCAGCGGCAGGGGCTGAGCCTCTACCCGCACCAGGAAGAGGCGCTCATCGAGGTCGTGTCGGGGTCGAACGTGATCCTGTCGACCCCGACCGGCTCCGGCAAGAGCCTGGTCGCGGCGGGCGCGCACTTCGCGGCGCTCGCGGCCGGGCAGCGCAGCTTCTACACCGCCCCGATCAAGGCGCTGGTGTCGGAGAAGTTCTTCGCGCTGTGCGACACGTTCGGCCCGGCAGCAGTAGGCATGATGACCGGCGACGCCAGCGTCAACCCGTCGGCGCCGGTCATCTGCTGCACCGCGGAGATCCTGGCCAACATCGCGCTGCGGCACGGGGCGGACGCGGACGTCGGCCAGGTCGTGATGGACGAGTTCCACTTCTACGCCGACCCCGACCGGGGCTGGGCCTGGCAGGTGCCGCTGATCGAGCTGCCCCGCGCGCAGTTCGTGCTGATGTCGGCGACCCTCGGGGACGTCAGCTTCTTCGAGAAGGACCTGACCCGGCGCACCGGCCGCAGCACCGCGGTGGTCCGCTCGGACGCGCGCCCGGTGCCGCTGAACTTCCGCTACGTGACGACACCGCTGCACGAAACGCTGCGGGAACTGCTGGAGACGCACGACGCCCCGGTCTACGTCGTGCACTTCACCCAGGCCGCCGCGCTGGAGCAGGCCCAGGCGCTGATGA
Organism: uncultured Actinomycetes bacterium; assembly: GCA_963808295.1. Classification (GTDB taxonomy): domain Bacteria; phylum Actinomycetota; class Actinomycetes; order Streptosporangiales; family Streptosporangiaceae; genus Bog-532. Next base: position 3,660 of record CAWEFP010000036.1, on the reverse strand, counting down.
GCGTCAACGTCTGCACCCGCGCGGAAAAGGACGCCATCGCCGAGACGATCGGCCACTTCCGGTTCACGGCCGGCTTCGGCCGGACGCTGTCCCGGCTGGTCCGGCACGGCATCGGGGTGCACCACGCCGGCATGCTGCCCAAGTACCGCCGGCTGGTCGAGACGCTGGCCCAGGCCGGCCAGCTCAAGGTGATCTGCGGCACCGACACGCTGGGGGTGGGCATCAACGTGCCGATCCGGACGGTGCTGTTCACCGCGCTGTCCAAGTACGACGGCACGAAGACCCGGCTGCTGCAGGCGCGGGAGTTCCACCAGATCGCCGGGCGCGCCGGGCGGGCCGGGTACGACACGGTCGGGACCGTCGTGGTGCAGGCCCCCGAGCACGTGGTCGAGAACACCCAGGCGCTGGCCAAGGCCGGTGACGACCCGAAGAAGCGGCGCAAGGTGGTGCGCAAGAAGCCGCCCGAGGGGTTCGTCTCGTGGGGCCAGCCCACCTTCGAGCGGCTGGTGGCCGCCGAGCCGGAGCCGCTGAAGTCCCGGTTCGCGGTCAGCCACGCGATGCTGCTGAACGTGATGAGCAGGCCGGGCGACGCGTTCGCCGCGATGAAGCACCTGCTGACCGACAACCACGAGGACCGCCCGGCCCAGCGCGCGCACATTCACCGGGCGATCCAGATCTACCGGGCGCTGCTGGCCGGCGGGGTGGTCGAGCGGCTGGCGGAGCCGGACGGGCTGGGCCGGCGGGTGCGGCTCACGGTGGACCTGCAGTTCGACTTCGCGCTCAACCAGCCGCTGTCGCCGTTCGCGCTGGCCGCGCTGGAGCTGCTGGACCGGGAGTCCCCGGTCTACCCGCTGGACGTGCTGTCGGTCATCGAGTCCACCCTGGACAACCCGCGCCAGGTGCTGTCCGCGCAGCGGTTCCGGGCCCGCGGCGAGGCGGTCGCGCAGATGAAGGCGGACGGCGTTGACTACGAGACCCGGCTGGAGCTGCTGGATTCGGTGACGTACCCGAAGCCGCTGGAGGACCTGCTGGAGGCGGCGTTCGGCATCTACCGGCGCGGCCACCCGTGGGTCGCCGACCACGAGCTCGCGCCCAAGTCGGTGGTCCGCGACATGTACGAGCGGTCGATGACGTTCACCGAGTACATCGGGTTCTACGGGCTGTCCCGGTCGGAGGGCCTGGTGCTGCGGTACCTGGCCGACGTGTACAAGGCGCTGCGGCAGACGGTGCCGGAGGACGGCAAGACCGACGAGCTCATCGACCTGATCGAGTGGCTGGGCGAACTGGTCCGCCAGGTCGACTCCAGCCTGATCGACGAGTGGGAACGGCTGCGCAACCCGGACCCCGACGAGGCGGCTGCCGCGGCGGCGGCCCGGCCGGCGTCGGTGACCGGGAACGTGCGGGCGTTCCGGGTGCTGGTCCGGAACGCGCTGTTCCGCCGGGTGTCGCTGGCGGCGCTGGGGCACTACGACGAGCTCGGGTCGCTCGATGCGGACGCCGGCTGGGACGCCGACGCGTGGGGCGACGTGCTGGACGCCTACTTCGCCCAGCACGACGAGATCGGCACCGGGCCGGACGCGCGCGGGCCGGGGCTGCTGATCATCGACGAGGGGCCGTCACGCTGGACCGTCCGGCAGATCTTCGACGATCCGGCCGGCGACCACGACTGGGGCATCAGCGCGGAGGTCGACCTGGCGGCCTCGGACGAGGCGGGCACGGCCGTGCTGCGGGTCACCGACGTCGGCCAGCTGTAGCACTGGCCCGCCCGCCCGGCCGGCCGATCGTCCCCGGCCGATCGCCCGGCGGCGGGGTTCCGGCCTCGCTGCGCCTCCGTGCGCCCTGGTGAGCCCTGGTGCGGCGTTTGCCGGCGGGGGAAGTCGGCAATTGCGTAACCTCTCTGGTCATGGGCAGTCTCAGCGGGTCACGTGCGCGGATGCGCTGGTGCGCCGGTGTCGGGGTGGTTGCGGTCCTGTCCGGTGCGCTGGTCAGCGCGTGCGGCTCGGGACCCGCGCCGCAGACGACGGCCGGAGCCTACCTGGCCGCCTGGAGCAGGCAGGACTGGGCGGCCATGCGGCAGCTCGTGGCCAGCCCGCCGGCCGACTTCGTGCCGGTCAACACGGCGGCGTTCACCGACCTGCACGTCACCATGGCCACCTTCAGCGCGGGCACGCTCAAGACCAGCGGGGCCACCGCCCAGGAGCCGGTCACCGAGCGGCTTTCGCTGGCCGGCCTCGGCACCATCACCGTCCGGCCGACGCTGCACCTGGTGCAGAGCTCGGGACACTGGCTGGTCAGCTGGTCCCCGGCCACGATCGCCCCGCCGCTGCGGGCCGGCGACAAGCTCTCGGTGACCACGACCTGGCCGGCGCGCGCGGCGATCACCGGCGCGGGCGGCGTGCCGCTGACCACCCAGGCCCGGGTGGTGACGATCGGCGTCGAGGGGCGCCTGGTCAAGGACCCCACGTCGCTGACGTCCGCCCTGGTCGCGGCGGGCGCGACCACGCAGCAGGCGGGCAACGCGATCACCGCCGCAAAGGCCCGCCCGACGCTGTTCGAGCCGGTCTTCACCGTGCCGTGGGCGCGCTATGAGCAGCTCAAGCCGACCCTCTACCCGCTCCCGGGCACCGTGTTCGCCGCGTCAGCGGCGCCGCAGGCGACCACGCCGGGGCTCACCGCGGGCCTGGTCGGCACGGTCGGGCCGATCACCGCGCAGGAACTTCAGTCGCTCGGCCCCGCGTACAACGCGCAGAGCACCGTCGGCCAGACCGGGCTCGAGCAGGCCAACGAGCGCCTGCTGGCCGGCGTGCCCGCGGCCACCGTCGCGGTGGTCACCGCCCAGGGCGCGCACGTGGCGACGCTGGCCACGCTGCCGGGACGCCCCGGCACGGCCGTGCAGACCACGATCGACCCGACCGTGCAGGGGGCCGCGGAGGCGGCGCTGGCCGGCCAGAAGAAGAGCGCCGCGCTCGTCGCCGTCAACGCGCAGACCGGCGCGGTGCTGGCCGCGGCCAACACCGGCTCCGGTGACTTCGACCAGGCGCTCGACGGCGCCTATCCCCCGGGCTCGACCTTCAAGGTGATCACCTCCACCGCACTCATCAACCACGGGCTCTCGCCCTCGTCGGCGGCCAGCTGCCCGGCGACGGCGACGGTCGACGGCGAGGTGTTCCACAACTCCGAGGGCGAGCACCCGGTAGCGACCTGCTGCACGCCTTCGCCGAGTCGTGCAACACCGCCTTCATCGGTCTGGCCACGCAGCACCTCACGGCGGCGGACTTCCCGGCCACCGCGGCGACGTTCCGGCTGGGCCAGGCGCCGCAGATGGGGCTGATCGCGTACGCCGGGTCCGTGCCGCAGCCGTCCGACGAGGCGGACCTGGCCGCCACGGCGATCGGCCAGGGCCGGGTGCTGGCCTCGCCGCTGAACATGGCGATGGTCGCGGCCGCGGCCGACACCGGGACCGTGCACGCCCCGCGCCTGGTCATCGGGGCGCCGGATGACACCGCGCCCACCCAGCAGCTGCCGCAGGCGGTCGTCTCCGACCTGCACCAGATGATGGCGCAGGTCGTCACGTCCGGCACCGCGGCGGGCCAGGGCCTGCCCGCCTGGATTCGGCAAGACGGGGACCGCCGAGTACGGGACCGGGAAGCCGCTGAAGAC
>CAWEFP010000035.1:0-49022 GCA_963808295.1 uncultured Actinomycetes bacterium | reverse complement strand
CAATCCCTGAGCTTCGGCGGCCTGGTGGAGGTCAGGGGAGCCCAGTCACGTCCACGGCCTGTACTTCCTGGGACAGGAGGTTCGTGACGAGCAGTGTGCGGCCGCGATCAGGCCTCCCTCGCGGTAAGAACTCTCCGGTTGACGTTTAACTGATGGCGCCAGGAGCCCCCGGCATACCGGGCGCCGTTAGCGGGCAGGATCCCAGGCGGCTCGCAGGATCTGGGCGCCGGTGGCGGGCAGGCGCCGGGCGGCTCGCGGGATCTGGGCGGCAACGGTGGGCGGGCTCCGGAGCAGTTCCGTTCGGTAGCTTGACAACGACGGACAGCAGGCTGGCGGCGCAGCGCAGAACTACACAGCACCGAACGAACCTCCGGGGAGTGAGCCGCGATGAGAACGAAGCTCTGGGCCTGGGCCGCCGTCGCGGCCGCGGTCCTGGCCACCGGATGCTCGGCGCAGCCGTCGGCCGGGCACCACTCGCCCGGGGTCAGCGGCCCGCTCGGGCTCTGGAACCGGTCCCGGCTGCTGGCCGCGCTGCCGTTCGGGACCGGGCACGGGCGGCTGCCCCGGCCGGGGCAGTCGGCCAGCGCGCACACGGCCGGCACGGGGACCGCGCTGCGCGTCGGGGCGCTGTTCGAGCACGACGCGGGCGGCGACCACTTCTGCACGGCCAGCGTGGTGTCCAGCCCGGGCAAGGACCTGCTGATCACCGCCGCGCACTGCATCAACGGCGGCCAGGGCGGCACGGGCTACAAGAGCGATATCGTCTTCATCCCGGGCTACCGGGACGGCCAGGAGCCGTTCGGCGCATGGACGCCCGCGCGGCTGATCGTCGCCCCACAGTGGGCGAACTCCTCCGACCCGGACTTCGACGTCGGCTTCGTCGTGCTCCAGCCGCACGATGGCCTGAAGATCGAGCAGGTGCTCGGCGCCAACCAGTTCGCCGCCGACTCCGGGTACCGCCACCTGGTGCACGTCACCGGCTACCCGGACAGCGCCAACGCCCCCATCACCTGCGTGAACTGGACCAGCCGGCAGAGCGCCACCCAGCTGCGGTTCGAGTGCGACGGCTACACGGGCGGGACCAGCGGGAGCCCGTGGGTGACCCGTTTCAACGGGCGGTCGCGGACCGGCACGATCGTGGGCGTGATCGGCGGGTACCAGGAGGGCGGCGACACCGCCTCGGTGTCCTACAGCGCCCGCCTCGGCGCTGACATCCAGCGGCTTTACCAGCAGGCGGTCGCGGAGGAGAATGCGAGCGGCCAGCATTAGGACACTGGACATCCCGCGCGGGGCGGCCCAGGCTGTGAACTGGCAGCGCACCGAGGGCATCGGGATCAACGCGGTCCAGGGCCCGGCGGCGGCCGGCGCGAAGAACGTTGTGGTGGTGGACCCGCTGGCGCGGCGGCAGGGGCCGTGGCCGGCCCGGCGGCGGGGGCCGTGGCGGCGCAGCGGCTATGCGGTGAGGCGGTCCAGGTTGATGGCGTTGGCCATCGCGGCGTACCCGGCGTCGTTGGGATGGAGCCCGTCCCCGCTGTCGTCGGGCAGGTTGAGGCAGTTCGGGGCGTTCGGGTTCGCGACGGCGCGGGCGAAGTCGGCCACGCCGTCGAACGCGCCGCTGGTGCGGATCCAGTGGTTGACGGCCTGCCATTTGGCCTGTCCCTCGACCGACCAGAACCACGCGCTCTGGAACGGGGTCAGCGTGGCGCCGAAGATCCTGACTCCGTGCGCGTGCGCCGCGGCGATCATCTGCTTGAACCCGCCGATGATCTGGGCCGCGCTGACGTTGGTGTTGGGCGCCTCGCAGCCGACGTCGGCGTCCTCGCTGTAGCCGATGTCGTTGATGCCCTCGAGCACGATCACGGCCCGCACGCCGGGCTGGTCGAGCACGTCGCGGCTGAACCGGGCCACCGCGCTCGGCCCGAAGCACGCCGAGTCGTTCAGCACCCGGTTGCCGCCGATGCCCTCGTCGATGACGCCGGGGGCCTGGTTCCCGTACCGGCTGTCGAGGCGGCGGGCCAGGAAGTTCGGCCAGCGGTCGTTGACGTCGTCGGCCGACCCGATCCCGTCGGTGATCGAGTCGCCGTACGCCACCACCACGCCCGCCCGCTTGTCGGCGGCCAGGACCTCCACGCCGTCGAGGAAGTACCACGAGGTGGTGCGTACCGGAAACGCCGCGTCGCTGGTGTCGCCGACGTGGTCGCCGGCCGCGAGGTAGTTGTTCTGCTGGCCGAAGAAGTGGTAGGTGGCGGGCCCGGTGGGGTCCGGCAGGTAGATGGACACCGCGATGTCCTCCAGCGGGGCGACGGACATCGGCACCGGGTCGCTCAGCACCTCCTGCCCCACCGGCACCACCACCGAGGTGCGGTTGCCGAACCGTACCGGGAAGGGGGGGCCGCTCAGGTTTCCCCCGCTCGCGATCTGCCCCACGCTGGCCCCGCCGATGTCCAGCGGCCGGGTGCCGAACAGGTTGCTCAGCCGGATCCGGAGCTCACTGCCGCCGATGCTGGTGAAGACGACGTTGCGGATGGTGGTGTCGGTGAAGCCGGCCGAGGCGCGGTTGAACACCTCGCGGGTGGCTTTCATCGGGGCCGCGGCCCAGCTCTCCACCCATCCCGAACTGCTCGCGGAGGCCGTCGGCTGCTTGGGCGCGAGGGCGACCGCGGCCCCTACCGCCAGCGCCGCCGCTGCGACGAAGAGGCCGCTGCGCCGCAGGGCACCGCGAAGCGGAATCATCAGGAGCGCGGCGTGGAGATCCCGGCCTTCAGGCCGGGGAGGAAACGCCGCTTCACCTCCCCGGAAATGTCGGCGGTATTCGCTAGTGTGTTCGCATGTCCCGGTACCGTCTGCTCCCCTCGCCCGCCCAGCAGGTGGTGCTGCGGGACCATTGCGCGCAGGCCCGGTTCGAAACCGTCGGCATCGACCGCGGGGTAGCCGTCAGCGCGGCGCTGTCGACGGGCGAGATGCTGACGGCGCCGGGGCTGAGCGCCGTGCGCAAACAGCGGCTGCGGCGCCTTCAGCGCAGGCTCGCCCGCGCCAGGCGAGGATCGAACCGGCGAGCCAGGGTCAAGCTGGCCATGGCCCGGCTGCGCGCCCGCGAGGCCGACGCGCGCAAAGACTGGGCCGAGAACGTCTCCACCGGCATCGCGCGCAGGTTCGACCTGATCAGGGTCGAGGACCTGCGCATACCGGACATGACGCGCTCGGCCAGGGGGACCGCCGGGAAGCCGGGCAGGAACGTCCGCGCCAAGGCCGGGCTCAACCGCGAGATCCTGCGGTCGGGCTGGGGCCTGCTGGTGCGCCGGCTGGAAGACAAGGCGCCCGGCCGGGTGGAGAAGGTCAAACCCGCGTTCACGAGCCAGCGCTGCTCGGCATGCGGGCACATCGCAGCGGGCAGCCGCGAGAGCCAAGCCCTGTTCCGCTGCGTGGCCTGCCACTTCACACTCAACGCTGACGTGAACGCGGCCAGGAACATCGCGGCGGGGCACGCCGTGACTGCGCGGGGAGGCGACGGGGTAGCCCGGCCCGTGAACCGCGAACCTCAACTGCTGCTCCAATCGGCGTAGTAGCTGGAATCCCCCACCTTCAGGCGGGGGAGGATGTCAATCGGTTCGGTCCTCCTGGCGAGGACGGGTGACCCTGCGCACGGCGGGCGGCATCTGAGGAACGCTGCGGCCGGGGCGGCGGTTCCCCGAGAGCGTACCGGGCGCGGTTACCGGCGCAGGGAGGAGGCGCCGTTACGGGCGCGGGCGCGGTTTACGAGCGCCTCCGCGGCGTGCGCGGGCGCGCGCTTGCAGACCCAGTACTTGGTGGCGGCCAGGGCCAGCCGCCGGAACGCCGCCTCCTGCCCGTCCCCGGCCGCGGCCCGGTCGGTCGCCCCGGCCAGCCGGAACGTGACGGCGGTCGCCGCCTCGGCCTCGACCGCCAGGTCGGCGAGGACGTTGGCCATCAGCGGCTGGTCGGCCAGGCGGGCGCCGAACGCGGATCGGTGCGCGGTGTGGTGGGCAGCCTGCACGGCGCCGGACCGCATGCTCGTGGCCGCGCTCATCAGCTCGTGCCAGGCCGGATGGAACTCGACCTCGTCCACGCGGTGGCCGAACCGGTCGTGGGTGTGCAGCACGGGCGGGTTCTCGTTCGCCAGCCGGCCCAGTCCTGGGCCTGCGCGGTCCCGGCCAGGCGGCCGATCTCGCGCACCTCCGCCTCGGCCCAGCCCGCGCCCTCACGGCGCAGCGCGTCGAGCATGGCCGGGTCATCGGCGAGGTCGTAGCCGGTCAGGGGCGGTGGCTGGTTGAAGACCTCATGGGTCGGCGGCATCGTCGCCTCCATCGTCAGTGGCGGGCGGGCACCCGGCTCCCCCCATCATCCCCCTGACGTTACCGGCGAGTACAGCTCCGGGCGGCGGTCGCCGAGCAGGTCGTTGTGGTCGTTGAGGCGCTTGTCCCGCGCACGGGCCAGGTCGCAGTCGGCGAGCAGGACGACGGGGCGGCCGCCGGGGTCCGGCCCGGCGAGCGGGTAGCCGTCCGGGCCGATGATGAGGCTGCCGCTGATCCAGTCGACCCCGCGCTCGGTCCCGCACCGGTCCGCGACCGCGACGAACACGCCGTTGACCGAGGCGTCGGCCTGGGCCTTGACGATCTCCGCGGGCCGCTCCCCCGGCGGGCAGGGCGCGGCCGGCCAGTTGACCGGGGCGGCGATCAGATCGGCGCCGTCCAGGGCGGGCAGCCGGGCCCACTCGGGGAACTCCAGGTCGTAGCAGATGACCACGGCCACCCGGCCGAACGGGAGGCGTACCACCGGCGGCGCGGCATCTCCCGGGGTGAAGACCAGCCCCTCCCGGTCCCACAGATGGGCCTTGCGGTAGAGCGCCCGGGTCCCGGACGCGTCGATCAGGGCCGCGCTGTTGTAGAGCCGTCCGTCGCCGCCCAGCTCGCAGAACCCGCCCACGATCACGGTCTGCCGGGCCGCGGCCAGCTCCTGCCACTGGCGCAGGGTCGGGCTGTCGGCCGCGGGCGTGGCCAGGCGGCGCGCCTCCTGCGCATCGGCGAACACGTAGCCGGAGTCGCACAGCTCCGGCAGCACGATCAGCTCGGCGCCCGCCGACGCGGCCTCGTCGGCCGCGGCGGCGGCGGCATGCCGGTTCCGCCCGGGATCGCCGATGACCGGCGCGAGCTGCGCGACGGCGACGACGGTCACGGCGGCCCGCCCTGTCCGTGGCCCGCCTGCCCGTGAGCCGCCTGCCCGTGGCCCGCCTGGAGGCGCGAACAGGCCGAGCAGTTCGTAGGCGACGTTCGCGGCGGCCAGCGAGGTCAGCTCCGCGTGGTCGTAGGCCGGGGCGACCTCCACGATGTCGGCGCCGGCCAGGCGCAGCCCCTCCAGCCCGCGCAGGATGAGCTGAAGTTCCCGGGTGGTCAGCCCGCCCGGCTCCGGCGTGCCGGTGCCCGGGGCGTGCGCCGGGTCGAGCACGTCGATGTCGATGCTCACGTAGACCGGGCGGTCGCCGACCCGCTCGCGGACCCGGTCGATGGCGTCGTCCACGCCCCGCCGGGCCACGTCGGTGGTCGATACCGTCGCGAAACCGAGCTTCCGGTCGTCGGTCAGGTCGCTACTGGCGTAGAGGCTGCCGCGGATGCCGACATGCGCGGAGCAGTCCAGGGCGAGGACCCCCTCCTCGACCGCCCGGCGGAACGGCGTGCCGTGCGTGTACGGCGCGCCGAAGTAGGTGTCCCAGGTGTCGAGGTGGGCGTCGAAGTGCACCAGCGCCACCGGGCCGTGCCGGGCGGCGGTGGCGCGCAGCAGCGGCAGCGCGATCGTGTGGTCCCCGCCGATCGCGACCAGGTGCTCCGCGGCGTCCAGCAGGCCGCGGGCCCCGGCCTCCACCTCGCTGATGGCGCGGGTCAGGTCGAACGGGTTGGCGGCCAGGTCCCCGGCGTCGGCGACCTGGTGCCCGGTCCAGGGCTGCACGCCCAGCCCGGGATGGTAGGGGCGCAGCAGCTTCGACCCGGCCCGCACCGACGCCGGCCCGAACCGGGCGCCCGGCCGGTACGACACGCCCGAGTCGAACGGGACCCCCGCGATGGCCACCGCGGCGGACCCGACGTCGGCCAGCCGCGGCAGCCGCGCGAACGTGTCCGGGCCGGCATAGCGCGGGACGGCCAGCGCGTCCGGCGGCCCGACCGGCCCGGCGTGCCCGGCGGGCTCCCCGCTCATGGCCTAGCCGCGCTCGACGATGCCGCGGACGAACATCGCCTGCCCGGCGTGCTGCAGGCCGTCGGAGATCACGCTGACCAGCCGCACGGCGAGGGTCACCGGCGGGGTCCAGTTCTTGTCGACGACCCGGGCCATGTCATCTTCCCCGAGGTCCTGCACGAAGCGGACGGCCTGCTCGTAGACCGCGTTGAAGTAGCCGGTCAGGATCTCCCCGGACTTGACGTGCACCGCGGCCACGTCGTCGCCGCCGTGGCCGTAGCCGGTGGCGCGGGGGGCGAACGGCAGGCCGAACCGGTCCACCCAGCCGCCGGCGATCCAGACCTGTTCCTTGCCCGCCGCGTCGGCGATGTGGTCGTCGGCGATGCGGCTCAGGTGCCAGACGAGCCACGCGATCGAATTCGCGGAGCCGTTCACCCGGAACGCGAGTTGCTCGGACGTCAGGTTGTCAACGGCGTTGTGCACCACGTCGTGAATCCGGCCGAACGCATCAGTCAGCAGATCAGTGCTTGTCATCGGATGACCTCCTTCGGCTATGCCGGAATGGCTGCCGCCAGAAAATCTACGTGACCGGCTCCCGGCCCGGCGAGGGCGGGAGCCGTTCCGTACTACCGTGCGCGGTATGCGGCCCGACGAACTGACCGGGCACCCGGACCGGATCCGTGGAACGCGCGTTACCAGGATGATCCGCCGCCGCCGCGCCCGCACCGGCTGGCGCGCGAGATCGGCCGTTATGCTCGGGTGATCCCGGTCCTTTCGGCCGGGGTCGGCGTTACACCCGAAAGGACGCCTGTGATGGCGACCATGCGCCCTCCGGTAGATGGCGGCACCGTACTGGTGACCGGCGCATCCGCAGGCATCGGCCGTGAGCTAGCCGTCCGGCTCGCCGCGCGGGCCGGAACCCTGGTTCTACTCGCCCGGCGGGCCGGGCTGCTCGAAGAACTGCGGGCCAGCCTGCTGGCACAGCACCCGCAGCTGCAGGTGCTGGCCCTGCCGGCCGACCTGTCCGACGAAGGCGGCGTGAACCGCGTCCTGGCCGAGGTGGGCGAGCAGGCCTGCCGGGTGGATGTGCTGGTCAACAACGCCGGCGTCGGCGATCAGGGGCTGTTCGACCAGGCGGACTGGAGCCGTACCCGGCAGCTGCTGCACACCAACATGCTCGCCGTCGTGCAACTGACCGCGGCCCTGGTGCCCCCGATGGTGGCACGTGGCCGCGGCGGGGTGCTCAACATGGGGTCGGGGGCCGGGCTGACAGTAATGCCCGCGGCGGCGGCGTATTCGGCCAGCAAGCATTTCATGGATGGCTTCAGCGAGGCCCTGCGCGCCGACCTGGCCGGCACCGGCGTGGTCGTCACCCAGGTGTGCCCAGGCCCCGTGGACAGCGAATTCGACACGATAGCGGGGACCGCGGGCGGCATGGCCGGGGGCCCGCCGCAGTTCCTGCGGATCAGCGCGGCCCGGTGCGCACACGAGGCGCTCGCCGGCTTCGACCGCGGCGCGGCGCTGGTCTTCCCCGGCCGGGCCTACCGGATCGCGATGCGGGTGCTCCCGCTGCTCCCCCGCGGGCTGCAACGCCGCCAGGCGGCCCAGTCCGCGGAACGCTTCCGCCGCGCGAGGGCGGGCGCAGCCGCCGGGACAGGCCCTGCCGGCATCGACGCGCGGGAAGGGCAGGAGCGGACATGAGAATCAGCCGCCTGACGCTCAGCGGGGCAGCCATCGGCACGATCGTCGGCACCGGGCGCGCCGATCTCAACCGCACGCACGTGGTCAACCCCGGATGGCCGCCGCACGCCCGATTCCATGCCGCTGCCGGATGGGGCACCGTTACCGGCTCGCAGCTGCTCGCATTGTGGCTGCTGTGGCGACCCGGCCAGCAAGGGCGCGAAGGCGACCTGGCCGTGACGACCGCCGCGCTGCTGCCCGCGATCGCGTGGGCACCGTTCTTCTTCGCTCTCGCCGTCCCCGGCACCGCCGTCGAGGACCAGCCGGGGCACCTCCCCCGCATCGCCGGCGTGCCCGCGAACCTGGTGCCCGCCACGCTGATTCCCGCCATCTGCGCGCTCGGCTACGTCTTGCACCGCCGCGGACGATAAGGCACCCGAGACACCCCGGGTGAAACCTCCGGCTACTGGGACCGGGGGTTGTTCGGTCCGGCCGCGCGGGGGGCGTGCTGGCCTGGAGACGTACACGGCCGGGGCCCGGGTCCGCAAGCCGTCCCAGGGCCCTTGACGCCGGCCGGGGACATGATCCGGACCCGGCTGGCGGCCGGGAGCGGGCCGGGCCAGCGCCGCCAGGACCGGTAGGCCACCCGGGTGCCGCGCACGCCGAGCCGCATCGACGACCAGAAGTACGGCAGCCGGTAGGGCGTGGCCCGGGCGGTGACGACGGCGCCCAGCCGGGCCGCGTCGAGGGAGAAGAACCAGATGCCGGACCGCCCCTCGCCATCCCGGACGTAGGTGCGCACGTTCGTTTCGCAGAAGTTCGACACCCACGGCGCCCGGTGGCCGGCGGGCGTGGCCACCCGCATGAAGAACGGCACGAGGCCAACCCACGCCGCGCCGTCCCAGGTCTCCGCGTCCAGGCCGCCGCAGCAGGCGCTGCACGTCGGCGGGCTCGAACGGCCAGTGCAGGAACGTCAGCCGCTCCCACCGCTGCCGCATGACCGGCCGGTCGATGGTGAACGGGCACGTCCCCTGCAGCAGCGTGGTCACGGGTTCAGTGTGGCGGGTCAGAAATTCAGCGGCTGCAGCGGGATGACCTCGGTGCTGATAAGGCCGGCCGCGGCGAGCGGGAGCTCGCTGGTGATGCGTTCGGCCGCGGCCTGGTCGGGCAGCTCCAGCATCAGCACGGCACCCGGGCCGCCGGGGCTCCACGCGCTGGTCAGGATGCCGTCGGCCTGCAGCTTCCGCAGCACGGCGCCCTCGGCGGCGAGCAGGCGCGCGAACGCATCGGTGTCACCGTCCGGCGTTCGGCGGCAGATAACCAGAAACATCATGGGCTGTTGCTCCTAATGAGCTGGGCTGAGCTGGCCTTCCCGGGCTCAGCTGGCCTTCCCGGGCTCAGCTGGCCTTCCCGGGCTGGGCGGGCGGCGGCCGGGGCGGTCAGGCCGGGGTGCCGGATTCGGTCCACCGCCTGAACACGTCGGTCTGCGCGTCCGGCCACGCCCCGTCGCAGGGCATTGTCCCGTTGGCCAGCCGGCCGAGAATGCCGACGGCGTGCGCCCGCACGTCGTCATAGGACCACAGGTCGAAGGCGAACTGCATGGACTGCCGGTCCTCGGCCCGGAACATCGGCTTGATGTGGGCCGCGAAGCTCACCGGCTCGCCCGGCCCGGGCAGGGTCACCGGCTCGGTGGGCCCGGTGTCCGTGGCGGTGTCGTGGCGGTGCCGGCGTCGGAGTCGGCGGCGGAGGTGTCCGGCGGTCCGGCCGGGGTCCAGTCCCAGTTCGGAACGGTCCCGTCCGGCGGCCCTCCAGCGCCCCGGGTGAGGGCGGCCTGGGCGTCCCAGGCGAAGAACGCGCCCAGCGCCGCGCGGAATTCGGCATCGGCCGGCAGGCCCGCCTCGTCCGCCGCGCGACCGGCCAGCGTAAGCCACCGGGCGCGCTGCTCCCCGGTGAACTCCTCCCCCGCCTCCTTGCCGCCAGTCCCAGCCGGCCCGGTCCCCAGCCGGCCCGGTCCCGTCGGCGGCGGGCGCGGCAGGCGTGGCGGGCTCGGGCCTGGCGGGCGGGCCGCCGAACGCCGCGCCGATCCGGGCCGCCTCCCGCTGCGGATAACCGGGCGGAACGTCCGCGAACAGGGGGGCCAGCAGCGCGTCGGCGGGCACGTGCCTCTCATACAGCAGCCGGGTCATCCGGGTCAGGGCGGGCAGGCCGCCTGCCCACTCGAACAGGCTCGGCTCGCGGCCGCCCCCGCGCTCCGGGTCGGTGAAGCCGATGTACCAGTGCATTCCGCTGCAGAACGGCTTGTTCTGGGAGTGCCCGCACCGGCAGAGCGCGTAGTGCTCGCGGGAGGAACCTTCGGCCCGGGCGACGTCCCCGTCGCCGTCGCCGACGAGCGCGATCCGCCCGGTGATCCGGTACGGGCCGTCCCGGGTGATCTCGATGGCCGGCTCGCGGCGGCCGTGCCAGTCGGCCAGGTCGCGCTCCTCCGGGCCGCCGGTCTGAGGAGAACCGGCGGGCCCGGGGGAACCGGCGGGCTCGGCGGGCTCGGCGAAGGCCAGGCTCAGGGCGCCGGACGGGCAGTCACGCACGGCCCGGATGATCTCGTCCATCCGGCCGCCGCTCGGCGCGACGAACGGATCCTGGCTGGTCCGGAACACCGTGCCCAGCCGGTCGGTGCAAAGGCCCGAGTGCTGGCAGATGCCGCGGTTGTCGAAGATCGTGACCTGCTCGCCGTGGTAGCTGTCGCGCCGGTCCGTGACCCGGTTCGGGTCCTTGGTGTCGGTGAACCCGCTGCCGGCGTGCGAGCCGTCGCAGAACGGTTTGCGGGCCGAGCCGCCGCAGCGGCAGAGGGCCAGCTGAGGGGGCACCGGCAGTGGCTGGCCGAGGTGGGTGGAGATGTTCGGCACGTTGGTGACCAGGTAGGGGCCATTGTGCGCGGTCTGGATGCTCGCGGGCAGGCTGCGCTGGAGGTCCCGCAGCTCCGCCGCGCGGCCCGCGGCCGGGGCGAGCACGCACGCGACGTCCTGGAGCGCCGCGACGGCCTCGGCCAGCTCGGGCGGCGCACCGCCGGCGCCGTGCAGCCGGACACGCAGCTTCGTCGCGGCCAGCGTCGCCTGCCAGAGCAGTTCGCCAGCGGAAGCGTCCTGCGGGGCGGCCGCGTCGCCCAGGGCGGCTTGGGCCGATGGGGCCGATGAGGTCAGCGGGTCCGTAGTGGTGGCCGGGGTTGCTGGGGCGGACGCGACGGGCGCCCCGGGGCCGGTTCCGGCGGCGGGTGGGGTGCGGCGCAGGACGTCGGCCAGCGGCCGCAGCACGCTGTCGACCAGCCGCGGCGCCGTCCAGGTCACCGCCGGGTCCTGAGCCGCCGAACGCACCAGCCGGGTGACGATCGCCTGCGTGCGGTCGAACAGTTCGGCGATGCCCACGGCCATATCGGTATTAAGGGTCGCAGCGAGCCTCGTTCGGCGAAATTCATCCGCGCGGGCCAGTAGCGTCCCGTCGGCCTCGGCCGGCCCAGTGGATCCGGGCCCAGTGGATCCGGGCGCGGCGGCGCCACCGGCCGCGGGGCGGGAGTGCGGGTCGGACGCGGGCAGGTGCGCGGAGAGAGCCCGGGCGATGCCGGCCAGGGCGGCGCCGACCGGCCGAAGCGGCCCGGAAAGGTCCGGCGCCCGGCTTGCGCCGGGCTGGCCTTCCTGGGGCTGGCCGTCCCCGGGCTGGCCTTCCTGGGGCTGGCCCTCCCCGCGCTGCCCGGCCACGATCTGCTGGCAGAATTCGGCGGCCACGTCGAGGCGTTCGGTCAGCAGCGCCCACGCCGCGTCCCGGTGCGGCAGCAGGTAGTCGCTCTCGTAGAACAGCTCGAAGCTCGGGCCGGCGTTCATGCCCGGGTAGCTGGGCCCCGCCGGCAGGGTGGTGATCAGGTCGCCGAGCGGCTTGATGACACCGAACATCAGGCTTATCGTGGCGTCCGCGAGCGCCTTCAGCTGGGCGTCGGTCTCATCCGTGTGCGCGAAGAAGCGCTCCAGGATCTGCAGCAGGATCTCGTAGGCCACGTTGAACAGGTCCATGACCTTGACCGTGACCGGGTCGTCCGCCAGCGGGACGTCGACGTCCCGGTCGCACGGCCGGACGTTGACCGGGAGCACCGGGCGGGCCGGCATCAGGCCGCGGTTCGCCTCGCGCGCCTGCTCGAACTCGTCCAGGATCTCGACGAACCGGCCGAAGTGAGCGTCCTCCCAGTGCCCGCGCGGGCCCTCCCCCTGCTCGAGGATCTCGTCGATAGCGCGCTGCGCGGAGGCGAGGTCGGTCACCGGCACCAGTTCGGGCCAGCCGAAGTACTCCTGGGTCGCCTGCGCCCGCGGCGGCCCGACGAACAGCCACTTCTCGCCGTACTTCGCACACAGGCGCGCGAAACCCGCCTCGATCGAGCGGTACATGTGCCCGACCGTCGCGAAGTCCTGCCCGCGCGGCACGATGTCACTGGCCTGCATGTGCGGTACCGCGCGGCCGAACGCGGCGAGCCCGTCGCCGTCGTGCAGGTCCATGCCCTCGGGGCGCTCGAGGAACATGAAGTGACGCACCGCCTGCTCCCCGAACGGCAGCAGCGCCAGGTGAACCCCCGCGGGATAGTGGCTGGCCGGGTGGGGGAAGTTTGGCCGGGCCAGGTGCGGCGCGGCGCCGACCGCGGACAGCAGATTCTGCACCAGCGCCAGGTGCAGCATCTCCTGCGTGGCGACGTGCGAGATGATCTTGCGCCAGCGCCGGGTGGCGGCCAGCTCCTCGCCGGTGAGGTCCTCGCCCTCGTTCTGCTTGAGGGTGAACGCCGCGAACAGGTACTGGCACATGATGCCGTGCTCCAGCTCGGCGGCCTCGCACAGCATGTAGATCAGCGCCTCGCGGTGCTCGATCACAAACGGCGCCTCCGGCGGGGCCAGCCCGCCCCGGGTGGCGATGACCTGCGCCAGCCGTCCCCGCTCGGTGGTGGGCGGCGTAGCGGGCGCTTCGTCGTGGCCAGTCATGTGGTACCCCCGTCTGGGTGGGTTTGGCCTGTTGTCAGTTTCGCTGTCTTCTGCCCGGTTGTCGGCGGCCACATGGCCGACTTCGCGCGCGGCGTAATGGCTGGGCTGGCTGCCGGGTCGCCCAGGTCCCCGAATCCGTGGTCACCGCGGCACCTCGTCACCGCGGCACCTCCCAGAGCAGCCCCCATGTCGTCGTCTTCATCCTCGGGGCTGCACCCGGCCGGGCACCATCACTTAACGCACATATGGCCAAAATCCGCACCTGTGGCTGTCCCGGTCCGTTCCGTTCGGTATCTGAGGGCGCGCCGTCAGCGCGGGTCAGTGACTTCTGGGTGCCGGGCACGGAACGTCCCGTCTTCGGGCATAGTTGGCCGGTGCGGGGCGGCCATCCGGGGGGAATAAACACGCCGGGACAGGAAGGAACGGTGAAAGCGGCACGGACGCGGATCCTGCTGGTGTCGGGCAGCACGCGCGGCGAGTCGGCGAACACGGCGGCGCTGCGCACCATGCGGGCCGTCGCGGCCCGGCCGGTGACCGCGGTGCTCTACGAGGGGCTGAGTAGCCTGCCCGCGTTCAACCCCGACGACGACCGCGAGCCGCTGCCGCCGGCGGCCGGGGAACTTCGGCGGCAGATCGCGGCGGCGGACGCCGTGGTGTTCTGTACGCCCGAGTACGCGGGCAGCCTGCCCGGGAGCTTCAAGAACCTGCTCGACTGGACCGTCGGCGGCGGCGAGATGTACGGCAAGCCGACCGCGTGGATCAACGTGGCCGCGCCGGGGCGGGGCGCAGGCGCCGAAGAGTCGCTGGCCAGCGTGCTCGGTTACGTCGGGGCGGCCGTCATCGAGAAGGCGTGCTGCCGGATCACGCTGCCCCGGCAGGCGGTGGGGCCGGACGGCCTGGTCAGCGACCCCGGTTTCCGCACCGAAGCCGCCCGGGTGCTGGACGACATCGTGAGCGCCATCAGCTAGGACAGTTACCGCGGACCACGGTCAGGCGTGGCCGGGCGCGGCCGGCGACGCCGGCCGCCGCCGCGGCGAAGGCCCGCATGGACGGGAACTCCCAGTCCGGGGTGACGCCGGCGGCCGGGGCGGGGGTGGCGCCCCAGCCGGGCCGATCGTGGCGGCGGTTGATCCAGACGGTGGGCAGGCCTGCCTGCTGCGCCGGAACGTGATCGTGGAACAGGCTCTGGGCGACGTGCAGCAGCCGCCCCTTCCCGATCCCGAGCCGTTCCGCCTCGGCCAGCAGGGCCGTGAAGTTGCGCGGCGAGGGTTTGTAGGAGCCGATGTCCTCGGCGGTCAGGATGCTGGTGAAGGTCACCCCGAGGCGGCGGTTGCTGGCCGCGAACGAATCCCGGTCCACGTTGGACAAGATGATGAGCCGGTAGCGCTGGCCCAGCGCGGTGAGCGCGTCGTGGGAGTCGGCGAACGGCGGCCAGTCCGGCACGGACCGGCCGAGCCGCTGCGCATCCTCCTCGGTGACCTCCGCGCCGAGCTCGCCGCCGAGGCTGCGCAGGCTGCGCGCGAGGATGAGGGGGTACAGATCGCCGGGATGTTCGGCTTCGGCGCGCGCTTCGTGGCCGGAAAAGGCGGTCAGCAGGGCCTCATCGGTGATGTCGAGGCCCCGGGACCGCGCCCACGGGCCGAGCACGGCCGCGATCCCGGCCTCCCAGTCGATCAGGGTCCCGTAGCAGTCGAAGCTCAGTGCGTCAAAACCCCGTGCGTCAAAACCCCGTGGGCCGGAGCCCCGTGCGTCAAAACCCCGTGGTCGGAGCCCCGTGGGCCGGAGCCGGCCTGGTCCACGGCCGCTCCTACGGTTTGCCGGCGGGCGGCGGCTCGTCCCGGTCGGCCGCGGGGTGTTCCACCAGGGCCAGAATCCGGCTGGCCATGAACCGGGCCGTCCGGACCGGCGTGCCACTGCGGGTCACCTCGCTCACCTCGACGACGCCGCGCCGGTTGGCGATGTCCACCCGGCGGCCGGCCTTGGTCGCGACGACCTCGTACGTCCGCGCGCCCTCGCCCGCGTCGATCACGATCTCGACCCGGTCACCCTTCACGCCGCCTCCCCGTCACCGTTCGGCCGCCTCCCGAGAACCGATCTTTGATCCGTTTTTTGCCCGGTCGTCCGTGACCGAAAACGGCTCCCCAGGCTCACCCGGCCAGCGCCGGGCAGCCTGCTCAGGGCGGCGTCGATCCGGCCCTGCGGGAGCTCGAAGTCGTCCATCTCACCGGACAGGTAGCGCTGGTAAGCAGACATGTCGAAGTGGCCGTGACCGCACAGCGCGGTGAGGATGACCTTTTCCTCGCCGGTCTCTGCGCACCGCCTGGCTTCCTCGATGACCGCGGCGAGCGCGTGCGCCGGCTCGGGCGCGGGCACGATGCCCTCCGCGCGGGCGAAGGCCACGCCCGCGGCGAAGCATTCCCGCTGCGGCTTCGCCACGGCCTCGAACAGTCCCAGCTCGTAGGCATGGGAGAGCAGCGGCGACATCCCGTGGTAGCGGAGGCCGCCGGCGTGGATCGGGT
The DNA here is from genome assembly GCA_963808295.1 of uncultured Actinomycetes bacterium. Lineage (GTDB taxonomy): Bacteria > Actinomycetota > Actinomycetes > Streptosporangiales > Streptosporangiaceae > Bog-532. The sequence continues at coordinate 33,631 of CAWEFP010000035.1, read as the reverse complement.
CGGGGACGAAGTCATGGCCCAGCGTGTGCATCTTCAGCAGCGGCGTGAACCCGGCGGTGTCACCGAAGTCGTAGGCGTAACGGCCCCGGGTGAACGAGGGGCAGGCGGCGGGCTCGACGGCCCGGATGACCGGGTTGATCCGGCCGGCCAGCTTTTCCCGCAGGAACGGGAAGAACAGGCCGGCGAAGTTCGAGCCGCCGCCGGTGCACCCCACGATCAGGTCGGGCCCGGCCTCGCCGGCCGCCTGGAACTGCTTGATGGCCTCTTCGCCGATGACCGTCTGGTGCAGCAGGACATGGTTGAGCACGCTGCCCAGCGCGTAACGGGTGTCGGGGCTGCCGCCGGCGACCTCCACGGCCTCGCTGATCGCGATACCAAGGCTGCCGGGTGAGTCCGGGTCGTCGGCCAGCACCTTGGCCCCGGCGGTGGTCTCGCGCGAGGGGCTGGCGTGCACGGCAGCGCCCCAGGTCTCCATGAGCGTCCGGCGGTAGGGCTTCTGGTCGTAGGAGGCCCGCACCATCCAGATCTCGCACGCCAGCCCGAACTGCGCGGACGCGAAGGCCAGCGCGCTGCCCCACTGCCCGGCGCCGGTCTCGGTAGTGAGCCGCCGCGTGCCCTCGGCCGCGTTGTAGTACGCCTGCGGCACGGCGGTGTTCGGCTTGTGGGATCCGGCCGGGGATACGCCCTCGTACTTGTAGTAGATGCGGGCGGGGGTGTTCAGCGCCTTTTCCAGCCGCCAGGCCCGGTACAGCGGAGTCGGCCGCCACAGCCGGTAGACGTCCAGCACCTCGTCGGGAATCGGCACGTAGGAGTCCGCGGTGACTTCCTGGGCGATCAGCGCCATCGGGAACAGCGGCGCCAGATCTTCCGGGCCGACCGGCTGGAGCGTGCCCGGGTGCAGCGGAGGGGGCGGCGGCGAGGGAAGGTCGGGGATGACGTTGTACCACTGCCGGGGGATCTCCGACTCATCGAGCGTGATCTTGGTACGGCCGGTCATTAGCCCTCCGCTGGGTACGTTGCCGGGGCAACGGAAATGGTGTTTACCTGCCATACGACCAGAGCACGGCCATAATCGGCAAGCCGACCGAGGAGGCAGCGTGCCGCAGGGGCCGCGAATGGAACTGTCGGGCATCGTGCTCGAATCGCCGGATGCCCGCGAACTCGCCGGGTTCTACCAACGGCTACTCACCTGGGAAGTCGGCCAGGACGACCCGGTGGTCAAACTTCGGCCCCGATGGCGAGGGGCTGTCATTCCAGACCGACTGCTACGTGCGCCGTCTCGCGCGCTGGTCCCGGAGTCAGCAGATGTGATGCACTGGAATCGAGTCGAGATCTGACGCGCCGGGCCGCGGGCGCGGTCCTCGCTCAGTACCAGCCCCAGGACGACGTCCGCGTGTACATCGATCCCGCCGGCCATCCGTTCTGCTTTTTCGTTAACGTAGTAGCAGCCGTGCGCCCGGGTAGGCGCCCCGGGTGTGGCGCGAGCAGCGACGCGCTCATCGGCGCCCTCGTGGCGCGGCGTCTAGCGTCGCGGCGGCGTCTTAGCTGGCAGGGGGCTGTGCAGGGTCAGCGCGCCGCCGGGGTGGGTGAAGGCAGGTGGCGTCGCGTGCCGGTGAGGTCCAGCCGGCAGGTGGATGAATAGTGATGGTGCACGAAGCAGAGCAGGACGGTGTGCGAGGCGCGTGGCGCCGCCGACTCCAGGGCCGCAATGGTGGGCGGTGCACCAGGTGGCGGGCAGGCAGCCGGGGCAGCGGCAGCCCCGGTCGCGGGCTTCAGAGCGCGGCGCAGGCGGGGGTCTCGGTGCGAGTAGCAGCGGCCGACGTCCAGCGGGATGCCGTCGGGCCAGCGGATCACCGACAGGTCGGCGTGGCAGGCCAGGGCGAGCACCTGGCGGGCGGTCAGCAGGGCCCCGTACCCGGTGCGGGCCGGCAGCGGCCCAGGCAGCGGCGGTGTGCACCCAGGCCGGGCCCCGGCAGGCCAGCCCGGCCGGCGCTGCCGGGGCGTTCCCCGGCCGGACCAGTCCCGTCGCCCCAGCCGACCGCCCGGGCGTTCCCGGCCGGGCCGCCCCGGACGGCCAGCCCGAGAAGCCGGCGCGGGACGGCCAGGGAGCCAGGCGCAGAGGAGCCAGCGCGGAGACAGGCGCGAGGTGGCGCGCGGTCCGCCCGGGGGGCCGCCGGCGGCCGGGGCGCGGCCCGGAACCGCCCGAGGTTTGCTCTTCGACCAGGATGCTCAGATGGGGGCAGCGCCGTGCCGGGTGCTGGCCTTCCCCGAGTCCAGGCGGCCTGGCAGGCGGCGGTCAGCCCGTCCATCCGCCGCTGCGCCGCGGTCCGGGTGTCCTCGGCCCCCAGCGGCGGGCCGAACGTGTGCACCGCGTCTTGATGATCTCCACCGACAAGCGTCCCCGCACGCACCGGAAATCGTGCCGGTGTTTTCCAGGGTGACGCCCGAACAACAGATGCCGGCGCTCGAACCGTTTGCCGCTGCCGCTCCTCCACCGCATCCGGGTCGGCCCGATAGATCAGGTCCTCGCCGAGGCACGCAGCTCGCGCGGGTCCAGCCCGGCGCCCTCCCAGCGAGCCGCGCTCGCGCGCCGGCGCTGGTCCGTCGCTCATCGGCGCGACCGGCACAGCGGCGGAACGCGCGGGACCTGGCAGGCCGGTCGCGGGCGTGCAGCATCTGCTCTCGGCGCGCCACCATGGCGTCATCATCGATCTGGGCGCGGCCCGGCCGATCACATGCGCGGCGTCAAAGGAGACTGCCCCGGCCGATAACGCCTTGGCGGTCGCTCCAGCCGAGCAGGCCCGGCCGGTCGCGACCAGTCCCCGCGCGGACCGGCGAGCGACCACAGCATACCGCAAGAAGCGCGGTCGACGGTAGCCACCTCGGCGTAGCCATCACAGCGTCCACGAGCGGCCAGCCGGGCCAGCTCGCCCTGCACCTGGTCAGCGAACGCGGCCAGGTCACGGATCAGGCTTAGCAGCTGACGCATCACTGACCCGGTACCGAGCGGCGGCCAGCTCGGCCAGCACCCGATCCCGCGCCGATAACTCGGTCGAACACATAATCGAAGCATTCAAGGGGTACTGACATATTGCGGATCAGCGGCCGCACCGCCGCGGAGATCGCGTCACGACCGCACCGCGAAGCCAGCACCCGCGGCCGGCGAGCTACCACGGGGCGTTCAGCAGGCGACCCGATCCTCAGCACGGTCCCGGAAACCACGACGACTTGCCCACGATCTGGTTGTCGCAGACGCGCGCTGCCCGCAGGCTCCGAAATCAATCCCAACGGTGCGTTCCGGCAATAACCAGGCTGCCGTTCCGTCGCGAGCCGTACTCACCATGCGCCGTTCGCGTACCGGTACGACCTGCTAACCGGAATTCGCGCCGACCCCAACCGGTACCAATGGATGCACGTCAGCCGGGAAGACGGTCAATCCGGGCCACCTTCGGTGCGCGCGCATCCTGGCGGCTGCACGCGTTGAGCTAGCTGGTCTAGCCCGGCGCGGGCCCCGGAAAGGCGACCGCGCCGAGCCCGAGACGAGCAGCTAGCCCCGCCACGTCTCCAGCACCCGCGACCCTCGCCCCGGCTAGCCGCGCCTAGCCGAGCACAGCATCTATGGAGATAAGGCACAGATCTATCACAGAAGCAAAGCAACCGATAAACCACCTCCAGCTGAATCTCCCTCGCCGCACCAGAGTCAAGACGCCTAAAAAAAACGCGCATCCCCACACCCCCACAACACACAACAACAGGCCAAGCCACGGCACGACGAGGCCACGCCCAAGGCGCGACGCCCCCGCGACCACCGGATAGAGCGGAAGACGGGTCGAAAAGACCCGAGTACCGGGTCACTCGGCGTCGGGGGGAGGAGGAGACGTCTCCGCAGCGCCGCCCGGTACCCCCAGCACGAGGACCTCGGACTGAAGGTGGCGATCTGCCTGGGCGGGAAGTTGGTGACCGCGACCACGAGCCGCCCGATGAGTTCCGCCGGGGTGTAGTGCGCGGTGATCTGGGCGCTGGACCGCTTCTCCCCCAGCGATCCGAAGTCGATGCGCAGCTTTTAGGCCGGCTTGCGGGCGCCGGGAAACTCCTCGGCGCTGACCACCGTGGCGACCCGGATGTCGGCCCGGAAGAACTCGTCCGGGGTCACCTGATCCACCGCCGGCTCCCTGGCTCACCCGAAGCCCCAGGTGAGCAGGTCCTCCGCGTCGCTGAAGCTCACGGCGCGCACCGACGGCGAACTGTCCAGAACGACACCGATGAGCGCATCCGGGCCGCGCTGCGCCTCGAACAGCAGGCAGTAGCCGGCCGCCAGCGTCGAGCCGGTCTTGATCCCGATGGTCCCGGGATACGCGCCGAGCAGCAGGTTGGTGTTGTGCCAGACGTAGGCGTGGTGGCCCGGACCGGCCGCGATGTGGTACCGGCTCTGGCTGACGATGGCGCGGAAGGCCGGGAACGCCATGGCGGCCCGGCCGATCGCGAGCAGGTCGCCCGGGGTCGAATAGGTGGAGTATTCGGTGGGCAGCGGCAGGCCGTCGAAGTTCGAGAAGTGCGTGCGGCCCAGGTGCATCTGCGCGGCCAGCGCGTTCATTTTCGCCACGAACGGGGTCAGGCCGGGCCCGTACGCGCTGGCCAGGACGTACCCGGCGTCGCAGCCGGAGGGCAGCAGCATGGCCGCCAGCAGTTGCTGCACGGTGAGCCGGTCGCCGGCGTGCAGCCCCGCGCTGCTGCCGTCGTGCGCGCTGGTGTAGGAAACGGCCGCCGCCGGGACGGTGAGGACGCCGGCCGAGGCCGCCCGCGCGCAGCACCACGAGCGCCGTCATGATCTTGGCCAGGCTCCCGATCGGGCGCTTGGTGTCCAGGGCCCGGCTCCACAGCCTCGCGCCGGTCGCGGCGTTTTCCAGCGCCGCGCCCCTGGCCTGCACCCCGGGCGGCCCCGCCGGGCGGGGCGCCGCGGCGGCTACCGCGCGGGCGGCCACCGCGCGGGCGGGCTGGGCGCGGGCGACCGTCGCGCGGGCGGCCTGGGCGGGCACGGCCCCGCCGATCAGGATTCCCCCGGCGGCAGCGGCCAGAGCGAGGCGGCCCGGCAGGCCAGGCCAGCCAGCCAGCCACAGAAGCCAAGCCAATACTGCTCCCCGTTATTGACTTCTCCCCGCCCTGAAGGACGGGGATTCCAGCCCTCGCGGGCCAGGGTTCCTGTTTCACTGGCAGACCGCGCCGGGGTTGCCCCGGCCCGTCTTACACCGCCTCCGCAGGCATGCACCGCCAGCCCGGCGGCCAGAATTTTCTTCGCGGCGTTGACGTCCCGGTCGTGCCGGGTGCCGCAGGCGGGGCACGTCCACTCCCGCGTCCCGAGGCTCAGCGCGGCGAGCAGTGCCCGCACGCCGAGCAGGTCTTGCTGACGGGTACCAGCGGTCCACGGCGCACGACCTGCCGGCCGTACCGTTCCGCCTTGTACTCCAGCATGGCCCGGAACTCCGCCCAGCCCGTGCAGGAGATTGCGCGGGCCAGGACCGGTTGCGGACCATCCCGGCCACGTTCAGGTCTTCGACCGCGATCACGTCGACCGCGCGGACCAGGTCGTGCTGGCCTTGTGCAGGAAGTCCCGGCGGGCGTCGGTGATCCGGGCGTGAGCGCGGGCCACCTTGCGCTTGGCCTTCGCTCGGTTCGCGGAGCCCTTCTGGCAGCGGGCAAGCCTGCGCTGGTACCGCTTGAGCCGCTTCTCGTGCCGCTCCCAGTCCTTCGGGTGCGGGATCTTCTCGCCGGTCGACAGGACCGCGAAGTCCTTCAGGCCGACGTCCACGCCGACGCTCTCGCCTGCGGCCGGGAGCGGCGCGGGATCGGGTACCTCGACATGGAAGGTGACGAACCACCGGCCGGCCGGGTCCCGGGTCACCGTCACCGACGTCGGGTCCAGCGCGGCGAGGTCGATGCCGGGCCACGTCCACACGAAGGCAGCGGCTCGCTGTCTTCGCCAGCCACAGACGCGCCGTCCTTCATGCGGAACGCCGACCGGGTGTAGGTCGCGGACTGCCTGCCGTGGCGGGACTTGAACCTCGGGTAGCGGGCGCGCTTGCCGAAGAACGCCTGGAACGCGGCGTGCTGGTGGCGCAGGGCCTGCTGCAGCGGGACCGACGACACCTCGTTCAGCCACGCCAGGTCCGGGTCTTTCTTCATCGCGGTCAGCGCGGCGTCGGTCTCGGCGTAGGACGTGGACTTGCCCTCGGCGTGCATACCGGGCGTGCCGGTCCGCGAGGGTCCGGTTCCAGACGACGCGGACGCAGCCGAACGTGCGGGCCAGCATGCCTGCTGGCCTCGTCGGGTACGCCCTGCACTTATACGCCGTCCTCACTCTTACAGGATACCGGCCATGAGCATAAAGACACGGGCGGCGCGCCGTACGCCATTCCTCCCCGCCCTGAACGCCGGGGCATCCTGGCGAGGTGTCTGGTGAAATAACCCGTCGTATCTGATCGGCCGTCGCGCCGTGACGTGCGCGGCTCGGCACGCAACCAAGATCCACCGACGAGTTGATAATCGACGCGGCCAAAGCCTGAATATCCTGACAGGGAGCGGGGCGATGGGCAAACGCCTTGCTCAATCCGCCGCAGGCGGCCGGGGTACTGTCGGTCCTGTGGGCGATGATGGGACATATGTTCGCGATACCCGGTACCTGAACGCGCGGATCACGGCGGACGGCCGGGACGGCTGGCCGGTCGAGCCGGGACGCTACCGGCTGGCGGTGGCGCGGGCGTGCCCGTGGGCGAACCGGGCCGTCATCGTGCGGCGGCTGCTGGGCCTGGAGTCCGTGATCTCGATGGCCATGGCCGGTCCCGTGCACGACCAGCGGAGCTGGAGCTTCGACCTGGACCCGGGCGGCCGGGATCCCGTGCTCGGCATCGAGCGGCTCGCGGAGGCGTACGAGAAGGCGGTGCCCGGCTACGACCGCGGGGTCACGGTCCCGGCCATCATCGACGTGCCCACCGGGGCCGTGGTGACCAACGACTACCGGCAGATGACGCTGGACCTGGAGACCGAGTGGACGGCGCAGGCGCGCGACGGCGCGCCCGACCTGTACCCGGAGAAGCACCGGGACGAGATCGACGAGGTGGCCGCGCTCGTCTACAAGGACGTGAACAACGGCGTCTACCAGGCCGGCTTCGCGAGCTCGCAGCGCGCGTACGAGGCGGCCTACCGGCGGCTGTTCAAGCGGCTGGACTGGCTCGAGCGAGCGGCTGGCCGGCCAGCGTTACCTGGTCGGGGACACGATCACCGAGGCCGACATACGGCTGTTCACCACGCTGGCCCGGTTCGACCCCGTCTACCACGGCCACTTCAAGTGCAACCGGTCCAAACTGTCGGAGATGCCGGTGCTGTGGGCCTACGCGCGCGACCTGTTCCAGACGCCGGGGTTCGGCGACACGATCGATTTCGTCCAGATCAAGGAGCATTACTACCGGGTTCACCTGTCGATCAACCCGACCGGGATCGTCCCGGCCGGCCCAGATCTGTCCAACTGGCTGACGCCGCACGGGCGGGCGGCGCTCGGCGGCCGCCCGTTCGGCGATGGGACACCGCCCCCGCCGCCGCCTCCCGCGGAGACCGTGCCGCCCGGCCACGGGGCCGCCGCGGGACCCGGCAGCCCCGGGGACCCGGTGCCCGCTCCCGCTGCCCGCGCCCACCGCCCGCGGCAGACGGCCAAAGGCCCGGGCCTGGCGGAGGTCCTTGCCAGGGCCCGGGCCCGCTTCAGCGGGTGAACCTCAGCCGCTCACCTTCGAGATCCCGGAAATCGTGGACTGGGCCTGCTGGCCGCGATCGAGGGCCACCCCAGCGCGGGCTTGCGCCTGCTGCCCTGCAGCCTGGTCCTGCGCGAATCCAGCCGCCCCCGCCAGCCCACCGTGCCCAGGACAGACCGTCGCCGGCGCCATCTCCTGATGTGGGCAGCGTTCTCCGCGCTATGGACCGTCGTGAAATAACCCGTCGTATCTGACCGGCCGTCGCGCCGTGACGTGCGCGGCTGGGCACGCAACCAAGATCAACCGACGAGTTGATAATCGACGCGTCCTATTCGCTGAGAACGCTGCCCATATGGGGATTTTCTGGGTCGTGGGCGGCGGCGCGGAGGCGGGCGAACTCGGCGGTGATGGCGGCCAGGGGCCAGTGGGCGTTCAGGCCGCTCGGATTGGGCACGATCCACAGGCGGGTCGCGCCGATCGTCTCGTCCTGCGGCCCGACCTGGGCATTTTTCGTGCCGAACGCATCCCGGTAGGCGGTTACCCCGGCCACGGCGACGAAACGGGGCTGATGCCGGGCCACCAGCCCCGCCAGCTGGGCCGCGCCGGCCTGGAGCTCCTCGCGGGTGAGTTCGGAGGCCTGCGCGGTGGCCCGGGCGACCAGGTTGGTGATGCCCAGCCCGTATCCGGCCAGCAACTGCTGCTCGCCGGGGGCCAGCAGGCGGGGGGTGAAGCCCGAGCCGTACAGCGCGGGCCAGAACCGGTTGCCGGGGCGCGCGAAATGGTGGCCGGTCGCGGCGGAATACAGGCCGGGGTTGATGCCGCAGAACAGGACGCGGAACGGCTGGCCCGGCCCGGGCAGCACGTCCGGCACCGTGCGGTCACGGGCCGCCGTCAGGTCAGCACCGCGGTATGAGGTCCTCCGGGACGGCGGCATCCGATCACGCTACCGCCGGTTCAGCGTCGGGCCCGCCCCGGGCCGCCGGATAGCCGCGGGGCCGCTCCTCCTCCCCCGGGATCGCCGGGTCAGCTGCACCAAGGCGAGCACCGTCGCGGTGACGATCCTGGCCGGCCCGCGCAACTACGTCGGCGTCAACCCCAAGATCGACTGCAAGGTGCCGCAGCCCAGCCATTAGCCCTCGGCCGGGTGAGGGGGTGAGGCGGGTGCGCGGCAGGCCGGCGCGTCAGGCAGCATGAAAGGGTGACGCAACTGGCGGACGGCCCGCGTGGGCCCGGCGGCCGCGGGCGCAGCCCCGGGGGCCGTTCGGGCGGAAGGGCACGGTGGGGCGGACGCGCACTGGGGGGCGTTCGGGCGGAACGGGCGGGCGTACCGGGGGCCGTTCGGCGTGCTGGCCGATCTTGTCCGGGGCGGCGGCGTGGTGCTGCTGAGCGGCGCCGGGCTGTCGACGGAGTCGGGCATTCCCGACTACCGCGGGCCGACCGGGCGGGCGCGGCGGGCCGAGCCGATGACCTACCAGACGTTCGTGGCGGGCGCGGCGGCGCGGCAGCGGTACTGGGCCCGCAGCCACGTCGGGTGGCGGCACGTGGCGCGGGCCGCCCCCAACGCCGGGCACCGCGCGGTCGCCGAGCTGGAGCGGCGCGGCCTGCTGGCCGGCATCATCACGCAGAACGTGGACGGCCTGCATCAGGCGGCCGGCGCGCGGCAGGTGATCGAGCTGCACGGCAGCCTGGACCGGGTGCTCTGCCTGGCGTGCGGGCAGCGCACCGCCCGCGGCGAGCTGGACGATCGGCTGCACGCGGCCAATCCCGGCTGGGCGGCCGAGGCCGGCGCGATCAACCCGGACGGTGACGCGGTGCTGGCCGACGCGGCGGTCGAGCGCTTCCGCGTGGTGGACTGCCGGCGGTGCGGCGGCCTGCTCAAGCCGGACGTGGTGTTCTTCGGCGAGAACGTGCCGCGGCCCCGGGTGGACGACTGTTACGCGCTGGTCGAGCGGGCCGGGGCGCTGGTCGTGCTGGGGTCCTCGCTGACGGTGATGTCGGGCTACCGGTTCGTCCGGCAGGCGGCGAAGCTCCAGATCCCGGTAGTGATCATCAACCAGGGGCAGACCCGGGGCGACGCGCAGGCGATCGCCACCATCGACGCACCGCTCGGCCCGGCGCTGACCGCCCTGGTGCAGCGGCTCGGCGGTGCGGAAGACACAGAAGGAGCATGAGCGCGATGCACACGACCAAGCTCGGCGGCCTGACCGTCTCGGCCCAGGGCCTCGGCTGCATGGGGATGAGCGAGTGGTACGGCGCGAGCGACTGGGATGAGTCGATCGCCACCATCCGGCGCGCCCTCGACCTGGGCGTGACGTTCCTCGACACCGCCGACGTCTACGGGGCCGGCCACAACGAGGTGCTCGTCGGCCGGGGCATCGCCGGGCGGCGCGACGAGGTCCAGCTGGCCACGAAGTTCGGCATCGACCGGACCATGGGCGACGGCCACCGCGTGCTGCGCGGCGAGCGAGCCTACGTCAAGCGCGCCTGCGACGCCTCGCTGCTGCGGCTCGGCGTCGACGTGATCGACCTGTACTACCTGCACCGGCCGCCGCAGACCGCGGAGATCGAGGAGACCGTCGGGGCCATGGCCGAACTCGTCGCCGAGGGCAAGGTCCGCTACCTCGGGCTCTCGGAGGTGGACGGCGCCCTGCTGCGCCGGGCGCATGCGGTGCACCCGATCACCGCGGTGCAGAGCGAGTACTCGCTGTGGACCCGCGACGTGGAGACCGCCGCCATCGGCGAGATGCGCGAGCTCGGCGTGGGCCTGGTGCCCTACTCCCCGCTCGGCCGTGGCTTCCTGACCGGGACCGTCGACGTGAGCGCCCTCGACGCGAGGGACTTCCGCCGCCGGAACGCGCGGTTCGCCGGCGGCGCCGCCGCCGCCAACCAGGCGATCGCCGACGCGGTGCGCTCGGTGGCCGAGGAGAAGGGGGTCGCGCCGGCCCAGGTGGCGATCGCGTGGGTGTACGCGCAGGCCGGACGACTCGGCGTGGCCGTCGTGCCGATCCCGGGCACGAAGCGGGTCAAGTGGCTGGAGCAGAACGTCGCGGCGCTGGACGTCACCCTGTCCCCCGCCGACCTCGGCCGCCTCGACCCGCTCGCCGATCAGGTGGTGGGCGCGCGGTACTGAATCCGCCCGCCCGGCCCTCCCGGCCCGGGGACGGCGCCGGGGCCGCCGCACGCCCGCCGCACGCCGCGACGCCAGCGCCGGCCGCCCGCAGAAGCGCGCCGGCCGGGTCCGCCTGCGCCATAACGGCCCGGACCGGGTCCGCCTTTCCTTATATTTAACTTGACAGCTAACTAACCAAGTGGTGAAGTAAGGTCGAGAGCACTACCCCCGGGGAGGCTGGGATGACCGCGACCGACGAGCGGCTGGACGCGACCTTCACCGCGCTGGCCGACCCGACCCGCCGGGCCATCGTGGCGTACCTGGCGCGCGGGGACGCCACGGTGAACGAACTGGCCGCGCCCTTCGCCATGACGCTGCCCGCCATCTCCAAGCACCTGAAGGTGCTGGAGCGCTGCGGGCTCATCTCGCGGACCCGGCGCGCGCAGTTCCGGCCGTGCCACCTCGAAGGCGGCGTGCTCGACGAGGCGATGAGCTGGATCGAGACGAACCGTCGTATCTGGACGGAGCGGTTCGACCGGCTCGACGAGCACCTGCGCGACATTCAGCGGGCCGCGCCCCCGGGCGGGACACGGAGCGCCGCCAGGCAGGCAGAGGAGACCAGCATGAGTGACCCCGCGGCGGAAACGGCCGAACTGACCTACACCCGGGTCTTCGACGCACCGAGAGAACTCGTCTTCCGCTGCATGACCGACCCGGAGCACCTCGCGCATTTCTGAGGGCCGGCCGGAACGCACACGCCACCCGCGCGGCATCACGGCCGACGTGCGGCCGGGCGGGGTCTTCGAGACCGTCATGGTCAGTGACGCCGACGGCAGCCAGTACACGATGCGGGCGGTCTACGTCGAGGTCGTGCCGCCGGAGCGGCTGGTGTGGACCGAGCCCGGCAGCGGCGTGACGACCACCTCGACGTTCACCGACATCGGCGGCTCCCGCACCGAGGTCCGCATCCATCAGCGGAACGTGCCCGGCCGCGTTCCGCGCCCCCGGGGCGCAGGCCGGCTTCCGGTCCTCCCTCGACCGCTTCGCGGCGTATCTCGCCACGCTGTGAATCATCCCGCCACACTGTTAAGGAGCAATCATGAAAACGGTCACCTCCGCGGACGGCACGGCCATCGCCTACGAGCAGCAGGGAGCAGGACCGGCGGTGATCCTCGTCGACGGCGCCCTGTGCGCCCGCGGCGCCAAGGCGGACCTGGCGGCGGCGCTGGAGCCGGACTTCACGGTCTTCCGCTACGACCGCCGGGGCCGCGGTGACAGCGGGGACACCCTGCCGTACGCCGTGCAGCGGGAGATCGAGGACCTCACGGCGGTGATCGGCGCCGCCGGCGGGGCGGCCTGCCTGTACGGCCACTCCTCGGGCTGCGCCCTGGTGATGGACACGGTCCTGCAGGCCGACGCGGCCGGCGCGGCGAAGATCGCCCTGTACGAGGCGCCCTGGAACGACGACCCCGCCGCCGAGGGCCCCTGGAAGGCCTACCTCGACGATCTCGCCGCGGCGCTGGCCGCCGGCCGCCGGGGCGATGCCGTGGCCCGGTTCATGGCGCACGTGGGCATGCCCGCCGGGCAGATCGCGGGCATGCGCCAGTCGCCGTTCTTCCCGGCCCTGGAGGCGATCGCGCCGACCCTGGCCTACGACCACGCCGGCCTGATGGGGGCCGACCCGGCGGTCCCGGCCGGCCAGGCCGCCCGGGTCACGGTCCCGGCGCTGGTCATGTACGGCGGCGCGAGCTTCCCGTTCATGCGCGAGACCGCGCAGACACTGGGCATGGCCATGCCGCAGGCCCGGCTCCGCGCGGTGGAAGGGCAGACGCACGACGTGAACGCGTCGGTCCTGGCCCCAATCCTGGCGGAATTCTTCGCCGGGTGACGGCCGCGGCCCCGCCGGGTAAGGGCCGGGTCCCCGCCAGGTAACGACCGCGCATATCCCTGGACTGCGGGGTTGCGCACGGACGGGCACGGGCGGTTACGCTGCCTGGCATGGCGCCATCGAATCCCCGCCCGGCATTCGATGCCCGGCCACCCGCCCGCATCCCGGTCGGCTTTCTCGCGGGCCTGGCGGCCTGCTGCCTGCTCGCGGTGATCGCGCTCGCCATCGCCATTCACGGCGGATCGGCGCCGACCGCGGCCGGGCTGGCGCTCGCCATTCTCCCGGTCCCGCTGGTCATGGCCGGGGTGCTGTACCTGGACCGGCTGGAACCCGAGCCGCCGACGCTGCTGGCCATCACGTTCGGCGCGGGCGCCGCCCTGGCGGCGCTGCTCGGCTTCCTCGGGCACGCGCTGGGCAACGAGCTGATCACCACGCCCGAACTGGGCCCGAAGTCGGGCCAGGTGGCCACGTCGCTGGGCTCCGCCTTCGTCGGGGCGCTGATCGCCGAGACGCTCAAGGGCGGCGTCCTGGTCGGCCTGCTGCGCTACCAGCGGGCCGAACTCGACGGGGTCACCGACGGCGTGGTGTACGGGGCCATGGTCGGCCTCGGCTTCGCGCTGATCTCGAACCTGTTCGCCTACGTGGAGGCCGAACGCAGCGGGCTGGGCGCGCTGGTGTCGGCGTTCTTCCAGCGCGGGCTGCTGACGCCGCTGTGGGACCCGCTGTTCTCCTCGATGATCGGGCTGGGCGTCGCCTACGCGGCGATGCAGCCGTGGCGCCGTGGCCGCTGGGCCGTGCTGGCGGGCTGGATCCTGGCCGTCGGGCTGCACACCCTGTGGGATGACTCGGTGCGGATGGGCCCGGGGCGGACGGCCATCGTGTACGTGATCCTGCTGGGTGCGCTCGGGGTGCTGCTGGTCGCCATGGTCTGGGACCGCCGCCGCATCGTCGGGCTGATCATGGAGTGCTGCATGCGCTTCGAGGATCCGGCCGTGATGACCGCGGACGACGTGAAGATGCTGGCCGACCTGCGTGATCGCCGCCTCGCGCGGCAGTGGGCGCGGCTGCACTGCGGCCTGCGCGGGGCCGAGACGATGGCCGGCTACCAGCTCACCGCCACCGAGCTGGCGCTGGCCTACGACCGGGCGCAGCACGGGCAGATGGAGCCGGCCGCGTTCGACGCCCGGCGGGACAGCTCCCTGGAGGCGATGGGGCGGGCGGCCGCCGCCCTGCGCGGACGGCAGCCGAGGCCACCGAACCCGTCCTGGGCCCCGGACGGCACGTCCGCGATGGCGGCGCCGCGGCCCCGGCCAGCGGGCCGCCCCCGGCCGCCGGGCGGGCGCCCCCGGTCCAGGCGGGCCGGCGGTGACGGCGGCCCCACCGAGGAAGACGACGATTAACGATGGCCCTCCCGCCCTGGCGCCCGCCCGACCAACCGGCGGATCGGCTGGCTGTAGCGGTGCCGGGCGGCAAGGTGTCAGCGATCCGTCCCGGGAGGGGCATTCATCGCGGTGTGGACGGCTCGCAGCAATGTCTGGCTGCTGAAGGGCTTTTGGATACTGTCCCTTGTGCCGTGGCGCCCGGACGAGGGTCCCGGCTCTGGCTGGCTGTAACCGGACATGTACAACACAGCTAGTCCAGGCTTGAATTCGACGACGCGTTCGGCCAGGGTGGCCCCGGACATGTGGGGCATGACGGAATCGGTCAGGAGAAGCCGGAAGTTGTGGCTGGACGCCAGGTCCAGCGCTTCTTCGTAAGTGGCGGCCTCCAAGGTGGTATAGCCGTGCTGGCGCAAGATCCGCGAGGTGGCGGCCAGCACCGCGGGCTCGTCGTCGACAACCAGGATCGTCTCCCCCTTTCCGCCAGCGCGCGGCGCGGCGCGGTCCGGCTGCTCTGCGGCGGCTGCGCTGGTCGCAGGGAAACAAACGTGGAAGGTGGTGCCGGTGCCTTCTTCGGAGTCGACGCTTATGCTGCCGCCGGCCTGGGTGACGATGCCGTACACGGTGGACAAGCCCAGACCGGTGCCCTGGTCTTGCGGTTTAGTCGTGAAGAACGGCTCGAAGATGTGGGCAGCGACGTCCGCGCTCATGCCGGTACCGGTGTCGCTGACAGTGAGCTCGACATAACGGCCGGGGCTGGTGCCGGGATGCGCGTCCGCGAAGGTGCCGTTCAGCCCGGTCAGGCTGGTCTCGATCGTTATGACGCCGCCGTTGGGCATGGCGTCCCGGGCGTTGATGGCCAGGTTGAGCAGCACCTGTTCGACTTGGCCGCGATCGGCCTCGATGGCAGGCAGGCCGGCAGCCGGGTTGATGCGCAGTTCGATGTGTGCCCCGATACTGCGCGACAGCAGGCTGCTGATGTCGGCCACGATGGCGTTGACGTCGAGCGGCTCTGGCTGCGTTGCCTCGCGCCGGCTGAAAACGAGCAACTGCCTGGTCAGCCGGGCCCCACGCTCGGCCGCGGCCCGGATCTCTTCGGCATCGGCCCGGACCGCCGGCTGGTCGGCCGTCTCCTCAGCCACGAACCCGGCGTAGTTCATGATGGCGGCCAGCAGGTTGTTGAAGTCATGGGCGATCCCGCCAGCCAGCTGGCCCAGGCTCTCCAGCCGCTCGGACTGGAGCAACCGTTGCTCCAGCGAGCGGCGGTCAGCCTCGGCGCGGTTGCGTTCGGTCATGTCCCTGGCCACCGTGGCCGCACCCACCACCACATTACCGGCATCGCGGATCGGGGAGATCGTATACGACAGGTCGAGAATCGTGCCGTCCTTGCGCAGGTGCCGGACCTCGACCTGCTCCACCCGCTCCCCCTCCCGGACCCTGTCCAGGATGGCCGCGGATTCCCCGGCCTGCCCTGCCGGGGCGAGCACAGACACGTTCTTCCCGATCATCTCCTCGCGCGAGTACCCGGTCATCTGCTCCGCACCAGCGTTCCAGCTGGTGATGACACCATCGAGCGTGACGCCCGCAATGGCGTCGGCTGACGACTCGGCGACGGCGGCCAGCCGCGACGTCGCTTCCAGCTCACGGTTGGCCGCGGCGATCAGGTGGTTGAAGTCCTCGGTGAGCGCCAGCACCTCGGCCGGGCCCGCCACCGCGATCGGCTCTGCGGGCAGGTGGTTCGTCGCCTCCCGGACCCCGGCGCTCAAGCTGGCGATGGGCCGGGCGATCCGCCTGTACAGCACCAGTGCCGCCAGCAAGAACACCACCAGCCCGATCAGCGTGATGACAAGCTGATGATTGCTCTCCTGGTTGGCCGCGGCGAAAGCTTGCGCCGTGCCAGCTCCCGCGAACACCTGCCACCGCACCGTCGCCACCAGCGCCTGCCCGTACAGGCGCGGCGTGCCGTCCAGGTCGCGGTGTTCTGCCTGGCCGACGGCACCGGCAAACGGCGTGCCCGGCACCGGCTTCCCCACCCAGGCACCCGGGTGGATCGACCGGGCCACCACTGTTTTACCGTTCGCGGTGGTGACCACGAACTCAAGGTGATGGGCACCGCTCAGCGTCGACGCCAGCTGCGGCCCGACGGGGGCCAGGTTCAAGAAGGCGGCCACCACGCCCTTGCCCGGCACCGGTGTGGCCACCACCTCCGCCTGCTGGCCCGTCCGGACATCCACCACCGGGCCCGTCACCACAGGGCCCCTCCGCGCGGCCGCCAGCCAGTCGCACCCGCATACCCTGGCGGCTTCCGCGGCATCAGCGAGGAACATGCGACGGCCCCATCGCTTGCGATGACGTCCAGATGCCCGGTACTGAAGGCACCCGCTCCGCCGAATTGCAGCGAGCACCCGGCAGGCTGCCCGAAAGCCTGCCCGATCGCCGGGTTGGCGGCAAGCCCGGCCACCTGGGCTTGCACGGCACCGAGCCCAGCCGCGATCTCATGTGCCGCGGTGCCTGCCCCGAACCCGGCACTGGCCAGCGCCGCTTGCCGGGCGTCCTCGATCGCCTCTTGCCGCTGGTAGACGACATTCACCCCGGCGACAACGACAACCAACGCCGCCAGCCCCACTAGGTAGACCCTTAGCGGCGCACCTCGCCGAGCCTGCGTCCCGGGACGGGCCGGACCAGCTCCAGCACGTTCGCGCCTGACCCCCATCGCGTTTCCCCCTAAGGCCGGCATCCAGTGAGCTTTCTACTGCCTTCTGCCAGCACTTATAGCGAAGAGTACGCAAGCGGTTACATGATGCGCAACAAAATGGCTCGTTCAGCCACCGAACCTGACCAACGCCTCTACCGTTACCCCGCCGGGGCTATCGCCGCCCGTCATCCCAACCAAGCAGGCCTGCATTCGTGTCGCATACCCGGGGCCGGCCGCCTGACGCCGGGCAGATTGTCGGTGCCCCCCGGTAGAGTCCGGGAGTATGGCACCAAGCAACGACGGCACAGCCCTGGCCGACCAGCCGGGGGTGCTGGAGGATTACCGCCGGGAGCTCACCGGCTACTGCTACCGGATGCTCGGGTCGGGCTTCGAAGCCGATGACGCCGTGCAGGAAACGATGCTGCGGGCCTGGCGGTCGGCCGGCCAGTTCGAGGGCCGGTCGTCCGTGCGGTCCTGGCTGTACCGCATCGCCACCAACGTCTGCCTGGACATGCTCCGGGGACGCCAGCGCCGGGCCCGGCCGATGGAGCTCGGCCCGCCGTCGGCCCCCGACGAGTCGCTGCTGGGCCAGATGCTGCCCGAGCACATGTGGGTCTCCCCCATCGCGGACGACCGCATCCTGCCCGTCGACGCCGATCCGGCCGAGATCGTCGAGGCGAAGGAAACCATCCGGCTGGCTTTCGTCACCGCCCTGCAGCATCTGCCGCCACGGCAGCGGGCGACGCTGATCCTGTGCGAGGTGCTCCGCTTCCAGGCGACCGAGGTCGCCGAGCTGCTCGGCACGACCGTGCCCGCGGTCAACAGCGCGCTGCAGCGCGCCCGCACCACGCTCGCCGCCGTCCCCGCCGAATCGCGGCCGGCGGACCTGCACGCCGACCACGCCGACCTGCTCGACCGTTACGTCGACGCCTTCGAGCGGTACGACATGACGGCGCTGGTCGGGCTGCTGCACGAGGACGCCCTGCAGTCCATGCCGCCGTACGCCATGTGGGTCCAGGGCGCGCAGAACATCACCACCTGGATGGTGCAGCCTGGCCCCAGCGCCTGCCGCGGCTCGCAGCTGATCCCGGTGCACGCCAACGGCTGCCCGGCGTTCGGCCAGTACAAGCCCGACCCGAAGGGCGGTCACGCGCCCTGGTCGCTGCAGGTGCTGGAGATCACCGCCGACCGGATCGCGCGGATGACGATGTTCCTCGACACCGCCGCGCTCTTCCCGTCGTTCGGCCTGCCCGCTCACCTTCCGTAGGCGCGCGGTACGCTTCCCCGGCCGGACACCCCCCACCGCCGGCCGGATATCCGCCGCCGCCGGCCGGGCAGTTAACACGTCGGCCACGGGCCGTGGATCCCGATCCTTCGGACGGTCTGTTATCGGCAAAGATACGGGTAAGCCGGGCAGACATCGGAAGGGACGAACATGCGGGACGGCGGACTATCAGCGGAGCGGCTGAAGCGGCTGCACGACGTGATGACGGGCTACGTCGAACGGGGCGAGGTGCCCGGCCTCGTGACGCTCGTCGCACGCCGGGGCGAGGGGCACGTCGACGCGATCGGCGCGATGGCCGCGGGCACGGAAGAGCCGATGCGCCGCGACACGATCTTCCGCATCTCGTCGATGACCAAGCCGGTGACCGCGGCCGCGGCGATGATCCTGATCGAGGAATGCGCGATCCGCCTGGATGAGCCGGTGAACCGGCTGCTGCCCGAGCTGGCCGACCGGCAGGTCCTGAAGCGGCCCGACGCCGACCTCGACGACACCGTGCCCGCGCACCGGCCGATCACCGTCCGGGATCTGCTCACCTTCACCATGGGCCTCGGCATCGTCGCGGCCGCGCCGGGCACCGTTCCGATCGCCGATGCCCTGTCCGAGCTGGAACTCGGGCAGGGCATGCCGAGCCCGCAGACGCCGCCCGCGCCGGAGATATGGATCCGCCGCCTCGGCAGCCTCCCGCTGATGTACCAGCCGGGCGAGCGCTGGATGTACAACACCGGCTCCGACGTCCTCGGGGTGCTGATCGAGCGCGCCGCGGGGCAGCCGTTCGAGACGTTCCTCAAGGAGCGGATCTTCGACCCGCTCGGCATGGCCGACACCGGCTTCATCGTCCCGTGGGATCACATCTGGCGGCTCGCGACCTCCTACGTGATCGACCCGGGCAGCGGCGCGGCGGTCCTCTACGACGAGCCGGGCGATGGCCAGTGGAGCCGCCTGCCCTCGTTCCCCTCCGGCGGCGGCGGGCTGGTCTCCACCGTCGACGACTTCCTCGCGTTCGCCGACATGCTGCGCGGCAAGGGCGTCAGCCGCGGGGAGCGGATCCTGTCCCGGCCGTCGGTGGAGTTCATGACGAGCGACCAGCTCACCCCGGCGCAGAAGGCCGCGTCCGGGCTCGTCCCCGGCTTCTTCCGGGTGCACGGCTGGGGGTTCGGGGTCGCGGTCGTCACCGAGCGCACCGAGGTCGCCAAGTCGGTCGGCACCTATGGCTGGGACGGCGGGATGGGCACATCCTGGTATAACGACCCCGCCGAGGACCTCACCATGATCCTGATGTCGCAGCAGGCGTGGGCCTCCCCCATCCCGCCCCGTCTCTTCCAGGACTTCTGGACCGCCACCTACCAGGCCATCGCCGACTGAGACGGCCGCCAGGGCCAGCACCGCCGGCATAACGGCCCCGACAGACTGGTTATGGAAACTGTGAGTTCTGAAAATGCCGCCAAGTCCGTCAAGCGCTGGCGGGAGATGCTCGCCAGCGAGCGGGACGCGGCCGCGCTGTACGCGCGGCTCGCCGACGTGGAGACCGGTGAGCGCCAGGACATCTTCCGTGAGCTGGCGTCGATCGAGCTGAAGCACGCCGCCCACTGGGAGGGCAAGCTGCGCGACGCGGGCGCCGACGTGCCCGCCGCCGGCGGCCCGAGCCTGCGCACCCGGCTGCTGGGCACGGCCGCCAGCAGGCTGTCGGTGAACACGGTCCTGCCGCTGATCGAGCGGGCCGAAAAGGCCGACGCCGGCATGTACGACAACGACCCGGACGCCGCCCCGGGGATGGCCGCGGACGAGCGCGGGCACGCCCGCACCCTCGCGCACCTGATGGACGGGCGCCGCCCGGACCCCCAGGCGCAGATCCGGCGGCGCGAACCGTGGCACCGCGGTGACCGGTCCGGCACCCTTCGGGCCGGCGTCTTCGGCGTCAGTGACGGCCTCGTCTCGAACGCGGCGCTGGTCATGGGCTTCGCCGGATCCGGCACCTCGCGCCTGGTGACGTTGCTGGCCGGGGTGGCGGGCCTGCTGGCCGGATCGTTCTCGATGGCGGCCGGCGAGTACGTCTCCATGTCGAGCCAGCGCGAGATGTACCAGCGGGAGATCTCGCTGGAACAGGCCGAGCTGGCGGAGAAACCGGACGAGGAGCACGCCGAGCTGGTGCTCATCTACCGGGCCAAGGGCCTGTCCCGGCCGGACGCCGAGCGGCTCGCCGACAAGATCATGGCGGACCGTGAGGTGGCGCTGGACACCCTGGCCAGGGAGGAACTCGGCCTCGACCCCGACGAGCTCGGCTCGCCCTGGAGGGCCGCGTTCTCCAGCCTGTTCGCCTTCGCCATCGGCGCGTTCGTCGTGGTGATCCCCTACCTGGCCGGCAGCGGAACCGCCGCCCTGCTGGCCGCGATCGGGCTGTCCATCGCCGCGCTGTTCGGCGTCGGCGCGAGCATCGGCGCGCTGAACGGGCGCAGCGTGATCCGCTCCGGCCTGCGCCAGGTGATCGCGGGCGCGATCGCCGGGGCGATCACCTTCGGCGTCGGCCACCTGATCAGCGCGCACGTTTCCTGACCCGCCCGCCCGGCCGGCCCGGTGCGACGATGACCGGGTGCACGTGCTGCGGACCCCGGAAGACCGGTTCACCGGCCTGCCGGACTTCGGCTACCCGCCGAGGATCGCGGGCACGTCGTGTGGCGCGTCCAGCAGCACCCATTCGGAGTCGTCGCCGGCGACCCACACGTTGTTCTGCACGTCGAAGGTCTGCCCGTCCAGGGAAAACGTGCCGGACGTCACGGTGTGATCAACTCTGGCCTGCACGCGGCCAGCCTAGGGGGCCCGGGCCCGACTACCATAGAGGGGAGCCGCACCGGAAACCGCACCGAGAGCGAGGGCATTGGACACGACGCAGGGAACACCCGGACCGGAAGACTCCGGCGTCGTCGACTACGGCCAGGCCGGCCCGACGGTCGTGCGCATGCTCCTCGGTGCGCGGCTGCGTCGGCTCCGCCAGGCCGCGGGGGTCACCCGGGACAGTGCGGGCAACGCGATCCGGGCGTCCGGCTCCAAGATCAGCCGCCTCGAGCTGGGCCGGACCGGCTTCAAGCAGCGCGACGTGTCCGAACTGCTCACCCTGTACGGGGTGGGCGACGACGCCGAGCGCGCGGTGCTGCTCAGCCTGGCCCGGCAGGCCAACACGGCCGGCTGGTGGCAGTCCTACAGCGAGGTGCTGCCCGCTTGGTTCGTGCCCTACCTCGGGCTGGAGCAGGCCGCGAGCCTCATCCGCAGCTACGACGTGCAGTTCATCCCGGGGCTGCTGCAGACCCCGGACTACGCGCAGGCGGTGGCCCGGCTGGCGGACGGCGTCTCGGAGGCCGGCGCCGAGCAACTGGTCGCGCTGCGGATGCGCCGCCAGCAGGTACTGCACCGCGATCGCCCGCCGCACCTGTGGGTGGTGATCGACGAGACGGCGCTGCGCCGCCCGATCGGCGGCCGGGCGGTCATGCTCGCCCAGGTCGACCACCTGATCAGGATGTCGCGCCGCGGTAACGTCACGGTCCAGGTCATGCCGTTCAGCGCGGGCGGGCACGTCGGCGTGGGCGGGCCGATGATCCTGCTGCGCTTCCCCGAGGGCCTGCTCCCGGACCTCGTCTACCAGGAGCAGCTCGACAGCGCGGTCTACCTCAACAAGCCCGCCGACACGGTGCCCTACTGGGACATCCTGAACAGCGTGGCCACCGAGGCGCTGCCGCCCGAGCAGAGCGTCGCGATGCTCCGCCGCCTCGCCGACCTGATCTAGCGGTCCGCCCTCCGCCGTCTGGACAGCCCTCGCCCGCTAGCCTTGACTGTCTGATCAGTCAGACATCCGGGACCGTCCCGGCATGATGTGGGGTCCCGCCGCCTGGGCCGCCGGCGAGGCCCATCCCGTAGGTTCGGCCCCATGAGGACTCACCGGGACGCGATCGTGGTCGGCGGCGGTCACAACGGCCTGGTCGCCGCGGCCTACCTGGCCCGCAGCGGGCTGGACACGCTGGTGTGCGAGCGCCGGGAGGTGACCGGCGGCGCCGCGGTCAGCGAGCATCCGTTCGGCCCCGGGTACACCGTCACGTCGCTGTCGTACGTGGTGTCCCTGCTGCCGCCCGATCTGGTCCGCGACCTGCGGCTGCAGCGGCACGGGTACCACGTCTACCCGCAGGGACCCTACTTCGCCCCGCGGGCGGACGGGCGGTACCTGCGGCTGCCCGCTGACCCGGCCGAGCGGCACGCCGAGATCGCCACGTTCTCCCGGGCGGACGCCGACGCGTTCGACGGCTACGAGGCGCACCTGCAGCGGATCGGCCGGCTGCTCGGCCCGCTGCTGCACCAGATCCCGCCGCACCTCGGCTCGCGGCGGCCCGCCGACCTGTGGGCGCAGGCCCGGCTGCTGGCCCAGCTGCGGGGGATCGACGAGCGCGGCTCGGTGGACGTGACCCGGCTGCTCACCGGGAGCATCGCCGATCTGCTCGACCGCTACTTCGAAAGCGACGCGGTGCGCGGCGTGCTCTCGGTCTCCGGCGTCATCGGCACCTGGGCCGGGCCGCGGTCGGCCGGGACCGCGTACGTGATGCTGCACCATCACGTCGGCGAGGCCGACGGGCAGGCGGGCGCGTGGGGGTTCCCGCATGGCGGGATGGGCGGGGTCAGCGGGGCCATCGCCGCCGCGGCCCGGTCGTTCGGCGCGGAGATCCGGACCGGCGCGGAGGTCGCCCGGATCCGCACGCGCGCGGGCCGGGTGACGGGCGTGACGCTGGCCCGCGGCGAGGAGATCGACGCCGATGTCGTCATCACCACGGTGCACCCGCAGATCTCGTTCCTGCGGCTGCTGGACGCGGCGGACCTGCCGCCCTCGTTCGTGGCGGACATCCAGGGCTGGCAGACCCGCAGCGGGACCGTGAAGATCAATCTCGCGCTGGACCGGCTGCCGGTGTTCGCCAGCCACCCGGAGTTCGATCCGCAGGTGCACGGCGGCACCATCGTGCTGGCCGAATCCCTGGACGACGTGGAGACGGCCTTCCAGCAGGCGGTGGCGGGCGAGCCGTCGGCGCTGCCGTTCGCCGACATCTGCATTCCCAGCGTGTTCGACGACTCGCTGGCGCCGCCCGGCCAGCACATCATGTCGCTGTTCACCCAGTGGGTGCCCGCCGGCTACGCGGAGGCGCCGCACGAGGCCGAACTGGCCGCGCACGCGGACCGGGTGATCGCGCGGGTCGAGGCGGTCGCGCCCGGCTTCACCAGTTCGGTGCGGCACCGCCAGGTGATCGGGCCACACCAGATGCAGGAAGAGTACGGCCTGGTCGGCGGGAACATCTTCCACGGTGAGCTGTCGCTGGGGCAGATGTTCCACGCCCGGCCCGCGGCCGGCGTACGCGGACCTGCGCACGCCGGTGCGGGGCCTGTACCAGGCCGGCTCGGCCACCCACGGCGGCGGCGGGGTCACCGGCATTCCCGGCCGCAACGTCGTCCGCCAGGTGCTCGCCGACCGCCGGGCCCAGCGGTGGACCGAGCGCCGGGCCCGCTGGCGCGGAACCCTGGCTGCCCGGCCGTCCGGACAGTCCGGACAGTCCAGGTAAGTAAAGTGTCACCCTTGGGTTAGGCCGTCATGGCTCGCGGCTTCCTCTCTCCCCTGAAGGGGCAGTGCTTGAAGGCGCAGTGCTGCTAGGGGCAGTGCGGGGGCAGGGGGGCCAAGCCGTGTATTCCGTCGTCGTTCAGCACGTCGCTCAGTCGCCGGCCCAGGCGCCGGGGATCACGTCGGTCTGGGAAATGGTCGGCGTCATCGCGGGCGCCGGGGCCGTCGGCGGCATCATCAATGCCCTGCTGAGCAGCAGCAACGGCTACAGCCTTCAGTGGCCCCGGAACAATGGCGGCATCCTCCAGCTGGGCGCTCTGGGCAACGTGCTGCTGGGCGCGTTCGGCGCGCTGATCACCTGGGGTCTTTACGGGCCGCTCAAGGACGCAGTTCTGCTGGGGTCCGCATCAGGCAGTCAGCTTCCCGCCAACCTGACGATCACGGCCGTGATCGGGGCGGCGCTGGCCGGAGCGGGCGGGGCCCGGATCGTCAGCAACGAACTCGACAAGCAGACGCTGCGGATTACCGCCGCCAAGGCGGCTCAGGAACCGGCCAACCCGCAACTGGCCATGGACATCGCCACACTTCCGCCTGCCACGGTGCTGGCCGACGCGACGAAGGCCGCATCACCCCAGCCGTCGCGTCAGTGACGGCCGCCGCGGCCGTCGCGTCAGTGACGGCCGCCGCACGTCGTCGGCGTACGGCTTGATCGACCCGCCCTCGGGAAACGCCTGGTAGTACGGGCCCATCGGGAAGATCTTGTAGCCGTGCCGGGCCAGCTGGAGGTCGTTGATGATGGCCGGCGGCAGCAGGCTCATCACAGCAGCAGGCTCATCACGTAGGACAGCCGGGTACCCGGAATTCGGGCGCGTCCGGCCACGGCGCCTCCGTGATGGCGGCGCCGCCGGTGTGGTCAAGGGCCTCCAGGACCAGCGTGCGGGCGCCGGAACGGGCCAGGTAGGCGGCCGCGACCAGCCGTTGTGCCCGCCGCCGATGATCGGTGCGGTACGTCGTATCCCGCCGTCATGACCGTGCCTTCCCCGGACGCGCCGTGCCCGCCCGGGCGCGCGCCGGACTCGCTGGACGCCCGGGCGCCCCGGGCGCGGCGCAAAGTTTGACTGAATGTTCAGTCTAAGAACCTGTTATGCTCTCCCCCAAGGGGCCGGGCGTGCTCCGGCGCCGCGGTGCACGCGGGCGCGGGCCGGCGCTCCCTGAGGGTGTGCCGCGCGCGCCCGCCGACGCCCCGAACGTCGGTTCGTATCGCCGCCTGGCCGGGGTCTGGGTAGGCCCAACCTTGTACGCCGTCCTCACGGACCGACCTTAACGGGACGGCCACTTTGGATAAGCCGACACGCCGGTTTTTCCCGCTTTCCTCCCCGGCCTGAACGCCGGGGTCTCCAGCCTTAAGGGGTTCAGATGAAGCAGCAGGCTGGCAACGCCGCCGGCACCGCTGACCAGCGCCGGGAGCAGATGCTCCGGGCCGCGCTGGAGGTCATCGCGGAACGCGGGTACCCGGAGACGCGGATCACCGACGTGGCCACGCAGGCCGGGACCAGCGCGGCGCTGGTCATCTACTACTTCAAGACCCGCGATCAGTTGCTGACCGAGGCCATCCGGTTCTCCGAGGACGCCTGGTACGCGGCCGGGACGCAGCGGATGGCGAAGATCCCCACCGCGGCGGGACGGCTGGAGGAGATCGTCGCCATGACGTGCCTGCCGGAGTCCGCCCCCGAGCTGTCGGGCTCCTGGCTGCTGTGGCTGGACCTGTGGGCCCAGTCGGCGCGCAACCCGGGCGTGGCCGCGGTCCGGCAGAAGTTCGACGAGCGCTGGCGGGAGACGATCCGCGACCTGGTGCGGGCCGGGCAGGAAGACGGCGAGTTCGGGAGCGTCGACGCGGAAGATTTCGCGGTGACCCTGTCCGCCCTGCTGGACGGGCTGGCGGTGCCGGTCGCCCTGGAGGATCCTGAGGTGACTCCGGCCCGGGCGTTCGCGCTGACGATGCGGTTCGCCGCGGGCCAGCTCGGTTTCGAGTGGCGTCCCCCCGGCCGCGCCCGCACCCGCGGATCCCGGCCACGGCGCCGGAGCACCACATAGGACGCAGGCGCAGGAGTACCTCGTCGCCGGGGACGCATCGAGCTGGTCGGGCTGACCAAGCGGCTCGACGAGACGGCGCTGACCGCCGAACGCGGCGGGGTGGGGCCCGGCCCGGCGATCCCGGGCCTCCGGTCCAGACGTGGCACCGCCTGGACCCGAAGATATCCCGCACTCCGTCGCCCACCTCCGCCTGATCGTGTCAGGCTGGCCCCGGCTTCAGACATCCGTCAGCTGACGGATGTCTTGCCGTGCAACTTGCATGAGACTTGCCCTGCAAGTAACGGCGTCTGTTCTTCTACTCTGACCTGTCCTTCAAGCATCCGGAGGTGCGGGACGTGATCCCCGTCTCGATGGCGGCACAGCGCAGCCATCTCATCGACGGGCTGGGGAAGATCGTGGAAGCTGGCCGATGCCGGCTTGGCAGGCGCCGGGTGGCGGTAGAAGTTCGGCGTCTGGTCGAAATCGGAGTAATAGCGGTGGAAGACCGGGGTCGCCGAGGATGCGGCGGGCGGCACGATCCAGGTCCAGTCGGCCGGGCACGTCCGGCCGTGCCGTTCTTCCCGCTCGACGTGCTGGAGAAAGCGGACCGACTCGGTGTGATGGTCGGTGATCGCGACGTCGGCGGCGCCGAACGAATGAAGGACCGCGAGGTTGAGCTCGGTCATTGCCTTGTCTTTCCACAGGTTCCGGTCGTTGGCCACCGAAAGGCCCATGTGGGCGGCGATCACCCGCAGCTGGTCGTAACGGCCACTGTCGCCGAGGTCACGCGATCCGATCTCCGTGCACATATACCAGCCGTTGAATGGCGCGGCCGGGTAACAGACGCCGCCGATGTCCAGGTACATGTCGCTGATGACCGGCACGGCGTACCACCGCAGCCCGAGGTTGGCGAACCAGCGAAACTCCGGATGTTCAATGCTTATCTCGAGTACTGCGTCGGCGGGTATCTCGTGCATGGTGACCGGCGCGCCGGCCTCCTGCACGAGCAGCGGAAGTATGTCGAACCGGCCGGCCGGCTGGCCGCCTGGCCAGCCGAGATCGCGGGCCAGCCGGGTGAGATCGGCGTTTGCCGGGTCCCCGATGACGCCGCCGCCGACGATGTCGTAGCCCGCATACCGAACCAGCTGGGAGCTGAGGATCCGCGGCCCGGGCCGGTCCGGCATGTCCGGCGCGAACACGGTGATCATCGGCCGGATCTTGCCGCCGTTGGTCGCCTCGCGCAGGTGCGTCACCGACTCGGCGGCGATGTCCGGCGCCGCGGTGACCTCGCGGCGGTCCCGCACCCGCAGGCTCCGCCAGTACAGCCGCCCGATACATCGCGAGCTGTTCCGCCAGGCAACACGCGCGCCATAGGCCAGCTCAGCCGGAGTGTGCCAGTAAGTGCCCGACGCCTCGATCTCGCGGCGAACCTGCCAGATCCGCCGGTCGGGCGGCCCCAGGCCATTCTCCCGGTGGAACAGCGTGATGAACTGCTCGGCGCTGACCAGCAGGCTGTCAGGAGCAGACGGGCCATAGCCCGGCAAAGTCCACACACCCACGAAGACCTCCCAGGTAGCGTCGAGTTGCTCCGCCCCTCGATAGCGGGCGGCCAGCGACCTCCGGCTACCGGGGAATGCAGCACCTTCGTGTGCTACCAGCGTGGACGCTCATCTTGCCGTCGCCTTGACGCTTACCTTGCACCCCCAGGTCGCGCGGCAAGCCGGAGATCTGCGGCGGTACGCCGGACTAGGAGATGCGAACGGCAGCGGCGGGCCCCATGGTCTCCATGCGTATCCGCGCTGACTCTGCCTCTGGCACGCCGAGCCGTTCGAAGATGTCCAGGGCCTGCCTCAAGGCAATCCGCGCGGCATCGAACCGCTGTGTGTTCAGCGTCGCTTCCGCGATTCCTTCGAGGATCTTGCCTTCCTCGTATGGGTCGCCGATCTCTCTCGACAACCTGAGAGCGGCGTGATAGTGATCAAGCGCTTCGCCGTATCGGCCCGATCCGCGATATATGTCGGCAATCATGCGAAGGGCGATCAACTGGTGGGACAGGTTCCCGATATCCTCGGCGATCAGACGCGCTCTCTGATGATGAATAAGTGCCTCGTCGTAGCATGCCGCGCTCTGGTAGATGGCACCGATGTCATTGAGCACCTCGGCTTCATCCGGCAGGTCGCCTATGTCACGGTATATCGTGAGCGCCTGCCGGCAGGCAGCCAGTGCTTCCTCGTAGCTGCCCTTGTAACGGTGGACGCCGCCAATGTTCTGGTGCAGGATCGCCTCGTTCTGCGCTCCG
The DNA here is from genome assembly GCA_963808295.1 of uncultured Actinomycetes bacterium. GTDB lineage: Bacteria > Actinomycetota > Actinomycetes > Streptosporangiales > Streptosporangiaceae > Bog-532. The sequence goes on along the minus strand of CAWEFP010000035.1, from coordinate 5,583 downwards.
CCTATTTCACGAAATATCTGCAGAGATTTCTGGTAGGCGTCGAGCGCATCCCGATGGTAACCGTTGTACAGATGTACCTGGCCCAGATTGTTGTGCACCTTCGCTTCCCCGCGCCGGTCGCCGACGTCACGATAGCGCGAAAGCGCCTCCCGCATATGAGCATTTGCCTCGGGGTAACGGCCCAGATGCCAGCAGGCGATACCGGAATGGCTCAAGGTATCGGCCACGCCGCGCGGATCCGCGGCGGCGCGGTACAGAATCCGAGCTTCGGAGAAATAGGCGAGCGCCTCACGGGAACGGGCTGTGCGCTGGTGAGCCAGGCCTATCTGGTCGAGGGCCTCGGCCTCGCCTGCCCGGTCGGCCAGCGACCGGTAGATCGCCGCGGCTTCCTCAGCCAGGGGGATCGCCGCCTCGTGCTGCCCGGTCTGCTGGCGCACCGCGCTGAGCGCCAGCGCCGCCCGCGCGATCCGGGCCGGATCAGCGATATCCCGGCTGGCCTGCAGGGCAAGGGCGTGGGCGGCGGCCGCCTCGTCCCAGTACGCCCTGATTTCCATGAAGTCGGCCAGCAGGTCGATGAGGTCGGCGCACTTGTGCTTCCATTCGTGCCGGCCCGCGTAGCGCGCGGCCTGCAGGATGTTGCGCCACTCCGATTCCAGCCAGCCTGCTGCGTCTTCCTGCGTACCCAGCGCCGGGCTCCCGGCCGGCAGCTGGGCAGGTGGCACGGGAGCCCGGCGCCGGAGCGGGTGGAGGACCCGGTCGGCCAGGTCGGCTGTGTGCAGGTAGTAGTCAAGGAGCCTGCTCACGGCCTGCCGCTGCCCAGCCTCGGGGTCATCACGCGTGGCGCGCGTGGCCGCATAGCCGCGGATGAGGTCGTGGAAGCGGAACGATGCGTCGGGGGCCTGGGCCAGCAGGTGATAATCGAGCAGGGCGACGAGCGCCTTCTCCGCCTCGGCGAGGGTACAGCCGCCCAGGGCGGCCGCGGTCGGCAGGCTGAAGCAAGCGCACGGACTGATGCCCAGCCGCCGGAAGAACTGCTGATGGTCGGGTTCCAGCGCACGGTAGGACAGATCGAAGGCGGCTATCACCTCCGGGGCCGCCGCGCCGGTGTCACCCAGCCACGCTGGGGACTGCGACAGTTCGTCGATCAGGCCGCTGAGGCTCGGCGGGCCGTCCTGCGCGATCCGGCCGGCGGTGAGCTGGATCGCGAGCGGCAGCCGCCCGCACAATTCCACGGCCGCCGCGATCTGATCGGCGTCCGCGGCCCGGCTCTCGCCGATGATCCGCCGGAACAACGTGATGGCCTCGTCGGCCGACAGTACGTCGAGGGTCAGCGAACGGGCGCCGCCGAAGTCGGGAAGCCTTCGCCGGGTGGTGATCAAGATCAGGCACCGGCTCGTCACCGGCAGGAGCGGGCCGATCTGGTCATGCCCGGCCGCGTCGTCCAGGATCACGACGGCGCGACGTCGGCTCAGGTGGGCCCGCCACAGTGCGGTGCGCTCGCCGATGGTTTCCGGTATCTGCGCGGCCGGCACGGACAGCATCTGGAGCAGGCGGTGCAGCGCCTCGGCTGGGTCGAGCGAAGGGCTCCCGGGATCGTGGGAATGAAGGTTGAGGTAGAGCGTCCCGTCCGGGTACTGCCCGGAGACCAGGCGGGCCGCGCGGACCGCCAGCGCGGTCTTTCCCATGCCCGGCATGCCCTCGATGATGGCGATCCCCGGGATGCCGCCGTGCTCCCCGGTGAGCGATGCGAGTTCTTTGCCGCGGCCCACGAATTCCGCCGTCTCGGGCGGAAGGGTGTCTGGCGGCGCCGCCCGGGCCGAGCGCCGGCCCGACGGCCTGACGGCCAGCCCGGAGTCGCGGCCCAGGATGCGCTGATGAAGCTCGGACAGCATCGCCCCCGGTTCTGTGCCCTGCTCCTCAACCAGGCGGCTACGGGTTTCCCGGTAGAGGCTCAGTGCGTCGGCCGGCCTTCCGCTCCGGCACAGAGCGGTCATCTGGTGGGCGACGAGCGTTTCGTCCGATGGGTACTGAACCAGCAATTGGCGAAGTTCACCGACCAGATCGGCGTGCTGGCCAAGCTCCAGCTCGTACCCGACGCGCTCGAGAATGGCCGCCCGGCGCTCCTCCTCCAGAGCGTCCCGCATCCGCGCTACCCAGTCGCCGCGGATCCCGGCCAGCGCCTGGCCGCGCCAGAGCCTGTCCGCCTCGCGCAGCAGCCCGGCGGCCTGTTCGTAGTCGCCGCTTGCGGCGAGGGCATCCGCCTGCCGGCGCAGCCGGCGGAACTGATGCACGTCGACCGCCTCGGGATCGACTTCGAGCATGTAGCCCTGCGCCCGCCCCACCAGCTGCACGTTGTCTCCCACGGCCTGCCGGAGTGAGGCCCGGAGCCTGGCGACGTGGACCGAAAGGCTCTCCCTGGCCTTGGGCGGGGGCCGCGTATCCCACAGCCGGTCAATGAGAGTCTCGACCGGGACCAGCGCGCGCGGCGTCAGCAGGAGCATGGCCAGGATAGATCGCGCCCGGGCGCGCCCAAGATCGTGCTCGCCGTCCGGCCGACCAGAGCTCAATCGGTCCGAGGGCCCGGAATTCCATGATCGCCTTGCATCTTCTACCGCCCGTCGACAGGTCGTAGCTGATACCCGAACAGGATGTGCCGAAGCATCCCGTTGCGCTGATACCCGTTGTCGGCATTCCCCACCCGTATCCAGAGAGAATTAGCGGAACAGGAAAATGGCCATGCCTCTGCCGCTGGCTTGCGACGCAACTTTCACCGCAATTTCACGGCCTGGCCGGCTGTCCACCTGGTGAGACCTCTTCTGCTGGGGCTCCATGCTCATCTGCAGGCAGTCCGGATCGTCCGCGGGCCGGCCGGAAGCTCATCTCCGGGCCAGGGAAAGCCCGGCTGCCCGAACCTATTTCGCCGAGAAGCGCCGCAGTGATCAATTCAGTACGGCGTGCGCACATACGGCCAGGTGCGGGCTCAGGGACGATACCAAGGCGGCCGGGCAAATTGCCGTGCGGATTCATCCGAATGGCGGAGCACGAGGCGGATAATGCTGTAGTTTCTCTATTGAGACACTCTGCGCAGACCTCGTTATCTAAGTTACCGATAAGGGGATCGCCTCGATGAAGACTCATAAGTGGATACTGCCTGTCGTTATGCAGGCACGAATCGGTCCGGCCGGGAGCCCGACGGGAGTAACGCGAACCGATCCGCCGGGCCGGGCGGCGCGCGGGATTCTCATTCTGGCTCTCGTGCTCGGCGGCCTCGGCGCCGAGGGCGCGGTAACGTCGGGCCACGGCACCGGCGACCATGCAAGTGCCCATTACGCGGCAGGTAACAATCGTCCCGGAGCCAGCGCTTACCTGACAAGCTCCGGTCACGCCAAGTTTAATGCCTGGATGTATTGATCCCAGTATCACGCTCAGCATCTATGCGTCTTTTAATAAGCCGGTGGCCGGCTCGAAAGCGCGGGCCCGTAAACCCGAAAGTGGCCGATTTCTGCTGCTGTAACAGCAGAAATCGACCACATATCGGCGCGCCAGTTGGTGTGGCGCCGCATGGCAGTTAGGGGCGTGCGCGGCCGGCTGGACCTGGATCGTGCCGCCGTCCGCATCCTTTCAATGGCGCAGATATCCGTTGCCATCAATCGCCCGCGCCCCGGCAGTTGGCCCGCCTTGCCTGACCCCGGCAGTTGGCCCGCTTGTGCTGCTTCCTGGAGTGAGGCTGTTTCCTTGCGCTCCCACTCCTCGATGCCGCGCAGGATCCCCTCGGTGTAAGCGCGCAGGTGCGCCCGGTAGACGTCACTGTAGGTGCGCAGATACGCCAGTTCCGCCTGCGCGGCCCGCTGCTGTTCGTCGGACTGCGGCGCCGTGGCCACGTTCAGCGCGGAAACCGCTGCCTCGCGGGCCTTGGCGTGTGCATCTTCCAGGAGCCTGTCCGAGTACTGCTGGGCCTCCTGCATGATCTCATCGCGGCGCAGCCTGGTCTCCTCGGTCAGCCGGCTGCTGTAATCCTGGGCGTCGGCCACGTACTTGTCGGCGGTGACCTGCGCGACTGACAGTATCCGCACCGCGTGTACGTGCGCGTCCGCCGCACCGAACAGCACCGTCTGCTCAGTCACCGTCGGCCTCTCCGGCGATGATCCGGCGGCGGAGCCGCTGAACTTCCTGCCACAGTGACGTCCGCTCGTTCACCAGGCGCACGAACTCGGCGTGCACCGTGCTCAGGAACTCCCGGACGGGCCCTTCCTCGTAGCCACGCCGCCCCAGCCGCGACGTGGGAAACGTCACGGTCTGCAGCTCTTCGGGGGTCATCCGGCTCTGCTCGTCGAACCATGCTGTGGTCAAGGCTCGCTCCACCCGAAATCCTCGATGTGTATGTGATCCTGCGCCATGCCCGCTGAGGCCAGCTGAGCGGCAGCGTCCCGGACCATCGTGGTCGGGCCGGCCAGGTAGGCGTCGTGGCCTGACCAATCGCGGTGCCGGGCCACGACATCCGGGAGGCTGCCGGTCTCGCCGGCGAACTTGGGGTCGGCCGACACGACTGGCGTGACGGTCAGCCACGGGTGCTGGGCGGCCATCTTCTCCAGGCTGTCCAGGTCATAGAGTCCGTCGGCGGTCCGCGCACCGAAGAACAGGTGTACCTTCGGCGGCTGCGGCAGCGTGGCCACCTGGTCGAGAATGGCTTTCAGCGGGGCCAGCCCGGTACTTCCCGCCACCAGCAGGAGGTCCCGGCCGGAGACGGGCTGACTCAGCGTGAGAACCCCGACGGGAGGTCCGAGCCGCAGTTCGGTGCCAGCGACCTTCCTGCTGGTAAGCGCCATGCTCACCGCGCCGCCGTCGATCAGCCGGATGTGGAACTCCAGCAGCCCGTCCTGACGCGGCGCGTTCGCCATGGAGTAGTAGCGCCACAGCCGTGGCCGGCTGGGGGATTCGATCGCCACGGACTGCCCCGGCAGGTAGTCCATTCGCGGCTCCGGCTGGACGAACAGCACGGAGACATCGAAGGACCTCGGCTCGTGGGCCACGACCGTGCCCCGCCACCAGGACGGCCGCACCTGCTCGTCCGCGCTCGCCGCCGCCGTCATGACGGAGCCGATGAGCTCATAGGCCGCCGTCCAGTCGGCGGCCAGCTCCGGCGTCCAGGCCGGCCCGGAGAAATGTTCCAAGGTCGCCAGCAGACTGGCGCCCACAGCGTCATAGTGCTCGGCGATAACGCCGAACTTCCGATGATCACGGCCCAGGCCCTGAAGGAACGCGGTCAGATCATCAACGCTGTCTACCTGGGAAACAATCTTCACCAGCGCGTCGACGAGGTGGCCGCGCTGGGCCGCCATCGAGATGGGGAACATGTCCCGCACCTCCGGATGCTTCAGGAACAGGTCGGAGTAGAAGAACAGTGGTAGCTCGTCACCGTGCGCCGTGACATGGGCGAAGCTTTCCCGCAGCCGGGCAACGTCCAACGGTCCCGCCTCTCTCCGTCATCGCCAGCCCGGCGATCCGGCACGCTGACCTACGGCCTGAGGATCGGCTCACCCCGTCGCACGCCGGATCATGCCGCTTCTTGCAGGGCAAGTCTCA
>CAWEFP010000034.1:0-54409 GCA_963808295.1 uncultured Actinomycetes bacterium | reverse complement strand
TGGATTCCGGAGATGCTGCCCAAGCATGACGTCATCCAGTTGCTGACGCACGCCACGGTGTTCGCCTGCCCGTCGCTGTACGAGCCGCTGGGGATCGTCAACCTGGAGGCGATGGCGTGCGGCACCGCCGTGGTCGGCTCGCGCGTCGGCGGCATTCCCGAGGTCGTCGCGGCGGGCATCACCGGGCTGCTGGTGCCGCCCGGTGACCCGGCAGCGCTGGCCGATGCGCTGAACACGCTGGTGCGTGACCCCGGCCTGGCCGAGGCGATGGGCCGCGCGGGCCGGGACCGGGTGGTCGCCGAATTCGGCTGGCGTGTGGTGGCGGAGCAGACCGCCGCGCTCTACTCCGAGCTGGTGTCCGCCAGCGGCTGACGGCCGTCGGCGCCCGGCCGGCCGGGACGCCGGCCGTCAGGTCCATCGGCTCGGGTGCCTCCGGCAGGATCCGCTTGAAGTAGGACCGCGCCGCCGCCGTGGTGCCGACGTCCCGGCCGGCCTCTCGCTGAGTTCCTTGAGCGCGTAGAGCACGCCGTTGTCGACGACGAAACGGACCCCGTGCCGGGAGATCCCGCGCTGGCGGATCTCCACGAGCCGGTCGTCCCGCCAGCTTTCCAGCGGGTCATCCCACGGCAGGGACAGCAACCCGGCCGCTTTCGTCGGCGGGTGGGGTGAACACGAATCGCACGACAGTCCCTTCTCCCCGCGTCCTCACCGTCAGCTCACGCGCCCAGTCTCTTCTACCGTCGGTGGCATGGACAACGATGGGGCGGGACCACCGTACGGGCAGGAGAGCCGATGAAAACCGAGGTGCTGAGCCGTCAGGCCCTCAACCGCGCACTGCTGGAGCGCCAGCGGCTGCTGCGCCGCGCCCCCGGGGGCCCTGGGGACGTGATCGGGATGATCGAGCACCTGGTCGGCATGCAGGCCCAGGCGCCGTTCCCGCCCTACTTCGGCCTGCTGGCCCGGCTCGACGGGTTCCGCGCGGCGGACCTGGCCGGGCTGCTGCTGAGCCGGGACGTGATCCGGATCGCGCTGATGCGCGGGACCATCCACCTCGTCTCCGCCGGCGACGGCCTGACGCTGCGCCCGCTGCTCCAGCCCGTCCTCGACCGGGCCTTGGCCGCCACCTTCGGCCGTCAGCTCACCGGGGCGGACCTGCCCGCGGTCGCGGTCGCCGGGCGCGCCCTGGCCGAGGCGCAGCCGCGCACGTTCGCGGAGCTGGGCGGGCTGCTCGCCGGGACGTGGCCGGACCATCCCCCGGCCGCCCTCGCGCAGGCGGTCCGGGCGCTGGTCCCGCTCGTCCAGGTGCCGCCGCGCGCCGTGTGGGGCCAGGCGGGCCAGGCCCGGCACACCCCGGTGGAGACGTGGCTCGGGCGCCCGCTGGACGGGGGCGCCTCCCTGGCCGTCCTGGTGCAGCGGTACCTGGCCGCGTTCGGCCCGGCCACGGTCGCCGACGTGCAGGCATGGTCGGGGCTGACCCGGCTGCGCGAGGTCATCGAGCCGATGCGTCCCGGCCTGCGGACGTTCCGTGACCCGGACGGCCGCGAACTGTTCGACCTGCCCGGGGCGCCACGGCCGGATCCGGACACGCCCGCGCCGGCCCGGCTGGTCCCCGAGTACGACAACCTGATCCTCGCCCACGATGACCGCACCCGCGTCATCAGCGAGGAGAACCGCAAGCGGCTGTTCAGCCTGCTGAACGTCTTTCCCGGGACCGTCCTGGTGGGCGGGTTCGTCCGGGGCATGTGGCGGATGAGCCGGTCCCGCGACGCCGCGACCCGAAACGAGGCGACCCGAAACGAGGCGGTACTGACCGTCGAGCTGTTCGACGACCGGGTCCCGGCGCGCGACCGCGACCAGATCACCGCCGAGGCCACCGGGGTGCTGGCCTTCGCCGCGCCGCAGGCTGGCTCCCGCGAGGTCCGTTTCGCGCCGGTCGGCGCTACGGCCGCGGGTTGATCGCCACGATGGCCTCGGTCGTGTACACCAGGAACGTCAGCGACTCCTGGAAGTACAGCTCGACCGATTCCGCGTCGTGCGACAGATAACCGATCGACAGGTCCTGGCCGAGGCTCAGCGTAAAGTCACCGCCGCGGGCGGACAGCAGGAACGCCCCGTCGATGGCCGGCGCCCACAGGATGTCACCGTCGAATAGCTGCTCGATCTGGTGCCGGACCGGGTACCCGTAGTTGGACGTCACGCTGATCGCGTCGTAGGCGTCCGTGCTCAGCGCGAGCGAGTACGGGCCGCCGACCCCGGCCAGCCGCAGTGCGGTCAGGGCGTCGATGATCACGTCGGGATAGTCGTGGGCGTCGGCCGGGAGGGCCAGCGCCGGGTTCGTCGTCGCCGCCCGGATCCCGGTGATGCCGGCCGCCGCATACCCCTCGAACACCGCGCGGTCCTCGGCATAGGCGATCTTCTTGGCGGCATCCTTCAGCGGCTGCCAGTCCGAGTCCTGCGCGCCCCGCTCGACGTCGTCGATGTCGGTCCGGCTCAGCGTGAACGGCACCCGCAGCCGTACCAGCGGCTGGACTTGGCGCAGGTGGGCGCTGACCCCCTCGGCGGGGGGCTCGACGCTGCCCAGGTGCCCGGTGTTGACCGCCGCCCGGGTGGTGCCGCCGGGTCCCTCGACGTCGGCGATCCGGCGGCCGGCCACGTAGCTGCTGAACGTGCGCCGGGCCTCCTCCTCGATGCTGGCCCACGCGGGATCGGAAACCGGCGCCAGCTCGCGATGCAGGTTGTTCATTGCGGGGTACTCCTCTTCAGGCCGCCGATTCCGAGTGAGCCACTGGTCGGGGACGATGGGCCGGGCCCGGGGGGCTCCGGTGAGCCCGGCGGGTCCGGCGGATCGGGCAGGTCGTCGAGAAAGCCGGCCGGCGGGACGAAGAACAGGGTTCCGGTCACCGCGGTGGAGAAATCCAGGATCCGGTCGTAGTTCCCTGGCGGCTTGCCGATGAACATGTTCTCCAGCATCTGCTCGGTCACGCTGGGGCTGGCGGCGTACCCGATGTAGTAGGTGCCGAATTCCCCGCGCCCGACCGACCCGAACGGCATGTTGGCGCGCACGATCTGCCGCTCCGTGCCATCCGGCTCGGTGATGGTGTTGAGCGCGACGTGCGAGTTCGACGGCTTGACGTCATCGGGAAGCTCGATGTCGGCCAGCTTGGTGCGGCCGATGACCAGCTCCTGCTCCTCGACGGTCAGCGCGTTCCAGGTGTCCATGTCGTGCAGGTACTTCTGCACGATGACGTAGCTGCCGCCGGCGAAATCCGGGTCCTCGGCGCCTATCAGCGCCGCCGCCTCACCGGCCCGTCCGCCCGGGCTCTCGGTCCCGTCCACGAAGCCCATCAGGTCCCGCTCGTCGAAGTACCGGAAGCCGTGCACCTCGTCCTGCACGGTAACGGCCCCGGCGAGCCGGTTCATGACCTGGGTGGCGAATTCGAAACAGAGGTCCATCTGGCTCGCGCGCAGGTGGAACAGCAGGTCGCCCGGGGTGGCGATGGCCTGGTGCCGGGCGCCGTGCAGCTCACGGAACGGATGCAGCTCGGCGGGGCGCGGCCCGCCGAACAGGCGGTCCCAGGCCGCGGACCCGATCCCGGCCACGCACGCCAGGTCCGCCTCCGGGAGGCGGAAGCCGACCGATCGCTGCAGGGCGGGCACGTCGGCGAGCAGGTCCCTGGCGGCCGCCTCCCCGCCCGGGTTGACGGTTAGCACGAGAAAAATGGCCGCAGTCCGCAGCGGCGTAACGACCGGCTGCGGCTCAGGCGACGGCTGCGGCGGTGCTGTCATCGCGTCCCGGCTTCCTTCCTGCGAGGGTCCGTTCCGCTTCCCTTCCCGGTATGAGGCAAGCTTGCCACAGGGGTCACAGCCGGTCCGGCCGGCCCGGCCTCAGCGGGACGAGCGCGAGGTGGCGGGGGATGCGGTGGCCCCGGGTGAGGGGGAGCCCGGGCCCCGCGAGCTGCGCGGCGTCCGCGCCCGGCTGGTCGGCCAGCTGCGCGGCCCGGGCCCTCTCAAGATTCTCCATCGCCATGCCCTCGCCGTGCCGGTTGCAGGTCTCCGGTGGTGGCGGCGGCGTGAACCGGCGCCGGATCGCCAACAAGCCGTCGGCGGATGACCGGATATTCGGCTCTGGCACGTCGGGGGCCAGATGCGCCTGCGGCGAAGCCTTGTATGAGTCGACCACCAATAACAAGCCCCGCAAGGCGAGGCCGAGACGGTCACAGTTCCGCTACTACCTCTGCCAAGGGCGGCGGAAGGGGAGAGGAAGCTGCCAGGCTGCCCGGGTGGAGTACGACACGGCCCAACTGGGGTCGCAGGCGATCAGGATGATGTGAGCGAGCCGGTCACGCCGGTCAGGATCGGCAAGCGGTCCCGGCTGAACTGGGTCGCGGTGCCGGTGCTGGTATGGCTCGGCCTCGCGGCGTACGACCTCCGTGGGGGCCTGCCCCAGGCGCAACAAGCGCCGCGTCCCCGGCCCGGGCGCACCCGGCGACTCAGCGCCACGCCGGGCACGTCAGGCAGGCGCCGCCGACGCCGAAGGCGGCCACCCCGGGCGCCGTCCCGGCGCGCACGCTCACCCCGGTCAGCGCGGCCGCGTTCGGTCTCTCCGGCACTGGGTGGGGCGACGCCCCCCAGCTCGCGCCCCTGGCGATCGACGGTAATCCCGCCACGGCATGGCATACCGACTGGTACGCCACCGCCCGCTTCGGGAACCTGTACGCGGCACGGGCCTGCTCCTGGACATGGGCCGGCCGATGACGATCACAGCCGCCCGGATAACGCTCGGCCCGGCTCACGGCGCCAGCTTCCAGCTGCGCGTCGGCGCCGCACCCGCACTGGCCGACCTGCCACCCGTTGCGCAAGCGGGCGGCCCGGGCGGCGTGGTGCACCTGCGGCTCGCCACACCAGCGCACGGCCGTTACGTGCTCATCTGGTTCACCAGCCTGCCGCCCGACCCGGCAGGCACCTTCCAGGCCAGCGTGTATGACGTCCGCCTGGAAGGTCAGGCCTGACCGTGCCCCGGCTCACACCCGATGAGCGCGCCTGCGCAGGGTTCCACCCATGAGTCGACCCGCTGCTTCCACGAGGAGCGACTTCGGCCTCGCGGCAGGCGAAGCGCTGCCCGAAGGAACTCTCGTACCGAACGCGGCATGAGCGGATGGCCTATCCCAGCGGGCGGTGACGGCCAATCCATGCGTATGCGTCGACGCGGGACCGTTCGGTATGAATCAGAAGCCGGACAGCACCACCTTGCCGGTCATGCGGCCCGCCTCGACCATCGCGTGTGCCTGGCGCATCGTCTCGGCGTTGAACGGGCTCAGCTCACGGCTGAGCGTCGTGCGGATCGTGCCCTCGTCCACGAGGCCGGCCACCCGGTCCAGCACGTCGTGCTGAACGATCATGTCGGGCGGCTCGAACAGCGGCCGGGTGAACATGAACTCCCAGTGGAAGGTGATGCTCTTGGTCTTCAGCGGCAGCAGGTCCAGTCCCTCTGGTTCGTCGATCGCCGTGATCGCGCCGAACGGCTGCAGGATCTCGGCGAAGTCGCCGATCGCACCGCCGGTGTGCGGGGAGAAGATGTAGTGCACGCCGCCCGGTTCGGCCGCGCGCACCCCGGCCACCAGGTCGTAGTGGTTCACCACCTGATGGGCGCCGTAGTCGAGCGCCCACTGCCGGGACTCGGGCCGGGACGCGGTGCCGATCACGGTGACCCTGGTGAGCGCCCGGGCCAGCTGGGTGATCATTGAACCGACACCGCCCGCAGCGGCCAGCGCCAGCAGCGTGCCCGCGCTTTCCGGGGTGAGCCGGAAGCGCTCGAACAGCGTTTCCCACGCGGTGATCGTCGTCAGCGGCAGGGCGGCGGCCTCGGCGAAGGTCAGCGTGCGCGGCTTGTGCCCCGCGATGCGCTCGTCGACGACGTGGAACTGCGCGTTGGTACCCGGCCGGGCGATGGAGCCCGCATAGTAGACCTCGTCCCCGGGGGAGAACAGGGTGACCCTTTCGCCTACCGCGGTCACCAGGCCGGACGCGTCGTAGCCGAGGATCTTCAGTTCACCACCGGGGTCGCTGGACGCCCGGACCTTGACGTCGACGGGATTGACCGACACCGCCTTCACCTCGACCAGCAGATCGCGCGGGCCGGGCGCCGGGACGGGAACTTCGGCGTCTTCCAGGCTCGCCGGGTCGGAGATCGGTGCCGGCTTGCGGTATCCCACCGCACGCATCATCTCTGTCATGCCGCCAACCTAGCCCCCCTGCCGCCGGGGCGCCCGAGTGAGGTTGGCCGATCCTGCTCACGGGAAATGCCGATTGCTTTTCGCTATTTTGTTCGATATACTGCTATGTAAGGTTATCCATAGATTGAGGTAGGGTTATGCCGGGCAATCTGTTCCCTGATGACGGGTGGGGCGGTGAGAGCGGGCCGCCGGGTGCCGACGGCCCGGGCCCGGCCGGTCAGGGTGCGGCCGGTCAGGGTGCGGCGCCGGTGCCGGAGTGCTTTGACGCGGGGTTCTTCCCGCGCGGGACGGCAGCTACGCCCGGAGAAGGCCCCGGGCCGCGGCGCCCGGGGCGGTTCGGGCCGGGGGCGGGGTTCGCGGCCGGGGATGTGCTGGATACGGCAATGCCGGGACCGGCGCTGGCCGGATTCACCGACGCCGCCGCCGGGACCGGGCGGGCCTACACGGGCCTCAATGATGACGAGCTGATCGGCACCCTGGTCGCGTGGCAGAAAACCGAGGCCTGGACCGCGGCGGGGAGGCTGTCGGCGGTCGCCGAACTGATCCGCCGCCGTCCCGGGGCCGACAACGCCCCGCCCCCCGCCTCAGCCGGTACCGGAGCAACCGGCGGGAACGGAGTCAGCACCGCGGCTGGCGCTGCGATCCCGCGCACCGACAAGCGCGGCCAGATGCCGCGGAAGCCCAGGGACCTCATCCCGGTCCCCGCCCGCATCATCGGCCCGCGCGTCATTAGCCATGACCGGAGTCTATCGCCACGATCCCGGCCGGCACGGTCACCATCGCCCTATGCCAGCGCCCCACCCTGGACATCCCCAGCCTCGGTAGCAAGGCAGCCGCGCTCCTGCACTCACTGGCATGGAAGCACGCGCTGATCGACGGTGTGCGTGGAGGCCCGCGCGCTGGCCGTGCTGGACAATGGTGGCCCGGTGCCGGATGGGACGCTGTATGGCGACCTGTTCTACCCGTGCTGTTTCGGGGACGGCAGCGAGATCCGGGGCGTCACCGATGGAGAGGAACGGTGACTCCCGCAGCGATCGCGGGCAGCACGGCGATTGCGGAGGACCACCACCTGGGCATGTGCCGCGTGGGTCGCGATGAGCTGGCGGACATGCGGCGCCATCTGCCTGCGGTGCGGACCGCGGGTCTGCGCTCGGTCAGCGGCGGCCATCGATGACTGCTGTGAGGCCGTCGAGCAGGCGCTGCAGTCCGAACTCGAACAGGTTCTCCAGGCTGAGATCGTAATCGGTAGCGGTCAGGCGCTCGAAGACGGGGAAACGGCCCGCTTCCACGATCGACCGCATGGCCGATCCCTGGGTATCCATCCACTGTTCGCTGTTCAAGCCGCTGGCCGCCTCGGCGTCCGCCTCGAGTTCGAGGTTCACGGCGGTGCCGCGCACGTAGTTGACCAGCGTGATGTGGATCGTGAGCATCGTGGACGGTTCGAGGCCGCGCCCATCGAGAGCGGTGAGCACCCACTCGGCGCAGGCCAGCCCGCGCGCAATCGGCTGTGGCCGGGTCACCGACAACGCCGGGGCCAGCCAGGGGTGGCGATGGAACACCGCCCAGAGGGTCCGCGCGGCGAGCTCGAGCTGGTCCCTCCAGCCGTCTGGGGGATGGGACGGGAAGCGGCACTCACCGAACGCCGAATCCATCATCTTCAGCAGCAGCTCGTCCTTGTCCGCGACGTGCCGGTAGAGCGACATTGTCGCCACACCGATTTCGGTCGCGACACGGCGCATCGATAGGCCGGCCAGACCTTCTGCGTCCGCGACAGCTATGGCTGCGGCAACGATCCGGTCGGGCGCCAGCCTCGGATCAGACGTGCCGCGCCGCCGGGCCGTGGCCGGACCCGGCGGGTTGGCGAGCGGCGCGAGAGCAACGGGACGTCCGTGCGTCGGCGGGCGGCCGCCGACGACGGTACCCACGCCGGGAATCGGGCGGACTATGCCTTGCTGGCGGAGTGCGGTGAGCGCCTTTGTGGCGGTGGCCATAGCCACGCCCCACCGCTGGGTGATCTCGCGAGTGGAAGGCACCCGATCACCAGGAGCCAAACTTCCCTTCTCGATCTGATTCCGCAGCTCGGCAGCGATCTGGGCATACGGCGGCAGATTCACGTCACTCATATTACCTTCTCTGCACTAGTGCACTTTAGGCCTCCGGATAAGCGGCCGGCCGAACGGAGCGATCGCTGCGAACCCGGTGGCCTGCCTCGACCGTATGACATTGCACTAGTGCACGCTTCACTAAAATTGCTTGATAACGTTTCGCGTACGCCATACGCTTAGCTGTATGCAGAACACGGCCGTGCTCATCTCCGGCGCTAGCATCGCCGGGCCCGCTCTGGCGTACTGGCTAAGCGAGTACGGCTTCACCACAACCGTGGTGGAGCGTGCACCGGCCCTTCGCGCCGGAGGCCAGACGGTCGACCTGCGCGGGGCAGGACGCACTGTCATCGAGCGGATGAAATTGATGGACCAGGTGCGAGGGGTGAGCCTCGACCAGCGCGGCATCGCTTTCGTCGACGCTGACGGCCGGATCAGGGCGCGGATGCCGGCGGAGCTATTCGGCGGTGAGGGGATCGTCTCCGGCATCGAGGTGCTGCGCGGCGACCTTGCCCAGGTGCTCTACGAGGCGACCGTCCCGGCCACCGAGTACCTGTTCGACGACACGGCCCGCAGGCTTGACCAGGACGATAAAGGCGTCACGGTCACCTTCGAGAAAGCGCCGCCACGGCGATTCAGCCTGGTAATCGGAGCTGACGGGCTGAGCTCGGCAATACGCGGCCTCGCGTTCGGCCCCCAGGCGCAGTACGTCCGCCCTCTCGGCTGCTATACGGCCTGGTTCACCGCTGCTGCCGAGTTCGATCTCGGCGGCTGGTTTCTTATGCACAACGCCCCGGGCGGGCTCGTGGCATCGATACGGCCGGGACGGGTCCCCGGCGAGACCAAGGCCGGGCTTACCTTCCGCTCGGCACCCATCGACTACGGCCCCCGCGACACCGCTTGGCAGATGGACATCCTGGCCTCCCGATTTTCCTGCGCTCGCTGGGAGGTCCCACGGCTGCTCAAAGCCATGCGCACGGCGTCCGACTTCTTCTTCGGCTCTATCGGCCAGGTGCGCCTCGACCGCTGGTTCAGCCGCCGGACGGTGCTGGTCGGCGATGCCGCTTACTGCCCGACGCCGCTGACCGGCCTGGGCACCAGCCTGGCCCTGGTCGGCGCCTATGTTCTCGCAGGTGAGCTGGCCGCAGCCGAGGGCGATCACCACGTCGCCTTCACCCGCTACGAGGAAATCATGCGGCCCTACGTCACCCGCGGCCAGCAGTTGCCCCCAGGCGGAATCAAGGCCTTCGCGCCAGACAGCGCCATCGCCATCGGCCTGCGGCAGGCCTCCATGAACTGGATGAGCCGCTGGCCGATGCGGAGACTGCTAGCCGGGCAATTCGCCAAAGCGGCAGACATCAAGCTGCCTGACTACACATTCGATCACACACAGTAATTGGCTGATGGTGAAGCCACGGGGCACTCACGAACCGCCGATCGGTGCGACTGGCCGGTGGCCCCATGAACATCGATCCCGTCCCGGAGCGCATTGCCGCCGTTCTGAATGCTCAGCGATGGGGGCTTTGCCTCGTGGAACGACTTTTTCACCCTGCGCTTCAAGAACAGCGAGTTTCTAAACCTGCACATATTGGCACGATCCACGCTGTCGTCATCATCACCACCAGAAGCAGGCCGCGGGCTGGCGGCTGGAGCAGAATCAGCCCGGGTACCACACCTGGACCACCCCAGCCGGCCGCCGGTACACCACCTACCCCACCTGATGAGCTGGCCGTGATGAGCTGGCCCTGGTCAGCTGGCCCCCGCGCGGCCGCCACCCCGCCAGGATCGAAGCGGAGCCGGGCGGCCGTGTCAGGCGGTGGCGGCGAGACTCTGGTCGATGTCGGCCAGGAGGTCGGCCACCGGCTCGATCCCCATGGACAGCCGGATGAGCGACTCGGGTGCCGTCTCCGCCGACCAGCGGGCGCGCCGTTCCCAGGCCGACTCCACGCCGCCGAAGCTTGTCGCCGGGAGGATGATGCGTGCGGCCTCCACCACGGCATCCGTCTCGGCGGCGGTCCCGTCCACCTCGAACGAAAGCAGCGGGCCGAACCCGCGCGGCATCTGCCGGCTGGCCACCTCGAGCGTCGCCTGCTGGACACCGGGATAATGGACCGAACGGACCCGCGGATGGCCAGCCAGATGCCGGGCGACCGCAAGGGCGCTCTCCGACTGGCGGGTGACGCGCAGGCCCAGAGTTTTCAGGCCGCGCAGCGCCAGCCAGCTCTCGAACGGTCCCGGGATGCCCCCGCCGACCGCCCGCCAGCCCCTGAGGTCGTTCAGCAGGTCGCGGTCGCGGGTCATGACCGCGCCGAGCAGCACGTCGGAATGCCCGGACGCCGACTTGGTCAGCGAGCACAGCGAGGCGACCGCGCCCAGGTCCAGCGGCTTCTGCAGCAGGCCGGTCGCCACGGTGTTGTCCACGATCATGGGTGCGCCCGCGGCCGACGCCAGGCGGGCGAGCCCGGCCAGGTCCGCGACCCGCAGCAGCGGGTTCGTCGGTGTTTCCGCCCACAGCACCGCCGGGCCCGCGCCCAGGTGACGCTCCACCTGGGCATGGTCGAGCAGGTCGACGGGGACTGGCGCGGCGCCGTGCGGCCGCAGCCAGTCGGCCAGCATCCGGGTGTTGTAGTAGCCGTCGCTGGGCAGCACGACCTGCCGCCGGTCCTTGGCCAGCGCGAGCATCAGCGCCATCGACGCGGCCTGCCCCGAGGCGAAGACGACCGCTTCCGCGTCCTCCATCAGGCCGAGCGCCTCTTCGAGTGCCTCCCAGCTCGGGTTGCCGTTCCGCCCGTAGGCCCGGGGCGGGTCAGGCTCACCCCAGGAGGCGTAGACACTCGCCGGCACCAGCGGAGGCGCGGCCGGTGAACCGGCGTGCCGCCGCGTCCCGGCGTGAATGACCCTTGATTCGGCTGACGGCTGGTGCTCGTTCATGTGCTCCCTCCGGCCGGCGCGACGGCCGGAACAGGGTCAGAAACCGACGGTTCCGTCGATTCCCCCGCGCAGCAGGTCGGGTGCGTTGCGGCGAGGCATCGCGGGTCCTCCTGCATCGTGTCCGGCGGCCGTCACGGTTCGCGCGTGCTGAGCCGCAGCGAGGTCCAGCTGGCATCCGCGGCCCAGCCGCCGTCGACGGGCAGCGCCGCACCGTTGACGAAGGCGCTCCGGGCGGAATCGGCCAGGAAGGCGACCGCCGCCGCGACGTCTTCCGGTGCGGCGAACCGGGCCATCGGCACCTGGTTGACGATGTCGGCGTCGGTGTAACCGCCACTGGCCTGATCCTCGGCGTCCATTTCTGTCTTGATCCATCCCGGGCACACCGCGTTGACCCGGACGCCGCGCCCGCCCCACTCGGCCGCGAGGGTGGAGGTGAGCCCGACCAGGCCGTGTTTCGACGCGTTGTAGGCGACCCGGTGGGAGACGCCGCGCAGGCCGGCGATCGAGGCGACGTTGACCACCGCCCCGGACCCGGCCGCCAGCATCTGCGTGCCGAATTCCCGGCACAGCAGGAACGCCCCGGTCAGGTTGATGTCGAGCACCCGCCGCCAGGCTTCGGCGGTGGTCTCCTCCGCCCGGACCAGCAGGGAGATGCCCGCGTTGTTGACCAGCACGTCCGCCCGCCGGAACCGGTCCCGGACGCCGGACGCCAGTGCGAGCACGTCGGCCTCGCGGGACACGTCGGTCCGCGACGCCCACACCTCCGCGCCCCGCGCGGTCACCTCGGCGGCCGTGGCGGCGCAATCCGCGACGTCGGCCAGCACCAGGGTGTAGCCCTCCCGGGCCAGCGTGGACGCGATCACCCGGCCGAGCCCGCGCGCCGCCCCGGTCACCACGGCCACGCGTCCCGCTTGCTGCATGGCAGCGTTCTATCAGAGCGCCGGGTCCGCCATCGGGGCGCGGCAGCTCACGTCGGCCGCGGTCCCCGGCTTACCAGAGGTCCCCTCCGACCAGCACATAGAGAAAAGGAACGAGCGGGATCAGGCCGAACACTCCCCACGCCAGCTTTTCCAGGCCGGTGAGATCGGTACGGGTGGCCAGGTTGACCCACATAAGGATGACCGCGACCGGGTGAATGAGGCAGACCAAGATCTCCAGCAGCTTCTTCATGTCCCGGATTTCTACCCAGCGGCGGCTACGGCAGTCACGGCAGTTTCTCCGGTCCTTCTCCGGTCCGGCCCGGCTCCGGGAAACCTGAGGGCCTTCAGGAAACGCTCAGCAAGGTTTCAGTCGGCCGGTTGCCCATCGGCAGCTTCGCCCAAGGTTCGCGGCCGAAACTTCCGGGAGAGCTAGAGAACAAGGAGCTAGGTGGGCAGATCCATGAACGTCATCCAGGGTTCGGCGCTTCCGGCGGAATCAGAACAGGCCCCGTCATATCCCGCGCACCCCGGTGCGGGTGGCCCCTACGGCTCGTACGGGGACGGCTCAGCGGGGTCCTACGGCTCGGGCGGCGGCTGGTCCGGCGGGAACTGGTCGGGCGGCAATTGGTCGGGCGGCAATTGGGGCGGTGCGAGCGGGTCCGGCGGCGACGTACCGCCCGGCCGGGGACGTCGGCGGCTGCGGCGCGGGCTGACGTTCGGGGCCGCGGGGCTCGCGCTCGCCGCGGCCGCCGCGGTCGGCTCCTACGATGCCGTGCAGAGCGGCGGGAGCGGGACCAGCCACGCGACCACCAGCGCGAGCACGGTCCTCAGTACGTCCCAGATCGCCGCCAAGGTGTCGCCGGGCCTGGTCGACGTGGTGTCGACGCTTGGTTACGACAACGGCGAGGCGGCCGGCACGGGCATGGTGCTGACCTCCAATGGAGAGGTACTGACCAACAACCACGTAATCGACGGCGCGACCTCCATCTCCGTCACCGACATCGGAAACGGCCACAGCTACAAGGCGACGGTCGTCGGCTACGACAAGACCAAGGACATCGCGATGCTGCAGTTGCAGAACGCGTCAGGCCTGCAGACCGTGACCCTGGGCGACTCCTCCACGGTGACCGTGGGCCAGAAGGTCGTCGCCATCGGGAACGCCGAGGGTAAGGGCGGCACGCCGTCGGTGGTGACCGGCAGCGTCACCGCGCTGAACCAGTCCATCACGGCCAGCGATGAGGGCTCGTCCAGCAACTCGGAGCAGCTCAGCGGGCTGATCCAGACCAACGCGCCGATCGAGCCCGGCGACTCGGGCGGTCCGCTGGTCAATTCGGCGGGCCAGGTCATCGGGATCGACACCGCGGCATCGACCTCGAGCCAGCTGCCGACGGCGCAGGCGGCGACTCCGGGCCAGAGCCAGAGTCAGGCGACTCAGGCGTTCTCCATCCCGATCAATGAGGCGGAATCGCTCGCCGCGCAGATCGAGGCGGGCACCTCATCCGCCACGATTCACATCGGCTCCACCGCATTCCTCGGTGTCGAGGTCAGCAGCGCCAGCACCGGCTCCGGGAGCGGTGCAGGCGGCTACGGCAACGGCGGTTACGGCTACGGCAACGGCGGTTACGGGTACGGCGACGGCAGCGGGACCACCACGTCGGGCGCGACGATCGCCGGGGTCCTGTCCGGCTCTCCTGCCGCGGATGCCGGGCTGACCGGCGGTGACGTGATCACCTCCCTCGGCGGCCAGTCGGTCACCACGGCATCGCAGATCCAGACGATCCTCGGGGCGTACCACCCCGGAGACACGGTCAGCATCGGCTGGACCGACGCCTACGGCCAGAGCCAGACGGCCACCGTGACCCTCGCCAGCGGTCCGGCCGCCTGAAACCTGGCTCGGCCGGCACCGGCCGCTGGTGACCAGACGCGCCATCCCGGTCGCGAAAACGCTGAAGCCCCCGCGGGCAGCTTCCCGCGGGGGCTTCAGCACGCTCGGCCGGGTCCCGTTCTGGGCGCGACCGGTCCGTGCTGGCCGGCCGCTCCGGCCCGGCTGACCGCGGCGGGCCGCTCCGGCCCCGGCTGACCGCGGCGGGCCGCTCCGGCCCCGGCTGACCGCGGCGGGCCGCTCCGATATCGGCTAGCAGCGGGTGACTGCTCCGGCCCCGGCCAGTACCGGCCCTACGCCCTGGCGCCGGCTAGCAGCGGCCGGCGTACGCGCCGCTGGTGTAGGTCGTCCACGCCCCCCAGCTGCTGCCGTTACCGCTGATGCTGACGGCAGCCTCGGCGTTCCCCAGCGGGTTGAGCGTGGCCTCCGCGCCATGTGAGCCGTTGATCTGCCAGAGCCCGTAGTCATTGGTGGGGCTGATGGCGTTCGGGTTACCGCCGGACTCGGCCATGGCGATGGACGCCGCCTTCACCGCCTCGCCGGCGGAGCCGCCGGCCTGCTCCCACAGCGACTCCAGGCCACTGCAGCTGTACGTGCCGGCCGAGGTCAACGTGGCCCCGCGGGAGACCGTGGCCGGCGCGCTCGCCGAGGATGAACCGCCGTCGTTGTCGCTGCTCCGGGCGGGCGCCGCGTGCCGTGGCCGGTACCCTCCGCTCTGCCCGCTCGACGTGGTGGCCGGCGCCTCCGCTGCGGGCAGCGTGTAGTTGGCGGGCGCGTCGGCCGGCACGGTCAGCACCTGGCCCGGGTAGATGACGTTCGGGTCGGAGACGGTCTTGTGGTTCACGTGGTAGAGCCACTGCCAGTCGCCGGACTTCCCGTAGAAGTGGCTGGCGATGCTGGACAGCGTGTCGCCCGAGCGCACCGCATAGTTGTGGCTGGCCGTCGCGGAGTGGGCCGCCGCGTCCAGGTGGGCGGAGCTGGCCAGCGCGGGCTTCGTGACGATGATGGCCTCCGCCACGGAATGCACGTAGGCGGGGACGGCATGATCGGTCTTCGCGGTGACGGCCGCCTCGGCCACGGCAGCGTGCCTGGCCGGCGTGGCGGCGTGCCCGTGCGGAACGGCCATCAGCGCGCCCGCCGTCACCGCCATCGCCGGGGCGGCCTTCCCGGCCTTCTCCGCTACCTTCTCCACCTGTGACGGCGCCGTGTGCCGCCCCGACCGCATGAGCTTCATCTTGCGGCCATGCCTGTGCGCTGAACCCACAAAGCTCCCCATTGTCCGTTTTGGTGCCCGCTTACTCGCTGCTCCGCAGGAGCAGGTTTCGGCCGGGCCGAGCGTCGACCACGTTTGGCGATCATTCGCGGCGTTTGCCACACCTTGGCGCTGTGCTGTGCCGCTGGAGAGCATCGCAGGAGGCGAGGGGCGCCCGCAGGCAAATTGACGAAATTCTGTGATGCTCCTGTGACAAATGCCGTCGATAACACCAGCCACAGGGGCATCTCGGCGACAAGCTGTACGGGCAGCCACAAAGATGTTCACTCTTCGTGAGCGGATGACCGCTCGGCCGTCTCCGGTGCCATTGCGAAAGAATGAGCGCTGCGGCTGTCGATCCACGCCGTTCCCGCGCGTCGGTGAAAGTGAGAAGGCCCGGGAGGCGGGCCGCGTACCGGAGGAAGGCACCCATGTCGCAGTACCTGATCCTGATCTACGCAGACGAGGCCCAGGGGGCGAGCGTGACCCCCGAGGACATGGCACAGCTCACCAAGGAGCACATGGAGTTCGGCCAGCGCCACGCCGACGTGATCCGCGGTGGCAACGCGCTTCAGCCCACCAACACGGCGACCTCCGTCCGCCCCGACCCGGCCGGCGGCTACACGGTCACGGACGGCGCGTTCGCCGAGACCAAGGAGGCCCTGGGCGGCTACTACCTGATCGAGGCGGCCGACCTCGACCAGGCCCTCGCCGTGGCCAAGGAGGTGCCCACGCGGTTCGGCGGCGTTGAGGTCCGGCCGATCTGGGAGGTGATGTGATCCCGGGTCGCCGCCCGTTGCCGAGCCGGTGACGAGACCATGGTGGACGTGCACCCGACCGCGGCGGCCGTGGCCGCCGCGGTCGCCGGCGCGCACCGCCGCGAGTGGGCCTTCGTGCTCGCCGCGACGGTGCGCGTCACCCGCGACCTCGATCTGGCCGAGGAATGCGTCCAGGACGCCTACGCCCGGGCCCTGGATACCTGGGGCGCGGCGGGGATTCCGACCCGTCCCGGTGCCTGGCTGACCACGGTCGCCCGGCGGCGCGCGCTGGACCTGCTGCGCCGCGACGCGACCGCCCGGCGTGCCCTGCCGCTGCTGGTCACCGATCCCGCCCTGGCCGCAGCGCCGGCCGGGCACGAACTGGCCGGGCACGAACCGGCCGGACCCGGGCTGGGCGCGCCCGCGGAGCCGGAGATCGCCGATGACCGGCTGCGGCTGGTCTTCACGTGCTGTCACCCCGCGCTGGGAACCGACGCCCAGGTCGCGTTGTCGCTGCGGCTGCTCTGCGGGCTGTCCACGGGTGAGGTGGCGCGCGCGTTCCTGGTCAGCGAGGCGACGATGGCGGCCCGCATCACCCGGGCCAAGAAAAAGATCGCCGCGGCCCGGATTCCCTACCGCGTGCCACCCCGCGCCGAGCTGCCCGGCCGCGTGGATGCCGTGCTGATGGTCGTGCACCTGCTGTTCAGCACCGGCTACGCCGCCCCCACCGGGGATGAGCTGATGCGCGAGGACCTGGTGGAACGCTCCCTGGACCTGGCCCGGATGCTCCGCGTGCTGCTGCCCGGCCGCGGCGAGGTCGCGGGGCTGCTGGCGCTGATCCTGCTGACCGACGCCCGCCGCGGCGCCCGCGTCGACGAGGCCGGCCTGCTGATCCTGCTCGCCGACCAGGACCGGGCGCGCTGGGACACCGCCAAGATCGCTGAAGGGTCCGCCCTGGTCCGCGAGGCCCTCGGGCAGGAACCCCGGGGACGCTTCACGCTGATGGCGGCGATCGCGGCCGTGCACGACGAGGCGCCAACCTTCGGCGACACCGACTGGCCGCAGATCGTCGGGCTGTATGACCTGCTCATGCGGCGCTGGCCGTCACCCGTGGTCGCGCTCAACCGGGCCGTCGCGGTCGGCTTCGCCGACGGCCCCGCCCAGGGGCTCGCCGCCCTCGATGCCCTGGCGGCGAGCCCGGAACTGGCCGGCTACGGCTACCTGTCCGCCTCCCGGGCGGACTTCCTACGCCGCCTCGGCCGGACCGGCGAGGCGCGCCTGGCGTACCAGGAGGCGCTGCTGCTCACCGGGAACGCCGTCGAACGCGACTTCCTGGCGGCGCGCCTGGATCAGCTCGGTACCTGACCCGCGCTATCGCCGGGAATCTCCCGGCCGGCGACCTCCCCGCTCACGGGGCGGACGGGGCCAGCCGCCGGGGATCGAACAGGGCGATCGGATGGGAGGTCCCGCCGTCGGCGGCCAGGTCGGCGAGGATCTCCCCGACGACGGGCGCGAACTTGAACCCGTGCCCGGAGAAGCCGCACGCCACGATCACCTGCTCGTGCGCGGGGTGCCGCGCGATCACGAAATGCTCGTCCGGGGTGTTCGTGTACATGCACGTCAACCTGCGGCGGATGTCGGCCGCGTCGAGCAGTTCGTGCGGCAGGTCCCATTCCCGCGCGCTGCGCAGGCTGCCGGCCACGGTCCGGCTGTCCGGGCGGCCCACCATCACCCCGCCGGTCCACACCGCGATCGTCCGCCGGGAGTCGGCCTCGACCTGCGGCCACAACTCGGCCGCCCGCAGCAGCAGCGGCACGTACGCGGGATCCTCGAAGTACGCCTGCCGGGTGATCCGCGAGCCGCCGTGGCTGGAGCCCTGGTCGTGCACCGGGGTGTGCCGCTCCAGCCCGAGGACCCGCAGGCCGCGCTGGGCCAGCCGGTACGCCGCGGCGCTGCCCATGCCGCCGAGGCCGATCACGATGACGTCAGGGGACGGCATGCCTGCTCCTCATTACGCTCCTTCCCGGGCCCGTTCGGCCACCGCAGGGCCCGGTCAAGGTGCCCGCTAGGGGCACCCCCGTCAAGGCTCATAAGCGGACATAGCCGGGGGAACCGGTCAGCGGAGGTAGCCGAGCTGGGCGGACAGCCCGGCCGCGGCGGCGGCCAGTTCGGGCACGATCTCCTCGGCGCGCCTGCGGGACAGCCGGTAGGACGGCCCGGACGCGCTGATCGCGGCGATCACCTCGCCGCGCGGGCCGAACACGGGCACCGCCACCGCGTGCAGGCCCAGCTCGAGCTGCTCGAAGCTGGTGGCGAACCCCTCCTTGCGCACCCGGTCCAGCTCGGCGCCCAGCTCCGCCGGATGCGTGACCGTGTGCGGCGTGTACCGGCGCAGCGGCTTGTCCAGCAGGGCCTCGCGGTCCGCCGCATCCAGGTGGGCGAGCAGCACCTGCCCGCTGGAGGTCGCGTGCAGCGGTGTCCGCTGGCCGACCCAGTTCTGCACCGCGACCGTGGCCGACCCGAACCCCTGGCTGATGTTGATCGCCGCCCGGTCGTGCAGGACCGCGACGTTGACGGTCTCGCCGAGGCGGCGCGCGAGGTCCTCGCAGACCGGCTGGCTCAGCTTGGTCAGATCCAGCCGCCTGGTCCCCGCGGCCGCCAGCCGGGCGATGCCGAAGCCGAGCGCGTACTTCCCGCGCATCCCCTGCTGCTCGACCAGGCCCCGCTTCTCCAGCACGCTGACCAGCCGCGAGGCGGTGGACTTGTGCACGCCGAGTTCTTCCGCGATCTCCGTGATGCCCACCCGTCCATGCCTGGCGAGCAGTTCGAGCACGCTGATGGCCCGGTCGACCGACTGGATCAGCGCCGCAGGTTTCGGCTCCGGGTCAGGCACCGATTTCAGCTGTGCCATGAGGGCACGCTAGCCCACGCTAGCCCGGGGGACGACCCCCAGACCTGCTAGTTGCCGGCCGGGGCGGCGGTGGCGTTCTTGGCGGCTCCGGCGCGGGACTCCGCCGCGATCCCGGCGACGAGCTCGAAGGAGCGCAGCCGGTCGGCGGGGTCGAACACCATGGTCGTGATCATCAGCTCGTCGGCGTCGGTGGCCGCGAGCAGCTCGGTGAGGCCGCGCCGGACCGTCTCCGGCGAGCCGATGATGTTCGAGGACCGCACCCAGAAGCGGTGGTACCCGAGCTGCTCGGCCCGCCGGGCCAGCTCGATGGTGGCGCGCAGGGCATCGCCCGCGGTCCCGCCCTCGGGGATCGGCGCCAGGTCAAGCACGGACAGCGGCACGGTACGCAGATCGCTCACGACAGGAGGCAACACCCCGGGCTGGCTGCTTCTTCCGCCCCAAAGCGTCCCGTCCTGGTCGGCCAGACCCCGTTTAACCAGGTGACGGGGAGCTCGTGCAGGCCGTAGACGAACGCGTCGTCCTTGACGGGCAGCTCATCCAGCGGGATGGCGAGTCGCAGCGAGGGAATCCGCCGGAACAAGGT
The DNA here is from genome assembly GCA_963808295.1 of uncultured Actinomycetes bacterium. Classification (GTDB taxonomy): domain Bacteria; phylum Actinomycetota; class Actinomycetes; order Streptosporangiales; family Streptosporangiaceae; genus Bog-532. Next base: position 34,837 of record CAWEFP010000034.1, on the reverse strand, counting down.
CTGGTAGACGATCTCGAGTTCGGCCCGGGCCAGGCTCTGCCCGAGGCACTGGTGCGCGCCGAACCCGAAGGCGACGTGCTGCCGGATCCGGCGCGCCGGGTCGAGTCGGCCGGGATCGGGAAACAGCGCGGGATCGTGGTTGGCGGCCAGCAGGGAGACGATCACTCCCTCACCGGCCCGGACGAGGGTGCCGCCGATCTCGGTGTCGGCCAGCGCGACGCGGCCCGTCCCGGTGTCCGCGATCGAGAAATACCGCAGCAGTTCCTCGACGGCGGCGGGCGCCCGGCCGGGGTCCGTGACCGCCGTCATCAGCTCCGCGGGGTCCCGCAGCACGGCCAGGACGCCGAGCGAGATCATGTTCGCCGTCGTCTCGTGGCCGGCCACCAGGAGCAGGAACGCCAGGCTGACCAGGTTGCGGTGGTCATCGTCGCCGCCCGGTCCCCGCCGGGTGACCTGCCGGCCCAGCAGGTTGTCGCCGGGCTCGGCTTCCTCCGCCGAGACCAGCTCATCCAGGAAGCCGAACAGTTCCCGCAGCGCGCCGAACCGCTGCTCCGGGGGAGCCCGGTGGCTGAGCAGCATCATGCTGCGGGACTGGAAGAACTCGTGCTGTGTGTACGGCACGCCGAGCAGTTCGCAGATGACCTCGGACGGCACCGGCAGCGACAGGGCCGGCACCAGGTCGGTGGGCGGCCCGCCGTCCAGGATCGCGTCGATCCGCTCGTCGACGATCTGCTGGATCCGCGGCCGGAGCCCCGTCACCCGCCGGGCCGTGAACTCGCCGACGACCGCGCGGCGCGCCGCCGTGTGCTCCGGCGGATCCATGCCGATCAGTGACGCGCCCCTGCTCCGGGCCCGCCGTTCGGCGGGTGTCAGCGGGGGGCGTGGCACCCCGGCCGGCGGCGCGGGCCGCTCTTGCGGCAACGGGAACGCCGGGTCCGAGCGGTCGGCCGTGAATCCGGGCGCGGACAGCGCCGCACGCGCGTCGTCCAGCCGCGTCACCAGCCAGGTGAGCGACCCGCCGGGCAGTTCCGCGGTCGCCAGGCCGGGCGTCTCGCGCAGGCGGTCGTACTCCGGCGGTATACGGAAGGGGCATGCGCGGGGGAGCGGAAGGCTGACATCCGGCCGTTCGTGCATCGGTACGTCCCAGTACTCGGGGGCTCCCGCCCGTTGCGGTCGCTGCGGTCGGCGTCTCCCTTGTCCGTTTCTATCACCGGCCGCCGGGCCAAGATCTCCCGGGCGGGGGCTGGCCCCGGCGCGCACCCCCGGGTGATAGTGGGAGAAACTGGCCCTCGTGCCGGCCCATGGTCGGCGGCCCCGTCATTGGTCACGCTCCGCATCCTGTCCGTTCGGTATCTGCATTTCTTCCGGCCGGTGCGGGCCGGCGCGCCGAAGCCTCACCCCGGCCGTGACATAGGCCCGGTCCGCCGCAGTGAGCTCGCCATTGCCTGGCGGTTTGCCGGGGGGTGCCGCGGCTATTAACGGCCGCGCCCGGCGCGGCTAGGCTGGCCCCATGCAGGTGGTGTTAGGGGGCACGTGTTGGCCGCGGACTCGTCGGCGATCGGCTCGGTGGGTGTCCTCACGGTTGGCACTCGCGGCGGCGGTGGTCCCGGGGAAGTACGGATCAAGATCCGCGGCGGCTCGGAAACCTTTATCGCCTGGTCGGAGAATCCGCTGCCGAGAGGCGCCACCGTGCTCGTCATTGACGCGCGCGGGCGCCGGGCTGTCGACGTGATGGAGTGGGTCGAAGACCCGCTCGACGAGCTTGGCAACTATGGCGCATAGAGCGGCCGCAGGCCCACGTAGCAAGGACGCGCCGGCTCAAAGAACCGGCTCAGGAAAAGGCGGCCGGCCGGGAGGCCGGTTTAGGAGATGAGTGATGTTCGGATACCGCGTTCCAGCGCCCGATGAGGCCCTGCTGATTTCTGGCAGGAGGGCTGGCCGCAGCGGCGCGCCATTCCAGGTGGTCACCGGCCACGGGGCCTTCGTCATGCCAACGTTCCGTAAGGCGCGTTACCTGACGCTCAGCTTGCAGGAGGCCGAGGTCGCCGAGACCTGCGTGACCAAGCAGGGCATTTCGCTGAACGTCCGGGCGGTGATCGCGTTCAAGGTCGGCAACGACGAGGAGAGCATCGTCAACGCCGGCCAGCGTTTCCTGTCCGACCAGGATCAGATGGCGATTCTCACCGGGCGGATCTTCTCCGGTCACCTGCGCTCGATCATCGGCTCGATGACGGTCGAGGAGATCGTCACCGAGCGGCAGAAGCTGGCCACCGAGGTGCTCGACGGCTCCAAGACGGAGATGGCCACCATCGGCCTGACCGTCGACGCGCTGCAGATCCAGTCCATCGACGACATGGGCGCCGGCTACATCGCCGCCATGGCGTCGCCGCACAACGCCGCCATCCAGCGGCAGGCGAAGATCGCGCAGGCCCAGGCCGACCAGGCGGCGGCCCAGGCCCAGCAGGAGTCGCAGCGCCAGCAGGCCGAGTACGCCCGGCAGACCGCCGTCGTGCAGGCGCAGTACAAGGCGGAGGTGGACAAGGCGCAGGCCGAGGCGGCCCAGGCGGGGCCGCTGGCTCAGGCGCCGCGCAGCAGGCGGTCATCAGCGCCCAGGCTGAGCTGGCCCAGAACCAGGCCGAGCTGCGGCAGCAGCAGCTGGTATCCGAGGTGGTCAAGCCCGCGCAGGCCGAGGCCGAACGGGTCCGGATCCTCGCGGTGGCCGACGCCGAGCGGACCCGGATTCAGGCCGAGGCGGCCTCCTCGAACAACCGGGTCGCGCTGGACCAGATGCTGATCAGCCAGCTCCCGCAGATCGTCAAGGAGGCCGCGGGCGGGCTGGCCGGCGCCAACGTCAGCGTGCTGAACGGCGCCGACGGTCTCGGTGAGATAGCGGCCGGGCTGGTCAGCCAGGGCCTGACCATCCTGGAATCGGTGCGGCGGAGCATGTCGGACCCGGACAACCCGGCGTCCGGGAACGGTGCCAGCCCGCGCCGGCTCTCCCAGGCCCCGGGTGCTCCCGCCGACGGCCATTCCGGCTGAGGGCCGTTCCGGCTGAGGGCGGCTCCGGCTGAGGGCCGTTCCGGCTGAGGGCGGCTCCGGCTGGGGGCCAGAACACCGCAGAGCCGCTGGCGCGACAGCCAGCGGCTCCGCGGCGATGACGCGTTACGCGCGGCGGCTACCCGCGGGCTCGCACGTAGACCGGGATGCCGTTCCTCGGGACCAGGCCCGGGAAGATGTTGGACACGTCCATGGGGACCCGGACGCAGCCGTGCGAGACCGGCTCGACCGGGACGTAGGTGTCGCCGTGAATGGCGAACCCGCTGTAGAAGAAGACCGGGTTGTACATCTGCCCCAGCGGTGAGGTGTGCCAGCCGCTGACCCGCCACGTGGTGTGGAAATTGCCGGTCGGCGTGATGGCGTACGCGCAGCCGCTGTCGCAGTAGTAATAGCCGCCACCGGACGAAATGTGGCTGATCAGCACGATTTTGTTGTTGTGGTACACGTACAGCACGTGGCGGCCGAGGCTGACCTCGACGCGGAGCGCCCCACCGTGCCGCACCAGCGGCTTCGGGTACCTGGGATTGACGAGCGCCCGTTCCACCTGCACGGTGACGGTCCCGCTCGCCGGCATGCCCTGGACCTCCTCGAACGCCCAGACCGCTTCCTCGGTGTCGGAGCCGTAGTGCCCGTCGATCGTGCCCGGGTAGTACGCGAGCTGTGCCAGGCGCTGCTGGAGGCGCCTGACGTCGTTGCCGCGCATGCCCGGCTTCAGCGTGCGCGTCGCCGGCGTGTAGCCGGCCGGGGACATCTTCGCCGGCGCGGCGTAGGCCACCGCCGCCATCCCGCCGCTCAGCACGGTCGCGGCCATCGCCGCCGCGCCCAGGCCGAGCGCCCACCGCCGCCACGCCGATCTGGCCTCACCCATCCTCACCGAACTCCTTCCGGAAAGAAATCCCGAATGTGCCGCGCCGGCCCTCATCGACGGAATCCGATCCCCGCCGACGTATTCAGGAATGGCGCATGTGCATAACTGTGTGCCGTTGCTGCTTTAGACGTCTTACCCCGGTTTCCGGTTGACCGCATCCAAGCGTGACGGATTTACTCCGCAGCGTTACGTATTCGGGACATGCCGGTGTCCGGCCCGGTCTGGGGCGTGACCCGGCTGGGCCGGGCCCGGCCCGGAAAAGCGGTAGTTGACTTTCCCGACCGGAATTGACTAGATTTGCCAGGTCAGCCGCCGGATGGCCGCTGGCCTGCCCGCTGAAGCCGCTGCCCCCGCCTCGTCACCGTCTTTGCCGCCGGTCTCTCTGCTTGACACCGCCAGATCCGGAACGATCTCCTGAGGGGCGGGTGACATGAGTGACGCGGGACCCGGGCACGCGACCGGAGGGACAGTGGACAAGCGAGGGAGCTTCCGCCATGACAGATGAGCATCAGCATCACCACGACCCCACCTTCTACCGTTCGCCGGCCGACGCCGCGGCCGCTCCCCCGGAGAAGCTCGCCTACCTGGCGACGTTCTCCCGCCCCGCGGACTCACCCGACGCGCTGGCCGTCGCGTTCCGCGGCCGGCGTGTGCACCAGGTGCGGCTGCAGGGCGGCGACGCCTCGAGCGACTCCTACTGCTTCCCGTCGTAAATCCAGGAGGGGTGACCGATATGTCCGTCATTGATGACCTGCTCGCCAACAACGCGCGCTACGCCGAGAGCTTCCGCGGCCCGCTGCCGCTGCTGCCCTCGGCCCACCTGGCCGTGGTCGCCTGCATGGACGCGCGCCTCGACGTCTACCGCAGCCTTGGCCTCGAAGAGGGCCAGGCGCACGTCATCCGCAATGCCGGCGGCGTCGTCACCGACGACGAGATCCGGTCGCTGACCATCAGCCAGCGGCTGCTCGGCACCACGTCCATCATCCTGATTCACCACACCGACTGCGGGATGCTCACCTTCACCGACGACCAGTTCAAGGCGAGCATCCAGCAGGACGTCGGCATCAAGCCGCAGTGGGCGGCCGAGGCCTTCCCCGACCTGGACGAGGACGTACGGCAGTCCATCGCGCGGATCAAGGCGAGCCCGTTCATTCCGCACACCGACGACGTCCGCGGTTTCGTGTTCGACATCGCGACCGGGCTGCTGCGCGAAGTGAAGTTAGGGGTGCGGGCGCGGCCGGACCGGTGCTCTCGGCGTACCCGGGCGCCGGGGGGCCGGGCCTCCGCCCGCCGGGGCGGCCGCGCTTACGGCCGTCGGCCCGGCAGCCGCATAGGTTACCGTTTGCTGTGGTTATCGACCCTCCGCGCACATCGCGCGGCGCCAGGGACTAGCCTCAACAGGCGTGTCTGCGCTGCCCGCCACGCAATCCCCGGCCGACGCCCGGGACATCCCGTCGTCCCGGCGAGAGGCGCGCGTGCTCATGCTGGCGGGGCTCTATTACCTGCTCGCGGCCGTGGCGTTGATGCTGTGGCTGTGGCGGCACCCCACGTCGGGCACGGTCGCCGGCAACCCCAACGACGCCGACCAGTTCGCCTGGTTCTTCCGCTATGACGCGACGGCCATCGCGCACTTCAGGCTGCCGCCCCTGGTCACGACCACGCTGAATGCCCCGCAGGGCGTCAACGTCATGTGGAACACGTTCATGCTGCTCCCCGGGGTGCTGCTGGCGCCGCTGACACTGCTGGTCGGCCCCCAGCTGAGCCTGACGGTGCTGATGACGATCGGCTTCGCGGGAAGCGCCTTCACCCTGTTCTTCGTCCTGCGGCGCTGGGATGTGAGCGTCACCGCGGCGGCGATCGCCGGCGCGATCTACGGGTTCTCGCCCGGCCTCCTGCAGGCGGCGGTCGGCCACTATGACTTTCAGTTCGCGGTCCTGCCGCCACTCATCCTCGACGCGGCCCTGCGGCTCGGCACCGGACGCTCCCGGCCGCTGCGCGGTGGGCTGTGGCTGGGCCTGCTGGCCGCGGTGCAGCTGCTCACCGCCGAGGAAGTGCTGCTGGATACGGCCCTGGCGGCCGCGGTGATCGCCATCGTGCTGGCCGTGAGCCGGCCGCGGGCGGCGCTCCAGCGGGCCGCCGGCACGATGGCCGGGCTCACCGTCGCGGCGGCCGTGGTGCTCGCCGGGTGCGGTTACCCGCTGTGGGTCCAGTTCTTCGGGCCACTGCACCAGCACGGCAGCGCCTTCACGCCCGACTTCTTCAAGAACGACCTGGCCGGATTCGTGACGCCGTCTGCGTTCCTGTACTTCCACACCGCGGCCAGCGCCGCGGCCGCCGCCAGCTACCAGGGCGGAGTCCCGGAGTATCTCGGCTACCTGGGGTGGCCGCTGCTCGTCGTGCTGGCCGTGGTGGCGGTGTGCTTCTGGCGGAATCTCGCGGTACGGGTGACCGCCGTGGCGTTTGCGGCGCTGGAAATCTTCTCCCTCGGGGGCACCCTCATGGTCGGCGGCACCGACCACCACGCGATCCTGCTGCCCTGGCACTGGCTGGGCTCGCTGCCCTTGCTGGAGGCGGCGCTGCCGACCCGGTTCTCGATCATCGCCGATGGCGCCGGGGCGGCCCTGCTGGCGTTCGGCGTGGACCTCGCGCGCCGGCACCCGCGCATCGCCGCGCGGCGCTGGGGGCCGGGGGCCGTCACCGCCGCCGCCGTCCTCGCGGTGCTGCCCATCGTGCCGCGCCCGCTGCCCGACGCCGCGGCTGCCCCCGCACCGGCCGGGTGGTCGGCCTCCTTCGCCGCTCTGCATCTTCCGGCGGGCGCGCGGGTCCTCGTCGTCCCCATCCCCACGGCGACGTTCACTGAGCCGATGCGCTGGCAGGCCGACACCGCGCTGCCCATCGACCTGATCGGCGGGTACTTCACCGGCCCTGGCCCGGGCGGGCAAGCCTACATCGACGGCGGCGTCGTCCCACCCGCCGAGCTGTACCTCAACGTCTTGTGGTCGGGCGGGGCGTTCCTTGAGATGCCCGCGCGTGCGCAGATGGACGCCCAGCTCGCGCGCTGGGACCCGGCCGCCGTGGTGGCGGTCACCGGCACCCGCTCGGGGCTCGGGGAATACCTGATCGGTCTGCTCGGGCGGCCTACCTACCACTTCGGCAAGATCCTCGCCTGGCGCCGCTAGCCCGCGGCCTGTGCCAGGCTTCCCCTGTGCTTGCTCTTGGTATCGCGGCGGCGCTGGCCGCCGCCGCATGGGTGGTCCTGCTGGCCGGCCACGGTGGCTTCTGGCGGACCGATCAGCGGCTTCCGGACCGCTCCCCGGCCCGGCCGCTGGCCCGCCCCGCCGGCCGCGCCGGGGCCGGGCGCGGCGGGGACGGCCGCGGCGGGGACGGCCGCCTGGCCCGAGGTCATCGCCGTGGTGCCGGCCCGGGACGAGGCGGCCATCCTGCCGGTCACGTTGCCCGGCCTGCTGGCCCAGGACTATCCAGGCCCGTTCTCGGCGACGCTCGTCGACGACAGCAGTTCCGACGGCACGGGTGAGGTCGCGGCTGCCATCGGCGCCGGGGCGTCCCGGCCGCTGCGCATCGTTCACGGCGCCGCCCCGCCCGCCGGGTGGGCGGGCAAGCCCTGGGCCATGGCGCAGGGACTGGCGGCGACCCATGCGGCCGGCGCCCCGTATGTCCTGTTCACCGACGCCGACATCGCCTGGTCGCCCGGCGCGCTCCGCGCGCTGGTCACCGCGGCCGAGAACGATGACCGCGACCTGGTGTCGCAGATGGCCCTGCTCCGCACCGAGACCGGATGGGAAAAGACGATCATCCCGGCGTTCGTCTACTTCTTCGCCCAGCTGTATCCGTTCCGCTGGGTCAACCGGCCGGGCGGCCGGACGGCTGCCGCCGCGGGAGGGTGCATGCTCGTCCGCCGGCATGCCCTCGACGCGGCCGGCGGGCTCGCCCCCATCCGCGGCGCGCTCATCGACGACGTCGCCCTCGGCCGGCTGCTGAAGCACCCTCCGGCCCGGGGCCGGTGCTGGCTCGGGCTCAGCACCGAGGTGCGGAGCGTCCGGCCGTACGTGGGCCTCGCCGACCTGTGGAATATGGTCGCGCGGTCGGCCTACACTCAGCTTCGCAACTCGCCGTGGCTGCTGGCCGGGACGCTGGCCGGGCTCGCCTGGCTCTATGCGCTGCCCCCGGTCAGCGCGATCGCGGGCCTGATCGCCCTCGTGGCGGACGCGGGCGGCACGGCAGGCGGCGCGCGGACCGGGCCGCTGCTGTGCGCGGCCGCGGGCGCGGCCGGATGGGCGGCGATGGCGATCAGCTACCTGCCGATGCTCCGGCTCTACCGGCTGTCACCGCTGCGGGCCCCTCTTCTGCCGGTCATCGCGGTCATCTACGCGGCCATGACGGCCGATTCGGGCCGCCGTCACTACGCCGGCCGCGGAGGCGCCTGGAAAGGGCGCGCGGGACGGCCCGATGAGCGCGGAACCGGCATTCGGGAAGGGGCGGACAGATAGCGAATAAAGGATGTCGCGGGGCATGTCCGATAATGCCGGATTCAGTGGCGCAATTCCGTCGGCCATGCGTCGGCCGTCCGGCGGTTGCTTATGTGCCCGGCTGTCATGTTCCCGCCCGTACACCCGAAATACCCCAATAATCGCTGCTCATATTGACGCTGATTCGCCGGACCATCAGCGGGCGTTTAGTTAGGCTCTACTATTGGCATCATCGGTCCCGCACCCGAGAAAGCCCGGAGGCCATCGTGCTCGGCGGGACAGCTGGGGAACAAATCCCCGATGGCAGCCGCAATCCTGAGCGCCGCAGACCCGACGACGTGGCGATCCTGCCTGCCGGTGACGTCGCCGGCCGCACGTATGAGGAGCTGTACGTCGAGCATGCGCCGGTCGCGCGGCGGGCCGCGCTGTCGATGGTCCCGCGCGACGTGGCCGACGACATCGTCGCCGAGGCCTTCACCCGCGTGCTCGGGGCGATCCGGGCCGGCGGCGGGCCAGGCGCGGCGTTCCGCGCGTATCTGCTCGCGGCGGTGCGCAACACGGCCAACGACTGGCTGCGCGCCAGCCGCCGCACGACCGTCGTCGGCGATCTCGGCCAGGATCTCGAAGATCGCATCCCGGAAGAGAACATGGGCCTCGCCCGCCTGTCCCGTGGCCCGGAAGCGGAGGCGGAAGCCCGCGCCGAGGCACGCCTGGTCGCGGAGGCGTTCGCCCACCTGCCGACGCGCTGGCGCGCCGTGCTCTGGCAGCTGGAGGTCGAAGGCAAGGCGCCCGCCGCGATCGCGCCGATGTTCGGGCTGTCCGCCAACGGGGTATCGGCCCTGGCCGTGCGGGCCCGGGAGGGACTCCGGCAGGCTTACCTCCAGGAGCACGTCGGGGCGAACATCCCGGCGTCCTGCCGTTCGTACGCGGCCGCGCTCGGCGCGGACGCCCGTGGCCGCTGCAGCCGGCGCCGGCGCAGCGCCGTCCACGAGCATCTCCAGCGCTGCACGGGCTGTCACGCACTGGCCAGCGAGCTGACCGAGCTCAACAGCCGGCTCGGGGCCATCCTCACGCCCGCCGCGATGGCCGGGGCGTCGCTCGCGCTCGCCTCCGGCGGCGGGGCGATCCTTTCCGCCGGGTCGAAGGCAGGGTCGGCCGCTGGCTCCAAGGCGGCCGCCGGGATCAAGGCGGCCGCGGGCGCTAAGGCCGGAGCGGGCGTCAAGGCTGCGGGCGTCAAGGCCGGAGCGGGGATCAAGGCCGGCGTGGCCCGGGAGGGCGCACGGGCCTGGCTGGGTGGTCACTGGCGGCTGCTGCGGCTGCACCCCGTGACCGCGGCGGCGGGCACGGCGGCCGGGCTGGCCGCGGCCGGCGGCATGATCTTCGCGGTCAGCGTCGCCCCCGCCGGACCCTCCCCGCTGTCCAGCGGCGCCGCGCGGCCCGCCACCGCGGCCGCTGCGCCGCCCTCCTCGGGGTCATCCGCCCACGTCAGCGTGCCCGGCGGCGCCAGCCCGCTGGGCTCGGCCGCCTCGCCGCTGGCCCCGGTCAGCGGGGTGACGGGGAGCGCCCGGCCGGCCGGTCCGGCCAGGCGGAGCGCTGGTCGGCGGTGCGGCGTCGTCCGGGACGGGCGCGGCTGCGGCTCCGGCGGGCGACGCCACGGCGAGCGGCAGGACGGCCGGCCCGGCCACCGGCCCGCTGGGGCCGGTCAGGATGATCACCAACGGCGTCCGGTCCGGTCTCGGCGCCACGGTCGGCGGCGCCGGGCAGGTCGTGGCGGGCGCCACCCGGGGGGTCGGCACCGTGGTCGGCCCCACCGTCTCCGCCCTCGGGAACGCGGTCAGCGGCACGGCCCAGCAGCTCGGCGCGGGGCTGGGCAATTCGGGCCTGGGCAATTCGGGCCTGGGCGGCGCCGGCGGCGCGGTGACGGGCGCCGGCAGTGGCGCCGGCGCCATCGTCCAGGGCCTCGGCGGGGCCGTCGGCAGCACCACGGGCAGCGCGGGTAACGCCGTCGGCAACGTCACCCAGGGAGCCGGCGGCCTCCTGGGCGGCAAGCCTTAGCCCGGGCCTGCGGCCCCGGCGCCCCTCTCTGGTAAGTAATGAGGATGATGAGAGGTGCCGCGGCCGGAACCGGCCGGGCCGGGCGGGTCTGCGTGGGAGGGTGAGCCGATGACGGACAGCGTGCTGGGCGTGATCGTGCGCGAAAAGGGCGCTCCGGTCGAGGTCGCGACGATCCTGGTGCCGGAGCCCGGCCCCGGGGAGGCACTGGTCCGCGTCCAGGCCTGCGGCGTGTGCCACACCGACCTGCATTACAAGCAGGGCGGGATCGGCGCCGACTTTCCCTACTTCCTCGGGCACGAGGCGGCCGGGGTGGTGGAGGCCGTCGGCGACGACGTGACCGACGTGGCCCCCGGTGACTTCGTCATCCTCAACTGGCGTGCGGTCTGCGGGCAGTGCCGTGCGTGCCGCCGCGGCCGGCCCTGGTACTGCTTCAGCACCCACAACGCGAAGCAGAAGATGACGCTCGCGGACGGCACCCCGCTGTCGCCGGCCCTGGGCATCGGCGCGTTCGCCGAGAAGACCCTGGTCGCCTCCGGCCAGTGCACCAAGGTGAACCCGGCCGCCCGGCCCGAGGTGGCCGGCCTGCTGGGGTGCGGCGTGATGGCCGGCCTCGGCGCCGCGCTGAACACCGGTCAGGTCGGCCGCGGCGACTCGGTCGCGGTGATCGGCTGCGGGGGCGTGGGGGACGCCGCCGTCCTCGGCGCCCGCCTGGCCGGCGCGGCGCGCATCATCGCCGTGGACGTCGACGACCGCAAGCTGGAGTGGGCCCGCCAGTTCGGGGCCACCGACGTGGTCAATTCGCGGGCCGCCGACCCGGTCGAGCGCATCCGCGAGCTGACCGGCGGTTTCGGCGCGGACGTGGTCATCGAGGCGGTCGGCCGGCCGGAGACCTACCAGCAGGCCTTCTACGCCCGTGACCTTGCCGGGACCGTGGTGCTCGTCGGCGTGCCCACCCCCGATATGCGGCTCGACCTGCCGCTGCTGGATGTGTTCGGCCGGGGTGGCGCGCTGAAGTCTTCCTGGTACGGCGACTGCCTGCCGGCCCGTGACTTCCCGATGCTCATCGACCTGCACCTGGGCGGCCGCCTGCCGCTGGACAAGTTCGTCTCCGAGACGATCTCCCTGGGGGACGTCGAGAAGGCGTTCGGCAAGATGGAACGCGGCGAGGTGCTGCGCAGCGTCGTCGTCTTCTGAGGCCGGATGCACCACGGCCGGGCGCATAACGAGGAGCCACTGTGCCGACCATCCTGATGACCGGCGCGGCCGGCCGGATAGGGACCATGCTCCGGACCCGGCTGGCCCGGCCTGGCCGGGTCCTTCGCCTGCTGGACGTCGCCCCGCTGACGGCCGGGGCCGGGGAGGAGGCGATCCGGGCGTCGGTCACCGACCTGGACGCGATGACGGCCGCGTGCCAGGGCGCGGACGCGCTGATCCACCTGGGCGGCTACGCGGGGGAGGAGAACTGGGAATCCATCCTCGACGTCAACATCAACGGCGGCTACGTCACGTTCGAGGCCGCCCGCCGGGCCGGGGTGAGCCGGGTCATCTACGCCTCCTCCAACCACGCGGTCGGCTTCGCGCCCCGGGCCAGCTTCCCCGTCCCCGACTACGCCTTCCCGGAACCGGACACGTACTACGGCGTCTCCAAGGTCGCCACCGAGGCGCTCGCGTCCATGTACCACCACCGGTACGGCCTGGATACGATCTGCGTGCGCATCCTGACCTGCGCCGAACGGCCCACCAATCCGCGCGCCCTGTCGACCTGGCTGTCTCCCGGTGACGCCGGGCGGCTCTTCGAGGCGTGCCTGTCCGCGCCGCGGCCCGGGTTTCGGGTCGTCTTCGGGGTGTCGGCCAACACCCGGGGCGGCTGGGTCTCGCTGAACGAGGCGAAGTCGCTCGGCTACGAGCCGCAGGACGACGCCGAGAGCTACGCCGCCGACGTCCTCGCCCGTGCCCCGGCCGACCCCGACGACCCGGTCTTCCGCTACCTCGGCGGCGAGTTCACCCTCCCCGCCCAGGACACTCCCCTCGGCTAGATGCCCGGTTCGTTCGTGCTGTTCTCATAGCCTTGCCGGGACGGTAATGCGTCCGGCCCGCGGTAAACCATCGCCGGGCGCTCGCCGTCTAGTAGCGGACGGCGCATCCCAGTATGCGTGCGGAACCCAGTGAGCACACCCGCGGCAAGGAGAAGAACATACCCATGGCAGCCACGCTTCAGGAGATCCTGCTCGCGCCGGACATCCAGGCACAGGTGATCGACGACTGCTACGCGCTGATCGGGCGGGAGGTCTCCGAAAAGTCAGGGGTCTCCGGGACGGCGGTCAAGCTCGCCTACAAGACGGTGACCGCCTTCGCCCCGGGCTACGTCCGCCACACGGTGGAGTCCCTGCTTCCGGACATGGTGGACAAGCTCGAGCCGTACTGGGCGGACTTCAACGCCTCCGGCGGGTCCGGGTTCGGCGACTACCTGGCCAAGCACGGCGAGGAGGTGTCGGAGGCCCTGCTCTCGGTGACCGACGCCCGCGCGGCAGCCTCCGAACGGCCCACGATCATCAAGGCGTACCGTAGCGTCCGCGGCAGCGCCGCCAAGCATGTCGGGGCCGCGCTCCCGCAGGTCGGCGACCTGGTGCTGAAGTACGCGGCCTGACCACCGGGACAGCCGCCCCGGATCGCGGTGCCGGTCAGTGGCCGCGGTCCGGGAGGCTGGCCTTGTATTCCTCCCACCGCTGCAGAACGCCGGGCAGTTCCTTGCTGACGAACTCCACGTAGGCCGCGTGCTCCGCCATCCGGGCCCCGGCCGGGGTGCCGGCGCCGACGAGGTCGATGCCCGCGCGCAGCAGGCCGCTCCACCGCACGAGGGTCTGGTCCCGCAGGCTGATCATCTTCACCCAGAACGTCGTCCGGCATCCGGTAGTAGTCACGGCGTGAACCGGGTTCGCGTTCGCGCTCGACCAGGCCGAGCTGGGTCAGGTAGCGGACGCCGTCGGAGATCGCGGCCCGGCTGACCTGTAGCGTGCCCGCCAGCTCGGCCGCGGTCAGCCGCCCCGAGTCGGTGATGAGCAGGGCGGCGAACACGCGGGCCGGCATCGGCGGGACGCCCAGCGAGATCAGCAGCGAGGCGAAGCGCTCGATGTAGCGCAGGACGGCCGCCGGGTCCGGGCCTTCCGGCTCGGCCACGGGCTGCCCCGCTCCGGCCACCCTGGCCTCGTCCGGCACGCCCGCGGCCCCCTTCCCGGCAGATTCAACGCGGATCGCGGCGCGGCGGGTGCCCGTCGGCTGCGCATGATCGCCTTGAAGTTTATACTATTCACGTAGTTCAGGAATTTGTGAAAACTCTGTAGGTGGCGCCATGGCGAACGCGATCGAGGCCCGCGGGCTGCAGAAGAGGTTCGGGCCGGCCCGCGCCCTCAACGGCCTTGACCTGACCGTCCGGTCCGGGGAGGTGCACGCCTTCCTCGGTCCGAACGGCGCCGGCAAGACCACCACGCTGCGGATTCTGCTCGGCCTGCTCCGGGCCGACGGCGGCGAGGCCCGGCTGCTCGGCGGCGACCCATGGCGGGACGCGACGCGGCTGCACCGGCGTCTCGCCTACGTCCCCGGCGACGTCACCCTCTGGCCGAACCTTTCCGGCGGCGAGATCATCGACCTGCTCGGCCGCCTGCGCGGCGGGCTCGATCCCCGGCGCCGGACCGCCCTGTGCGAGCGCTTCGCCCTGGACCCGGCGAAGAAGGCGCACGCCTACTCCAAGGGCAACCGGCAGAAGGTGGCGCTGGTCGCCGCGCTCGCCTCCGACGCCGAGCTGCTCCTGCTGGACGAGCCGACCTCCGGCCTGGACCCGATCATGGAGGCCACGTTCCGCGACTGCGTGCAGGAGGAACGGCGCGCCGGCCGGACCATCCTGCTGTCCAGCCACATTCTGGCCGAGGCCGAGGCGCTGTCAGACCGGGTGAGCATCATCCGCGACGGCCGGTGTGTCGAGACCGGGACGCTCGCCGAGCTGCGGCACCTGACCCGCACCGCCGTCCAGGCCGAGCTGGCCGCGCCGGTCAGCCTGGACGGCGTGCCCGGCGTCCATGACCTGGATGCCGTGGGCCTGCGGGTCCGCTGCCAGGTCGACAACGACGCGCTCAACGACGTGCTCCGCCGCCTGACCGAGGCCGGCGTCCGCACCGTGACCTGCCAGCCGCCGACGCTTGAGGAACTGTTCCTGCGTCATTATTCTGCCGAACGGGATGTGGCGGGAGCCTCCCGATGAACGGGCTCGCCGGCACCGGGGTACTCGCCCGGCTGGCCCTGCGCCGGGACCGGATCATGCTCCCCGCCTGGGTTTACGTGATCACGGCGCTCGTCGCGGGTACGGCCTACACCTTCAAGAAGGTCTATACCCCGGCGGCGCGGGCCCAGCTCTGGGTGGGCGGCGGCCACAACCCCGCCCTGCTGTTCCTGTACGGCAAGCTCTACGGGACCTCGATCGGGGCGCTGACCGCCTGGCGGTACGGCGTATGGGCGGCGATCTTCGCCGCGATCATGAGCATCACCCTGGTGATCAGGCACACCCGGGCCGACGAGGAAAGCGGCCGCCTGGAGCTCATCGGCGCCGGGGTGGTCGGCCGGCACACCCCGCTCACCGTGGCCCTGTCGGTCGCCGGGTCAGGCGATGTGGTGCTCGCGGTGCTGATCACGGTCGCGCTGACCTTCGTCGGCCTGCCGGCCGGGGGAGCCCTGGCCCTGGCCCTGGCCATCAGCGCGTGCAGCCTGGCCTTCGCCTTCGTGGCGGCGCTGGCGGCCCAGCTCACGTCCGGGACCCGCACGGCGCGGGGGATCGCGCTCGGCGCGCTCGGCGTGGCCTACCTGCTGCGCGCGGTCGGCGACTCCGCGGGCGCGCACGGGCCGTCCTGGCTGACCTGGCTGTCCCCGCTGGGCTGGACGGAGCTGGCCCGGCCGTTCGCCGGGGACCGCTGGTGGGCCCTGGCGCTTCCGCTGGTCCTGGCCGTGGCGGCGGGCGCCGCCGCGTACGGGGTGGCCGCCCGGCGTGACTACGGGGCCGGGCTGCTGCCTGACCGGCCAGGTCACCCGCGGGGCGGCCGTCTGCTGGGAGATCCGTTCGGCATGGCCTGGCGGCTGCAGCGGGGAACGCTGGCCGGCTGGGCGGCCGGTTTCGTGTTCTCCTGCGCGGCCGCGGGCGCCGCTGCCAAGGGCATCGATGCCCTGGTCGGCGGGAGCACGAGCCTCCGGCACGAGTTCACCCGGCTGGGTGGCCAGAGTGCCCTCACCAACGCCTACCTGGCCGCGGTCATGTCGATGGCGGGCCTGGCCGCGGCCGCCTACGCCGTCTCCGCCGTGCTGCGGCTGCGCTCGGAGGAGACGGCCGGGCTGGCCGAGCCGATGCTGGCCACCGCGACGGGGCGGATCCGGTGGGCGCTCAGCCACGTGACGATCGCCGTCGCCGGTTCCGCCGCGCTGCTCGTCACGGCGGGCATCGCGGCCGGCCTCGGCTACGGGCTCCGGGCCGGCGACGCCGGCACGCGAGGTAGCCAGCCTGGTCGGCGCGGCGCTGGCGCAATGGCCGGCCGCGCTGGCCGTGGCGGGGGCCGCGGTCGTCCTGTTCGGTGCGTTCCCGCGGGCCGCGGTGGCCGGCGGCTGGACGGTGGTGTCAGCGGTCGTGCTGGCGGTGTTCTTCGGCCCGCTGCTGCGGTTCCCCCAGTGGCTCCTGGACATCTCGCCGTTCACCCACGTGCCCAAGCTGCCCGGTGCCACCGTGCAGGCGGCGCCGCTGCTGTGGCTCACCCTGGCCGCGGCGCTGCTGGCCGCCGCGGGCCTGGCCGCGCTGCGGCAGCGCGACATCGGCTGACACGCGCCGCGACTCCGCCCGGGCCCGCTCTGCGGTCAGGGACCGCGCCGCTGTCCGGTCACGGGCCGCACCGTGCTGCGCTCACGGCCTGCGCCGTGCCAGCCCGGGCCGGGGAGCACACGAACCCCGGCCCGTTCGGGATATCAGATATCGAGCGGCCGAAGATGACGCGCTTGCCGTAGGCCGACGGCCGGCCGCAGCCGATGCAGGGACCGGACTCCGGCTCGCCGTCCAGCGGGATGGCACCGCGCCGTGGCGGCGGTCTGCGCCTTGATGTCGTCCTCGCATTCCGGCGTGCCGCAGTGCAGCGCGCGGGCCCATCCGGTGGCGACCGCCGCGGCGAACTCGTCCCACGAATCGGTCGTGACCGTTCGGGAGTCCCGGAACGTGGTGGCCCGCTCGAGCAGGAAGGCCTGGAAGGCCTCCAGCTCCTCGGCCAGCCGCGCGGGCGCCCCGTCCAGCGGGATGGACTCCTTGCCGTCACCGAGCCGCCGCGCCATCACCGCGGTGCCCGCGGCCAGGTCCCGCGGCCCGAGCTCCAGCCGGATCGGCACGCCGCGAAGCTCCCAGTCATTGAACTTGAAGCCCGGGGAGAGCTGCGGCCGGTCGTCCACGTGCGTCCGGATGCCGGCGCCGGTGAGCCGCCGCGCGAGCGCGGCCGCGGCCGACGCGACCTCCCCGGCCTGCTCGCCGCGCCCGATCGGGACGATGACCACCTGGTAGGGAGCCAGCCGCGGCGGCAGCACCAGTCCCTTGTCATCCCCGTGCGTCATGATCACGCCGCCGATCATGCGGGTGCTCATGCCCCAGGACACGGTGTGGCACAGGGCCAGGTTGCCGTCCTCGCCGGCGTAGGTGATGTCGAAGGCGCGGGCGAAGTTGGTACCCAGGTAGTGCGAGGTGCCCGCTTGCAGCGCGCGGCCGTCCCGCATCATGCCCTCGATCGTGAACGTCCGGACCGCGCCGGCGAAGCGTTCGCCGGGAGTCTTTTCGCCCTCGATGACCGGCATGGCGGCCATCTCACGGGCCGTGGCCGAGTACAGGCCGAGCGCGAGCATGGTCTCCCGCATCGCGTCCGCCTCATCGGCGTGCGCGGTGTGGCCCTCCTGCCAGAGGAACTCGGTGGTCCGCAGGAACATCCGCGGCCGCATCTCCCAGCGGACCACGTTGGCCCACTGGTTCAGCAGCATGGGCAGGTCCCGGTGCGAGCTGATCCACTTGGACATCATCTCGCCGATGATCGTCTCGGACGTGGGGCGGACGACGAGCGGCTCGTCCAGCTCCTTGCCGCCGGCGTGCGTGACGACCGCGAGCTCGGGCGCGAACCCCTCGACGTGATCGGCCTCGCGCTTCAGGTAGCTCTCCGGGATCAGCAGCGGGAAGTACGCGTTCTGGTGGCCGGTCTCCTTGATCCGCCCGTCCAGATCGGCCTGCAGCAGTTCCCAGAGCCGGTAGCCGTAGGGCCGGATGACCATCGTGCCCTTGACCGGGCCGCGGTCGACAAGCTCTGCCTTGAAGACCAGCTCGTTGTACCAGGCGGCGAAGTCTTCGCTCTGCGGGGTCACTCCGCGTTCGTCTCGTGCCACATCCACGAGGTTAGACCAGTAACGTGTGATGCCATGACCGAAGCGGAGCGCATGTCACGGATGAGGTAGCGGAGACGCCTGTTTTGTCGCAATGATGGAATTTCACTGCAGTTCGGCCCTGCCCTATCACACTCGGGGGTGACCCGGAACATGAGTAGCGGATGGCCGCCGGAGGAAGATAACCGCCGGTGGGAGCCGGTACGGCACGCTTCCGTCGTCGGCGCGGGGCACGATTCCCGCGGTGCCGAGCGCGGCTACTCAAGCTACGCCCGCTACACCCCAGATGCGGACGAGAGCGGCGAATTCGGGCCGTACGACGTGCCGCCCAGCTACGACGAGGCCGGCTGGTACCCCTCGGCCGAAGCGCCGGGGCTGGCGGATGCGTCGCATCCCTCCGGCCCGCTGCCCGGCAGCGCACGGCGGCTACGGCGGGACCGGCGGCGCGGACCTTTACGGGGCTCCGGTCTACACGGAGGCGGGCTACGGGGACACCGGTCCCGAGGGTGGGCCGTACGAGGCGTCGCAGCCGGGGGAAGCCCGGTACGAGGCGGCACGGCACGGCGAAGCCGAGTACGGCGGGGCCCGGCAGCACGGCGAGACCCGGCACGGGGCGCCCGAAGCCGGCGGAGCCCGGTATGGAGGGGCGTTCTACGCCGGCGGGGCGTACTACGCCGGAGTCCCGTATGGCGAGGAGCAGGACCCCGAAGAGGGGTACAGCGCAGGGCAGTACGCCGAAGACGGCCACGGGCCGTACGAGCCGGACGGCAGCGATCCGGGCCGGCCGGACAGCTATCAGCCGGGCGGTTATGAAGATGACGAGCCCGCCGGCTACGGCCAGATCGGCCACGGCCAGATCGGCCACGGGACCGGGCCGGCCCGCCAGCGGGCCGGCCACCCGGGCACCAGTGACCGGCAGACGGGTTACCAGGAGACGGACTACCACGACGGCGGCTACGGCCGGGACTATCAGCCCGCGGCCCCGGCCAGCAGCAGGATCACCGCCGGGACTATCAGCCCGCAGCCGCCAGCCAGCAGGATTACGGCTATCAGGACTACGGCGACCCGCGGTACGACGATCCCAGCTACGGCGACCTCGCCTACGACGACACGCCGTACCCCGGCTCCGCCCACCAGGGGACCGCCCAGGCCCGGCCTTCCCACCCGGACCAGGGATTCCCGGACACCGGCTACGGCGACCAGGGCCACGGCTCCGGCGGTTACCCAGGCCAGCCGGGACCGGGCACCGGTTACGGGGCTCCCGCATACCCGGCCGGGGGTTCTCGCGGGTACGCGGACGGGTCGTACGGCTCCTACCCGGACGCTGACGCCTCCGCCGGACAGCAGGACGACGGCGGCTACGGGGAGGCGGCCGGCTACGACGACGCCGAGGGGTATGCGGAAGACCCCGATCACGAACTCGGACCGGATGCTGCCCGGAACCCGGCGTACGCCGGGGCCGGTTACCGCCCCGGCCCCGGCCCCGGCTTCCCGGACACGGCCCCGGACCCGGGGCGCGGACCATACGGCGGCCCTGGCCCCGGCTTCCCGGACGCCAGGCCGGACCCGGGGCACGGACCGTACGGCCCCGGCGGCATGCCGGGTTACGTGGCCGCCGAATACGCGTCGGGCCAGTTCCCGCCGGGGATCGGTGCGATCGGCGAGCTTTCCGGCGGTATGCCCGACCCGGCCGCGACCGGCATGCTGGAGGCCACCGGCATGCTGGACAGCAGCGGGATCTCGGACAGCGTAGAGCTGTACAGCTACCATCCGGGGGCGGCGGCCAGCCAGGGATTCCTGGACGCCCCGACTCCGGTCGGGACCCTGGACGCGACCGGCATGGACCCGTCCGGCTTCCTGGACGATCCGGCCCTCGGGGACCACGGCGTCGTCCTGAACGGGGCCGAGGCGGGTGATGCCACCGGCGTGCTGGAGGGCGGCTCCGGCTTCTTTGACGACGCGGATCTGGCGGAAACGACCGCGGTCGACCTGCCGCCCGGGACCCCGGGCCGCGGCGGGAAGACCGGCGGCACCGGCGCCTTGGTCCGCCCGCGGCCCGGCAGTCGGCCGGCTGGCCGCCGTCGTGGGCGCAGCGGGGACCGTCGGCTCTGGTTCGCGCTGGGCGGGGTCGTGATCGTCTTCGTGGGAGCGCTGGTCGCCATCGTCATGGTGGCTTTCCCGTCCGGGCCCGGCGGACCGGCGCACACCCTGGTGACCCCCAACCAGCTGAATGCCTTCACCCGCAGGCCCGCGCTGGAACAGCAGATGAACGTGGCACAGCTGCGCCAGGACGTTGTGAATACGAGCTCGGGGCAGGCGCGCCACGTCGTCGAGGCCGTCTACGAGGCCGGGAACTCGACGTCAGGCACCACGCCGCAGATCATCTTGTTCATCGGCGGGAACCTGCTGAACGCCTCGCCCGAGGTGTCGGTGACCAGCTTCACCCAGCGCTTCAAGGGCGCCAAGATCACCAGCGCGGGCGGGCCCGGCGAGGCCGCGTGCGTCAATGCCACCGCCTCGCAGCCGGGCAGCGTGGCGATGTGCGCCTGGTTCGACAACGACAGCTTCGGCGAGGTCGTCTCCCCCACCATGAGCGCCTCGGCGCTGGCGAACACGATGCGCCAGATCCGCCCGCACGTTGAGCTGGTGGCCGAGCAGAAGCAGTAACCAGCGGTCAGGCCGCCCGCCTCCCACCGCCCTTTCCCCTCCCCGAAGCTCAACTCCGGCCATTCGTGTCCGGTTTCTGCTGTGCGAGCAGCAGAAACCGCACACGAAGCGGGGAGCCGTGGGCTCGGCACGGCGCAGGCAGGGGCCCGGCGGCGATGCGGCCGTGGAGAGTGATGCGGCGGTGGAGAGTAGGGCCTGTCAGCTGCCAGATTTTCCGGTGCCTCGCACCTTACGCAGCGAGATGCGGGTGACCGCGATCACGACGCCCAGCAGCAAGATGATCACCCCGATGATCTGCGCCCCGAACTCGGAGCTGCCCAGTGACAGCGGGATGGTCGAGGACTCGGCGACCCGCCGCTGATTGCCCGGGCTGGCCTGGCTTCCCGGGGCAGGGCTGGGCACCGAGGAGGGGGCGATCTGCGGGAAGAGACTCGACGCGCTGCCCGCCGGGATCGTGGTCGAAACCCCCGGCACCCCGGCGCCGACGACCGGGATCGTCCCAATGGGCAGGCTCGTGCCGAGGCTGAAGGTCGTCCCCGACGCGCCCGCGACCGTCGCGCTCGGGCTGCTGCCGCCCTTCGTCGAGCCCGGTGCGGAGCCCGTACCCGCGGACTTCGCCGTGCTGGAACTCGGGGCGGGTGACGCGGGGGCCTTCGCGACGGTGACCGTGGGGGCATTGGCCGTGGCGGTCAGCGGTGAACCGCTGCCGTTGGGGACGGAGACGGTGGCGGCGAACTTGATCGTCTCTCCCGCGGGGGCCGTCTTCGGCACGCTGACCTCGGCCTCGATCTGCGGCGCCGCGGGCTGTTTCGCCGGGAGGGTGAGGTCGCAGCTCGTCGTGGTCGGGTTGCTGGTGCAGTTGTCGACCGTGAACGCCGGCTGGCTGAACGCCGGGGTCTTCGCGCCCGGTGTCAGGGCCGTGGCGATGGTGCCGTTCTCCGACGAGCTGGACCAGGCAGAAATCCGGAACAGGACGGTGCCCCCGGGCTGCACGCTGTTCGCCGACGCCGTGATGTTCACGCTGGGCGTCGTGGGCGTGGGCGTGGGCGTGGGTGTCGGGCGTCGGGGTCGGCGTAGGCGTGGGCGTGGGCGTGGGGCTCGTCGCCGAGGGCGACGGTGACGGAGAAGCACTGGAGGGGGCCGCGGGGCTGCCCGGCGCGGTCGCCGCCGGCGAGGACGACTCGGTCGCCGTCGCGCTGCTGGACGGGGTTACGCTGCTGGTCGCCGCCGCGCTGGATGATGCCGCCGCGCTGGATGATGCCGCCGCGGTGGATGATGCCGCCGCGCGTGGATGATGCCGCCGCGATGCCGCTGCTGCTGGTCGCTGTCGCGCTGCTGGTCGCCGTCGCGCTGCTGGAGGCTTTGGTGCTCGACGGCGCGGCCGAAGCCGACGGTGTGGCGGCCGCCATGGCCGTGCCGGTCATACCGCTGGAGATGACGAAGAGACCGGTGGCCAGGCCCAGCGTGACCGGCCGCGTGTGCGGGGATCGCATGAGGACACCCTGTCTGTGTTTACTGTGACACCTGGATTTACTGTGACGTCTGGGATCGTGCTCTTCGTGATGGCGCGTCATCTTGGGTGCACGGGCTGCCTTCTGGCCACGGACGTTCCTATTCGACACCAATACCGGCGTTCACCGCCACCCCTCGAGACCCGCCAGTTTCCGCCTTGCTTCCGCATCGTCGCCCAGGGTTACCTTAACGGGCGGCTCAGCGGGCACGGCCAGGCCCGCTTCTTACTACGACGATTCCGGTTCCCCGAACGGTTCCCGGTATGCCCGCCCGGCCTCGGAAACCCGGGCCCGCCGCCGTCGTCCGCCCCGGGCGTATCGGCCCCGGGCGTATCGGCCCCAGGCGTATCGGCCCCGGCGTATCGGCCCCGGGGTATCGGCCCCGGGAGAAGCAGCCCGGCCACTCCGGATGCTGCTCCTCGTCCGTCGGCCGCGCCCTTCTCGTAACCTCACGCTCGCGGGCCGCGAAAGCGGGCCCGTTCGTGCCGGGCTGGGGTCCGGCGGTAGCGGCCTACCCGCTGCGGGTCCGGTGGCGTCGCCATCGGCCGGGGTCCGGCTGCGGAGGCGGCCCTGGCCGGTGTGCCTGCTCCCGGGTCAGCGGAATGGGCGCGGGTTCTGGTTCTGGCCGCGGCGGCGGGAACGGTCACGGGGTCAGCGGTGTAGTCGGAGGGCTTGGTCGCGTCCCAGCCGTCCTGCAGCCCGGTCGCGCGGAAGACGAGGGTGAGCACGGCCGCGACGGCCAGGTTGAGGATAAGGGCGGCGATCGCGATGTAGGTGATGTGCCCGAACACCGGAGCCGCGGAGCTACCGAAGTGCGCCTGGCCGCCCCCGGGCGTCCGGTACGCCTGGACCGTGCCGTAGACCATCCCCACGGCCCAGCCGATGATCAGCGCAGCGCGATGGAACCAGCGCGTGTACAGGCTGATCACGATGGCCGGGAAGGTCTGCAGGATCCAGATCCCGCCGAGCAGCTGCAAGTTGATCGAGAACGTCTTGTTCAGCTCGAGAGCGAAGCCCAGCGCGCCGACCTTCATGATCAGCGAAGCCAGCCGCGCCACCCGCGTCTCCTGGGCGGGGGTGGCATCGGGCTTGAGGAGCTCCTTGTAGATGGTCCGGGTGAACAGGTTCGCCGCGGCGATCGACATGATGGCCGCGGGCACGAGCGCGCCGACGACGATGGCCGAGTCGGCGATTCCCGCGAACCAGCTGGGGAACATGTGCGCGAACAGCAGCGGCACGGACAGCTGGGCGTTGCCGCCGGCCGCCTTGACGTCGGCGTTGACGGCCGGTACCGCCCGCGCCATGTAGCCGAGCAGCGCGATCAGGCCGAGGATCAGCGTATAGGCGGGCAGCATGGCCGCATTGCGCCTGATCACGTCGCGCCGTTTGGCGGCGAACACCCCGGTGGTCGCGTGCGGGTACACGAACAGGGCCAGCGCGGAGCCGAGGGCGAGGGTGGCGTAGGCCCATTCTCCGGCCGGCAGCACGACGATGCTGCCGAACGGCTTTCCGGTCGCCGGGTTCACCGTCTTCAGGTGCGTCGAGGCGGCGCTGAAGATGTGCCCCCAGCCGCCCAGCTTGCCCGGGATATACAGCATCGCGACGATGACCGTCGTGTAGATGAGGATGTCCTTGACGAACGCGATCAGGGCCGGCGCGCGCAGCCCGGCCAGGTAGGTGTACGCGGCCACGACAGCGAAGGCGATGATCAGCGGCAGGTCCCTGACGAAGGCGTTGCCCGAGGTGCTGCCGATGCCCATGACGGTCAGCACCGACTCGATGCCGACGAGCTGCAGGGCGATGTACGGCATGGTGGCCAGGATCCCGGTCACCGCCACCGCGAGCCCGAGGCCCTGCGAGCCGTACCTGCCCCGGACGAACTCTCCGGGGGTGACGTAGCCACGCGCGCGGGCGACCGACCAGAGCCGCGGCGCGAAAATGAACACGATCGGGAAGACCATGATCGTGTACGACAGCGCATAGAACCCCGCGGCGCCGGTGGCATAGACCAGCGCTGGCACGGCGATGAAGGTATAGGCAGTGTAGATGTCCCCGCCGAGCAGGAACCAGCTGACAAATGTGCCGAAGCCGCGGCCGCCGAGACCCCACTCGTTCAGCTGCATCGGGTCCTCGGCCGGGCGCCATCTGGCTGAGGCGAAGCCGATATAGGTGACGATCACGAACGCGGCGGCGAGGATGGCGAACGTGACCGCATTGAGGTGATTCATCTCCGTCTACCTCTGCCGTGTTCTGGCCTGGCAGCCGGGGCCGGCTTGCTCCTCAGCAGCAGGTAGCAGATCCAGCAAAGGACGCCGGTGACCGGTACCCAGATCAGCTGGAACCAGTAAAAGAACGGAAAGTCACCCAGCTTCGGCATGGATCGTGCATAGATAGGAACCCACAGCGTGCCGGTAATCGCGACGATCAACAGGACGGTGACAACGCCCCACGTGGCCGGGCTCTTGCCCGAGGGAGCGGGCTGGGCCATCGCAGCCTCTCAGAGTGTCATGCGCGCTCTCAGAACATGATGCACGCGGTGCCTGGCCCGGGCCAGCCACCGCGCGTAGGGGATTGCGCTGTCCGATATTTTTCACATCGTGCCTCATGACGAACCAGGTGACTAGGGCTTTCTAGTGCATTGACGGCATATGGCGCAATCCGGGTGCAGCCACCGGAAGGGTGCAGATGCGCAGCTATCCTGCCCTCGCTGGCCCCCCCGTATCGCCGCGAAGCAACTGAGTGTAGCGCATATTCCCAGGTAGCGGGACTGGCCCGGCCCCCGGTGGCGGCGCTGGCCGGCTGACCGGCCACGGCCGGCTCAGCGGGGCGTATGTTCTGGATCACCTGGGGGCCACGAAACCAGATCCTGATCGAGCCGCCATCGGGCCCGGCCGTTATGGGCGGACGGACACGGAACGTGATCAGGGGCACGCCGCCGTCGGCGCAGGCTCGGGCGATCCAGGCAGGGAGGCACCGGAGAGTACGGCCACACCGTGCCCCCGGAACCGACAGGTCAGGGCAGGGCGAGGATGTTCAAAAGGTCACGGAAATCCGTGATCGTATAGTCGGGCACGCAATCCCGGTAAGCCTTCGTCCCCTGGTCGGAATCGAACATCGCTCGCTGCTGCTCCTTCATGATCCGGAAATAGAGATCCCGCACCTGCTCCCGGCACAGGTCTATGCCCTGATACGTGAGGAAGTGTGCCGCGGACCAGAAGATCTGATCCATGTCATCCTCGGTGATGATCCTGACCAGGGTGCCGTTCACTTCGAAGACGACCGATCGAATATCCATGCTTGCTGTCAGCACTCCTTGCTCGGCAGGCGAAGCGCGGGTGCTCAGGCGGCTCGAAGCAGCTCTTTTGCCCGCGCCACAAGCGTTTCACCGTAATCCCAGCCGATGTAGTCGTTTCGCGCGATCCGCAGCAGGTTCAGCGCCATATAGTATGGCGCACGCATGGTAACCGACTCGAACATTTGCTGGTGATCGGGAAAATGACAGCTGTATTCCCGCAGGAAATGCTCGATGAACGGCTCCGCGCCGTGCCTGTCGCCGACGGCGCTCATGAATGCATGCTCGAGCTCGCCGGTGACGCGCCCGACATCGAACATCCGGTCCCCGCGCTTCATTCGTTCCAGATCGATCGCGGCGACGTCCATGCCATGACCGAACAGAAAGTTCGCCGGAGTCGCATCGCCGTGCAGCCAGACCTGCTGGTCCTGCCACATCTGCGGTCGGTCCCGCCAGAGGTCGCGCAACCGTGAGAGCTCGTCAATGTCCCTCTGCCCGATGCGGTGGGCCTTCCTGAGCCTGCCGACGACTGTGTCCAGGTACATGCAGTCGGGATCGAAATCGACGCCTTCCCCATTGGCTGTTCTTATGTGCTGCGTGGCGAGAAAATATGCGAGCGCTTTCAGCCGCCAATAGAGGTGCGCATCGTCCCGGTGTTGCGTCGCGCGCATGATCGCATGGCTGAATTCCTCGCCTGAATAGTATTCGACAGCGAGCACGCCGTTGATGTCGCGACTGAAATCCAACGGGCGGATCACGTGGTGCGGCGACCCGATCAGGTTGTAACGGCGCAGTGTCTCGAGCCCC
Source organism: uncultured Actinomycetes bacterium (assembly GCA_963808295.1). GTDB lineage: Bacteria > Actinomycetota > Actinomycetes > Streptosporangiales > Streptosporangiaceae > Bog-532. The sequence continues at coordinate 8,659 of CAWEFP010000034.1, read as the reverse complement.
TCATACTCCCGGCGTGCCATCCAAGCCGCCTTGTTCCGGTCCGTTCCGAATCTCGGGCCATAGAACTTGCAGATGACTTTGACGTGGCTGAACTTCTCCTCGTACGCGTAGACCTCGTTGCTGCCGGACAACCGGAACACGCGGAACGCCGGCTGTCGCTCATGTACCCCCAGCTCATCGCGGATGATCCTGCTGAGGAAACCGTGCAGCGGGTCGTGACCCGCGACGTATCCAACATACGTTCCGTTCACCGGGAGCCTTCCTTCGTGTGGCTTACCGGAGCGATGGCACCGAACGGCGCGTCGGTCTCCGAAGCTGCGGTCAGTGTGCTGCCGACGGACGGGGCAATACGGCCGGCGCCCGCCGCGCCTGCTCCGGTCAAGAGTTGGCGGCAAGATGGCTTTTCGTGCGGCTTGTCACTCACGGTTTCCCCCATTACGCGGCACACTTAGCCCCCTGGCTATGTGGTATTAACCGCGCCTTTACCCGACATAGAGACGTTTTGCTCGCCTCTGATACATAAACAGGGCGCCCGCCCGGAGTTCTGCGGCGTCGAGGCCCGCGGCCTCGCTCAGGTGCACGGTGCACGCTGGCTGCGGCGGCGACAGCTCGCGCAGGTAGAACCGGTGTGTGTCGCATCGGCCACCGAACAGCCAGTCATGCGAGAGTGTGTGCCGCAGGGCAGAACCAACTCCCGCCGCCCCTTCGCGGTGACGCGGGTCGCCCTGACCGAAGGTCAAGCGTCGGACAGCTCAGGGTCTTCTGCGCGTCTGGTGGGCGGCAGAAGTACGCTAAGCTCTCCAACGCTGGCGGCGCGCGCCGCGGTCTGGCGAAGATGCTAGATTCGACGCTGTACCACCGGTGTGCACGACCTGCAAGGCCGACCGGGAAGCATAAAACCCCAGGTCAGATAACTGAAGATAGGCCCCGTTAGCTCAGTCGGCAGAGCGTCTCCATGGTAAGGAGAAGGTCTACGGTTCGATTCCGTAACGGGGCTCCAGCTCACGAGGCTTTCCGGACCTCAGGTTTGTTGATCAAGTGCCAAACCAAGTGCCTACGGCGTAGCGGCTACATCCGCTGCGCCGCTTCCGTCTTCGGGGTCGTCGCCGAAGACGGCGTCCATGACGCTCGCGCCGCCGCGGATGGCGGGCACGATCACGTGCCGGTACACGGTCTCAGTAACGTGGGTGGACTTGTGCCCCACGGTGTCGCTGATCTCCTGGAGAGGCACGCCGTTGCTGCTCATGATCGATACGGCCGTGTGCCGTCCCTCGTGGGCATGCCAGTGACCGATTCCGGCCCGCCGCGTCATCTTGCTGAACCGCCAGTTGAGTGCCTTGCTGCTGTACATGCGCCCGTCCTCGTGGCAGAAGACGAGGTTGTTGTCGTGCCAGGCCGCGCCGGCGGCGAGGCGTTCCGCGGCTTGGCGCCTCCGGTGCGCCGTCAGCGCGGCTATGGCGCGCCTGGGCAGGACGAGGGAGCGCTTCGACTGCGGCGTCTTCACGTCCCCGGTCCGGCTTGCCGACCGCCACACGTGGATGACGCCCCGGTCGAGGTCCACGTGATCCCAGGCCAGCTTGCGCAGCTCGCCGGGCCGGAGGCCGAGCGTGATGGACAGCACAAACAGTGCTTCGAGCCTGCCGCTCGCTTCGGTGTGATCGTCCAGGCCGAGTTCCGCCCGGCAGAAATGGCAGGTGGTCCCGGCCAGATCGGTGCCGACCTCAGCGATGGCAGCCTTGAGGCGCGTCCATGTGCCGCACGCCAGCTCGCCAGCCTCGGTGGCCGCATGGGTCGCCGCGTACTGACCCCGGCTCACCTTCACCACCTTGACGTAGGCCGTCGCCCTACCGCTCGCGGCCTGGAGGACCTTGCCTGCCTGCTCCTCGCTCATGGCCCGCGACGGATGGCCCGGCCGCCCGTGCGGGAGGTCGACGAGCTCGGCGACGTTCCGGCCGATGAGGTCGTACTTCTGGGCTCGCCGGATCGACCGGATGAGCGTGCTCTTGATCTTTACGAGTGACGCCTTGCTGAGTACCTTGGCGATGTCCCGGAAGAACCGGTCGGCGTCGGTGGCTTTGAAGTCCTTCAGCTTCGTCGCGCCGATTGCCGGATAGATCCACTTCTCGGCTTGGCCCCGGTAGGTGGCCATGGTGTGCGGGTCCAGTTCGAGCGAGTCGAGCCAGTCCGTGACACACTGCCGGACGGTGTAGGTCGCCGGTGTCTGGATGCCGGCGTTGAGCTCGTCGTGCAGCGCACTCAGTTTGTCCTTGACCTCGGTTTTGGTCTTGCCGCGCACGGTTGGCCGACGCCGCTTTCCAGTGCTGTGATTGCCGAGCGAGATCGACCCTACGTAGCACTTGTTGATCTTGTCCCAGTAGATACCGTCGTCGCCGTGCTCACGGCGTTTCTTCGGCCCGGACGGTGATCGTGCACTCATAGCCTCAGCTCCTTCCGATTGACTGTTCTTCCTCCAACTTTACGCCAAGACGTCCCTAGACGTCCCTAAGTTCAGGCAGCATCTTCGCGTGAGGCGATGAACTCGGAAAGCTGCTCGTCGGTGATCCGACGGGACTTGCCGATCTTGATGCTGCGGAGCTGGTGGGTGCGCAGCAGGTAGTAGAACCTTGTCCCGGCCGATGTTCAGCATTTCCGCTACCTGCTCAACGGTGTAGGCCTGCAAGAGCGATCACCTCCTCTGGTCGTGGCTTCTCCCGGGCATCTCCTTTCGTTCTGTGACGCTTCGTAGTTGTCTACGTCTTTGTCTATGCGTCCGTTTGCCTGCCCTTACGTGCAGACGCGCGCGTGGCACGTAGACGTAGACAATTACTCACTGTCACTACTGGCTGTACGCCACCGTCCCCGGCTGACTTGGATCACCTGGCCGCGTTCGGCCAGTTCGCGCAGCCTTAGGTAGATCCAGGGTCGGCTCATGCCAGTCGCGGTCATGAGCTCGGGCACGGTGGTGCCGTTCGGCCGGGGCCAGGGACAGCGCGGCCCACAAGATGGCCTCAGGTGCGTCGTCCGCGCTGCCGTGCTCATCTTGGACGTCCGGCGGCGAGCCGTGCGGTTCGGTTGTCTCGCCGCTCATCGCAGCGGCGGGCTCGTCATGGTTCCGCTCCTCGATCGCCTGCTGTGAGATCTCATCGAGGGGTGGCCGGAGGTCGGCGTGCAGGCTGGCGGTGCTGGCCACGACCTCATCCGTGATCAGGTAGGCGCGGCCCCGCCGGGGCGTGTCGTGCTCAGCAGCCGATACGAGGAACTTGCCCGGCGCGTCGAGCGTGTGGGCTTGCCAGCCGGCGGCCAGCATGCCCTGGCCGAGAATGAGGTCCACGTCCTTGCGTTCGCGGACCCGAAAGCAGATCCGGACGTCCATCTGGGAGCGCACCGCGCCGTGTCCCATGGCCTTCTGGGTCGGGCGCTGGGTGGCCGCGATCAGGCTGACGGCCACGGCACGCCCGCGCCGGGCGATCGAGTCGGCGTGCCGGACCGCTCCCGGAGCGTCATCCACGAGTTCGGCGTACTCATCGATGAGGATGATCAGCGCAGGCATTTCGGGCGTCGGCTCGCAGACGCGATGGCCCTGTCCGGCGAGCACCGCGGCTCGTGCTTCAAGAACGGCGACGGCGTTGGCGAGGAGAACACTGGCGTCATCGGATGTGGTCGCCAGCCGGTCGAGACAGGGGAGCCATGGGCCGAGTTCCATGCCCTTCTTGAGGTCGATGCCCCACAGGACCACGTCGCGGCAGGCAGACAGGTTGCCAATCAACACGTTGAGGCCGCCGCTCTTGCCCGCACCGGTTGCCCCGCCGAACAGGACGTGGCGGCGAAGGAACGAGACCCGGCACGGGACCGCATCCTCGAACGGGCCCAGTTCGATGGGCTCGGTGATCGAGGTAACCGACGGGCCGGGCCACGGGATCGCGTTGGCGTGCGGGTCGGCATCGAGCACGCGCAGTTCGCACCGATTAGCGTAGTTGTCGGGTGTCGGGTAAACGCGGACGGCGCCCCGGAAGGTGCCGAGACCCGACTCGATGGCGGGAATCTTCGCGATCACGTCGTGGATGGTCTGGCCCCGGGCCAGCCGGAACCGGGCACGCCAGCCCCACAGGTCCACCATGGCCGACATGACCTGCGAGCCGGCCAGCCCGACGGCCCGCGCGATTTCCGGCCAGGATTCGAGGGTCCGTTCAAGACGGACCTTGGCGCGGCGCCGACGGCTCGCCCACCAAGGAACAGCACAGAGCAGGGCCAAGATGGCACCAAGGGCGGGCATCGGTAGCGTGGCCGGGCCGAGTGCAGTCGCAGCTGTGAGCCATCCTCCGGTCGCTGCAGAGACAGCTGCGGCGTAAGTGCGCTCCGCGGTCCTGTCCAGGATGGGCCATTCCTTGCGCGGCCATCGCGGCGCTGGCAGGGCCAGGGCGGCCTACATCGGCGAGCGTGATGGCCATCAGCCATGGCCACCATCCGGGGTGGGAACGGTGCAGTGTTGCCGCCGCGACCACGACGCCCACGACTACCGCGGCGGGGGCGAGTTCGGAGCGGTACCGCCACAGGGCACGGACGACGATCGCACCGGCGGTCTCGGATAGTGGCTCGTCCGGGCTGAGGAACATCGTCGGCTGGAAGCCGTCGCGGCGGAGTTGCCGGGCACGACGGCGGAGCTGGCGTCGTGATGGCCGGTTCGTCATGGCCGCTCGCGGTGCTGGGGCGGAAGCTGGCCCTGGGCTTCGAGTTCGTCGCGCAGGTAATACAGGGCGTCGTCCTCGCCGTCTGCCTGGGCGCCGAGGGTGGCCCGGGCCGCGGCGATCAAGTTGTGCAGGTTGGCCAGGGTCCGCGCCAGGCGGCCGCGGAGCCGGCCGACCTCAGCAAGGAGCAGCGGAATCAGGTCCAGCGCCTTGGCGAGCGTGCTCATGGCTGAGACAGCGTTGTCGTGCCGGCTGGTCACCTCCTGTAGATCAGCGTCCGGGTGGTTCCTGGGTTCGGTCGTGATGATCACCTCCTTTGGTCGTCGTGGTCAGCCCTGGCCCGTCAGGGCGTGGATGATCGCGGTCACGGTGGTGCGGATCTCGGGCGCGAGGCTGGTGGTGGCCAGGTAGAAGCCGAACAGCACACAGATGAAGCCATGCCAGGGCTTGAGCCCGGCGTACCGGTGCAGCAGCCACACCACAACGCCGAGCACCAGGACGAGTGAGACCGATATCGCCAATACGCCTCACCGTCTCCCGGAGTCGGCCGCGTCGCCGCTGGCCGCGAGAATCGCGTTGAAGCGGCCGGAGGCTTTGCGGAGCTGACCGAGGATGCGGGCCTTGACCTCATCCGTAAGGGGAGTGCCGGGCCGGGAGGCCAGGTCCGCCAGCGCGGGGACAAGCGGCGCATACTTCCGGGCCAGCCGGCACGGCCTTCTCTCCGGTCGTGTGGATCAGCCCGACACCGTTGTCGGTGAAGTCGGACAGCTTGATGACCCGTGCCCACGGGCACGCGGCCAGGCTGTCCGCGACATGCTCGCGGTACTGCCCATCCGCATCGCTTCCGGGTGCGTAGACCGGGTTGGTCACCGCGGCCACGAGCTCCGCGACCCACGCCCCATAGTCGGCGGTCAGCAGCGCGAACGCGCCCGGCCGCCCGGCCGCTGACAGCTCCTCGGCGTGGTCCTCGACAGCGTCGTGGAGCAGAGCCGCGCAGATCACGTCTGGCTCCCGGACGCCGTAGTGGACCATGATCCGGAGCGCCACGCGGAGCAGATGGTTCACGTACGGCTCGCGCTGACGGCGATCGGAGGCGTGCAGCCGGGCCGCCAGCCGCAATGCCCGCGTCAGCTGCCGCCGGGCATCCGAGTCGGTGAGCCGTGCGGTTTCCAGCGCGAACCGCTCCCGGAGCCCCTGCTCGCCATACATGGCGGTGATGGCGTGCAGGGGCATGACCGAGAGCAGCTGCCGCTCATTGGCCAGGTTGGGCGCTGTACTGGCCCGGGTCGTCCAGGTGGCGAGGTGACCGCAGTCGCGGCACTCCCAGCCCATCCGGATCTCGCTGGAGCCGACGCGGATCTCGTACTCGGTGATGTCCCACGACCCGCACGAGGGGCACGGCTCCGCGGCGGTCCATCCGGCTGGATGAGTCATCGGCCATCCCCTTCCGAGCCGTGGCCGGCCAGGCAGGAGCATCGATGCGCGGTGGTGTCCTCCGCCGGATTGGGGCGACGGACGTACACGCCGAGCAGGAGCCGGGCCAGGGCGGCGGTTGGCCGGTGCGCCCGGCTGGTCATCTCGGCGTTCGCCGGCTCCTGGCGGATGCCGGCGACCACCACGGCGAACAGGAGCACGGCAACCAGGGCCATCGCGGCGGCCACGAACAGCAGAACGGTAAGCATCAGTTCTCAGCTCCCTTCTTGACGGTGCGGATGGCCTGGGCGAAGGTCCGGGCACCGGCCCGGGCCTGCCGTGTGACCAGGCGGCGCGCGACGCGGCGGCTCGTCCGTGTGGTCTTCCGCCGCCACACGATCCGGGCCCGGCACTTGCGGCACAGGTGGTGCGACTGTTCGGTGACCGCACCGCAGGGACACTGACGGCGCCGGCCGTCGGCGAGCGGGGCAAGAAGATCGGTGTGCATCGAAACTCCTTCCACTCGGCGCCGTCGCCCGGTGTCCCGGATCGGCGCGGTGCGTTGTTATGCACCGCAGAATGCGCCGGGGGAGCAGGACGCAGTGACTACGCAGCGGGACGATGAGTGGACGTGCCGGGACGTCCCTACTAAGGTGAAGCCGTCCTTTTACGTCCTGCGCGGGCATGAGTGGTGGAATGCCAAACGAGAGGCTGCGAGCGCTCCTGCTAGAACGGGGAGTGACGCCCGCCAAGCTCGCTGAAGCCGTGCAGGTGGACCCGAAGACCATCGAACGCTGGATCGTCGCCGCGCGGGTGCCCTATCGTCGCCACCGTTACTCGGTCGCCGCGTTCTTTAGTGTGGATGAGTCATACATCTGGCCCGGTGCCCTTGACCAGGAGCAGGTCGCGGCCGCGGCGCAAAGCGAGATCGTCGCCGTTTACCCGCACCGCTGGGCAGTTCCGCGGGAGACCTGGGAGCATTTCTTCGCCAAAGCCGAACAAGACATCGGCGCCCTGGTCTACTCGGGCATGTTCATGGCGGAAGACGTCGGCGTGCACCGGCTGTTCGCCGACCGGGCGCGTACCGGCGCGCGGGTCCGGATACTGCTCGGCGACCCGGACAGCCCGCACGTGGCCGAACGCGGCGCGAGCGAGGGAATCGACGAGGGAATGGCGGCGAAAGTCCGCAACTCCATCGTCCTCTTCCGGCCGTTGCAAGCAATCGAGAACGTGGAGATCCGGCTGCACGGAACGACGTTGTACAACTCGATCTACCGCGCCGACGATCAGCTCCTCGTCAACACGCATATTTACGGGACGATGGCCAGCAACGCACCCGTCTTCCATCTGCGCAAATGGCCGGCGGCGACATGGTCAGCACATATCTGGAGAGCTTCGAGCGCGTCTGGGACGGCGCGACACCACATGAAGGAGCGTGAGCCATGGGCCGAAGGATTGACTACTACGACGATCCCGAGGCGCCCAAGGCCAACAGCCTCGTCCCCTCAGTCAACGTCGTCGTCGTCAACGACGCGGGCGAGATCCTCATAATCCGCCGCTCCGACAACGAGAACTGGGCCGTCCCCGGCGGGGCAATCGACCTGGGTGAGTCTATGACTCAAGCGGCGATCCGCGAGACGAAGGAAGAAAGCGGAATCGACTGCGAGATCACCGGCCTCGTAGGCATCTACACCGATCCGAAGCACGTCATCTTGTACACAAGGAACAACGAAGCACGTAGGAGTTCTCCATCCTCCTCACGGCCCGCCCCACTGGCGGCACGCCCACCCCGAGCGACGAATCGACGGAAGTCCGTTGGGTAAAACCATCAGACGTCACCGGCTACGACATGGACCGATCCATGCGAATGCGAATAGGGCATTACCTGGATCGGCAAGCAGCCCCTGTTCTTATCTAGAGCTAAACTAAGACGTCACGACGCCATGGCTCGCGACTGGTGCGCATTCAGGCGCCAGGTGGTTCGCGCGACACTCGCGACAAGACTCGACTCGGCCTTATGTGTGAAGCGCGTGACGACATTGGAGGGGCCGTACCGCTGCCTAATCTCTGAGAGCCGGTCATGCACGGACACCAGGCGACCGGTGGGGGTCGTGGTCATGTCGCAGTAGGCGAGGGCATCGCTGAGATCTGAGTCGGGAGCCGGAAACTGTTCCGACAACTCCCAGGCAAGACCTCGCTCCTCCGCTTCGATAACAGCGCATGAGTGGTTGGCCACCAGTCGGCACAGGATCGGATCAGCAGCGTGCACATCACGCAGGCATCGAGCCCCATCGAGAGGATGAAACCCCGTGTCAGCCACGTCGGGGGAGTAGCCGATGTCGTGCAGCCAAGCAGCAGCCTCAAGCAGGTCGGCGTCATCACCAAGGATCGGGGCCAAAGCCGAGCTCGTCGGCTCCCCCTGGACGTGCGCCCACCGGCGGGGCAGCGGAATTTCAAGGAGCTTGCGAGCGAGCTCTTCGGCCCAGAGAGCTTGATCCATGCACTTCAGGCTATGCGCCGCCCCTGGGACACGTACCGACACCGTGTGCCGTCTGGGGACG
>CAWEFP010000033.1:0-42193 GCA_963808295.1 uncultured Actinomycetes bacterium | reverse complement strand
CCCGCTCATTCCGCCCTGCGGCCGGAGCTCGAGGTCGCCCCCTGCCGCGTGCGCCGTCATAGGCGTCACCACCGGCCCCAACCCTCCCCGCGTCTCCGCTCGCATGAACTAAAGTTGGCTATATAAGTCAAAGAAAGACTATACTGGGCGCCGTGTCGGCCGGGTGATCTGCCAGCGATTTGTTTCTCATCCGGCGCGCAATGCCCCTAGGGCATGTCTCCCTGATGGCGCTGGCGGGCGGCTAGGCCGGCGATTGACGACGGAAGGACGCTCAGATGAATTCGCCCGGCGGGGCGGCCCGGGTGATCGTGGTCGGCGGCGGGGTGCTCGGCACGATGCACGCCGTCGCGGCCCGCAGCCGCGGTTTCGAGGTGGTCCATCTGGAGCGCGAGCCGGACGCCCGCGGCCTCCCGCTCACCGCGCTGCTGCGGCTCGGCGGCGGCGCGGTCACCGAACTGGCCACCATCGGGGACACACCCAGCGACGTCGAGTCCGGCCTGCGTGCGGGCGCCGCCATCGCCGCCGGTGTGCTGACCGGCTCCGCCAGCCGCGAGGAGCTCACCGGGCCGGCGCGACGCACGTCCTGGACACCGTGGCCAGCCTCCCCCTGCTCGGCCTCTGACCGGCATGCCCGGCGCCACCCCGCCGTTCGGGTGCGATCGCTGCTGTGATCACCGCACAACGGGCTCACAAGCCGGGGGCGCGGCTAGCCGGTCGGGCCGAAGCGCTCGACCCGGATGCGGTCGGCCGGCACGCCGACGTCGACGAGCAGGTCGCGTCGCGGCGTCGGCGAACCCCGACGAGCCGCACACGTAGCGCGTCGGCGTCGGGACGAGCGAGCCGGCGCGAGGTCGGCGGCGGTGAGCCGGCCCGGCGGCCGCGGCCGACGCCGGGCGGCGCCGTGCGGGTGTAGACGACGGTCGTCTCCGGGCCCGGCGAGCTCGTCGGCGTAGTACAGGTCGTCGGGCGAGCGCACCGACACGACCAGGCGCACCAGGTCCGCCCGGCCCGGTCGCGCGGGCCAGGCGCAGCATGGCCATCAGCGGCACGACCCCCGAGCCGCCGCCGATCAGCACCGCCGGCGTGTCGCCCGTCCCACACGAACCAGCCGCCGATCGGGCCCGCGCACCTCGAGCTCGTCGCCGACCATCGACCACGTCGTGCAGGAACGTCGAGACCTCGCCGTCCTCGAGCCGCTCGACCGTCAGCTCGATCTCGTCGGAGCCGTCGGGCGCGCGAGGCGACCGAGTACGACCGCGACGCCGTGTAGCCGTCGGGCGCGGTGAGCCGCACGACGTAGTGCTGGCCGGCGCAGGTGCCGGTGGGCTCGCGACAGCGCGCAGCCGGAACGTCTTGGCCGTGGGCGTCTCGTCGCGGATGGCGAGCGACGGTCGCGCTGCCATGCCACGGCCGGAGGCCGGCACCGGGTCGCGGCGTCGCATGGCGTCAGTCGCCCTGGTAGCGCTGCTCGAGCCAGGGGTCGCCGCGGTCGTGGTAGCCGTTGCGCTCCCAGAAGCCGGGCTCGTCGTGGTCGAGCAGGCGCAGCCCGGCGACCCACTTGGCGCTCTTCCAGAAGTACAGGTGCGGGCACGAGCAGCCGGGCCGGCCCGCCGTGCTCGCGCGGCAGCGGCTCGGCCCTCGACCTCCCACGCCACCCACGCCTGGCCGCCGGTCACGTCGGCGAGCGGCAGGTTGGTCGTGTAGCCGGTGTGCGACGATGGCGAGCACGTGCGTGGCCGTCGGCAGCGGCCGGGCCGCGGCCGAGCAGCGTGTCGACCGACACGCCGCGCGAACGCCATGCCGAACTTCGACCACGTGGTGACGCAGTGGATGTCGCCCGTGTACGTCGACGCCGGGCAGCGCGTGGATCTCGTCCCACGTCCACGTGGTCGGCTGCTCGACCAGGCCCTCGATCGTCGAACGTCCAGTGTCGGTGGACGAGCTTCGGCGTGACCTCGGCGGTCAGCACCGGCCAGTCCGTGCCCGGTGTCGTACTGGCCGGGCGGCAGCCGCGGGTCACGCTGCCCGGCGCGCCGCGGAACCCTCTCGTGAAGACCATGCGCTGACTCTCCCTGCTGGGCAGATCGCGTGACCCTATCTTGCCAAGTCCCGTCCCGGCGTACCACTTCGCCCCCGGCCGCGCCGTTCGCCCGGTCCGTGCTCTTACTTAACTACTGCACTGCGATACTTAACTACGGCACTGCATCGGGGGTACGTTAGGGCATATGAGCACCTCACACGACGCTCTTCCCGTCCTCCGGCAACTTCGCGTCGACACCCGGTTATGCGGCTCGCCGTCGTCAACATCAAGGGCGGCGTCGGCAAGACCACCACCGCCATCTACCTCGCGGCCGGGCTGCACCGGCAGGGCCGGACGCTCTTGATCGATGCTGACCCGCAGCAATCCGCCTACCTGTGGTCGCAGCAGGACCCGATCTTCCCGTTCACCGTCGTCAGCCGCCCGTGCGGGACCTGCACCAGGACCTGGCCGACCTCGGCCGCGGATATGACCACGTCATCATCGACACGCCCCCGGGGACACCGGCATCATCGGGTCGGCGGTGATGGCCGTAGACACGGTGATCGTCCCGGCGTCGCCGAGCGGGCTGGATCTCAACCGGATCATGCCGACGTTCAGCTGCTGGCCAGCCTGGAGCCGATTCACCCGGTAGAGGTCGGCGTGCTGCTCACCAAGGTCCGCAGGGGCACACTGAGCGCCCGGGGCGTGCGGGACGTCCTGGCCGAGACCGGGCTGCCCGTGCTGGACACCGAGATCCCGCTGGCGGAGATGTACGCGGCGAATCTTCGGCACCGCACCGGCAGACCTCGGCAGCTACGACGACCTAATCCGGGAGCTGAAGTCATGAGCCCAGCACAACGCCCGAGCACAATCGCCGGTCTGCAGCGGGCCGTCACTGCCACCCCAGCCACCGCCGAAACTGTCCCCGCGGTCATCGGCGCACCGCAGCGGCCACGGCCAGAGAAGCCTGTCAGGTTCACTCTCGACCTCGACCGGGCCCGGCACAAGTTCCTGAAGCACTATGCCGTCGAGATCGAAGCCCGCGGGGCATCCGAGATCATGCGCGCAATGCTGGACGAGCTGCGTGACGATCCCGAGCTCGCGGCCCGGGTACGGGCCCGGGTCTGGCAGCACCAGACAAACTCATGACCGGCATCAAAGTCGCGGTCCCGGCGCGACCCCAACGGACCCCTCTCCGAGGATGACCTCCGCCCATGGGGCGTCTGCTCCGGCGAGAACGGCACCGCCGCGCGACGGGGTGGGTCCTGCCCGCGCCGCGCCCGCGCCCGCCGCGCCTGGGGAACGGAAGTCCGGCCCCGGCGCTCCTAGGCGACCGGCGGGGTTCGCCGGCCGGTCACCGAGGTCGGGCGAATCCGGATCCAGAACTGGCGCTCCACATTGCTGACCCACGGCCGGAGGCCAGCACGGCCGAGCCGCTCCACCTCGGCATCTCGTCCACCGGTTCGGCCCGGCCGTTCACGACGACGCTCCACCCGGATTGCGTCCCTCGTCGTAGTCGTCGGCTTCGAACGTGATCGGCCTTTGCCCCTGTGTCGCGGACAGCTTCGACCCATACGCCGTGCGGAAGATCACGTCCTGCCCGTCGACAAGATGGTTCACCGGCAGGACCTGTACCTCGCCGTCGGCGAGAAAGCCGACCCGCCCGACCGGCACCGACGCCAGCAGTCGCAGGCACGTATCGAAGGAGAGGGTCTCAAGCCCAGCGTGATCGATCGATTGGCCTGGCATAGCGGTCTCCCGGAGTATGACCCGGCAGGCTCAGCGAGCTTGGACCGGGTACCTTTCTTTTCTTTCTAGAATGCCCCGCGCGCCTTATCCGCAAAGCTGGCGAAAGTCCCCCCGGAGCGGGCCGTTCGGCTGCTTGCTCAGCGCCATTTCCGCCTCATTTCCGTCTCATTTCAACGGCATTTCAACGGCATTTCAACGCCGTGTCGTGACCAGCACCGGCGCGTCTGCCATGCGCATCTCCACCGGTGTGCCGGGCGCCGGCGCCGGTGGATACCTGGGGGCTGCCTGGTGTCTGCTCGTCGGCTAATTCGTACCGATTTAGACCGCAAAGCCACCTGGGCGGTTTCCGGCCGGGCGCGTGGCGCGCCGGTACCGCGCCCGGCCTCCAGCACCAGCACGCGCGCGGAGCCCGACAGCCGGTTCGCCAGCGCGCTGCCCGCCGAGCCCCCGCCGACGATGATGAAGTCGTAAACGGGGGCCGCTCCTAGGCGCTGAGGACGTCGAGGACCTGCTGCCCGTACTTTGCCAGTTTGGCCTCCCCGACGCCATTGATGCCGGACAGCCCGGTCAGCGTGGTCGGCTTCGCTGCCGCGATCTGGCGCAGCGTCGCGTCGTGGAAGATCACGTAGGCCGGGACGTTCTGCTCCCGCGCCGTGCCCGCCCGCCATTCGCGCAGCCGCTCGAAGATCTTGGCCGCCTCCGGCGTCAGGTCCGCTGCGCCCGCGGTGCCCGGCGCGCCGGCCCCGCCGCCCGTCCCGGCCCGCGACGGACGGCCGGCCCGGGGCGCGCGGACCCGCTCGGGTTCGCGCCGCAGCATGATCTCGTGCTCCTTGCGCAGCACGGCGGCGCTGGCCCCGGTCAGCGTCAGCACGCCGAAGTCGCCCTCCACGCCGAGCAGCCCGTGCGCGAGCAACTGCCGCGCGACGCCCCGCCACTCGGTCTCGCGCAGGTCGGCGCCCACCCCGAAGACGGTCAGCCGGTCATGGCCGTATTCGGCCACCTTCGGCGTCTTCTTGCCGGTCAGGATGTCGATGATGTGGCCGGCGCCGAACTTCTGGCCCCGTTCCCTGGCTAGCCGGTACACCGCCGACAGGAACTTCTGCGCCGCGACCGTGCCGTCCCACACCTGCGGCGGCGCCGTGCAGGTGTCACAGTTGCCGCAGGAGGGGGCCTGCTCGCCGAAGTAGGCCAGCATCTGCGCCCGGCGGCATCCCGCCGTCTCGCACAGGGCCAGCATCGCGTCCAGATGGGCGGCGAGGCGGCGGCGGTGGGCGTCGTCGCCGGGGGAGGTGTCGATCAGGCGGCGCTGCTGCACGACGTCGGACAGCCCGTAGGCGAGCCACGCGACCGACGGCAGCCCGTCCCGCCCGGCCCGCCCGGTCTCCTGGTAGTAGCCCTCGACGGACCGCGGCATGTCCAGGTGCGCCACGAACCGCACGTCCGGCTTGTCGATCCCCATGCCGAACGCGATCGTCGCCACCATGATCAGCCCGTCTTCGCGCAGGAAACGCGCCTGATGGGCGGCACGGGTGCCCGCGTCCAGCCCCGCGTGGTAGGGCAGTGCGGGGATCTGCTGGCCGGTCAGGAACTCGGCGGTCTTGTCCACCGACGCCCGGGACAGGCAGTAGACGATGCCGGCTTCGCCCGGGTGCTCCGTGCGCAGCAGGTCCAGGAGCTGTCTGCGCGGCTCGTTTTTCAGCACGATCCGGTAGGAGATGTTCGGCCGGTCGAAGCTGGACACAAAGTGGCGCGCCCCGGACAGGTTGAGCCGGGTCGCGATCTCGGCCCGCGTGGCCTGCGTGGCCGTCGCGGTCAGCGCGATCCGCGGCACGTCCGGCCACCGCTCGTGCAGCGCGGACAGCTCCAGGTAGTCCGGCCGGAAGTCGTGCCCCCACTGCGCCACGCAGTGCGCCTCGTCGATGGCGAACAGCGAGATCCGGCCGCGGTCCAGCAGCCGCATGGCCGACTCGGCGCGCAGCCGCTCCGGCGCCAGGTACAGGAGGTCGAGCTCGCCTGCGGCGAACGCGGCCTCGACCCGCCGCCGCTCGCCCGCGTCCTGGGTGGAGTTGAGGAACCCGGCCCGCACGCCCAGCGCGGTCAGCGCGTCCACCTGGTCCTGCATCAGCGCGATGAGCGGCGAGATGACCACGCCGGTACCCTCGCGCACCAGCGCGGGGATCTGATAGCACAGCGACTTGCCGCCGCCGGTCGGCATGAGCACGAGCGCGTCGCCCCCGCCGGCCACGTGGCCGATGATCTCCCGCTGCCGCCCCCGGAACGAGTCGTACCCGAACATCCGCCGCAAGATCTCCAGCGGCCGGTCATCCGCCGCCCCCGCGCCGCCGGGGCCGGTCTCCGCGAGTGCTGCCACGCCGCGATCCTACGGCCCGCCGCCGTCAGCGGGGCGACGGACGGACGGTTGTAACCGGCTAGCGAGTCCCGGGCCTCCGGCCCGGGCGAGCGCCGGTGTCACGGCGAGCATCACAGCGGGGCGCGAAGCGCAGCGGGGGCTCGGGGGGGTCGTCCCTCCGGGCTGGCACGAGCCGCCCTGGTCAGCCCTCGAGCGCGCCGGGGTCAGCGGGGACGTCGACGGCGTGCTCCTGGAGCACGGGGAGGGGCACGATCTCCAGTGCCCGCGCGTGAGTCGAGGCCAGCACCACCGGCGCGGCGGCGCCGTCGTGATGAGCCCGCAGCCAGTTCGCCGCCGTCACGCACCAGCGGTCCCCGGGCACCAGCCCCGGGAACCGGAACTGAGGCACCGGGGTGATCAGGTCGTTGCCGATGCTGCGCTGGTGCTCAAGGAACTCGGTGGTCACCACCGCGCAGATCGTATGGCTGCCCAGATCTTCGGGGCCGGTGCTGCAGCACCCGTCCCGGTAGAAGCCGGTGACCGGGTCGGTGCCACACGGCTCCAGCTCCCCGCCCAGCACGTTGCGATCGCCCATGCGAGCAAGTATCCCGCAGTCTGTCCAGACGCGCGCGGGACGGTGACGCGCTCACTGGCGCCGGGGCCCTGGACACCTTCCTGAATCAGCGGCACCTCACGCCCCGGCGCCCGGTCACGCCGTCCGATGCCTCGGCGGCAAAAGCGCTCCGGCCGCAGCTTCGCGCCGTATGGCATGCGCCCGGCCCGGACGAACTCGCCGCCATCGTCAACCGCGTTAGCCCGAAGTTCCCCCCGCGTCAGCTGAGGCTCCTGTTCACCAGGGGAAACGTGGGTTCCCATGACTACGGTAGGCATGTATGTTCCGCACTGAGGCTCTATGACCTGGGCGAACGTGCCGGGTCCTATCGGCTTGGGGGAACTTCGTGTCAGCCGTGAAAGTTAGCGGCCGCCGGGGCCCCAGGGGTCGTAATCGACTTCGAGGGGCTCCTGGGGCGGGCGTTCGGCTTCGGGGACGTGCTGCAGGTTGAGGCGGATCCTGGTCCAGCTGTAGCTGCGGCCGCGCATCGAGTCGACGAGCACGTCGGCGGGGGCCAGGTGCGGCCAGACGTCGGCGTGGCGGGCCTTCCAGCGTTCCAGGCCCGCCATGGCCTCGGCCTTGGTGGCCGCGCGCGCGACCTCGATCAGCGGCATCTTGGACTGGCGCCGGCCCGCCGCGCCCATGGCCTGCCGGGACACGGCCCGCATCAGCACCGTCCGCGTCGGCAGCCGCGTCAGTACCGTCGCGCATCAGCACGGGCCGGCGTCAGTGCCGCCCGCGTCAGCACCGTCCGCGTCAGCACGGGCCGCGTCAGCACCAGCCGCCGGACCATCGGACTTGGGCCCCTTGGCCGGGGTCTTGCGCCCCGAACGCCGCTTGGACGGCTGCACCCGGGGTTCCTCGCCGTCCTGCCGGACGAAGTGCGGGGGCCACGGCGCGTCGGGCAGGCCCGCGGCCTCGTCCCGTTCGGCCAGGCCGAGCAGTCCTTCGAGGGAGCCGGCGGCCTCGTCCATGCCGGCCCACGGGTCCCCCATCTCGGCGAACCGGGCCGGCACGGTGCCGATCGTGAAGGCGGCGGGGTCGCAGCCGGCGACCTCGTCCCACCGCAGCGGCGTCGACACGCGGGCGTCCGGCAGCGGGCGGATCGAGTACGCGGACGCGACGGTCCGGTCCTTGGCGTTCTGGTTGTAGTCAACGAAGACGCCGTGCCGTTCCTCTTTCCACCATTTGCTCGTCGCGATGCCGGGGGCGCGCCGCTCGACCTCCCGGGCGAGCGCCACGGCCGCGCGGCGGACGTCGGTGAACGGCCACCGCGGCTCGATCCGGGCGTAGATGTGGAAGCCGCGGGAGCCCGACGTCTTCGGCCAGGCCGTCAGGCCGAAATCTTCCAGCACCGACCTGGCCACCATGGCCACATCCATGATCTGCGGCCATTCGACGCCCGGCACGGGGTCGAGGTCGACCCGCAGCTCGTCCGGGTGATCGAGGTCACCGGCGCGGACCGGGTGCGGGTTGAGGTCGATACAGCCCAGGTTGACCACCCAGACCAGCTGCGACGCGTCGCGCACCACGACCTCGCTGGCCGTCCGGCCCGACGGGAAACGCAGCTCCACCGTCTCGATCCAGTCCGGCCGGCTCTCCGGCGCCCGCTTCTGGAAGAACGGCTCGCCCTCCGCGCCGTTCACGAAACGCTTGAGCGCCATCGGGCGCCCATCGACGCCGCCCACCGCACCGTCCGCCACCGCGAGGTAGTAGCGGACAAGATCGATCTTGGTGTGCCCGGTGCGCGGGAAGAAGACCTTGTCGGGGTTGCTGACGGTCACTTCCCGGCCCGCTGCCTCCACTACCGTTTTAGCCCCCGGCATGTGGCTACTGTACGTGAGCCAGCGGCGGTTCGTCGCCCCTGGTCAGCGGCCCGGAGCAGGAAAGGGTCCAGGAGAAGGGTCCAGGGAGAAGGGTGCAGCCGGGAAAGGCCCGGCCCGTTCTGAGAGGATGCAGGCGTGCGCACTCATGTGGCCCTGCTGCGCGGCATCAACGTCGGCGGGCGTAACAAGGTCCCGATGGCCGACCTGCGCGAGCTGATGACCTCGCTCGGGCTCACCGACGTCGCGACCTACATCCAGAGCGGCAACGTCGTGTTCACCAGCGACAGCGACAGCCCCGACGCCGGAAAGCTCGCCGAGGTCCTGGACGCCGAGATCACCGAGCGCTTCGGTGTGCCGGGCCACGTCGTGGTGGTCTCGCGCGCGGAGCTGGCCCAGGTGATCGCGGACAATCCTTATCCGGGGGACTCCAACCCCAAGACCCTGCACGCGATCTTCCGACGCTCGGAGCTGACCCCCGACGACAAGGCGGCCGTTGAGAAGGCCCGGCAGCGGGCCAGCGACAAGGGCTGCCGGGACGAGGTCACCGTGGTCGGGCGGACCCTGTTCCTGCACACCCCGGACGGGCTGGGGCGCAGTGAACTCGCGGCGCAGCTGTCCCGGACCAGCTCGATGACCGCCGGCACCGCGCGCAACTGGGCGACCGTGCACAAGCTGATGGCGATGCTCGGTGACTGACCGGCTGGTTAGGGCATGCCGTGCCGCAGGTAGTAGTTCAGGATCTTCTCGATCACCTGGCTCAGCGAGCTGCCCTCCCGGACCGCCTTGCGCTGCGCCGCCGAACGGAGGGCCTGGTCGATCTTGACCGTGAGGTGCGGTCGGCGCCCGCTCGCCAGCGCCGGGCGCCGCCGGGGGAAGGCCGAAGGCGGGGGGACGTCGGGTACCTCGGACCGCAGCGCGGGCGGGATGGGATGGCGGATGCGGGCCTGCACCGCCTGGCGGCTGATCCCCAGCGCGGCGGCCAGCGGGCGCAGCGGCCAGCCGGCGTCGTGCAGTTTCGCCAGGGCGGCCGACAGCAGGTCGCTGTGCCCGGACTCGCGGAGCTTGCGCAGGTAGGCGGCAACCTGGTCGGGCAGGACCAGCTCGGCTACGCTCGCCACCGCGGTGATCCCGGTCGCGCGAGGCTCGGCTGGCGGCGCGGGCGGCTCAGCCGCCGCGCCGGAATCCGGACCCGGCCCGGACAGCCACGCGCTGCGCTGGACGTACAGCTGCAGGCCGAGGATCACGACCTCGGACATGGTCCGGCCCTCGCCGGCCAGCCGCGCCTTCAGCCGCTGCCGGAGCTCCCCGTCGAGGCGGAAGGTCAGCAGCCGCCGGGACCGGCTCGTTGTCTCTGCCCCCATGACCGCGCCCTCCTCCCTGGCCGGGCGCCCCCATTTTATGGGCGGATGTTCGCCGTGCCGAGGGGTTCCGGTCACCCGGCCGTTTCCCGCTCGACACCGGGTCCGCCGGTCAGCTCGCTGAGCGCCCGCGTGTCGGCCCGGAGGAGCTCCAGGTACCGTTTGGTCTCCGCGGCCCGCTGGCCGCTGTCCCAGCCGAGCAGCCCGCTCATGATGGCGGCCACCGGGGCTACCGCCTCCGCCCCGCAGGCCCCGGTTTCTATAAACAGCCGAACGCGCCTGACCAGGACATCCTCGACGTGCAGGGCGCCCTCGTGGGTGACCGCGTAGGCCACCTCCGCCCCCAGATAGGGGTGGCCGTCGGCCAGCGGCCGGGCCAGCGCGGGGTCGTCCCGGGTCAGTTCGAGCACCTCTTCGGTGAGCGTCCCGTACCGGTCGAGGAGGTGCTCGACGGCCTCCCGCGGTAGGCCGTAGTCCTCGGCGAGCCGCTCCGCCTCGGCCGCGGCGGCGGCGAGCCCGTCCGCGCCGAGCAGCGGCAGCTGGTCGGTGACCGAGGCCGGCACCGGGCGGCCGAAGTCGGCCACGGCCGCGTCGACCACATCGCGGGCCATCACCCGGTACGTGGTGAACTTCCCGCCGGCGATGCTGGCCAGGCCGGGAACGGGCGTATCGACCACGTGCTCGCGGGACAGCTTGGTGGTGGGCGTGGTCTGGTCGGCCGCGATCAGCGGCCGCAGCCCCGCGTACACGCCGATGACATCCGAGCGGGTCAGCGGCCGGGCCAGGATGCGGTTGGCGTGCTCCAGGATGTAGTCGATGTCCTCGCCGGTCGCGGCGGGCTCGGCCCGGTCGCCGGTCCAGTCGGTATCCGTGGTCCCGACGATCCAGCGCCGCCCCCACGGGATGATGAACAGGACGCTCTTCTCGGCCCGCAGGATGATCCCGGTGTCCGACCGGATTGCCTCATACGGCACCACGATGTGCACGCCCTTCGACATACGCACCGTGTAGCCGGCCTGGATCCCGCTGAGCTCGTGCACGAGATCGGTCCACACCCCGGCGCACACCACCACCCGCCGGGCGGAAACGTCGATGTCACGGCCGGACTCCTCGTCGTGCACGCGCGCGCCGGTCACCCGCGTCCCGTCCGGCCCGCGCAGCAGCCCGCGGGCGCTGGCCCGGGTCGCCACCACGGCGCCGTGCGCGGCGGCGGTCCGCGCTACCGTGAGCGTGTAGCGCGCGTCGTCGGCCTGCGCGTCGTAATACAGCAGCGCCCCGGCCAGCCCGGACGGCTTCAGGGCGGGTGCGAGCCGCAGGGCCCCGCGGACCGTCAGGTGCCGGTGGTGGGGGACCGGCCGCTTGGTTCCTTCGAGGGCGTCGTAGAGCACGAGGCCGGCCCCGACATATGGCCGCTCGACCACCTTGCGATGCAGCGGGTACAGGAATGAGACCGGCTTGACCAGGTGCGGGGCCAGCCGGGACACGAGCAGGTCGCGCTCCCTGAGCGCTTCCCAGACCAGCTTGAAGTCGAACTGCTCCAGGTAACGCAGGCCCCCGTGGATGAGCTTGCTCGACCGGCTCGAGGTGCCCGAGGCGAGATCGCGCGCCTCGACCAGCGCGACCCGGAGCCCGCGGGACGCGGCGTCCAGCGCGGCGCCCGCGCCGGTGACGCCGCCGCCGATCACCAGGACGTCGAACTCGGTGCGGGCCAGACGATCAAGGACGGAGGCGCGGTCCCGGGCATCCAGCCTGCCGTTATTGGCCATGAGGCGTTCCCTCTCCCTGATTACCCAGTAGCGTACTTATGAGGATGGACATTCTCGCTGGCCAGCCTCCATTGTATGTACATCGTCAATCTGCCGCGCGGTAGGTCCCGGTGGGCCCGCCGGGGCGCCTGGCACGACCGGCCCGGCAGCTGGTACTCCTGGCCCGAGGGAACAGGAGACCAACGATGGCCAACTTCGTCGCGGCGGTGGACCAGGGCACGACCAGCACCCGCTGCATGATCTTTGATCACGGCGGCAACGAGATCGCCCGGCACCAGCTCGAGCATTCGCAGATCCTGCCCAGGTCGGGCTGGGTGGAGCACAACCCGGTCGAGATCTGGGAGCGGACCTCCTCGGTCATCCAGACCGCCCTGAACACCCGCAACCTGGCCGCCCCCGACCTGGCGGCGCTCGGCATCACCAACCAGCGCGAGACCACCCTGGTGTGGAACCGGCGCACCGGCCGCCCCTACGGGAACGCGATCGTCTGGCAGGACACCCGGACCGACCGGATCGCCGCCGAGCTGGACCGTTCCGGGGCGGGCGACGTCATCCGGCGCAAGGCCGGGCTGCCGCCCGCGACGTACTTCTCCGGCGGCAAGCTCAAGTGGATGCTCGACCACACCGACGGCCTGCGCGCCGACGCCGAGCGGGGCGACGCGATCTTCGGCACCACCGACACGTGGCTGCTGTGGAACCTCACCGGGGGCACCGACGGCGGCGTGCATGTCACCGACATCACCAACGCGAGCCGCACGATGCTGATGGACCTGGAGACGCTGGAGTGGGACGACGAGCTGCTGTCGTTCTTCGGCGTGCCGCGCGCCATGCTGCCGCGGATCAGGCCGTCGTCGTCGCCGGAGCCGTACGGCGTAACGCTCCGGAACGGCCCGCTGCACGGCGAGATCCCGCTCACCGGTGACCTGGGCGACCAGCAGGCGGCCACGGTGGGGCAGGTGTGCTTCGCGGCCGGCGAGGCCAAGAACACCTACGGCACCGGCAACTTCCTGCTGCTCAACACCGGCACCGAGCTGATCCGGTCCTCCAGCGGCCTGCTGACGACCGTCGCCTACCAGTTCGGCGGCCAGCCCGCGGTCTTCGCGCTCGAAGGGTCGATCGCGGTCACCGGCGCGGCCGTCCAGTGGCTGCGCGACCAGCTCGGCGTCATCAGCGGCGCCGCGGAAAGCGAGGACCTCGCCCGGCGGGTCGACGACTCCGGCGGTATCTACTTCGTGCCCGCCTTCTCCGGCCTGTTCGCGCCGTACTGGCGCTCGGACGCACGGGGCGCCATCGTCGGGCTGTCCCGCTTCCACACCAATGCCCACCTGGCCCGCGCGACCCTGGAGGCGATCTGCTACCAGAGCCGCGACGTGGTCGAGGCGATGGAGCGGGACTCCGGCGTGCACCTGGACGTGCTCAAGGCCGACGGCGGCGTCACCGCCAACGACCTGTGCATGCAGTTGCAGGCGGACATCCTCGGCGTGCCGGTCAGCCGCCCGGTGGTCGCGGAGACGACCGCGCTCGGCGCCGCGTACGCGGCCGGCCTGGCCACCGGTTTCTGGACCGGCACCGAGGAACTGCGGGCCAACTGGAAGGAGTCCCGGCGCTGGCAGCCGTCCTGGACGCCGCAGCAGCGCAAGGACGGCTACGCCGGCTGGAAGAAGGCCGTCCAGCGCACCCTGGACTGGATCGACGTCGGCTAGTACTGCAGGGACATTTCCATGCAGCGATACCCGCCTGGGCCTGCGCCAATCCGCGTCTGTGACCCCAACCGACGAAAACGTGCCGCGACCTGGCCGAACACCTGCGATCTGGCCCTGTAGTACCAGAAGCTAGCGACCAAGGATCGCTAGCGGTTCTTGGCAGACAGGATCTCGGCCAGGTTGAAGTTGACCGGCTCCTCCAGCTGGGCGTAGGTGCACGAGGCGGGTTCGCGGTCCGGACGCCACCGGACGAACTGCGTGGTGTGCCGGAAGCGGGGCCCCTCCATGTGGTCGTAGCGGACCTCGACCACCCGCTCGGGCCGCAGCGGGACGAAGGACAGGTCCTTGCCAGCGTTCCACCGGCTGGTCTCCGCCTTGCGCGGTGTCCGGTTGCCCTCTTCCTGCCGGGCCCAGTTCCACGGGTGCCCCTCGAAGCTCGTGACCAGCGGCTGCATTTCGGTCATCAGCTCCCGGCGCCGGGCCATCGGAAACGAGCCGACCACGCCCACGCTGGCCAGGTTGCCCTCGGCGGTGTACAGGCCGAGCAGCAGCGACCCGATGGCGTCCGGGCCGCTCTTGTGGACGCGGTAGCCGGCCACCACGCAGTCCGCGGTGCGCTCGTGCTTGACCTTGAACATCACCCGCTTGTCCTCGACGTAGACCCCGTCCAGTGGCTTGGCGACCAGCCCGTCGAGCCCGGCCCCCTCGAACTGCCGGAACCAGCCCGCGGCCGTGGGCCGGTCCGTGGTGGCCGGGGTCAGGTGCACCGACGTGCCCGCCCCGGCCAGGGCGCGGGCGAGCGCGGCGCGCCGCGCGGCGAACGGCTGCCCGGTCAGGTTCTCGTGTCCCACGGCGAGCAGGTCGAAGCCGATGAAGTGGGCGGGCGTCTGCTCGGCCAGCAGGTTGATCCGGGACTCGGCGGGATGGATGCGCTGCAGCAGCGCCTCGAAATCCAGCCGCCGCCCCTCGCTGTCCGGGATCACGATCTCGCCGTCGATGACGCAGCGCGGCGGGAGCTCTGCCTGGATGGCGGTCACCAGTTCGGGGAAGTAGCGGGTCATCGGCCGCTCGTTCCGGCTGCCGATCTCGACCTCGCTCCCGTCGCGGAACACGACCGCGCGGAAGCCGTCCCACTTGGGCTCGAAGCTGTACGGCCCGTCGGGTATCTCCCCGACGGCCTTGGCCAGCATCGGCGCGATCGGCGGATTGACGGGTAGATCCATGTCACCATCTTCTACCAGCCGCTTTCCCGGCACGCGGAGGATCGCCGACGGGAGGGCGCCGGGGCGCGGGGCGGGCTCCCGCGCAGTTCGCATGACCGGGCCCGAGCACGCAGACCTTCTCCCAGCTCGGAACGCTGGCCGTGCAGGCCGGCTGCTGGTACAACCGGTCCCGTGGGGTAAACCGCCCGCTGGGCCGCTCCCGCCGCGGGGTAAGCCGCCCCGGGGCCGCCCGCGCGGCGGGGTGAGCCCGCGTGCGGGCCCGCCTCCGGGGCCCGCCTGCGCCGGCGGTAACCGCCCGCGGACCCGTCGAAGTCGCGTAAACGAGCCGCCGGGCCTATCCCAAGTCGTGCCGAAACGGGCCGCCGTCTCGCCAGTAGGCCGTCTAGAGGCCGTTGACCTGCAATAATGCGACCCGGGCCGGTACGCCCACGGTGCCCAGCCACACGGTCCCGAAACCAGCCCGTGATGCACGTGTGATTTAGGTGAAACGTGGTTCTCTTTAAAATCTGTGGTTCAAATGCCCAATTTGAATTGTGATTTACCTAACAGTAATGGGTGAAATGGGTGCCGATTTGCCGATTTGCCAGACTTGCCGACCGTGATCCGATCATGCTGCTCCGGACGCCTAGTCGAAGGAGAAACCGTGACAATCCGACATAAGGTAGGCGCCATCGCCGGATCGATGGTAGTACTCCTGGCCGTGCTCCCAGGAATGGCTAACTCGGCTGCCAATGCCAAGACAGAGTCGTTCAACCAAAAGACATCCGCCTACGTTGAATCGTTTGTCGGGCAGGTTCCGTACCTTTACGGTGGCAGTTCCCCCAGTGCCGGATTCGACTGCAGCGGGCTGACGCAGTACGCCTACGGCCACTATGGCGAGTCGATCCCCCGCACCGCCGACGAGCAGTTCCGGTATTTCCGCGGTGAGAGCCGCAGCCAGGCGTGGGGCGGGGACCTCGTGTTCTTCCACGACAATTCAAGCCCCAGCAGCTACGTGTACCACGTCGGCGTTTACGAAGGCGGTGGCCACATGGTCTCAGCGGTCGGCACAGGGTCCGGCATCCGCTTGCAGACCATCTGGTCGTCTGACGTGACGTTCGGGACGATCACGCACTAGCCCCCCGCTGCCGAACGGACCGGGCCGGGGCGGGCACCGAGGCGGGAAGGCGTAGCCGCTGGCGCAGGGTCAGCGCGTCACCCGCCAGAGCGGTCACCAGGACCGCGGGGCCAGCCAGCGGCATGACCGCGACGCCCGGGCCGTAGCCGGACGGAATCTCCCCGGCGGGCAGTGCCACCCAACCGGGCTCGACCGAATCAGGCTCGGCCCAATCGGGTTCAACCCAATCAGGTTCAACCCAATCAGGTTCAACCCAATCAGGTTCAACCCAATCAGGTTCAACCCAATCAGGTTCAACACAGAGCAGCGACCCGGCCGTGCGGTGCCCCGCCAGCACGGCCGGGCCGAGGCTCACCTCATCCGTGCCGCTCACGTCCAACTCGTGGCGGAGCAGCGGAACGCCGGCCAGATCGACGCGCAGCCGCGTCCGGCAGGCACCGCCGCGTTCACCGTAACGGCCCAGGATTACCTCGTCGCGCAGCACCAGTGCGGCCCCGGTGGCGAGGTCCACCCGTATCTCGGTGCGGTGCCGCGCGCCGTTGGCCGCGACCGTGGGTTCGGGCAGGTATTCCAGCCGCGCGCCTGTGGCCACGGCCACGGTGACGGACAGCACCGACTCCTCGCCGTCCCGGCCGGGCAGGGCCACCGCTGCGGCGGCCGTCCGCAGCCGCAGCGTCGCCCCTTCCCGCACCTCGATCCGCAGTTCCAGAACGTCCCCGCCCAGGGGCCCGGCCGCGCCGCCGACGACGTACACCGCCTCGGCGGTCCGGCGCAGGACGAGCGGGGCCTGGGAACGCTGGACGGGAAGCCTGAGCGTGCCGTCCGCGCCACGTTCGGCGACGACCGCGGCTGACGCCTTCACGGGCCGGGCGCCTTCACGGGCGGGGCGCCTTCACGGGCGGGCGCGTCACGGGCCGGGCGCCGGACCTGCGGCCGCGACAGGCCGCCCGGCCAGGGCGGCGAGGACCCACTCGGTGACCGCACCGGCGCGCGGGTCGTCACGCAGCGAGGTGAAGAGCACCGGCCGCCCCTTGCGCACCGCCGCCGCGTCCCTCTCCATCACCTCGAGGCTGGCGCCGACCAGCGGAGCCAGGTCCGTCTTGTTGATTACGAGCAGGTCGGACCTGGTCACGCCCGGACCGCCCTTACGCGGGACCTTGTCTCCGCCGGAGACGTCGAGCACGAAGATCTGCAGGTCGACCAGGCCCCGGCTGAAGGTCGCGGTCAGGTTGTCGCCCCCGCTTTCGACCAGGATCAGGTCCAGCGGGCCGAACTCTTCCTCGAGGTCTTCCACGGCGTCCAGGTTGGCGGCGATGTCGTCCCGGATGGCGGTGTGCGGGCAGCACCCGGTCTGGACGGCCTGGATGCGGCTCGGGTCCAGTACCCCGGCGCGGCGGAGAAAGTCGGCGTCTTCGGTGGTGTAGATGTCGTTCGTCACGACCGCGAGCTGCACGCTTTCACCGAGAGCGCGGCACAGCGCGGCGACGAGCGCGGTCTTCCCGCTGCCGACCGGCCCCCCGATTCCGATCCGCAGTGCCCGGGTCGTTCCGGCTCCGGGGCACGCCGGAACATCGGCGCCCCCGCCGTGGCTGTGCGGGTGGCCATGATCAGGATGCAAAGAGACGCACCTCCGCTCGGGCGTGGGCCTCGGCGTACAGGTCAAGCGCGGGCGCCGAGGGATAAGGCAGTTCGCCGGCCGGGAACAGTTCCCCCTCCGCGCCGCGGGCCGCGGCCGCCTCGATGCGGCCGGACAGGCGGGCGATCGCCGCGCTGACCTCGATCGGGTCCAGGGCCAGCAGCCGGACCGCCGCGCTGGCCGGCCCGGTCACCGTGAGGTACGCCGCCACCAGGGCCGCCTCACTCGGCGCGCACCCGGCCGCCGCGGCGGCCGCGCCCAGGACGATCGCGTGGTGCGGCGGCTGGCCCGCGCGCGACAGGGCCGTCAGCCACGGGGCCGGCCACGCGGCGAGGGCGGCGCGCAGCAGAGCCCGCCCCTGCCGCCGTGAGGCCTCCCGCTGGGCGGGCGAGGGGGTCCGCGCGTCCGCCTCCGCATCCAGCCACGCCAGCCGGTTCGCCTGCGGCTGAGCGCACGCGGCGGCGGCGAGGGCCGCCGCGACGGCTCCGGCCGTGGCCAGCCTGCCCTGCAGGAACAGGTTCAGCGAGGGGACGTCGAAGACGGCGCCGTCGGTCACGGCGCCCTCCAGCCCGCCCGAATGCGCGTGTCCTCCCGCCGGGAACCGGGCGTCGGCCAGCATCAGCACCGCCGCGCCCGCCAGGCCCAGCCGGTCGCGTGAGTCCCGGTCCGTGCTGGGCCCCTTCCCCGTGTCCGGGCCGCCTCCCCGTGTCCGGGCCGCCTTCCGGTGCCCGGGCATTTGCCCGTGTCGGGGCGTTTGCCGGTGTCCGGGCGTTTGCCGACGTCTGGGCCCCTGCCCGTGTCGGGGCGTTTGCCGATGTCCGGGCCCCTCCCGGTGTCGGGGCGCTCGCCCGTATGGGGGCTTTTGCCAACGTCAGGCCCCTTCCCCGTGTCCGGGCGCTTCCCCGTGTCCGGGCGTTTGCCGGTGTCCGGGCGTTTGCCGGTGTCCGGGCGTTTGCCGGTGTCCGGGCGTTTGCCGGTGTCCGGGCGTTTGCCGGTGTCCGGGCGTTTGCCGGTGTCCGGGCGTTTGCCGGTGTCCGGGCGTTTGCCGGTGTCCGGGCGTTTGCCGATGTCCGGGCCCCTCCCGGTGTCGGGGCGCTTCCCCGTGTCCGGGCGCTTCCCCGTGTCCGGGCATTTGCCGGTGTCGGGGCGTTTGCCGATGTCCGGGCCCCTCCCGGTGTCGGGGCGCTTCCCCGTATCGGGGCCATTCCCCGTGTCCGGGCCCTCGTCCGGGTCCGGCCGTTTGCCCATGTGAGGGCAGCTCCGAACCGCGGGCCCACGCCCCGGGTCCCGATCGCAAATGTGTGCGGTTTCTGCGGTCCCCACAGCAGAAACCGCACACATTTCGGCCGAAGCGCCGGCCGGGACCGGGAAGGGCGCCATCAGAACAGGAAGTAGCGCTGGGCCATGGGGAGCTCGGCGGCGGGAGCCTCCTCGATGATCTCGCCGTCGATCCGCACCGTGAACGTGTCCGGCTCGACCCGGATGTCGGGCAGCGCGTCGTTGTTGATCATGTCGGCCTTGCCCCGGGCGGACACGTCGGCCACCGGGACGAGCGCGCGGGCGAGCCCGAGCCGTTCGGCCAGCCCGTTCTCCAGGGCTAGTTCGGAAACGAACGACACCGACGTGGACGCCGCCGCCGCCGGGGCCGCGCCCCACATCGGCCGGGGGAGCATCGGCTGCGGCGTGGGAATCGAGGCGTTCGCGTCGCCCATCGCCGCCCACGCCACGAAGCCGCCCTTGAGCACGGCGTACGGCCGGACGCCGAAGAACGCCGGGTTCCACAGCACCAGATCAGCGAGCTTCCCCGGCTCGACCGACCCGATCTGGTCGTCCAGGCCGTGCGCGATGGCCGGGCAGATCGTGTACTTGGCCACGAACCGGCGGGCCCGCGCGTTGTCCGAACTGCCATCGCCCGGGGCGGCCCCGCGCCGTCTCTTCATCACGTGCGCGGTCTGCCAGGTCCGGATGATGACCTCGCCGATACGCCCCATGGCCTGGGAGTCCGAGCCGATCATGGAGATCGCCCCCATGTCGTGCAGGATGTCCTCGGCGGCGATCGTCGACGGCCGGATCCGGCTCTCGGCGAAGGCCAGGTCCTCCGGCACGGCCGGGTTGAGATGGTGGCACACCATCAGCATGTCCAGGTGCTCGTCCACCGTGTTGACCGTGTGCGGCCGGGTCGGGTTGGTCGAGGACGGCAGGATGTTCGGCTGGCCCGCCACGGTGATGATGTCCGGGGCGTGCCCGCCGCCCGCGCCCTCGGTGTGGTAGGCGTGGATCGGCCGCCCCGCGATGGCCGCCAGCGTGTCCTCCACGAACCCGGCCTCGTTCAGCGTGTCGGTATGCAGTGCGGCCTGCACCCCGGCCTCCTGGCAGACCCGCAGGCAGGCGTCGATCGCGGCCGGGGTGGAGCCCCAGTCCTCGTGCAGCTTGAACCCGGACGCCCCGGCCCGGAGCTGCTCCCACAGTGCTTCCTCGGACACCGTGTTGCCCTTGCCGAGCAGCACGACGTTGAGCGGCCAGCCGTCGGTGGCCGCCAGCATCCGGGCCAGGTTCCACGCACCGGGGGTGACCGTGGTGGCCTTGGTGCCCTCAGCCGGGCCCGTTCCGCCGCCAATGACCGTGGTGAGGCCGGCGCCGATCGCCTCGGGCATCAGCTGCGGGCAGATCAGGTGCACGTGGCAGTCGATGCCGCCCGCCGTGAGGATCAGCCCGTTCCCGGCCATGATCTCGGTGGACGGCCCGATGACCAGGGCGGGATGGACGCCGTCCATGATGTCGGGGTTGCCGGCCTTGCCCAGCGCGGCGATGCGGCCGTCCCGGATGCCGACGTCGGCCTTGACGACGCCCCAGTGGTCCAGCACCACGGCCCCGGTGATCACCAGGTCGGGAGCCCCGTCGGCGCGGGTCGCGCGGGACTGGCCCATCGACTCGCGGATGACCTTCCCGCCGCCGAAGACGGCCTCGTCCCCGCCCGCGCACAGGTCCTGCTCGACCTCGATGAACAGGTCGGTGTCGGCGAGCCGTACCCGGTCGCCCGCGGTCGGCCCGTACAGCAGCGCATACCGGGACCGGCTGAGCTCAGTCATCGAACTCCTCCTCGCTGGCCCCCTCGGCGGGCGCCGCGCCATCGGAAGCGGAGCCGGGCCCGCCCAGCCGCCGGCCGCCCAGCCGAAGGCCCGGCACCACCCGTGCCCCAGCCAGCGGCACCAGGCTGACCTCGCGGTCGATGCCTGGCTCGAAGCGGACCGCGGTTCCGGCGGCGATGTCGAGCCGATGTCCCCACGCCGCGTCCCGGTCGAAGGCCAGGGCCGGGTTGGCCTGCGCGAAGTGGTAATGCGAGCCGACCTGGACCGGCCGGTCGCCGGTGTTCACGACCACCAGGGTGATCACCGGCCGGCCGGCGTTGAGGACGACCGGGCCGTCGCCGGGGATGATCTCGCCGGGGATCACGAGATCGGCCCGTGCACCGTGACCAGCTTCGTGCCGTCCGGGAAGGTCGCCTCGACCTGAACTTCCGTCAGCATCTCCGGCACGCCGTCCATGACGTCGGCCCGGCCGAGCACACCGCGCCCGGACTGCATGAGCTCCGCGACGCCCAGCCCGTCGCGCGCCCGCTCCAGCAGGAACGACGTGATGACCGCGACCGCCTCGGGATAGTTGAGCCGCAGTCCCCGGGCGCGCCGCTCGCGAGCCAGCCCGGCGGCCACGTGAATCAGCAGCCGTTCCTGCTCATGCGGCGAAATCAGCATGCCGGAACCCTAACCCGGCGACGTTAAGCGCGGGTAACTAGGGTCACGCAATGTTTCGGCCAAATCTTAAGGAACCCTAACGGAGGCCCGTCTCGCTGGCGTGTCACGCGATCGCGGGCAGACGATAACCGTGCGCATGCGATCGGGCGGAGAAGGGAGCTTCCGGGACCGTGGAGCACCGCAGAACCCGAAGGGCCGACACCGGCGCCCCGTCATACGGACGCAACGGAGCGCTGACGCCCCCATAAAACGCCGGAGCCCGACCAGGAGCCAGCTCCGGAACTGTCTCTGGCTGATCGCGGCCTGCGGTTCGGTCGCGCTTGTGGTAGCCGCGGTCCTGGTCCGGTCATCAGGGACCGGACGGGCCGTCCGGGTGGCCGCGATGAGCGGGGCAGCGGCGGCCTTCAGCCAGTCCGGTGGCGGGCCGGGTGGCCCCATGGCGGCCGGCCCATCCGGCTGGAGCGGTGGGGGCTGGAGCGGCGGTAGCGGCTCGAATGGCCAGAGCGGCTCGGGTGGCCAGGGCGGCTGCTGGCGCCGACTCCGGCGCCGGCGCCGGCGCGTCCGGTAGCGCCACGGAGTCCAGGGCACCGGCAACGCCGCCAACGCGACCGCCGCGACCAGCCAGAACTGGGCCGGCTACGCCGCGGCGGGCGCGCCCGGCACGTTCACCAGCGTGTCGTCCTCCTGGACGGAACCCGCCGTGACGTGCACGGCGCAGCAGACGTTCTCCAGCTTCTGGGTCGGGCTCGACGGTGACGGCACGCAGACCGTGGAGCAGACCGGCACCGAGGCGGACTGCAACAACGGCGCGGCCAGCTACCAGGGCTGGTTCGAGATGTTCCCCAACGCCCCGGTCTTCTACAACAACCCCGTCGCCGCGGGCGATGCGATGAGCGCCTCCGTCGTCGCGGCCGGCGGCGGCGCGTTCACGCTGACCCTCAGCGACCAGACGCAGGGCTGGACCCAGACCACGAACCAGACGTCGGCGACCGCCCAGCTCGGCTCCGCGGAGATCATCGCCGAGGCGCCGAGTGACGCCAACAGCGTGCTGCCGCTGTCCAACTTCGGCACGGTGAACTTCAGCAACGCGGCCGTCACCAACGCGCCGCTGGGCAACGCGAACGTGGCCGGGCTGACCATGGTCTCGGCCGGCGGGGTCACCGAAGCCACGCCGTCGGCGATCACCAACGGCAGCGCCTTCTCCGTCACCTGGGACAGCAACGGCACCGCGGCCAGCCCGGCGCCCGCCGCCGTCCACCAGCGCAGCCCCCGCCGCCGTCGCCCCAGCCGCCATGCTCCGTCGCCGTCCCCAGCACGGGCTTCGCCATTACCACCACCATCACGGCGGCGCTCTAGCGCCGATCCCATCGTGGCGGCCCGTCCCGCCACGATGGCATCACCGTTGCGGCTCCAGCGTCCACGCTGGTCCCGACGCTGCCCTCGACTCACCGGGAGGAGCGAGAAGCCGGGCGGCCCGGGCTCGCGCGCTAGCGGCCGACGACGGTGAGGGGCGGCAGCAGGCAGCCGCCCGCGGTGGCGGGCTGGCCGCCCGGCGGCACCGGGATCACGCGGCAGCGGCTGCGCCTGCGCTGCAGGGCCAGCAGGACCGCGGCGTCGGTCCAGGCCAGGGGGGCCACCGAGGCGGGCTGGCCCGCGGCGGTCACCTGCTCGGGCAGGGCCCCCAGCGATGTCCGGTGCGCGGCCAGCCAGGACAGCAGCGCGGCTGGCCCGGCCGTGCTCGCCGGTGGCGGCGTCGAACAGCGCGAAGAAGGCGGTTTCCGCGGTCCAGGCGGTCGCCGCGTTCCCCGGCCAGTCGGCGCCGGGCAGCAGGCCGCCGCCGGGCAATGTGAGGGTGCGCTCGGCGGCGTCCTCGGCGCGGTCCAGCGCCGGGCTGCCGGGCCCGAACGGCGGCCCCAGGAACGTGACCGACGCATCCGGCCCGGAGGAGTCGCCCGGCAGCCGGTTGAAGCCATAGCAGCCGAACTCGCCTGGATGGCCCGGGCCAGCCGCGCGGCGGCGTCCGACCAGTCGCTGGGCCGCCTGGCCCCGGCCGAGGGCGGCCGGCGATGGCGGCCGCCGCGCGCAGGCCGGTGAGCAGGGGCGCGGCCGTGCCCAGCGTCACCTGCGCGCCGTGCTCCCAGTAGTCGGTGGCCGCGCACGGGCAGGCCGCCCGGATCTCAGCGACCGTTGGGCCGCGCCGGCGGCCGCGCTGACCATCGGCCACAGCCCGGCCAGCCACGGACGCGCCGGATGGCTGGCCTCGTACCAGGACCAGACCGCCCAGGGCACCCAGCCGACCGCGTCCAGTTCCACCGGGCGGCCGTCGCGGACCGGGACCGCCGCCGTCCGGCTGGTACCGCGCCGCCCACGTGCCGTCCCGGCTCTGCTCCCGCTGCAGGAACGTCAGCACGCGGTAGGCGTCCGCGCCGTGGCCGCTGACCGCGAGCGCCACCGCCACCCAGCTCGAGTCGCGCGGCCACGCGTCGTCCCAGCCGGGGTACCAGCCCGCGACGACCGCGCCGTCCGGCCGGGTGGACAGATGCAGGTCCAGCAGCGCACGCTGCGCCATGGACCGCGTCGCCGGGCATGCTTCCCGGGACGGTCCCGGCCGCGAGCCATCCCTGGCTCGCGGCCGCCGGCCGACGTGCACCCGCCCGGGGGCGCGGACCCATGCCCGGCCGCGGCCTACGGCCGGGGACGCAGCACGCTGCTGTCACTCGCCGTAGCCGGGCCGCGCGGTGCGCGGGAACGATGATCACGTCCTGCGGCGCGCACGGATTCCGCCGCGATGCCCTCGGTCAGCAGGCGCGGGCGCGCGGGACGTGTGCATGGCCTTTCCGGACCCCGGCCGCGGTGACAAGGACCGCGGCGATCACGGCCACGGCGGCCGTCAGGCCACGAGCCTCCTGGCGACGTTCGTGGCGGCCTGCTCCGGTTCGTCTCGCTTGGGCTAATCAAGCCGAATCCTAGCCCCCCGGGGTCTTGACAATTACTGAGCGCCTGCCAGGGGCCGGGGCCGGGGAGCTTCAGGCCTGCGCCACCGCGCTCGCGCAGCTGAACCTCAAGCAGGTGGTCACCTACCAGCCTGCCAGCCGGTACTGGACCTTCCAGTGGCTGGAAAAGGGGAATCTTCCTGACCGCCGCCATCCTGCTCGCGTGGGGCTGTTTCTGGTGGGTCCGCCGCCGCCTGGCCTGAGGGCCGTCCTGGCTGGGGATATGCCCTTTCTGGCCGTGGCCGGACAGGGTCGCCGTGCTTCTACACTGCTTCTACACTGGCCGGGTGGCCACCGATCGCCGGCTCCTGACCCGGCTCACCGTCCGGGGTGCCCTGCGGGTGCCCGAGATCACCGTCTACTTCTGGGTCATCAAGGCCCTGTCCACAGCCCTGGGCGAATCGACGTCCGACTACCTGGTGCACGTCATGAACCCGGTGCTCGCCGTCGGCCTGGGCTTCGTGTTCTTCGTCGGCGCCCTGGTCCTGCAGTTCTCCGTGCGCCGCTATATCGCGTGGACGTACTGGCTGGCCGTGGTCATGGTCGGGGTGTTCGGCACGATGGCCGCGGACGTGCTGCACGTCGGCTTCGGCGTCCCGTACATCGCCTCCACCATCCTGTACGCCGTGCTGCTGGCGGCCGTCTTCATCGTCTGGGGCCGGACCGAGAAGACCCTGTCCATCCACAGCATCGACACCCCGCGCCGGGAGATCTTCTACTGGCTGGCCGTCGTCGCGACGTTCGCGATGGGCACGGCGCTCGGCGACATGGCCGCGGTCACCGCCCACCTGGGTTATCTCGCCTCCGGCCTGCTGTTCGCCGCGGTGATCGCCATCCCGGCGATCGGCTTCTGGCTGCTGCGCTGGAACGCCGTCTTCTCGTTCTGGTTCGCGTACGTGGCGACCCGGCCGCTCGGCGCGTCGTTCGCTGACTGGGTAGGCAAGCCGCACAGCGTCGGCGGCCTCGGCGTGGGCGACGGCCCGGTCGTCCTGGTGCTGGCGATCGCCATCTTCTGCCTGGTCGCCTTCCTCGCCGTGACCCGTCGTGACGTGCAGGGCGCGACCGCCCCGGCCGTCCCCGGCGCGGCGTGCCGCCCGACGCCGGGGCGCGCGTCCCGGCCATAGGCTACTCGCGGCGTTACCCGGGGCTTCGGCCGGGGAGTCCCGCGGGCGAATCTCCGCCTGGGGATTGCCGCGCGCCGACGACCGGACGATGGACTACCCCGTCCGCGGGCGACGCCGGCGGCCCGCCGACTGCGGGCGACGGCTGGGCAGGCCGTAGCGCGCGGTCACGCCGCCGGGCAGCCCGGCCTGGACGCCCCGCGCCGGGCGGCGTTCCTGGCGTCGAGCGGCGCCCAGGCGCGCGGCGCCAACAAGGCACGGAAGGGGGGGCGGGCGGGGTCAGCGGGTCCAGGCGCTGGATGAGGGTGACCGCGGCGTCAGCCAGGGCGCTGGCCTCCGGGCGGGAGGAACTGGCCGCGATCTCCCGGGCCGTCTCGCCGATGATCGTGGTCAGCACCGCGACCGTCATCCGGTCAACGGGGTCGGCGCCGGCCTCCAGCAGCACCGCGTTCTGCCGGATCCACTCATGGCTGCGGGTGCGCCGCATCATCTCGAACCCGGGCGGCCCGTCTCCCGTCATGAACAGGCGGGCCACGTCGCGGTGCTCCCAGGAGCCGTCGAAGTACGCCCGCGCGCCGGAGATGAACAGCGTGAGCAGGTCCTCCTCGCCGTCCGCGCGGGCCTTGGCCACGGCACCGACCACCCGCTGCTCCTGCGCGTCCTGGTGGTCCTGCCACAGCGCGGCGAACAGTTCCGCCTTGCCGCCGAAGTGGTGATAGAGGCTGCCGACGCTGGAGCCCGCGCGCTCGACGACGTCCGCGATGCTGGCGCCGTCGTACCCGTGCGCGGCGAACACCTCGCGTGCGGCCTCGAGCAGGACGCGCCGGGTCTGCGCGGAGCGGCTCCATTGCCAGGCGTTGCTCGTTGGCTTGCGTCCCATCCGCCCATCCGTTGAAACTTTTAAAGAACCTTGACGTCGCCGCCGTTCACTTGTTTGACAACAACGCCGCTGGCAGTCAGCCTCAGAGTAGTACTAGAGCAGGATTCTAGAAAGTGATCGAAGTTTGTTCTGGTGGCGGCCAGGCAGATAACTGGTGCCGGCCGGACCGGAGGAAAGGCGTCAGCAGATGGTGGACTTCTCGCTCAGCGACGAGGAACGGCAGATCCGGGACACGGTGCGGTCGTTCATCGAGCGGGAGGTCATGCCGTGAGCTGCGGCTGCTGCGCATCTGCGCGGGCGCCGACGAGATCCAGCGCCTCACCATCGCCCGCAACCTACTCAAGGGTCACGTCAGACTGGGCGGAATCGGGGAATAACCGTCTTATGACTGGTGACGCCGACAGAGCCCACGCATGACCGCCCGCCGCGCCGCGATCGTCGGAGTGGCCGAATCCGAGGTGGGTACGACGCCTCAGCTGACCGTCCTGTCTCAGCAGGCGCTGGCCGCCCAGGCCGCGCTCGCCGAGGCGGGCCTTACTACAAGAACAACGTTGACGCGGTGTTCACGGCCGGGTCGTGGAGCTGGGCGCCGACGATGACGCTGGCCGAATATCTCGGCATCCAGCCGGCCTACACCGACAGCACGAACATCGGCGGCTCGTCCTTCGAGGCGCACGCGGGTCACGCCGCGGCCGCGATCGAGGCCGGCCTGATCGACGTGGCCCTGATCACCTACGGCAGTACCCAGCGCACCAGCCGGAGCCGGAACGCCCCGCGCCCGGCCGAGCTCACCGCGCAGTTCGAGCTGCCGTACGGGCTGCCGATGCCGGTCGGCGCGTACGCGCTGGCCGCCATGCGGCACATGCACCAGTACGGCACCACCAGCGAGGACCTCGCCCAGGTCGCGGTGGCGGCCCGGCAGTGGGCGCGGCTCAACCCCCGGGCCTGGTACCGTGACCCGATCACGGTCGACGACGTGCTGGCGTCGCCGATGATCTGCGACCCGCTGCACAAGCTCGACTGCTGCCTGGTCACCGACGGCGGCGGAGCGGTCGTCATCGCGGCCGAGGACCGCTGGCCGGACGTGCGCCACCCGGCCGGTGACCATCCTGGGTCACGGCGAGACCCACACGCACGCCACCATCCCGAGCATGCCGGACCTTACCGTCACCGGGGCCGCCCAGACCGGCCCGGCCGCGCTGCAGATGGCGGGCGTCACCCTCGACGACATCGACGTGGCGGAGATCTGCGACTCGTTCACGATCACGGTCCTGCTCACCCTGGAATCGCTGGGCTTCTGCAAGCCCGGTGAGGCCAGGTACTTCATCGCCGAGGGGCGCACCGCCCCCGGCGGCGAGTTCCCGATGAACACCAACGGCGGGGGGCTGGCCTACACCCATCCCGGCATGTACGGGATCTTCCTGCTCATCGAGGCCGTCCGGCAGCTGCGGGGCGACTTCTTCTGGGCCCGCCAGGTGCCGGACGCCGAGCTCGCGCTGGTGCACGGCACCGGCGGGATGCTGTCCTCGGCCGCCACCGTGATCCTGGGAAGGAGCTGACGATGAAGCCGGTTCCCGACGCCGACACCAAGCCCTACTGGGACGGGATCGCGGCCGGCGAGCTCCGGCTGCAGCGGTGCGAGGCCTGCGGCGCGGCGGTCTTCTACCCGCGCGTGATCTGCCCGCACTGCTTCTCCGGCGCGATGCGCTGGTTCACCGCCGCCGGGACCGGCTACGTGTACTCGTACACGGTGGCGCACCGCGCGTTCGGCGACTTCGCCGATCAGGCACCGTTCATCGTCGCCCTGGTCGACCTGGATGAGGGCGTGCGCATGATGACCCGGATCGTCGGGGCCGATCCCGGCCGCGTCCAGATCGGCATGCGCGTGCAGATGACCGTCGAGCGGATCGCGGACGCGAACCTGCCGTGCTTCCGCCCGGCGCCCTCCCCAGCCGGCGGGGCCGGGGCGGAGCGCGATGCCGGGGCCAGCGAGACGCCGCCGGAAGCGGCCGGGGCCAGCGACGCGCCGCCGGAATCGGCCGAGGTGCCACCGGAATCGGCCGGGCCGCCCGCGGAAGCCGCCGAACCGCCCGCGGAAGCCGCCGAACCGCCCGCGAGCGAGCCGGCGTGAGCGGTACGGGCCGCCCTCGCGCGCTCAAGGCCGTGCCCGAACCGGTCGACCTCGCGTACCTGATGGTGCCCACGGACGCGGTGCTGCCGGTGCTGCGCGAGGGCGCCGATCTCGGGATCGGCGCGTCCTGGCGTTCCTAACCGGGTGACCTCCCACCGGCGGCCGGCCATGACCGCCAGGTGCAGCGAGACGATGGTGTCCTCCAGGCCGGGGATGGCGCCCGCGTCGCCCTGGCGGACCCGCGCGCGGACGAGTTCGGCCGTGGCGCCGGCCAGGGCCAGGTACGCCTCGTACGGGACGGCGGGCCAGTCCGGATGGCGGGCCAGGGCGCGCTCGTGCCAGGTCCGGTTCAGCACGGCGTACCTGTGCTGCGCCGCGTCCAGGCGCTCCCAGGCGCGGGGCCCGGCCGCCGGCATGTCGATGTAGAAGATCTTGGCGAACTCCGGCTCGCCGGCCACGAACGCGAGGAAGGCGCGGCAGGCCACCCGCAGGACCTCTTCGTCCGGCGTGCCCGGGGCGAGCGCCCGGGTGGCGGTCACGATCCGGCTGACCATCAGCTTCCCGCCCTCCCGGGAGGCGGACAGGAAGCAGTCCTCCTTGCCGGTGAAGTGCGTGTAGAACGCCGCCCGCGACACTCTCGCCCGCCGCACGATGTCGGCCACCGTCACCGCCGGGTAGCCCGATTGCGCCACCGCCGCCACGACCGCGCGCACCAGCCGTTCCCGCTGCGACGCCTGCACCGCCACGACCGGCAGCCGGCTCCGGCCGCGGGGCAAGCCGGGCTTGCCCTCGTGCGTATCGGCGAGCGTTCCCCCTTGCCTGGTGTCGGCCACGGGCCTAGAGTATCGGGCAAATGCCTGAAGTACGTAGGCGTACTTTTGGTATCTGGGCATTTCGCACGCATTTTTCAGCCGGTGGCCGGATCGGGCCATGCAGCGGGAACCGGCGAGCCGTGGCGGCGTCCCGTGCCGTGACGTCCCCTGGTGACCCCTGGTCAGGAGCGGCCGGTGAAGACGCGTGTCTGCGCCAGCTCGACGACGGTGTGCAGATCGCGGGCCG
The DNA here is from genome assembly GCA_963808295.1 of uncultured Actinomycetes bacterium. Classification (GTDB taxonomy): domain Bacteria; phylum Actinomycetota; class Actinomycetes; order Streptosporangiales; family Streptosporangiaceae; genus Bog-532. Next base: position 12,896 of record CAWEFP010000033.1, on the reverse strand, counting down.
CGTCCAGGGCCGCGGCACTGGAGACGAGCACGACCGCCGCGACCGCCGCGACCAGCAGCGGGCGGACCCGTGGCGGCGGCGCGAGCAGCGCGGCGACCCGGCGCGGTACGGGGCCCGCGCCGCCCAGCCCCAGCGCGCGGCCGAGCCTGGTCGCCCGCCCGCGCCTGGTCAGGCCGGGAAGCCAGGTCACGCCGCGCAGCCGGGTCGCGCCACGCATCAGGAACGGCCCGGCGATGCCGAGCGCGCCGACCCGGGGCCGGCCGGGACCGGGCATGGCCCGGGCGGCCGAGGCGAGGGCCGCCTTGCCGATGGCCCGGGCCGCCAGGCGGCGGTCGCCGCAGTCCCGCGCGGCCGTCTCGTCGGCCCACCGCTCGACCGTGTAGGTCACCGCGGCCGCGACCGGGCGGAGCAGCGGGTTGGCCGCCGCCGCCAGGTAGGTCAGCGCCGTGAACAGGTAATGGTGGCTCCGGGCGTGCGCGCGCTCGTGCGCGAGCAGCACGCGGCGCTCGTCCGGCTCGAGCGCGTCCAGCATGCCGGCGGTGACGACGATCCGGCCCGGCCAGCCGGGTACGGCGTACGCGTCCGCCGAGCCGTCCGGTACCACCACGACCTGGCTGGAGCCGGGCAGGCAGCGGGCGTGCCGCGCAGCGGAGACCAGGGCCCTGGCCCGCCGCAAGGCGAAGCGGCCGGCCGCCGCGATGGCCACCGCGAGCAGCGCGGCGCTCGCGACGGCGGCGGACAGCGATGCCGGGTCGTTATGCCGGACCACCTGCACGGACATGTGGCCGAGCGTGGCCACCAGCGGGACGCGCAGCAGCGCGGTGCAGGCGAGCAGCCCCAGGACGGCCGTGCTCAGCGCGGCCAGCGCGACCGCCGCCGCGGTCAGCAGCCAGGTCGCGATCTGCGGGGGGAGCCGGCTGGCGATCGGGCGCGCGCCCGCGGCCGCGCACAGCGGGACCACGAGCGGCAGGTAGATGGCCAGGTGCACGGCGCCGCCCCTCAGTCCCCGCCGGTGTCGTCGGTGCCGAGCATGCGGCGGAGCAGTTGCTCGTCCGACTCCGACAGGCCCGAAACGAACCTGGCCAGGACGGCCTCGCGGTCGGGCTCGGAGGCCAGCACGGTGGCCATCCGGCGGGCCGCGAGTCCCGGTTCGTCGGCCACCGGAGCGTACAGGTAGGCCCGTCCCGCCCGGGCCCGTTCCAGGACGCCCTTGGCGTGCAGCCGGGAAAGGATCGTCACCACCGTCGTGTAGGCGAGATCGGCGTGCAGGCGCTCCCGGACGGTACCGGGGGACAGCGGTACCCCGGCGGCGTGCAGCACGCCCAGGACCGCGTTTTCCAGCTCGCCGGCCGCACGGCGTGAGCCGCCGTCGGGCAGGCCGTCGTATGTGCTCATGAATCCGCGTTCGTCTTCCGGGCCGGATGCGGTAATATCTACAAACGTGTAGAAGTTCTACGGGGCCGTAGAAGCTGTCAGGTGAATTCTGCCATGCCCCGGCCGGATAGCGGTAATGCTTGCGCCGGATCCTCCCGCCCTTGGACCTGGGGGCGGGAGGATCCGGCGCCGCCCGGGCGTTCCGCCGCCACCGCGTCAGGAAGGCGAAATATGGAGCACTTCATCGCCACGTACGGCTATGCGGCCATCTTCCTGCTGATGGTGGCGGAATCAGCGTGCATCCCGATCCCGTCCGAGCTGATCATGACGTTCGGCGGCGCGCTCGCCGCCGGGGCGGTGGCCGGCGGTCATCTCAACCTGGTGGCCGTGATCGTGGCCGGGGTGGCCGGCAACGTCGTCGGCAGCTACATCGCCTGGGCGGTCGGCCGGTACGGCGGCCAGGCCCTGGTGCTCCGCTGGGGTGGTCGTCTCTGGCTGCGCGAGCACGACATCGACCGGGCCAGCCACTGGTTCGCCCGGCACGGCCAGAAGGCGGTCCTGATCGGCCGCATGCTGCCGGTCGTGCGGACCTTCATCTCGCTGCCCGCCGGGTTCGCGGAGATGCCCCCGGTGCGGTTCGGCGTGTACACCACCATCGGCTGCATCCCGTGGACGGCGGGGCTGGCCCTGGCCGGGTACGCGGTCGGCGGCAACTGGCAGCAGATCGTCAACGGCTTTCAAGGGGTCACCTACGCGATCGCCGCGGTCGTCGTCCTGGCCGTGATCGCCGCGGTCTGGATCTTCGTCCGGCGGCGCCGCGCCGAAATCCGGTCGGGTGGCCCCTGCAACGGAGCCCGGCACGCGCGGCCAGAGGCAGACCGCACGCGCTGAGCCAGCCCGATCCCAGGCCCGTTCGGCAGCAGCATTCTCCCGGCGGCCGCGTCAGTCCGGGGCGTCGCCGTTCCCGGCGGCCGCGTCAAACCGGCGCGTCGCCGTCTCCGCCCGGCCAGTGTCAGTCCGGGGCGTCGCCGCGGAGGAACTGGATGTACCGGTCGGCCGAGCTTTCCAGCACCCGGCGTGCGCCGGACCGGATGGTCGGCGCCCAGCCGCCGTAGATCCGGTCGAACGGGAACGGGCTCACCGCGCTGACGATCCCGCGGACCGCGGTTTCGGGCAGCGGCAGCCGGTTCGGCGCGCTCCAGACGAAGGTGATCCGGTCTTCTCCCGGCGTCACGAAGATCGTGTCGCCGGTCAGCAGGACCCCGGCGCCGTTCGCGCCGTCGGCCCAGTGCACCACCGCGCTGCCGGGGAAGTGGCCCCCGCACTGCACCAGGGTGACGCCGGGCAGCACCGGCTCGCGCGCGGCCCAGGTGCGGATGGCCGGATCGGGCGACGTCACCCACGACGCGTCCGCCTCCGGTACCAGGATGTCGGCGCCGAAGGCCCGGCTCCATCCGGCCATCGCGCCGTAGAAGTGCGGATGGCTCGCGGTCACGGCGCGCAGGCCGCCCGCCTCCCGGACCCGGCGGACGGCGCGCTCGTCCAGGTAGCCGGGCGGGTCCCAGAGCAGGTTGCCCGCGGGCGTGATGACGATGAGGCCGCGCTGGCCGATGCCGACCGGCGGGTTCACGCCGACGCCGAGCAGGCCGGGTTCCTCGGCCCAGATCTCACACTGGCGCCCCGCCGCGGCCAGCTCCGCCATCGTGGTCCACCGCTGCCCGGACGGGGCCACCCACTGACGTTCGTCGGTGCAGATCAGGCAGGACGCGGGCGGCGTCGCCGCGGCCGGGTAGTGATTACCGCACGCCGCGCAGATCCAGCCAGCATTCACTCCCGCTCCAGCATGCTGCGGTAGACCGCGATCAGGGCGGTGCGCTGCGCCTCGCTGAGGCGCTGGTCCGCGCGGATGGCCGCCTCGGTCTGCGGCGGCGGGTTCTCGTCCTGTTTCCGGGTCGCCAGCGCGTCCACCAGTCCCGCCTCGGCCAGCAGGGTCTCGGCCGACACGTTGAGTGCGTCGGCGATCGACTTCAGCGCCCGTACGGACGGCTGGTGCAGTCCCCGCTCGACCTGGCTGAGGTAGGGGTTGGAGAGGCTGGTCATTTCGGCCAGCTGGCGCAGCGAGAGGTTGGCCAGCTTGCGCTGGCTGCGAATGAAGGCGCCGAGCGCCACCCGCTGCGCCTGCCACGAATCCGTCATGGTCGGCCCCCCTGCGGTGTGGTCCGATGTTTCGCTGAATAGTTCGCACAAGGCAGGCGGCGGACCGGATCACCCGGCCCGCCGCCTGCCTGTTCGTGCCTGGCCGCCCGTTCGGGCGGTTCGTGCTTCGTGCCTGCTTGCCTGGCCCGGGCCTTGCTTACTTGGCCTTGGCGGCTGCCTTGTCCTCTTCCTTGATGGGAAGCAGCGGGCTGGTCGCCTTCACCAGCTCCTCGGCGAACCGGCGCTGGCTGGCGAGCAGCTGCTCGGCGAAGTCGTAGGCGCTGGCCACCAGCTGCTCCGGCTGCGGGAGCTTGCCCGCGAACGGCACGTTCAGCGGCGGCAGCTTCGGCGTCAGGGCCTGCACGGCATCCGCCCAGTCGCGGATGGCCTCAATAACCGCGTCCTGGCTCTGGTTGACGGTCTTGATGATCTCGCCCTGGACGTCCCGTGCGGAGTTGTGGGTCTCGGTCATGGTTACTGCCCTCCTTGGGTATCTGTTGCTAACTATATCAAGCAAGTGGATGGTTTGCCAAGCGGGAGTGCGGCCCTGACCCGTCACATGTCCAGGCCGCCGTTGACCGCCCAGATCTGGCCGGTGATGTAGGACGAGTCGTCCGAGGCCAGGAAGCAGACGACCCGCGCGATCTCCTCGGGCTTGCCCAGCCGGCCCACCGGGATCTGGCTGCGAATCTTGTCCAGCACCCGATCGGGGATGCTGGCCAGCATGTCGGTGGCGATGAACCCGGGCGTGACCGCGTTGACGGTGAGCCCGATGCCGTCCCCGGGCGGCAGCTGAGCCTTGTTGAGGTGGAAGAGCGTCTCCCGGGCCAGGGTCTTGGTCAGCCCGAAGAGCCCGGACTTGGACGCCGCGTAGTTGGCCTGCCCGATGTTGCCGATCTCGCCGATGACCGAGGAGACGTTGATGATCCGGCCGGTGCCGCGCTCCAGCATGTGGTCCAGGGCCGCCTGCGCCTGCCTCGGTGACGCTCATGCAGTGGACTCCCCTCTTCTCTGTGGCCGGGCGGGCCGCAGCCGTGACGGGTTACCACGTGCGGGTAAGCCGGCCGCTTGTAGAAAGAAGGCATCGTGGCTGCCGGGCGCGGTAACACAAACGTAATCCCGCCTGGGCCGAGGCGAAACCTGCCATTGGTCCCTGTCACTCGTGACCGAAGACCGCAGTTAGCGCATTAACCGGCGGCGTTGCCTTGACTTCTGGCCACCCGGTGCGAGCTTGAAGACATGGCTCCCGAAAAGCAGAGGAGGGACCATGGGCAGCAATGACGCGCCCTCCCCCGGCGACGACAACACGCCGACCACATCGGCCAGTGCCCTTGGCGTGCCGTCCCCCGAACCCGACCCCGACCTTCCGATCGGAGGCGGGATACCGCCGGGCCGCGCCCCCGACGTGTCGGGGATGCTCCAGTCGGCCGTGGATCTGCTCAGTCCCGCCGAGGCCGCCAGGCAGCTGCCGTGGCTGTTCGGCGAGCTGACGAAGATCGCCACGGGCCAGTCCGAGCTTGAGTACGGCCCGAAGGACGCCCGGTTCAAGGATCCCACCTGGACCGCCAACCCGGCCTTCCGCGGGCTCGGACAGTCGTACCGGCTGTTCGAGGAGTGGGCCGGCCGGATGGCCGACGCGGTGGAGACCTCGTGGGAGCAGAAGGCACGGGCCACCTACCTGGCCAACATCATGACCGCATCGCTGGCCCCCACCAATTTCCTGCCGACCAACCCGGCCGCGCTCAAGCGCGCGTTCGAGACCGGCGGGCTCTCATTGTTCAGCGGCGCCCAGAACATGCTGCGTGACCTGGCCAAGGGCGGCATGCCGAAGATGGTCAACCGGGACGCGATGAAGGTGGGCGAGCAGCTTGCGGTCACCCCGGGCTCGGTCGTCTACCGCGACGACATGTTCGAGCTGCTGGAGTACGCGCCGTCGACGCCGACGGTCCGCAGCCCGCCGCTGCTGATGGTGCCGCCGGAGATCAACCGCTACTACGTGCTCGACCTCTCGCCGGGCCGCAGCATGGTTGAGTACGCGGTCGAGAACGGCCTCACCGTCTTCATGGTGAGCTGGCGCAACCCGCGCGAGGAGCTCGGGCACGGGCGCTGGGGCTTTGACGACTACGTGGCCTCCGCGCTCCGCGCGGTCGAGATCGTCAAGGACATCACCCACAGCGAGACCATCAACGTGCTCGGGCTGTGCGCCGGCGGCATGACGAACGCGCTCGCCCTCGGCGTGCTGGCCGCTCGGGGGGACTCGCCGGTCAACGCGGCGACGTTCCTGGTCACGATGTTGACGAACGAGTCCCCCAACGTGGTCGGCATGCTGAGCACGGAGGATTCGCTGAAGCTGCTCGATCAGGCGGCTGCGGCGGACCAGATCATCCCGGGCTCGACGATGAAGACCACGTTCGCGTGGCTGCGGCCCAACGACCTCGTGTTCAACTACGCGGTCAGCGGCTGGCTGCTGGGCGAGGACCCGCCCGCCTTCGACGTGCTGGCCTGGAACGACGACGCGACCGCGGTGCCCGCGAGGTTCTCGAGGGACACCAGCCGGATCGCGATGACCAACAGCGCGGCCGTCCCGGGCGGGATCACCTCGCTGGGTGCGCCCATCGACCTGACCAAGGTCACCTGCGACAGCTTCCACGTGGCCGGGTCCACCGACCACATCACGCCCTGGCGGACGTGCTACAACCTCACCCAGATAATGGGCGGTGACAAGGAAGTGGCCGTCGTGAAGTCGGGGCACATCCAGTCGTTCGTCAACCCCGCCAAGACGGCGAAGTACGGCTACTGGCAGGCCCCGGCCGGCGGCCCCGACCCGGATGAATGGCAGGCCAAGGCCGACTGGCACGGCGGCTCCTGGTGGCCGCAGTGGATCGAATGGCTGCTGCCCCGCTCCGGCGAGGAGGAGAAGGCGCGCGCCGGGCTCGGCAACCGGAAGTACCCGCCGCTCGGACCGGCGCCGGGCACATACCCCCTGGAATAACGGCCCCTTCGCGCCCGCCGCCGGCGGGCACCCCATCCGCCGCACGGCGGCCTCCCAGCCCTGGCCCCGTGCGGCGGCTCCGTGCCCGGCCTGCGCGGCGGCTCCGTGCCCTAGCGCTGGCCGGTCAGCTATGGCCCAGCCCCGGCTCGTGACACCGCGCAGAACGCTGGGCCTCGCTGGCGAAGATGTCGCGCAACGCCAAGGCCCGGCTGCGGCGGCGCACGGTCGGGTACGTGTTCCAGGACTTCAACCTGCTGCCCGGCCTGACCGTGGCCGAGAACGTGGCCCTGCCCCTGGAACTCGACGGGGTGCGCGCCCGGGCGGCCCGGGCCGCCGGCCTGCGGGTACTGGAAGAACTCGGCCTGGCGGACCGGGCGTCCCGGTTCCCGACGAGCTGTCCGGCGGTGAGCGGCAGCGGGTGGCCATCGCGCGCGCGGTGGTCGGGGACCGCCGCCTGCTGCTGGCCGATGAGCCGTCGGGCGCGCTGGACTCGGTGAACGCGGAAGGGGTGATGCGGCTGATCCACAACGCCTGCAAGCGGGGCGTGGCCGCGGTGGTGGTGACCCACGACGCGCAGCTGGCCTCGTGGGCCGACAAGGTGGTATTCCTGCGTGACGGGCGCGCGATCGACCAGACCGCCGTCTACGGCCACGGCGCCCAGACCTTCGTGACGCCCGGCAACGGAAACGGCCCCCCGAACGGCCCGCAAACCTCATTCCCCTGCCCGGCGGGCAGCTGCCTCGCCAACCCGAAGATCCAGGAGGTCGGCGCCCTGCCGTCCGGCACGTCGGCCCCCAACACCGTGATCACCGAGCACGCCGTCCACCAGTTCGGCCTGCAGCCCAGCACGGCCGGCTGGCTCATCCAGACCCCGCACCCACCCACCGCCGCGCAGATCACCAACGCCAGGCGGCGCGGGCGGTCATGATCGGGGTCCTCACCGGATGGATCACCTTGTGAACCGAGCCCTGGCACTCAGCCCGCGCCAACCGCCATCAGGGACACCGCGGTCGCTTGCTGGATCGGATCGCCGGTGCGGCCGCACCGGACGCTGTGCATCGACTCGGCGAGGGTTTGGCCTGCGCGCAAGCACCCGTGCAGGTCCACCATCATGGGCACGACGGCGTAATCGTTCAGCGGGACGACGCCCGCTATGATCCCGGCCGTACCGAGCGGCAGCAGGCTGCTGACAAGGCCGAGCAGTTCATCGGCTCCGGCTGGTGCCAGGACGCCGGAATCGCAACTTGACAGAACCAGCCGGTGCGGCGCGCGGTGCAGCTGCTCGAAGTCATAGACAGTCAGCGGTCCATCGTGCATGCCCAGTGAGGAGAACAGCGGGCTGTCGTCGCGGAAGCTTCCATGGGCGGCGATGTGGGCCAGCCAGGCCCCGTCGATCGCGGACAGCACCCGCCCTGCTGTGGCCTCACCACCTGACAACACCGTGACGTCGTCATACAACTGCGCCACCAGTGGCACCTCGGCGCCGTCAGTGACCAGGCCCGGCCCGCGGGCGAGCGTGACAGGCCGGCGGCTCGGTGGCGGGGTGGCGTGCGCACGCATCCAGGCGGCCGCGGAAAGGGCGACACTGACACGCGGTCATGCAGCGCGGGAAGCAGCGCCCACGGGATCGTGTGAAGCTTGCCTGGCGGCACAATAACGACTGGGCTATCGCCCAGGTAAGCAGCGGCCGGGCCGAGTAGTGCGTCTTGGAGTTCCGGCCCGGCCGCCTTCAGGGTGGCCAGCGTACTGTCCAGGTCGTCCTCGGGTCGGCTGCAGGCCAGGCGGCGCAAACCGAAGCGGGCGAAGTCGGCAGCGCGGGTGGCATTCGCGGTGCGGCCTGCCGTGAACTGCCGTACCCGTCCCGCGCCGCAGGTCAGCACGAGCAGGATGCCGTCGACGTCGACGATCTCGATCAACTGGGCGGTGCCGAGCTCGTCGAGCAGTTCCGCTATGTTGACAACGCTGCGGCCGGGATCGGTGGTACCACGGGCCCGCAGCGAGCTGGCACGTACCACGCTTTCGAGCCGTAGCTGTTGCCGCTGGAGCGCTGCGGTCGGCACGCCTTGGCGCCGCGCCTTCTCCAGCTCACTGGTTACCTGGCGGAGCGCGGCAAGACTGGCATTGAATTCCGCGTCGGCAGGGGGCCGCACGGCGGGGACCGCTAGCGCGGTGGCCCGCCAGCGCTCACTCCAGGCAAGCAAGAGCCGAGGCCGGTGCGTCCGCGCGGCGTAGCGCTGCGCGAGCGCAGCCAGTTCGGCGCCGTGGGCGGTGGCTTGTGCCCGCAGCTCCGAGGCGCCAAGGGTGAATCGATGTTCGTCCAAGACCTCAAGCCCTCGACGGCAAGCGGCTAGCAGAGGGCGTGGCTTCGCCGCGGCCTCGGCCCGCAACGCTTCACTAAGCCAGCCACTGGCACGGGACATCGCCGGACCGCGCCGTCGGCTCTGTGCGGCCGCGATGAGATGAGGATCGGCGTCATCGCGGCGGCCCAGTTCAAGCGCCACTCGCCCAGCCAGCAGATGCGCCTGCGTTGCCTCGCCAGAGCCGAGCGCCTCCAGCCGGACGGCCGCCCGGTCCGCCTCGCGAAGCAACTGGGCCGACACCGGGCGGCCGCATAGCGTGCCCGGACAAACACCAGCCCAGCGTGGGCCTGCCACCAGGCACTCTGATGAGACCGGAAGAGACGGTAGGCGGCCTGCGCCCGGTCAAGGGCGGCCTGCGGCTGCGCTGCAGCCAGGGCGCAGTTGGCCGCCATCAGCAACAATTCGGCCTTCCAGTTGGACGGGCCATGGACCTGCTCGATATCACGCAGCGCAGCGTCCGCCTCGGCCAGCGCGTCGCCGACCAGCCCGGCCGCCAGCAATACAGCGCACCGGTCGACGCTGAGGGCTGGCGTCGGAACATTCAGCGGCCGGAAGCGGGCGGCGGCCTCATCAAGGTAAGAAAGCGCAGCCGGGAGGTCACCTATTGAGAAGGCGGCCTCCCCGCGGTTGCCCAGCGTATGGATCGATTCCAGTTCCTGGCTGGTTTCGGCGTACAGGCGCTCAGCGGCCACAAAATCGGCATCCGCGCGGCCGGGCGACCGACTTCCAGATAAAGCAGCCCGCGGAGGTTTAATGCACGAGCCGTCCAAACCGGATCACCTGCGCGCTGCAGCACGCCGACCGCACGGCGCAGATCGTCGAGCGCCGCCGCATACCGGCCGAGTGTCCACAGCGCCACGCCACGCCGGTACAGCACCCGTCCTGCCAGTACGCCGCTTGACAGCTGTAGGGCACGGTCGAATGCGGCGAGCCGGCCGCTGTCCGGCCCGCCTGGAAGAAGCGTGAACCCCAGCGTCGGAAGCACATCAGCTTCGTGTTCGCCGACGAATCCGCCGGGCGAGACGCTGCGCGCCGCGTAGCTCAACGACTCCCGGATCGACATCACCAGTATCGCGCAAACGATTCCCGCGGCCTGATGAGCTACCGAGGCCTCATACGGGCCAGGCCGCTCCGCCAGAAGCGTACGCGGCCTGGCTAGTGCGTCATGAGGCCGGCAAGGCCAGCGGCAGCAAGTCGTCGACATCCCGTTGACCGGATCTGCCCATAACGGTTCCCCAGACACCAGACCGATATGAGATCCTCATATCATCGCGATCTAATGAATATCGACGAAATCATGCCATGCCGCGACGCCGCGCGATCCTCCCGCAGTCCTTCACTGACCTTATGTTGAGAGAAGCGCACAGAAAATAACCGCATGGCGCACGGCGCCGCAGGCCGTGGAAAACGCGCGCGCTCGGCATGTATCACACCGTATCCCGGCCGCTCTGGACAGGCACCCGGGCCCGTGCGCGGCACCGCGTCCCGCGCCGCGCAGCCGCCGGTCTGGCTCAGATCCGGCACGGCAAAGCTGAAGGTCAAGACTGAACGTTCAAGACTGACGGAGGGCACGTGACTGAGAAGGACAGTTGGAAACGCTATCTAGAAACTGTGATCGCCGACGGAGGTCTAGCAGTTGATGCCTTTGCCTTGCCTGACAACGGAGGGACTGACTCGGAGCGTCGTCGTGCCGATCGTGGCCTCGACGACATGTACGCTGAAAGCCAGCTCTCAGACCGCGAGCAGCAACCTCGGGCGGGCGCCGGAGACCCTGCAGGAGCTGAATGAGGCCGACCTGGAGCGGGACGGAGCCGAACCGAGTCCGGCGTGTCATCGTGGCCGTGGGCGCTCGACCCGGTCAGCTGAAGGCCAGCGGGGCGCTCGGGACCCGACACGCTCAGCGAGACCGCCGTGCGACTCGGCGAGGGAATCGCCACGCTGAAATCACGTCCCTGTCGCCCCAGGCAACATGCGGGGTCCCGCCCGGCGATGGAACCCGAGGAGGCCAACCACGGCATCCAGTCCTACCCCTCGGCTGCGCCCAGATCCTCGCGGTTCCTGGCCACCGATCAGCACGGCCGATACCTGGCCCCTGGCACAAGCGGTGTCGGACGGATGCGGAGCCGGGGGTCACGGTGATCTTATTCCGGGACGACGAGCGCATCCGGCCTACACTGCACATGGCACGTTCTTCGTCAGGTGTCGACGCGCTTTTTGGCACTTGTTGCGGCACATTCATCGTCATCAATGCTTCCGCTATTGTGGCAAGCACGCTGCAAAATCGGATCTGGTTCCGAGTCCCGTCTCAGCGCTCGGTCTCGGCGTGGACATCTTCGATCTGACGACATCCGGCGCCGCACCGTCCAGGCCCGACCTCCTGATAGCTTTCGAGGCGTGGCTCGAAACTGTTCGCGTCAGACAAGGGGCGTGGGCGTGCGTCGTTGTGTAGGTAACAGCGCTCCGGCGGCCGAGCTTGCCGCTGTCTTCTCCGAGGCTGGTCTCGTTGGGGCGCTCGCCGGCGACTGGCGCAGCCGCGCCTCATTCAGCAATTTCGGCGGGTGGGTCGACGTGTATGCCCCCGGCAGAGACCTCGTCAACGCCTACACGACCGGCACGTATAAATGCCATGTCACACCGTACAAAGGACAAGAGAGGCATTTCTACGGCATGGCGAAATGGAGCGGCACATCCTTCTCGACCCCCGTCGTGACCGGGCTCATCGCCGCCCGGATGTCCCGCACCGGCGAAAACGGCAAGGAAGCAGCCGCTGCCCTGCTCGCCAGGGCACGATCCCAGGCGATCCCGGGCGTCGGCGCCATTCTGCTGCCCCGCTGCAGCAACAACGACGTACCCACCCACCCGGGGGAGTGCTGCCCTGCGCACCAACATGGCCCCCACGCCTCCTGACGTGTTCGCTCGTCTCCTGGCTCACACACCTTAAGGCTGCCGCCGAATCCAAAGGCCGACCCCGTCAAATAGAACAACACTGTGGGTCGGCAGATGAGCCAGTTTCACGCGGATCCCCTCCCGTCTCACCTGCGCCGGGGGACGGGGATGCGGTTCAGGTCCTCGCAGCGACCACATTCTTGCCGCCGAAGACCGCCGCCGCCTGGCTGGCCAGCAGCTCCCCCCCGTTGCCGCCGTCGTAGCGCTGCGAGAAGTGGGTCAGCACCAGCAGCCCGCGCCGCCCCTTCCCGGCGCTGACGTTGCCGGCCCCGGCCAGGTGCCGCTTCCTCTCGCGAGCCTCCCCGGCCTTGGCGTCGGCAAGCTGCGACTCCTGCAGACCACCAGCGCCGTCTCGGCCAGGTCGAACGCGGCGTCGCAGCAGCCTGGCGCGTCCATGATGAAGGCGACTCGCTGGCCGGGCCGGGGCCGCGCACCTCTCGCCAGGTCCACTCGCCGCCCGGCCGACGTTCAGCCAGCCCTGCCGGGCCAGGCAGGCCCACGTCCGGGCCGCTCACTCCCAGGGCCGCCAGCCGTCGACGGGATCATGCGGCGGCCGTCGGGCTCGACCAGCCGGTACCCGACGGTCGGCGACCCGGTGCGAGAGCCGCCGGGCCGTCAGGCGGAAACCCGCCGTCTCGGCGATCACCCCGTCCGTCGCCTGCCACCGGCTCCCGGGGATCGTCGGCGAGGTCGCGGAAGACGGCGGCGTGCCGCAGCCGCCCGAAGTACACCTGCCCGCTGGCGGGATAGAGGACCTCGACGGGGTGAGAGACGCGATCGAGCGACAGGCGTGAATGATGCCGGCGAGGCCGAGGCAGTGGTCGCCGTGGAAGTGGGTGATGCAGATGTGGGTGATCTGCGTGGCGCGTGAGGCCGGCGAGCAGCATCTGGCGCTGGGTGCCCTCACCGGGGTCGAACAGCAGGCCGTGGTCGTCCCACTGCAGCAGGTAGCCGTTGTGGTTGCGCTGCCGGGTCGGCACCTGGCTGGCGGTGCCGAGCACCACCAGTTCACGGCTGGGCATGGCCGC
>CAWEFP010000032.1:0-62154 GCA_963808295.1 uncultured Actinomycetes bacterium | reverse complement strand
TGATTGACAGTACGTTGGCTTGCACGTGAAGCGGGCGCGCTGAGGTGATCATGCTTCAGGATACTTCATGACAATAGGATTTACACCGTCTGCCTGCTACTACTGTAGCTACGTGAAACGTGCAGCGCAACGCACCAAGCCGGGCTCCCTGGGGTCACGCCGCTAACCTCCGGGATTCAACTCCAGGCCGGTGATAAACGGTTTTTCGTGCGTTCAGCGTGCTGAGCTGCCGGTTTAGGGCCGTGGAGGTGGCGCGGGGCTGCACCCGCTGGGTGCGGCGGGTTCAAAGTGCCCGGGATGACGCGAGCCGCGCCCGCGGATCAAGCGGAGCGACGCAGTTCAGGTAGCGAAGAGCGCCCCGTTCTGGGAGATTACGCGGTAACCACACCGTTGTGATCTGCCGAAACTGGAGCGCTCTTCAATGGCGAAGGATACGCGCTGGGACCGGAACTTGTCCGTGGCTCCGGACGCCGATGGGCTGATCGGTCATGCCGGGGCGATGCTGCTGCGCAAGCTGGCCGATTAGTGCAGCCTGACGTCGGCGCTCGGCGCGGCGCTGGGCCGGAAGGGGAAGTTCCCGCTGATCGATCGCGGGATAGCGCTGGTCTCGATGGCGGTGGCGATCGCGCTCGGGGGTACCAGCATGAGCGATATCACCGTGCTGGCGCACCAGGAACCGGTCTTGGGGGCCGCGCCGTCGGATACCACGGTGCGGCGGACGCTGGAACTGGCCGATCCCCGGACCCTGGACAAGATCGCCCGGGCGCGGGCGGCGGTGCGGGGTCACGTGTGGCAGCTGATCTGCGCGACCCCGGCCGGGTTCCCGTGGCTGGCCATCGCCGGGAAGCTGCTGGCGGGCTGGCTGGTCATCGACCTGGACGCGACGCTGATCACCGCGCCGAGCGACAAGGAAGGGGCCGCCCCGACGTTCAAGTCCGGGTATGGCTTCCATCCCCTGGGGGCCTGGCTGGCCAATACCGCCGAGAGCCTGGCGATGCTGCTGCGGCCGGGCAACGCCGGCTCGACACCTTCGCCGATCACCTCGCCGTGCTGACGGCGGCGATCCGGCAGATCCCGGCCCGGATGCGGTCGCGGCTGCTGGTCCGCGTGGACGGGGCCGACGCCAGCCACGAGCTCATCGATCACCTGCTGTCGCTATCGTCCCGGTCCCGCACCGTGCTGTTCACCTGCGGCTGGGCGATCACCGGGGCTGATGAGCAGGCGATCCGGCTACTGCCCGCCAGCGCGTGGCAGGCCGCAATGGACCAGGACGGCGCCGTGCAGGAAGACAAGCACGTCGCCGAGATCACCCACCTGATGCGCCGGGCCGCCCCTGGCCAGCCGGGCTGCGGTGGATCGTGCGCCGCACCAGGCCATCGCGGCGGCAGGCCAGGAACCTGACCGCCTACGAGCGCGCCACCGGCTGGCGGTACTCCATCATCTGCACGAACATCCCGGCCGCCGGCGGGATCGGCGGCCGTGCCCGGCAGCCACCACGCCCAGTTCATCGACGTGCTGCACCGCCAGCATGCCGTCGTCGAGGACGGCGTGCGCACCGCGAAGTTGATGGGCCTGCGCAACCTGCCGTCGAAGACCTGGGTGGCGAACTGCGGCTGGGTGCTGGCCGCGAACATCGCCGCCGACCTGGCCGCCTGGTGCCGACTGCTCGGCCTGTACGAATGCGACTCCCTCAAAGACGCCGAGCCGGGCACGCTGCGCTACCGGCTCTTGAGCCCGCCCGCCCGGCTGGTCCGCCACGCCCGCGCCCGGGTGCTGAAGATCAGCCGGACCTGCCGCCGCGCTCCGTCAGCAGCTCACCCGGATCGACACCGCAGAAAACGCCCTCATCACCGAGCTGGAGGCACCGGCTCACCCGGGCGACCCGGCCGCCCAGGCCCTCCGCAACCGGATCCGCGCCCGCTTCACCCAGCTGTACACCAAGCGCACCCGGCATCGAAACCGAGCTCACCGCCCTGGAGGCGGCCACCACCCAGGACAACGACCCCACCCTGCTCGACGCCCTGCCCATCCTCGGCGGCGTCCTCACCGGCGCCCCCACCCGCCTGATCGAACAGCTCCTGGACGCCTTCAACATCCAGGCCGTCTACAGCAACGACCTGCACCAGGTCACCATCCACGCCACCCTCACCGGCGCCACCCCCCAGGCCATCACCGGATTGCTCGCCCGACCCCCGCACCGACCAGCCGCCACACCAGCGCCGACCCCCGCACCCGCCACCCAAGATCATTTTTCCCATTTGGCAGCGGACACGGGGGACACGCGATGGCGCCGCTGCGGGTAACGGGGGACGGCCCGGCACGGGGGACGGCCCGGCACGGGGGACGACCCGGCGCTGGGCGGTTCAGGGCGCTGTGCGGGCGGGGCGGTCCCGGCAGAGGCGGAGGACGTTGGCGATGACCTGGTGGCCGGCCCGGCCGGAGGCGGTCAGGATCGACTCTGGGTGGAACTGGACGCCCCAGCGCCCGGCCGCGGCGTCCTCGATGGCCATCACCACGCCCTCCGGGGTCGTCGCGGTCACCTCGAATCCGCCCTTGACCTGCTCGGGCCGCGCGTAGATGGAGTGGTACCGCGCACCGGTGAACTCCGCCGGCAGCCCGTTCAGCAGGTCGCCGCCCTGCACCAGGACCACGCCCGGCTTGCCGTGCGCGGGCTCCGCCAGCAGGGACAGTTCGCCGCCCGCATGCTCGATCATGGCCTGCAGCCCCAGGCACACGCCGAACGCGGGCAGCCCCCGGGCGTCGAGTTCGGTGAGCAGGTCATCGCAGGCGAAGTCGGCGGGCCGGCCGGGGCCCGGTGACAGCACCACCAGGTCGGGAGCGTAGGAGTCCAGCAGCGCGGGCGGGAAGCCGGCCCGCAGGGTGGTGACCTCCGCCCCCTGCTGGCGGAAGTAATCGGCCAGGGTGTGCACGAACGAGTCCTGGTGGTCCACGAGCAGGACGCGGAGCCCGGCCCCGGGGCGGCCGTCGGCTGGCCGGCTTTCCGCGCTGGCCGCCCCGGTGCCGGTGACCGGTCCCGCCGCGGCCCGTTCGGCGTCTTTGAGGGTTTCCATCAGCGCCCGCGCCTTGATCTGCGTCTCGCGTTCCTCCGCCGCCGGGTCGGAGTCGAATAGCAGGGTGGCCCCGGCGCGCACGGCCGCGATCCCGTCCCGGATGTGCGCGGTGCGCAGGGTCAGGCCGGTGTTCATGCCGCCGTCGAAGCCGATCGCCCCGACCGCGCCGCCGTACCAGCGGCGCGGGGTGGCCTCGTGGTCCTCGATGAACTGCATCGCCCACGTCTTCGGTGCCCCGGTGATGGTGACCGCCCACATGTGGGTGAGGAACGCGTCGAGCGCGTCGAACCCGGGCCGCAGCTTGCCCTCCACGTGGTCGACGGTGTGGATCACCCGGCTGTACATCTCGATCTGGCGGCGCCCGATGACCTTGACGCTGCCCGGCTCGCAGACGCGCGACTTGTCGTTGCGGTCCACGTCGGTGCACATGGTCAGCTCGGACTCCTCCTTCAGCGAACCGAGCAGGGTGCGGATGTTCGCCGCGTCCTCCAGCGGGCCCTCGCCGCGGGCGATCGTGCCCGCGATGGGGCACGTTTCCACCCGGTCGCCAGTGACCCGGACGTACATCTCCGGGGACGCGCCGACCAGGTACTCCCCCTCGCCCAGGTTGAACATGAACTCATACGGCGCCGGGTTGCGCCGGCGCAGCCGCTCGTAGAACGCCGACGGGGTCGGGCAGCGCCCGTAGAAGACGTGGCTGGGCACGACCTCGAACAGGTCGCCGCACGCGAACCGTTCCCGGGCCTCCGCCACCACCCGCGCGTACGAGCCGGGCTCGGGCTGCTCGGGCAGGGCAGCGGGCTGCGGCCGTCCGCCGTCGGGGCCGGTGCGCCCGGTCCGGCGGGGCAGGCCCGCGGTCGACACCCCGTCCACCTCGAACTCGTAGGCGTAGCGGGTGGCCTCCTCGCGCTTGCGGTCCAGCACGTAGATCTCATCGGGCAGGTGCAGCACGAGGTCACGCTGGCCGGCCGGGCGGTCCAGGCGCAGCCGGACGGGCTCGAACTGGAACGCCAGGTCATAGCCGAACGCCCCGTACAGGCCCAGATGCGAATCCGCGCAGCCGAACGCCGCGATGATCTCGCGGAGCGCGGTGAACACGGTGGGGCGCCGGCTCCGCTCCTCCTCGGTGTAGGCGCGGTCCGGCTCGGGGATGACGACCTCCACGCCGGTCCCGCCGGGGTCCGGGGCGCCGGCCGGCGTGCCCGGCCCGCAGCAGGGCGGCGCCGATGACCGGGAGCAGCACCCGGCCGCGGTCGTTCAGGGCGCGGGCGCCGATGCGCCGGCCGCGGGCCACGATCTCCACGCCCGGGTCGGCGTAGGCGATGTGCCAGCGGCTGTAGCGTCCCGGATACTCCATGCCGGAACTGAGCACGCCGCCCCGGCGCTCATCGACGGCGCGCGAGACCTCGGCCAGCCGGCCGGGGTCGAACGGCCCCGCGGTGCGGGTGACCCGCACGCCGCCGGCGGTCTCGAAGGTGGTCAGCTCATCTCGCGGTTCGGAGTCCACGTGGGCACCTTTGTCCGGGCCCGGCCACGGCGGGACGAAGAAAACGACCGCCGTTACCCGGGCGGTCGTTTCATGATCTGCGCAGTACGCGAGCCATCACGCCGCCTAGAGGCGGCGCCACCACAGCAGGCTCGGCACGGTCCGCATGGCGGTCAGCTTAGCGGGTCCGGCCGGGCACCGCCAGCGACCTGGGGCCGACGCAGGACATCAACATCCCCCGCGCCCTGCGGGCCGACGCCGGGATGATCAGCCCGCTCCCGCTCGGCCTGGCCACCGGCCACCTGGAGTACGGCGTCTTCGCATCCCTCGGGGCGCTGCCCGCCGGGATGGTGTCCGCCAGCTGAACGGCTTGAACGGCCGGCTGAAAATTAATACCGAATCGCAATCTTTGTCGCCTTATACAAGATTTTATTTTGTGCTAAAATTCGTTCGTTCGGTTATAGCGTCTGGTGTTATGGGGAATTCCGGAAAACTCAGCGCGTCCGCCCTGACCGCGGCGGCGGCCCGGGCCGCACACCTGATCGTTGACGGCGAGCCCCCGATCTTCGCCGACACGCTGGCGGCCACGTTCCTCGGCGACCGGGCCGGTGAACTGCTCGCCTATCACCGCGGCAACGGCTCCCACGGCGTGCTCGTGGGCGCCCGCACCACGGTAACCACCCGGAGCCGGTACACCGAGGACCGCCTCGCCGAAGCCGTTCGCCGTGGCGTCACGCAGTACCTGATCCTGGGCGCGGGACTGGACTCCTTCGCCTACCGGTCGCCGCTGGCCCGGCGGGTCCGGGTCACCGAGGTGGACCACCCGGGGACGCAGCGGTGGAAACGCCGACTTGTGGCCGCCAGCGGGATCACCCCCGAGGGCGACGTGCGCTACGCCGAGGCCGACCTGGAGGCCGGGAGCCTGGCCGGGCGGCTGGCCGGCGCCGGGTTCGATTTCACCCGGCCCGCGCTGGTCAGCTGGCTCGGCGTGACCATGTACCTGACCGTGGGCGCCATCGCCGCGACGCTGGCCGTCATCGGCCGCTGCGCGCCGGGCACCGAGCTGATCGCCGAGTACGCGGTACCGGATGACCTGCAGGACGCCCGCGGCCGCGAATACGCGCGGCTCGTCGCGCCGGCGCTGGCGGAGCGGGGCGAGCCGTGGCTGACGTTCCTGCGCCCCGCGCAGATGTCCGCCCTGCTGAACGGACACGGCTTCGCGGACGTCACGCACGTCGGGCAGCGCGACATGGTGGACGCCCGGCTGTGGGCCCGTTCCGATGCGCTGCAGCCGGCCCGCCTGTTCCAGCTGGCCGACGCGCGCATCCCTGCGGCGTCATAATCGAACGGCCGGGGGCCGCGGCCGGTCAGGTGGCGCGGCCGGTCAGGCGGGAGGCACGGCAGGTCAGGCGGGAGGCCCGGCAGGTGAAGATGGTGTCCGCGACGACGTGGATCGACGCACCGCCCATGAAGGTCTGGGCCATCCTCACCGACCTGAGCCGTTACCAGGAGTGGAACCCGCTGTTCCGCGAGGCGGCAGGCGAGATCGCCGTCGGGCACCGGATTTTCCTGCGGAGCTACCCGGCCGGCGGCCGGCCGATGACGCTCAGGCCCGCCATCACCGCCGCGACAGCCGGTTCCGAGCTGCGCTGGATCTCCCGGCTGCCCGGCATCATCGGCGGGGAGCACCGGTTCGCGCTGAGTGCCGGCAACGGCGGAACCCTGCTGGTGCAGAGCGAGACCTTCCGCGGCGTGCTCGTGCCCTTCGCCGGTAGAGCCCTGGCCCGGGCCGAGCCGAGTTTCGCGGCGCTGAACGGCGCGCTGAAAGCACGCGCCGAGTCGCTGTAATGCTCTGCTTACTTATTAGGCCCTTACACCACATTGGCACCGGCCGTAACTGCTACTCCCTGGTACGACCGGAACCGCGCCGCGGGCGGCAAGCAGCGGGCGGCCGCCGAATTACACAAAGCTATTCCGCAATTCCTCTTGGTGACATTGCCGAATAGTTAGGTGGAGATAACGATACGTAAAACGGATATTTTGGTCACGAGGCAAGTAAAACCGTTGACCAGCTCAGAACGCCCCAGTTAATGTTGACAGCGCTTTCCGTCAATTCTGGCGCGCAAGGTGTCGCGGTGCCATAGACAGTGCACGAGCATCAAGATCTCCACTTGTGGCGCACAGGGGCCGTCACAGGTGGCGGATCGCCGTAGCGGCTGGCTACCGACCCTGGGCCCGGACCCCGGTCAGAAGGTGAAGCCCCCGGGGCGGGCGTTGCGGTCGGCGATAAGGCCGGCCAGCGTGGCGACGGCGATCTCGGGCGGGGTCCGCGAGCCGATGTTCAGGCCCACCGGCCGGTGCACCCGGCTGATGTCCTCCTCCCCCACACCCAGCTCCCGCAGCGCCGGGAGGTAGGGCGCCGGGTGGCGCGGGTTGCCCAGCACACCGATCCAGCGGGCCTTGCCGGCCAGCAGGTCGCGGAGCACCGTGCCCAGTTCGGGCCGGTGATGGTCGGTGACCACGACGTCCGCCGACGGGTCGAGCACGTCGCAGGACGACGTCACGTCCGCGCCCGGCACCCGGGCCGTGGCCGCCCGGCCGGCGTCGGGCTCCAGCAGAATGGCCCGGAAGCCGCAATCGGCACCGAAGTGCAGCAGGAATTCGGCGACCGGTGAGGCAAAAACGGCAATGACGGTGCGGGTCGCGGTCGCCGGGGCCGGGGCTCCGTGCGCGACGGCGCACGCCGCGTCTTCGCCTTCGGCCAATCCGCCCGGAGCGGCGTCGTGCTCATGCGTCATTTGGCCAGTCTTGCACTGCGCGTGCGCCGGTTCGGCCCCGGGGCGGGCACGATCGGGCCGCCCGCCTGAGCCGGAAAACGATGGTCGGCCGACCCCGGAGGTGGCCAACCTGCTGAGATTGTCGGCGGTTGGCGGCAAACTGCGTGTAGGACAGTTGAAGGGGACGCGATCATGACGAATGGCAGCAGACGCCGCGCGCTGCGCGAATGGGGTAGGCCAGCGGCCGGCCGGCCTGAACGGGACGAAGCGGGGGAGCGCTGACGATGAAACTGGTCAAGCACGAAGTCAGCGCCTGGACCGTGGGGCAGCTGCGGAAGGCTCTCGCCGACTTCCCCGATGACATGCCGGTCCGGGTGGCGCCGCTGGAGGAGCCGGGCGGCGACCTGGAGGCGCCGTTGCAGGTCGTCACCGGCACGGAGGTCCGGCCTTTCGCGGCCGGCGACGGGGCCGGGGAGCCGCCCGGCGGGGACCAGGGGGTGCCGGAGGAATACGTGACGCTCGAGTGCGACTACCCGTCCGGGGAGTACGCGCCCTAACGGCCAGGCACGCCGCGCTGGCCGCCGACCGGCCTGCCTGCCTGCCGCCGGCGGCGGCCGCCGGGCGTTACGCGGTGGGGGCACGCGGCGGCGGGACATCCGGGATGCGCGCGAGGACCAGGGTGGTGTCGTCCTCGCCGCGCTCCCAGAGCGTGCCCACCACGGCATCGCAGATTCCGGGCAGCGGTCCCTGGCAGCCGGCCAGGGCGTCGCGCAGCGCCTGGATGCCCTCGTCGAAGGACCTGGCCCGGCTCTCGACGAGGCCGTCCGTGTACAGCGCGAGAACGGCGCCGGGGGCCAGCGGCACCTCGGCCGTGCCGAAGGCTTCCGCGCCCAGCCCGAGCGGCAGGCCGGCCGGGATGTCGATCAGCTCGGTGGCGCCGTCCGGCGTGGCCAGCACGGGCGGAAGGTGACCGGCCACGGTGATCACACACGACCCCGCGGCGGGGTCAAGGACGGCGTAGACGCAGGTGGCGAACGTGGCGTTGTTCAGGCGCGCGGCCATCTCATCGAGCCGCCGCAGGACCGCGCCGGGCGGCAGGTCGAGGCCGGCCAGGGCGTTGGCGGCGGCCCGGAGCTGAGCCATGACGGCGGCGGCTTCCGCCCCGTGGCCCATGGCGTCGCCGACGATCAGCGCGCTGCGGCCCTTGGGCAGCGGGATGATGTCGCACCAGTCACCGCCGACGATCTGGCCGCCGGCCTGCCGGTAGCGGTGGGTCACCTCGATACCGTCCGGGGTCGCGAGGTCGCCGGGCAGCAGGCCGCGCTGCAGCGCGTCGGCGATGCGCTGTTCCCGGCTGTACAGCAGGGCGTTGTCGATGCTCACGGCGGCGACGGCGGACAACTCCCGGGCCAGGTCCACGTCGCGGTCCGTGAACCTTCCGGCGGCGCTGCCGCGCGCGAAGAGGAGGAAGCCGTGCACGGCACCGCGCGTCGTCAGCGGAACCGTGAGGAACCACGCGTGGCTGGCCAGCGGGGAAGCGGCCCCGCCGGGACGCCGGGCGGCCGCCGGCAGCGCGCTGCCGGAGTCGGTGAAGCGGATAGGGCTGCCCGTGACGACGCACCGGGCGCACGGGGTGCCGTCACGGAAGGCCATGATCTCACCGCGCGGAAAGGCCGGATTCTCGGTGAAGCCGCCGGCCCGGGAGAACCCCGTGAGGAGGCGGCGCGCCACGATCCGCCCCCGGCCGGCGCGTTCGGGCGGCTCCCCCGCGCCGAGCTTCTCCAGCACGAACACGGCGGTCACGTCGGCGAACCGCGGCACCGTGATGTCGGCGATCTGCCGGGCCGTATCGAACAGGTCGAGGGTCGCGCCCAGCCGCAGGCCGGCATCGCTCATCAGCCCCCGGGCGGCGGCCGAACGCCGCATGCCAGGGGCACGCCACAGCCGCGAACCAGTCCGGCCCATCCCGGTCAACCTCGGTTTCGTCACGCCCGGTAACGGCTCCAGGCGATTAGGGGCAAGCCCACCCTAATGGGAAGGACCGGGCACCGGTGACGAAAGGCCGGCGTTGGGTACTCACAGATCACGGGCACTCACCGGCCACCGGGCGCTCACCGGCCACCGGGGCACTCACCGGCCACCGGGGGCTCAGAGCCGGTAGGTCTCGACGAGCTTGTCCATCAGCGCGTCGAGCCGCATGTCGGGCCGCTGCCGGGCGGGGTCCTCGTCGTACCAGGCCATGATCTCCCGGGCGCCCTGCTCGAACGGGATCTTGGCGCGGTAGCCGGGCACGACACTGCGTAGCTTCGAGTTGTCGAACACCATCGAGTGCGTCTTGTCGCCGAGCAGGCCGGCGCCCCAGCGGGCGTCGGCCGCGGCGATCGCGTCGGAGGGCACGTGCACGATGCGGGCCGTCGCGCCGGCCGCGGCCGCCAGCGTTTCCGCGATCTGGTTCCAGGTCAGCACGTCGTCGGAGGTGATGTGGAAGGCCTCCCCCACCGTCCGCGGATGGCCGAGCAGCGGAACGAAGCCCTGCGCGAAGTCGACATGGTGGGTGAGCGTCCAGAGCGAGGTGCCGTCGCCGTGGACGACGACCTCCTTGCCGGCCCGCATCCGGGCCAGGGCCGTCCACTTGCCGTCGAACGGGATGGTGGTCTTGTCGTAGGTGTGCGACGGCCGGACGATCGTCGCGGGGAAGCCGGTCTCGCGGTAGGCGGCCACGAGCAGGTCCTCACAGGCGATCTTGTCCCGGGAATACTGCCAGTACGGGTTGCGCAGCGGCGTCGACTCCGTGACCGGCATCCGCGACGGCGGCGTTTGGTACGCCGACGCCGAGCTGATGAACACGTACTGGCCGGTCCGGCCGCGGAAAAGGTCGATGTCGGCGCGGACGTGCCCGGGGGTGAACGCCACCCAGTCCACCACCGCGTCGAACTCGCGGTCCCCGAGCGCCTCGCGGGCCGAGGCGGGGTCGCGGATGTCCCCGTGCAGGACGCCGGCCCCGGGCGGAAGCGGCCGCAGGTGCGTAGCCCCGCGGTTCAGCACCGACAGCTCGATGCCGCGTTCCACCGCCAGCCGCGAGCACGCGGAGCTGATGACCCCGCTTCCGCCGATGAACAGAACCCTGAGATCAGCCATATCGGCCAGTCAACCATAGCCGCCCGCGGCTGCCGGAAGCCGGATCCAGCGCCCCGGGGCCCTGGGCGCCTGTGACTCACATCTCATCGATATGACCGTGATCTTTGGGTACTGGCCCGTGTCCTAGCTGATGTCCCGTTAATGCAGTGAAGGGAGCACGGGGTGAGCGCACAGGCGAGTGAAAGGCCGGTCCGCGGAACAGGTTCCGAGCTGGGCGGCACCCGGGCCGCGCCAACGCACCAGTCCGGGGACCTGACCACCGACCTGGGCAGGACGGCGATCGCGGACACGGTCGTGGCCAAGGTCGCCGGCATCGCGACCCGGGAGATGCCGGGCGTCTACGCGATGGGCGCCGGGATCACGAGGGCCTTCGGCGTCGTCCGGGACCGGATCCCGGGGGTGACCGGCACGAGCATCACCCAGGGCGTGACGGTGGAGGTCGGTGAGCGCCAGGCCGCGATCGACCTCGACCTGATCGTCGAGTACGGCATCTCCATCCCCGACCTGACGGCCGGGGTCCGCCGCAACGTCATCGGCGCCGTCGAGCGGATGTGCGGCCTGGAGGTCACCGAGGTCAACATCTCCGTCGGCGACGTCCATCTGGATACCGACGAGCCAGCCGACACCCCGGCGGAGCCACGGGTTCAGTGACCACGCCGCGTACCCGGCGGCCGGGTCGAACGCGGACCCGCCCGACGCCATCGCGCGCATCCAGGAAGGGGTGAACCGGATGCGCGAGGCGCTGGAAGCCGGGCGGCTCAGCGCGACCATCCCGATCCGCACCGGCCGCCCGGTCCGCTGGCGCGCGGGGAAAAGGCGGACCCGCAGGGCCTCGCGCGCCGCCGGAGCCGCTAGCCCGCAGGGCGGGCGGGCCGGTCGACGTCCACGACGAGCACGGTGACCGAGGTGATCGCGAATCCGCCGAGCTCGGTCAGGGCAGCGGCGATACGGCGCTGGGCCCGCTCCGCCACGTCCGGCACGGCGCGGCCGAGTTCGGTGGCCAGCGACACCTCGACGGAGACCCGGGCGCCGGTGATCTCGGCGCGCACCCCGGCGGTCGGGGGCAGCGCGCCCCGGCCGGTACGCCACCCGTCCAGGGCCCGGCGGCCGAGGCTGGCGGCCAGTGCGGTGATGGTCGGCTCCAGCCGGATGACGCCCGGGGTTCCCAGCGCGGCCATCGCCGCGATCTTCTCCGCGACCGGCGTCCCGACAACGGTCCGTCCATCGGTCATGCCTCCTCCTGCCACAGGTCGACGACCGTGATATCAACCCGTTCCGCATCGAATCCGGCCAGTTCGCGGGCGGCGGTGTAGACAAGGTGACGGACCCGCTCGATGGTCGCCATTCCGTCCACGCCGTACCGGAG
Organism: uncultured Actinomycetes bacterium; assembly: GCA_963808295.1. Classification (GTDB taxonomy): domain Bacteria; phylum Actinomycetota; class Actinomycetes; order Streptosporangiales; family Streptosporangiaceae; genus Bog-532. Next base: position 50,316 of record CAWEFP010000032.1, on the reverse strand, counting down.
CGCCAGGTCGAGCCGCACCACGTACCGTCCGGCCGACCCCGCCGGATCCGTGCGCGGCGGCTCGATGGAACAGGACCGGGCCACCGCGCCGTCGGCCTGATCGGCGGCGAAGCGCAGCACCACCGCCGCGGCCTGGGCGGCGATACAGATCGGCCCCAGGGAGGTCTCCGCGATCGGCAGGAAGCTGTCGCGGCGCCGTTCGGTCCGCACCGCGCGCATGATGCGCATCGTCAGGTCACGCGGGGGCACCACGTCCAGTTCGGCGTATTCGCCGGTCGCCGCCAGCAGGGCGCGGAACCCTTCCGATGCGGCCAGGCAGTGCGGGCACGTCTGCTCGTGGCTGTCCAGGCTCCCGGCGGTCACGTGCTCCCAGAGAATGGACGCATCGTGCCCGCACGGCAGGAGGTAGCTGTCGTCAGCGCCTACCGCCATGAGGTCATCGCCTCCCCCAGTTCAGCACGTGCCCGCGCGAGCCGTCCACGTACCGCCTGCGGGCTGGTGTGCAGGATCGCGGCGATCTCCGCATAGGACAACCCCTCCATTTCCCTCGGCAGCCAGCAGGCGCGCTGCTCCACGGTGAGCCCGTCGAGGGCGATCCGGAGCGCCGCCAGCCGCTCGTGGGCTTCGGCGCTCGCTTCCGGGCTCGCGGCCGGACTGGCCGACGGCATCGCTGCCTCCTGAAGCGGTGCGGTGGGACGGCGGGCACGCAGGATGTTCAGGCAGCGGTTGGCGGCCGTCCGGTACAGCCAGCCCCGGAACGCCGCATCCGCACGGATCTCCGGCAGCCGCCGCCACGCGGTGACGAAGGTGTCCTGCGTGACGTCCTCCGCCTCGCCGGTGTCGCTGAGCATCCGGAAGGCGAGCCGGTAGATGGGGCGCTGATAGCGGCGGACCAGCACCTCGAACGCGTGCACATCGCCGTCGCGCGCACGCGCGACCATCGTGGCGTCGTCGCCGGTTTCGGTTCCGGTTCGGCCCTCGCCGCCCAGGCTGGTCCCCGCTGCGGGCTGGCCCTCGCCGCCCAGACCCGTTCCCGCTGCAGGCTGGCCCTCAAGCCACGCCTCGGGCCGGCTCCCGTGCCGTACGCCCACCGTCCCCCTCTCGGCTGCCCTCACAATGACCGCGGAACCGCCCGCATCCTGCAGATTGTGCGGGTCGTGCGTGACGATCCGGCGGTCGGCGTGTCTTTCCTGTGTGAAGGCCCGAGCTGAGGGAACGTTGCCACGGTGCCCAGTAGACGTCTGGTCACCACGGTAGACGATGCGGAGCCCGGGGGTCGAGGGGGGCCTGAGGCCCCGCGGGAAGGAGCGCATGCTGATGTCTCAGCCACTCCGGGACGATCCCGGCCTGGACGCCGGGCCGGACTCCGTGTGCCAGGGCTGCCGCCGGGCCTACCGCTGCCGCCTGGTGTCGCGGAAGACCAGCCAGCGCAGGGCGGCGTACATGTAGGCGGCCTCGCACCCGCCCGCGATGACCCGGGCAAGCTGGTAGCTGACCCCGAGCTCGGCCAGCCCGGCGCCGACACCGAGGATCCAGGCCAGGTAGTTGACGAGGATAACCGCAACGTAGATCGCCAGTTGCCGGCCCACCGCACCGTGGGAGCGGAAATTGAACGCGCGGTTCAGCAGATAGCTCAGCGCCAACGCGGTCCCGTAGGACAAGGTGACGCTGACCGGCACCGGCCAGTGCAGGCCGCCGTGAAGGGCGGTCAGCAGCGCCAGGTCGCACGCGAACGTGAAGCCGTTGATCACCGCGAAGCCGAGCAGGTTCGGCGGGACGACCCGCGCCAGCCCGAACGGCAGCCGGCGGACGATCACCGTCATCACGGCGGTGAAGCGCTCCCCCCGTACCGCTGCCTTCCCCGCGCGGCTGGTGCCGGCGCGCACGTCCCCCGGCAGTGACACGGTTCTCAGTGTGCCAGGCCCCCCGGAATCCGAACCGACCCCGAGGCGTCCAGCGGGCTAACACCCGCTGACCGTTAGCGGCCGGGAGGCCGGCCGGGGCGGCGCATCGGGCCTGCGCTGCCGGGCAGCCGTCCGGCGTCGGCCAGCGCGCGGCGCAGCAGGAACTCGATCTGGGCGTTCGTGCTGCGGAGCTCATCGTTAGCCCATCTGGCCAGTGCGTCGTGCACCGCCGGATCCAGCCGCAGCAGTATGCTCTTGCGCTCGGTCATCCGGATTCCGCTCGGACCGTCACTGGTACAGCGAGCCGGTGTTGACCACTTGCTGTGTGGCCTGCTCACTGCACAGGACCACGAGCAGATTCGACACCATCGCGGCCTTCCGCTCCTCGTCCAGCTCGACGACGCCCTCCTCCTCCAGCCGCTGCAGCGCCAGCCGCACCATGCCGACCGCGCCCTCGACGATCCGCTGCCGCGCGCCCACCACCGCGCTCGCCTGCTGCTGGCGCAGCATGGCCTGCGCGATCTCCGGTGCATAGGACAGCCTGGTCAGGCGCGACTCGACGATCTGCACGCCGGCCGGGCTGACCCGCACGGTGAGCTCGGCGGACAGCCGCCGGGTGATCTCATCGGCGTTGTCCCGCAGCGACAGGGCGCCGGTGCGCCCATGTGCGAAGAACAGCTCTAGCTCTCTGCGTCGGCAGGAAGGAGAGTGAAAGCAGGCCCGTACAACGGGCGCATCGGCCGGAAGTCCCGCTCATCAAGGGTCAGCAGTCGCGTTGTCCGGTGCCTGGCGGCAAGCACGGCGACAGATGCGTCGGCCAGACCGAGCTTAAGGTCCGCGTACCTGTCGATGAGTTCCATGGCCGTGACGACATCGTTCTGGGCTGAATTCGGCCAGTTCATAAGCTCCGTTTGCCACGTCCTCCAGAAGCTCGCGCTCCACCAGTTGACCGAGACGTTCCGAGACCAGGTAATCCAGTTCGGCGAGCACGAACGGCGACAGGATGAACGGGCCAGGGTCGGCCTCCACCGCGCGACGCACGGCTGGGTACTCGTCGGCCGACTCGTCCTTGAAGGCGTATACGCCGCTGGTGTCAAGGATGATCAACGAGCGCCGAACCCGTCGGCAAGGAACTCATCGACCCGCCGTGCGGCGGCGGGATCGTCGCTGCGGCCGCCCCCGGGCCGCGGCCGGGGACGGTCAGTCTCGGTGGCTTCCGGCGAAGACGGGACGATGGTCGCGATCACCCGGCCATGCTCGGTTACCTCCAGCACGTCACCGTTCTTTACCCTAGACAGGTACTGGCTGGTGTGGTGGCTCAGCTCGCGGACTCCAACTTTCATGCAATAACGTTACCACATCTGTTACCACAAGCAGGCTACGTCCTGCTTGATGCGTGTGGGTTCGCGGAAGCCGGACGCGGCAGGGAATTCGCGGTAGTCGCCGAACTCTTGCCCGGTGAGCTCAGAATGCCTACGGTGTCGGCAAGCCGAATCTCGGAGATGGTCACCAATGCGGCGCAGATCTCTCGCGCGGCGGTGCAGGACACCCCTGATCCGGCTGTGGGTGGTGTCGGACAAGGCGCAGGTCGTGATCCTGGTCTGGGACGCCAGCCCGTTGCCGACGCCGAGCAGCCGGGCGACGTCGGCGGGGGCGGGGACCTGGTCCACGTCGACGTCGGAGCGGGGGGGTCAGCCCGAGGCGGCGCAGCTCGCCGTTGAACGCGCCTCGCGCCTGCCCGGCCTCGCGGACGTCCCGGCGCTGCCGTGCGACGGCCTCGCGGCGGATGACTGGCAGCTCGTTCACGGTGGTACCTCTTCCTCGTTCGGGCCTGACCAGCACTTCGGTCCGCAAGACGGAGAGTGCCCTGTTGACGGTGGCACGGGTGACGCCGTACCGGGCAGCCAGCTCTGGTTCGCTGGGCATCACGGAGCCGGGCGGCCCTGGAACGCCCGGGAAGAGCATCAATCTGGATTGATGTATTATCGGCGGGTGGGTGTGCCGCAGGCTGACGCCGGCCCGGATGCCCGGGATTTCCTGCAGCTGGCGGGTCATCCGCTGCGGTGGCGGCTGCTGCGGGAGCTGGCCCGCAGCGACCGGCGGGTCGGACGAGCTGACCGGGCTGCTCGGCGAGCCGCAGAACCTGGTCTCTTACCACCTGGGCAAGCTGCGGTCGGGCGGGCTGGTGTCGGCGCGGCGCAGCTCGGCTGACCGCCGCGACTGCGTATTACACGGCGGACCTGCCGCGGTTCGCCGGCCTGCTGGCCGTGACGGGCCGGTCGCTGCACCCGGGCCTGCGCCTGCAGGCCGCCGCCGCCCGCGTTCCCGGCGGCACCGCTGACGCGCCGGCGGCGCGGCTGCTGTTCTTGTGCACCGGCAACAGCGCCCGGTCGCAGATGGCGCGAGGCGCTGGCGCGAACGCCCTCCGGCGGCCGGGTGCAGGCGCGCAGCGCCGGGAGCCGTCCCAAGCCGCTGCACCCCAACGCGGTACGGGTGATGCGGGAGGCCGGGATCGACATTGCCGCGCACCGGCCCGGCACCTCGAGCGTGTTCGCCGCGGATCCTTCGACTAGGTGATCACGCTGTGCGACCGGGTGCGCGAGGTGTGCCCGGAGTTCCCCGGCCATCCCGGCTACATCCACTGGAGCATCCCCGACCCGGCGGCCTCCGGCGGCTCCGACGAGCAGACCTACCCGGTCGTTCCGGCAGGTCGCGGCCGAGCTGGAAACCCGGATCAGCTTCCTGCTCGCCGGCCTGGCCACCCGATCAGCTCAGGAGCGATGATGAGCGAGCCCCCGGACACGGCCCCGGCGCCGGCAGCTGAGGCGGAGCCGCCAGTGCCGCGGGTGCCGCTGGCTACGGTGCTGCGGGAATGGGGCCGGATCGGCTGCATCGGGTTCGGCGGGCCGCCCGACCCACATCAGGCTGCTGCGCGAGCTGTGCGTGGAACGGAAGGGCTGGCTGGACGCCCGCGAGTTCGAGGACGCCATCGCGGTCTGCAACCTGATGCCCGGCCCGGCCTCGACCCAGCTGGCCATCTTCTGCGCGTGGCGGCTGCGCGGCCGCCGGGAGCCCTGACCGGGGGTGCCGCGTTCATCATCCCGGGACTGATCGTCATCCTCACCCTGTCGGTGCTGTTCGTGGCCAAGTCCCCGCCGCTGTGGGTCCTGGGGGCGGGCGCGGGGGCGGGCGCCGCGGTTCCCGCCGTGGCGGTCAGCGCGGGCGCGTCGCTGGTCGGCCCGAGCTGGCAGCACCGCCGCAGCACGATCCGCTGGCTCATCTACCTGGCCGCCGGGGTGGCGGCAGCCGCCACGATCGGTGTCTGGCTGGTGCTGGTCCTGCTCGGCTGCGGGGTCATCGAGCTGCGCCGCCCGGCTGGCCGCCCGCGGCGGCGCCCAGCAGCTGCCGGGCGTCCTGGCCGCCCCCGGTCGCGGCTGCGGGCGTGATCGGGGGCGGCGTCCTGGCCTCGGTGGCGTGGGTGGCGTTCAAGGTCGGCGCGCTGTCCTTCGGCGGCGGGTTCGTGATCATCCCGCTCATGCAACCCGACGCGGTCAGCCACTATCACTGGATGACCGGCGCGCAGTTCCTCAACGCGGTCGCCCTCGGCCAGATCACCCCCGGCCCGGTCGTGCAGACCGTCGCCGTCGTCGGCTACGCCGCCGCCGGCTGGCCGGCGGGATCTCGCCTCCGCGGTCGCCTTCACGCCGTCCTTCGTCCTCGTGCTGGCGGGCGGCCGGCGATTCGACCGGATCCGCGGCAACCAGAAGGCCCGCGCCTTCCTCGACGGCGCCGGCCCCGCCGCGATCGGCGCCATCCTCGGCTCGGCCATCTCACTGACCCGCGCGCTGACCCACCCCTGGCAGTACGCGGTACTCGCCGGCGCGCTCATCCTGCTGCTCCCGCTGCGGCGCGGTGTCGTGCTCACCCTGCTGGCCGCCGCAGCCATCGGCGTCACCATCGCCCTGGCCGCCGGCACGATCTCACCGTGACACCCTCGCCCCATCGGGACGGGCCCCAGAGACGGATGCTTCGCGCCCGCTGTCCGGGCTCGCCAGGAACCGGGCCGGCCCTGGCAGGGAGGCGAACCCGGCCGCCACATCGTAGCCCGGACCTCAGACCGCAGGGCGCGCGAGGCGAGCATCGGGCTGGCGGCGGTGACTCAAGGGCTGCTCGCACGGTCCGGGTGAGCAGCGCGCTCAGCCTCCCGGCTGCGGAAACGCCCGCCGGGGACCGCCCGGCTGCTCGCCATTCGCGGAGATCAACGGCCAAATGGACACGCGATGGACAGGGAGCAGAATTATGAAGATCGATGGACTCCTACGGCGCCTCCAAGGCGGCGGCATGGTCGCTGACGAACGGCATCCGCATCGAGCTTGCCCACCAGGGCACCCTGGTGGTCGCCGTGCACGCCAGCTTCATCGACACCGACATGGCCGCGCTGGCCGACGTGCCCAAGGACAGCCCGGAATCGGTCGCCCGGCAGGCCCTCAACGCCGTCGAGGCCGGCCAGATCGAGGTGCTCGCCGACGAGCGGTCCCGGTTCGTCAAGGCCTCACTGTCCCGCGATCACGAGCTGATCTACCCGCCCGTCCAGGCGTTCTGGGACGCCGCGGTAAGCGGGACCGCCTGACCCGGGCACCGCGGCAGTACGGCGCCCCCCGCCGGGGCTTGCTTCCGGGGCCGCCGCTGCTGTACCGGGACCAGTGCTGGCGATCCATGTCGACTCCGCCCCGGTCGGTAACCCGACTTTACGTCAGACGCGCCGGGCCGGGAACCGGTGCGCCCGGGCGGGCGGGAGACGGCCCGGTGCCGGGGTTCAGGGCACCGACGCCGCCATCCGCGCGGTGGCCTCGTCGAGAATGTCGGCGCTGGTGGCGAAGTTCAGCCGGGCGTAACCGCTGCCCACGGCGCCGAACCGCAGTCCCGGCTCCAGGGCGACCCGGCCGCGGGCGAGGAAACGGTCCCGGGCCTGGTCGTCCGGGCCGAGGGCCGAGCAGTCCAGCCAGGCCAGGAACGTCGCCTCGGGCGGATGCCAGGCCACGGTGGGCAGCCGGTCCCACAGCAGCTTGGACAGCAGCGCCCGCCGGTGGTCGAGGGTGGTCAGCAGCCGGTCCAGCCAGGGCTCCCCTTCGGTGTACGCGGCGACCGTGGCGAGCACGCCGAAGTGACCGAAACGCCATACGGTGTCGGGCGGGAACCGGTCGGTGACGGCGGCCAGCCGGGGCCCGGCGGTGACGACGGCGGCGCACTTGAGGCCGGCCAGGTTCCACGCTTTACTGGCCGACATCACGGTGACCGCGACGTCGGCGGCGCCGGGCACGGTCAGCAGCGGGGTGAAACTGGCGCCAGGCAGCACCAGCGGGCCGTGGATCTCGTCGCTGATCAGCGTGACCCGGTAGATCCGGGCCAGCCGGACCAGCGCGGCCAGCTCGTCGGCGGTGTGCACCCGGCCGACCGGGTTCTGCGGGTTGCACAGCACGTACGCGGCCGGGTGGGTGGCGAACGCCGCCTCCAGCGCGGGCAGGTCCAGCCGCCAGCCGTCGGCGCCGTGCGCCAGCGGGACCTCCAGCAGCCGGGCGCCGGCCTCGGGCACCCAGTCGAAGAACGGCGGGTAGACCGGCGGGCTGATCACGACCGCGTTGCCGGGGCGGGTCAGGATCCGCAGCAGCTCGACGACGCCGACCCCGACGTCGGCCACCGCGGTCACCGCGGCCGGGTCAACCTCCCAGTTCCAGCGGCGGGCCGCGAACGCGGCGACCGCCCGGCCCAGATCCGGCACGGCCATGGCGTACCCCGTGTCGGACCGCTCGACGGCTTCGCGCAGGACGTCCGTGATGGGCGGGGCCAGCCCGAAGTCCATCTCGGCCACGGTCAGCGGCAGCACGTCAGCGGGGTAGGTCTGCCATTTCGCGCTGCGCCGCCGCCGCAGCACCTCCAGCGGGTCGGCCGGCAGCCCGGCGGTAAACGAATCCATGCCGACCAGCCTGCCCCAGCGGGTCAGCTAATCACCGACAATCCCCCGGAGAACGCCCCGGCCGCGACGTCGGCGATCATGTCGGCGCTCACCAGATCCTGCTGGTCCTCCGGCAGCGCCAGCCAGTGCACGATCACGGCGTCGACGTACCCCAGGTAGCCGCGGACCGCCAGCAGCGTCAGGGCGTCCGTGGCCCGGTCACGGCCCCGGTGCGTCAGGGCGTCCGTGGCCCGGTCACCGCCCCGGTGCGGCGCGCCAAGGTTGGCGTGGATCTGCGCGGCCAGTTCGTCGCGGAACGCCTCGACCAGCGCGGCCGCCTCGGCGACGTCCTGGCCGCCGCGCAGCAGCGAGAGGAACCCGGCCCGGTGCGCGCGCGCGTCGCCGGCGTAGAACCGCACGCCCGCGCGGAGCCGTTCCAGCGAGGGCGGCCCCGGCAGCTGGCTCAGGCCGGCCCGGATCGCGCCCGCCGCGGCGTCCAGGACCGCCAGGTACAGCGACCGCTTGCTGCCGTAGTGGAACACGATCAGGGGCGGCGAGACGCCCGCGGCCACCGCGATATCGGCCACCGACACCTCGGCGTAGGGCCGCCCGCTGAACAGGTCCTGCGCGGCCCGCAGGATGATGGCGCGCCGCTCGTCCGGCATCATCCGCCGCGCGGTCACGGCCGGTACCCGGGGAACACGGTCACGGCCGACCTGCCTGGTGCCCGGTCACGGCTGGAGTTCCAGGATGGCCCAGCCGTGCGGCTCGACGCATCCGCCCTCGGCTCCGGCGCTGCCCAGCAGCTGCCGGGCGGTCCCGTCCCCCGCCCCCTCGCCGAGGGAAAATGTCGATGTATCGTCACTGACGTTCAGCAGCACGGCCAGCCGGACGGTACCGTCGGGGCTGGCGACCAGATATCCGAACGATTCGTTCTGCAGGGTCAGCACGTGCGGGCGGGACCGGGCCAGCCACGGATGGCGGCGCCGCAGCCCGATCAGGTCCTGGTGCAGGCGGTACGTGGGCCAGCCGCTCGCCCCGGAGCGTTCCGCGGCGAGGCCCGCCGGCGTGGCGGGAAACTCCGGCCGGATCTCGGCATCGCCACCGGGGCGGTCGCACTTGACGCCGCGGAAGCCCTGCTCGTCCCCCGCGTACACCGACGGCGACCCCGCCACCGTGAACAGGACGGCCAGCGCGTGCGGCAGGTGCCGCGCGTCATCGAGCCGGCTGGCTATCCGGGTGACGTCATGATTGCCGACAAAGGTCTGCGGCAGGAATACCGCCGCGAAGTCGCCGTTCCGCTTCAGCGCCCAGGCCAGCTCGAAGAAGTTCCGGTCGTTCAGCGAACTCCAGATCGCCTTCCACAGCTCGTACTGCGTCACCGAGTCCAGGCCGCCGTCCCGGACGGCCTGGACGTAATCGCCGTGGATCACCTCGCCGACCAGCCAGGCGTCCGGGTGGTCACGGCGAACCCGGTCCGTCACCATGCGCCAGAACAGCGGCGGCACGGCATAGGCCGCGTCGAGCCGCCAGCCGGACGCGCCGCGGTCCAGCCAGTGCCGCATCACCCCGGTGACGTAATCCTGGACCGCGGGATCGGCGTGGTTGAGCGCGACCAGGTTCTGGTGCCCCTCGAAATCGGCGTAGCCGGGACCGCCGGGCCCGTCCGCCGCGAAGTCGAGCACAAACCAGGGACGCGTAGGCCGAGGACCGGCCGTGCGCCAGGACCTCCTGGAACGCCGGGAAGCCGCGGCCCACGTGGTTGAATACCCCGTCCAGCAGCAGCCTGATGCCGCGCTCGCGGCACCGCGCGACCAGCTGATCGAAGTCCGCGCCGGTGCCCAGGCGGGGGTCGATGCGGTAGTGGTCAACGGTGTCGTAGCCGTGTGACTCGCTGGCGAACACCGGCCCCAGCGCCAGCCCGTTGCAGCCCAGATCGATGAGGTAGTCCAGCCACGCCTCAACACGGCCCAGCCGCGCGGGCGCCGGCCCGGCCGCCCCGCCGGCCATCGGCTCGGCGCCCGTGGCCTCGGCGCCGCCGACAGGGGCCGTGGCCTCCGCCCCGGTGAAGCTGATCGGGTGCAGCTGCCACCAGATCGCATGGTCCGCCCAGCCCGCCATCCGCCCACCGCCTCCATGCTGAATGCGCATTCGGCAGGAGGATACCGGGTGGCTGTTTCCGCCACACGCAATGGCACCATTGCGTGTACCCGGTGACACGCGTTGGCACCTTTACGGCCGCCGCCCGCCGCGCGGCTACAGCAGCTCGAGGATGGTCGCGTTGGCCTGGCCGCCGCCCTCGCACATGGTCTGCAGGCCGTAGCGGATCCCGTGGTCCCGCATGCGGTGCACCATCGTCGTCATCGCGCGGGCCCCGCTGCCGCCCAGCGGGTGACCGATCGCGATGGCGCCGCCGCTCGGGTTCAGCACCTTGGGGTCAGCGCCCAGCTCGGCCAGCCAGGCCAGCGGCACCGGCGCGAACGCCTCGTTGACCTCGGCCACGCCGATCTGGTCGATGGTCAGCCCGCTGCGCTGCAGGGCCTTCTTGGCCGCGGGGATCGGCGCGGTCAGCATGATCACCGGGTCGGCGGCGGCCAGCACCGCGGTGTGCACCCGGGCCAGCGGGGCCAGCCCGAGCTCGGCGGCCTTCTCGCTGGTGGTGATCAGCAGCGCGGCCGCGCCGTCACTGATCTGCGAGCTGTTCCCGGCGGTGATCACGCCGTCCGGCTTGAACGCCGGCTTGAGCTTGCCCATCGTCTCCAGCGTGCCGCCCCGGCGGATGCCCTCGTCCGCGGTGACCACCGTGCCGTCGGGCGCGGTCACCGGCACGATCTGCTCCTCGAACCCGCCCTCGTCCTGCGCCGCGGCGGCCTTCTCGTGCGAGGCGAGGCTGTATTCGTCCAGCTGGGTACGGGACAGCCGCCACCGCTCGGCGACCATCTCCGCGCCGATGCCCTGGTTCGGCAGCACGCCGTCGTAGCGGGCCCGGAAACCCTCGCCGAACGGCCACGCGCCAGCCAGCGACGCCCCCATCGGCACCCGGCTCATCGACTCCACGCCGCCGGCCACGGCCAGGTCGTACTGCCCGGAGATGACGCCCGCCGCGGCGAAATGCACCGCCTGCTGGGAGGAGCCGCACTGCCGGTCGACGGTCACGCCCGGCACGGACTCGGGCCAGCCCGCGCCCAGGACCGCGTTGCGGGCGAGGTCGAAGGTCTGCTCCCCGACCTGGGCCAAGCAGCCCCAGATCACATCGTCCACGACGGCGGGGTCGATCCCGGTGCGCTCCGCGAGCGCCCTGAGCACCAGCGCCGACAGGTCGGCCGGATGCACCCCGGACAGCCCGCCGTTGCGCTTGCCTACCGGTGTCCGCACCGCCGCCACGATTACCGCGTCACGCACTGAGCCGTCCTCCAGGTCGCCGGGACCGCGCGCGATCCCGGATATGTCCGGTACCCGGCCAGGCTACCACCCAGCCACTACTGAATCTATAGAAACTATCTCATCCTGGCCGACGGCGGCCGCCGGTGCCGGGAACAACCGCAGACGGCAGTCATCGGCTGCGGCGGTCGAATACGCTGGCCGCCGGATGCCGGGGAGACCGGCGGGGAGACGGTGAGCCGGGGCGGCGCACGGGGCCCACCCGCACCGATAACGGGGATCTCACCCGGGGACGGAGGCTGGTCCATGACCGCAGAGGCGGATGAGCGCACCCGCATCATCGACGCCGCGTACCGCTGCCTGACCGCCCGTGACGGCGCGACGGTGCCGGTCACCGACATCCTGGCCGCGGCCGGGCTGTCCACCCGGGCCTTCTACCGGCATTTCGCGTCCAAGGACAGCCTGCTGCTGGCGATGTTCCGGCGCGACAGCGACCGGGTGATGAGCGAGATGGACGCCATCGTCGCGGCCGCCGCGTCCCCGCCGGACGCGCTGCGGGAGTTCATCCAGGGCACGCTGTGGCTGACCTCGGACGGACGCCGCCGCCAGCGCATCATGATCCTGATATCGGAGGAGGCGCAGCGTGCCCGCGGCTACGCCGCCGAACGCGCCCGGGCCTGCGCCGCGCAGGAGCGGACGATCATCCGCGTTCTGCGCCAGGGACTCGCGGACGGCTCGTTCCCGTGGGCCAGGCCGGAGGCGGACGCCCGGTCGATCCGGGCCGCGATGAACCAGGCCTTCGACGAGCAGATGTCCCGGTCTGCCCCGGTCACCGCCGCCGGGGCCGCGGACCGGATCATCGACTTCGCCCTCCGGGCGCTCGGCGCGGCCGCACCGGACGGAATGGCCCTGGCCCCCCGGCTGACCTCCCAGGAGGCCCGGTAACCGCGGCCGGCGCCCGGGTCTCCGCGCCCTTCGCATCATAGGAATTTAGATTCTTAATCGGCTAACATCGAGTAACCGATGTTTGACCGGAACGGAGATGGCGCCGTGACGAGACCGGTGGGGGCGCGCCCGTTCAGCACGAACGGCTACCGCGTCCGGCCGCTGAAGATGGCCGACATGGTGGCGGGCCGCATCCGCCAGATGATCGCGCGCGGCGAGCTCACCGACGGTGAATGGCTGCCGACCGAGCCGGAGCTGATGGAGCAGTTCGGCGTGTCCCGTCCCACGCTGCGGGAGGCGTTCCGGCTGCTGGAGGCGGACTCCCTGGTCACCATCCGGCGCGGGCCGCCCGGCGGCGCCCGGGTGACCGTACCAGGGCCCGAGGCCGCGGCGGCCCAGTTCGGCATGCTGCTCACCCTGGCTGGCACCACGCTGAAGGACGTGTACGACGCGCGGGCGGTGATCGAGCCCGCCGCCGCGCGCCGGCTCGCCGAGGGAGGGACCGCCGCGGACCGCAAGCAGCTGGCCGCCGCCCTGGACCAGCTGCGGGGATGCGTCGAGGACCCGCTGACGTTCGGCCGGATGACCACGATGTTTCACCAGTGCGTGGTGGAACTGTCCGGCAACAAGACGTTGACCGCGGTGGTCGGGATGCTGACGGAGATCATCAACCGGCACATCGAGCGCACCTATACCGAGACGACGCGGACGCCGGAGGAGATCGAGGCGGACAACCAGCGCGCGCTGCGCTCGTACGAGAGGCTGACGGAGCTCGTCGACGCGCGGGACGGTGCGGGCGCGGAGAAGTTCTGGGCCCGGCACATGCGCGCGGTCCGCCAGTACCTCCTGCCGGGCGCGGACACCCAGATCGTCGACCTGCTCTACTGAGGGCGGCGCACCGAGGAGGAGAGCGTGCAGATATCGGACAGCGTGGCCCTGGTGACCGGCGGTGCCTCGGGGCTCGGCCTGGCCACGGCGCGGGACCTGCACGCGCACGGGGCCCGGGTGGTCATCCTCGACCTGCCCACGTCGCGGGGCGCGACGATCGCGGCGGACCTCGGCGAGCGGGCCGTGTTCGCGCCCGGCGACGTGACCTCGCCGGACAGCGTGACCGCCGCGCTGGACGCCGCGGCCACGCTGGGCACGCTGCGCATCACGGTGAACTGCGCCGGGATCGGCAACGGCATCCGGACGGTCGGCAAGAACGGGCCGTTCCCGCTGGCCGCCTTCACCAAGGTGATCAGCGTCAACCTGATCGGTACCTTCAACGTCATCCGGCTGGCCGCCGAGCGGATCAGCCAGGCCCCCGAAGCCGGCGAGGAGCGCGGCGTGATCGTCAACACCGCCTCGGTCGCCGCGTTCGAGGGCCAGATCGGGCAGGCCGCCTACTCCGCGTCCAAGGGCGGCATCGTCGGCATGACCCTGCCCATCGCCCGTGACCTGGCCGGCCTGAAGATCCGCGTGGTCACGATCGCGCCCGGCCTGTTCCACACGCCGCTGCTCGCCGCGCTTCCCGAGGAGGCCATCGCCTCGCTGGGCGCGCAGGTGCCGCACCCCTCCCGGCTCGGCGACCCGGCCGAATACGCCGCCCTGGCCCGGCACATCGTGGAGAACCCCATGCTCAACGGGGAAACCATCCGGCTCGACGGCGCCATCCGGATGAGCCCGCGGTAACCCCGGGACGGGCGCGATAGTCTCCTGACCCAAAAGGAGCGCTCCATGTCTGGTCCGCTGCACGGGCTGCGGGTGGTCGAACTCGCCGGGATCGGCCCGGCGCCGCACACGGCGATGATCCTCGCCGACCTGGGCGCCGACGTGGTACGGGTGGACCGCCCGGTGGCGGCGAGCTTCGGCCTGGCCGGGGACGGGCCCGACCATCTGCTGCGCAACCGCCGGTCGGTGATGGCTGATCTCAGGGCGGACAGCGGCCGGGATCTCGTGCTGCGCCTGGCGGCCAGGGCCGACGTGCTGCTGGAGGGCCTCCGGCCGGGGGTGGCCGAACGGCTCGGCGTGGGACCGGAGCACTGTCATGCGGTCAATCCCCGGCTCGTCTACGGCCGGATGACCGGGTGGGGGCAGGACGGCCCGATGGCGCCGCGCGCCGGGCACGACCTCAACTACATCTCGCTGACCGGCGCCCTGCACGCGATCGGCCCGGCCGACCGCCCGCCCACGGTGCCGCTGAACCTGGTCGGCGACTTCGGCGGCGGCTCCATGTTCCTGGTCACCGGGATTCTCGCCGCGCTGTGGGAACGCCAGCACTCCGGCGCGGGCCAGGTGGTGGACGCGGCCATGGTCGACGGCGCCAGCGTGCTGATGCAGATGATGTGGGCGTTCCGCGGCGCGGGCACCTGGAGCGACGAACGCGACGCGAACCTGCTGGATGGCGGCGCGCCGTTCTACGGCACCTATACGTGCGCGGACGGCCGGTGGATCGCGGTGGCCCCGCTCGAGCCCCAGTTCTACGCCCAGTTTCTGGCGGGCCTGGGCATTGCGGACGAGGACCTGCCCGCCCAGGGTGACCGGTCCGGCTGGCCCCGGCTGCGGGCCCGGTTCACCGAGGTGATCGCCAGCCGGCCGCGCGACGAATGGACGGAGATCTTCGACGGCACCGACGCGTGCGTGACTCCGGTACTGTCGTTCGGCGAGGTGAGCTCGCATCCGCACATGGCGGCGCGGGAATCGGTCATCACGATCGACGGCATCGAGCAGGCGGCGCCGGCTCCCCGGTTCTCCCGGACGCCGCCCGGCCGCCCGGCGGCTCCCCCGGCCCCCGGCGCGGACACCGAAGCGGTGCTGGCCGACTGGAAGGCCTGACCCGGCTAGGGGAAGCTTGCGGGTAGCAGAAGCGTGCGGCTGGGAAGGAGCGAGGCAGATGGCGAACCTCGGCAACGTATGGCACATCCCGGCGAACCCCGAGCCGCCCGGCCTGGCCGGCATGCGCGACCCCGTCTTCCCGACGGCACCGGGCACGTCCGTGACCATCTCGACGGGCAACCAGTTCGCCGGGTACGGGAACCCGGGGAACCAGCTGCAGGTCGGCAGCAGCCTCTTCTTCGCCCCGCAGGGCACGGCGAACTGGGTGGAGGTGCCAATGACCTTCACGGCCGAAATCGGCAACAACAAGTACTACTCCGCAGCAATTCCGTTCGGAAATTTTCAGCCCGGCAACGTGGTGCAGTACTACCTGCGTATTGCCTACGACGACCACGACACGACGTTCCTGCAGCTCAACACCGACGGCATTACCTCACTCAGCACGGCGGACGAGAATGCCGCCCAGGCGAACCCGTTCCGTTTCACGATCGAGACCGGGCAGCAGCGGGGGGAATGGGGGCCGGTCTTCGCGCTGCCCAACATCGGCATCCATGCGCACGTGCTGCCGAACGGCCTGGTGCTGATGTGGGGCAGGCGCGACGACCCCGGCCAGTCACTCGACGTCGATCCGGCGGGCCCGCTCCAGCCGGGCGCGCCGCCCGCCCCGCCCGCGCAGTGCACGCCGTTCCTGTGGGACCCGTCCACCGGGGCGGTCACCAGCACCGGCAAGCCGGCCATGCCGGACGGCTCCCCCGTCAACCTGTTCTGCTCGGGTCACGCGTTCCTGCCCGATGGGCGCCTGTTCGTCGCGGGCGGCCACCTCGCCGACGGCGCGGGCGTCAACCAGACGAACGTCTACGATCCGGTGGCCGGCACGTGGACCCCGGGCGCGCCGATGAACGCCGGGCGGTGGTACCCGACCGTCACGCGCCTGCCGGACGGGAGCGTGCTGGTGCTGTCCGGCAGCTTCCGCGATCCCGGCGGGAATTCGGTCCCCAACACCGTTCCCCAGGTGTGGAGCAACGGGGTCCTCAGCGACCTGACGGGCAACCCGCAGGGCGCGCTCGACCTCTATCCGCGTACGCACATCCGCTCGAACGGCCAGGTCGTCACGACGGGCTCGCTGGCGGAGACCTGGTCGCTGGACATTTCCGGGGGCGGCCACTGGGCCGATCTCGGCATCCAGCGGGCCAACGGCCAGCGTGACTACGCTCCGTCGGTTTTGTGGAACGTCGATCAGGTGCTCTACATCGGCGGGGGCAACCCGCCGATCGCCGACGCCGAGGTACTCGACCTGAGCCAGGCGCAGCCGGCCTGGCGGGACCCGGCCGCTCGGATGAGCTTCCCGCGCCGCCAGCACAACGCGACCATCCTCCCCGACGGCACGGTGCTGGTCACCGGCGGGACCCGCAGCGGGGGCGGCGGCCCGCCGGAGAACTTCAACAACCTCGACCCCGGCCAGCCCATCCACGTGGCCGAGCTGTGGGACCCGGGCTCCGGGCAGTGGACGCAGCTGGCCGCCGAGAAGGTGGACCGGTGCTACCATGCGACGGCCGTGCTGCTGCCGGACGGGCGGGTGCTGAGCGCGGGCGGGGGTGACTTCTTCCCGGTCGAGGGCCAGCCGCAGGAGAACGATCCGGCGGACAGCCACCGGGACGCGCAGATCTTCTCCCCTCCCTACCTGTTCAAGGGCGTTCAGCCAGTGATCACGTCCGCGCCGGGCACGGTCAGCTACGGGGAGACGTTCCGCATCGAGACCGCCCAGCCGAACGACATCGCGAAGGTGACCTGGATCGGCCTGTCCTCGGTCACTCACTCGTTCAACACGGGCCAGCGGTTCATCCAGCTGGCGGCCAAGCCGACGGCGACCGGGGCGGCGGCGAGCGCCGGGGCGTCGGCGAGCGCCGGGGCGGCGGCCAGTACCGGGGCGTCGGCCGGCAGTACCGGGGCGGCGGCCAGTACGCGGGGCGGCGGCCAGTACCGGCGCAGTACGGGGCGGCGGCGTGGCGGCCGGAGGCCTGGATGTGACCGCGCCCGGTTCGCCCAACAGCTGCCCGCCCGGTCACTACATGATGTTCCTGATCACGGCCGAGGGGGTTCCGTCAGCTGCAAAGATCGTTCAGCTGGCCGCCGCTCCGGCGCCGACATCCGCCGCCGCGGCAAGTGCCACCGGGACCAGTGCCGCGGCGAGTGCTTCTGCGGCGAGTGCTTCTGCGGCCAGTACTGCCGCGGCGGGTGCTGCGGCCAGTGCCGCCGTGCCTGCCGCCGCCCACCCAGAGATCTTGCGCGTGAGCGCGCGGGCTCCCGGAAGTCCCGCCCCCCAGGACGTGTTCGCCCTGCGCGACTCGGTCCTGGCGGCCGCCACCGGCGCGACGGTGGTCGTCGGCATCACCGGAACGTGCCCCTACGGGATCGCGGCGTGCTGGGGCGGCGCCAACGAGGCCCTGCACCGCCTGGAGGGCGTCGAATTCGTCGACCCCATCGCCAACGCGGAAGAGTCGACGGCCACGGTGTTCCTCGCGGGCGACGGCCTGCCGCCGCTGGAGCGCTGGCGGGAACAGTTCCGGAGCATCGTCAACGACAGCTACACGCTGCGCGGGGTCGAGGTGACCGTCACCGGCGAGCTCAGGACGCGGAACGGCAGCGTGCTTCTCACCAGCGACGGGAGCACGCCGTCAGTCGTGCTGAGGCCGCTCAACCCGGCGGACAAGGTGCAGTGGGATCGCGCCGCCCGGGCCCCCCAGCCCGCCGGGCCGGACGAGATAGGCGCGTATCTAACGCTCGCCCGAGAGGCGGCGGGCGCCTCAGCGGGAACCGGCGCAGCGCCGGCCGGTAACGGTGACGGGCCCGCTCGTGGCCTCGAGCGCCGGGTATCAGCTCGAGGTGCGGCTCGTTCAGCACTGATCGGTCCCGGCGTCCGGGACGGCCAGCCCGGCCGCCATGTTCATCAGGGTGGTCTTGCCCGCGCCGTTCGGCCCGACCAGCGCGGCCAGGCGCCCGGCGGGGATCGTCAGTGTGCAGTCCCGCAGCGCCCAGGTGCCGCCGTAGCGCTTGCCCAGGCCGCTGGTTTCGATGACGTTCATGCGACGCCCTCCGATTCAGCACGTGCCTCGCCGCGGCTGTCGCGATGACCGCCGCGGCGGCGCTCACGGAAATCCCGCAGCGCGCTGGTGAACAGGGCCACCATCCCGTCCTCGTCCAGCCCCGCCTCGCCGGCGGAAGCGAGCCAGCCGAGCAGGGTGCGGCGCAGCCCGGCCAGCTCGGGCAGCGCGATCTGGCTCAAGGTGGCCTGGATGAACGTGCCCTGGCCGGGCCGGCCGGCCGCCAGGCCCTTGGTCTCCAGCTCCTTGTAGGCCTTCAGCACCGTGTTCGGGTTGATGGTCAGCGCGGCGACCACGTCCCTGACCTTGGGCAGCTGATCGCCGGGCTTGAGGTAGCCCAGCCGCAGCGCGTGCTCCACCTGCTGCACGAGCTGCAGGTAGGTCGGCACCCCGGAGGCGGGATCGAGCCGGAACTCGATCGGCGACCCGGACCCGCCCTGCCCGCCCGGCTGTGGGCCGCCCTCACCGCCGCCTGGGCCGGGCGGGGCGGCACCTCCGCCACTGCTGATGCCTTTATCTATAACCATAAGACAAAGATACAGACGGCGATGCTGGTGTCAAGGCACCGTGGCCAGCGGCGGGGAGTACACCTAGGCCAGGCAGGCCGTTCGCCGACCTCGCCGGACCGGCCGCAGGAGGACGGCCAGGGACCGCGAGCCAGAACGAGAGCACCTGACCCGGACGCTGGAAAAATTAGTTCCTCCGGGCCGCCAACCACCCCTTGCGCCAGTGCTGAACCTCACGCAGCGTTATGGGTAATCCATCGGGCGGGAGGAAACATCATGACGAACCCGCAGGAGCAGCAATACACCGAGATGGTCAAGCAGGCTCAGGACGCAACGCTGGCCGCGCTCGACGCATGGACCCGGACCTTTCAGCAGGCGCTTGACGCGCTGTCGCCCGCTGAGCCAGTGAATCGCGAGCACTTGATCGAGCAAGGGTTCGACTTCGTCGGCAGGATGGTGAATGCTCAGCTGGCTGCTCAGCGGCTTTTCACCAAACAGCTGACGGCGAGCAGCACTGCGGCCGCCAAAACCGTCCGGGCCGGTGCCGCGTATATGAACGAAGCCCTACGGGAAGGTTCAGTTCTCTGAAGCTGGACCGCGCGAAGCGCCCGGCCGCCCCGGGGGGTGTTACGTTACGTGACGCGCCAAGCAAAGGCCTCATCTGAATGTGACGTTTAGTGACACCGGCCAGTCCCCGGGGCATAATTTGGCCGCATGATTTGCGTCAAACTGGGCCACGAGATAGGCCACTCCAAAGGGGGCACCGGCGTACAGAACGTCAGTGACGGGCTGTCCGGTACCCATCGCGGCGGCCAGGACCTGCCACGCGGGGCGACCGGTCGCCATCAGCTCGCGGGCCAGGCCGGCGTCCAGCCCGGCCAGCGCGGCCAGGTCGCCGTCCCGAACGGCGCGCTCGACCCGGGCGTCGAACGGGGCGGCGCGTTCATCCAGGTGACCCGGCGCGGTGAGGCTCCGGCGCGCAGCTGCCGTCCCCCATCACCAGCAGGGCGGCGCGAGCGGCAGACGCGGCGAGCCTGTTCCCGAGCTCAGCGCATCCCGCCCATGGCTCGTTCTCCCCGACCGCCTGCAGGACCAGCGGCCCGGAATACCCGGCCTGGTCGAGAAGCAGCGCGCCCAGCCCGAGCGACAACGGCAGACCCGATTTGCCGTTGGGCCCCAGCGCCGGGGCGAAGGCGGACATGTCGAGGCGGGCTGGCGGGATTCCAGGCTGCGGTCTCGGGGGCGGGCCCGACGACGATGATGACGTCGGGATCGGTGTCAACGAGGCGGGCGGTGGCGGCGGCGCAGGCTTCACGCAGGCCCGCCACGAGCGGATCATGGCCAGTCAGCTCGCGGGCGAGCAGCGGCGGGCATGGGCAGAGCGCGGCGCGGATGATCACCGCTGGGCCTCCGGCCGGCGCATGCGCTACACCAGCCCCCTCAGGACCCGGGCGGGCCGGAGATCGCCCTTGATCGCCGCGACCATGTCCAGCGCCTGCCGGGTCTCCACCACGTGATGAGCCCGGAATACCCTGGCCCCCAGCCAGGCCGCGACCGAGGTGACGGCCAGGGTTCCGGCCAGCCGGCCCTCGAGGTCCGCGCCCAGCGTCTCGCCGACGAAGTCCTTGTTCGAGACGGACACCAGCACTGGCCAGCCGGTGGCGGTCATGTCCGCGAGACGGCGGGAGATGTCCAGCGAGTGCCAGGTGTTCTTGCCGAAGTCGTGCGCGGGGTCGATGAGGATGCGCGACGGGTCGACGCCAGCCTGCACGGCGCGCTGCGCCAGGTTCAGTGTCCGGTCCAGGACGTCGGCCATCACGTCGGCGTACGCCGCGCGGAACACCCGGGTTCGGGGCTGCAGCCCGCCCGTATGCGAGCACACCAGGCCAACGCCGAATTCGGCTGCGACCTCGGCCAGCTTGGGATCCCAGCCGCTCCAGGTGTCGTTGAGCAGGTCCGCGCCGGCCGCGCAGGCGGCCCGGCCGACTTCGTTCCGCCACGTGTCGACGCTGATGACGAGGTCGGGGTAGGCGTCGCGCACCGCCTCGATGAAGGGGGCCGTGCGCCCGATCTCCTCGTCCACCGTCACCTCGGCACCGGGTTTGGCGGGCACTCCGCCGATATCGACGATGTCCGCGCCCTCGGCGACCACCGTGTGCACCCGTTCCAGCGCGGCTGCCTCGTCCCACGTGATGCCGGGCCGGTAAAACGAGTCGGGGGTCCGGTTGACGATGGCCATGACCAGCAGCCGGCCCGGGGCGAATTCCTGGTGGCCGAGCCGCAGCGGCCCCGGCTCGCGCCGCGGGCCCGCTGGGCTAGCTGGGCTCCCCCGGTCCCCCGGGCCTGCTGGGCCGACCGGGTCCCCCGGGCCAGGCCGGGCCGGTGATCCGTTGGCGCCAGGTGCGCTCACCGGCCCAGATTGTCTCCTACCACCGGTCGCGCGATCGTCCATACCCAGCGTCGGCTCCCTTCTCCCCCGACTCTATCCACGCGCCGACGGCGCTCCGCGCCGGTCCTGATCAACCTCACGCTTCCCGGGCCGAACAACACCATCAGCCTGACGCTGGGCGCGGCGACGTCCGGCTGAGCATCCTGGACGCGGGCCCCCAGGAAGGTCGTGGGGCCCGCGTGCCCGGGGGCGGTCAGGGCATGCCGTAGACGGGAACGTGCGCGCCGTCGATGGCGTCGGACGAGTCCTCGCAGAGGAAACGGACGACCCGCGCGATGCGCGCCGGCGCGACCCACGACGAATAGTCGGCGCCGGGCTGCGCGGCCCGGTTGGCGGGCGTGTCGATCACGCTGGGCATGATCGTGTTGACCCGGATGTTGTCCTTCGCGTACTCCACGGCCAGCGCGTCGGCCAGGGCGAGCACGGCGGCCTTCCCGGTCACGTACCCCGCCGCGCCGGAGAACGGGCGGACGGCGGCCCGGCTGGACACGCACACCACCGCTCCCCCGCCGCCGGCGATCAGTTCCGGCAGCGCCGCCTGGGTGGTGACGTACAGCGGGCGGAGGTTCAGCCGGATCTGCTGCTCGAACTCATCGATCGGCGTCTCGTGTACCCGGCCGCCCACCGCGAACCCGCCGACCAGGTTGACCACGGCGCGCAGCGGAGCCTCGGGCGATCCGGCGGCCAGCGCCGTGACCTCACCGGCCGCGTCCGGGTCGAACAGGTCGGCCTGCACGGTGACCAGGTGCGGAAGCTCCGGCAGCCGCTTCAGCTCGCGTTCCTCGATCCACGGCACCACGACCCGCCAGCCCGCCGCGAGGAACTCCTCCACCACCGCGATGCCCAGGCCACCGGAACCGCCGGTGATGATCGCCGTCGCCTGCATGAAATCACCCTTCATCCCGGAGAGCCCGCGTGTCCCGCGGAGCCCGCGTGTCCCGCGAGAGCCCGCGTGTCCCGCAGGGCCCGCGCGATGACCATGCGCTGGATCTGGTTGGTGCCCTCGAAGATCTGCGGCACCTTAGCTTCCCGCATGTACCGCTCGACGGGGAAGTCGCGGGTGTAGCCGGCGCCGCCGAGCACCTGCACCGCGTCCGTGGTCACCCGCATGGCCATGTCGGTGGCCACCAGCTTCGCGATCGACGCCTGGCGGTGGAACGGCAGGCCCCGGTCCCGGCGCCGCGCCGCCTCCAGGTAGGTCGCGCGCGCCGACTCCACCCCCGCCGCCATGTCGGCCAGCAGGAACTCCAGGCCCTGGAACTCGATGACCGGCCGGCCGAACTGGCTGCGCTGGGCCGCGTAGGCCACCGCCTCGTCCAGCGCCGCCTGGGCCAGGCCGACCGCGCACGCGGCGATGCCGAGCCGCCCGGAGTCCAGCGCCTCCAGCGCGATCTTCAGGCCCTGGCCCTCGGCGCCGAGCAGCCGGGCGGCCGGGACCCGGGCCCGGTCGAGGATCAGCTGCGCGGTCGGGGAGCCGGTCAGCCCCATCTTGTGCTCCAGCGCGCCGACGATGAGCCCCGGCGTGCCCGCGTCGACCAGCAGGCAGCTGACCCCCCGCCCGCCGTCGTCGCTGGTGCGGACCATCACCGTGTAGAAGTCCGCCTGGCCGGCGTGCGTGATCCACGCCTTCGTCCCGGTGAGGAGGTAGTCGCCGCCGTCCCGGAAAGCGCGGGCGGACAGCGCCGCCGCGTCCGAGCCCGCCTGCGGCTCCGACAGCGCGTACGCGCCGAGCAGGTCGCCGGCCAGCATCGCGGGCAGCCATTCCGCGCGCTGTTCGTCGCGGCCGAACCGGGCCAGCGGGTAGCACGCCATCGTGTGTACCGACAGCCCCACCCCGACCGTCATCCACGCCGCGGCCAGTTCCTCCAGCACCTGGAGGTAGACCTCGTAGCTGACGTCGCCGCCGCCCCAGCGTTCCGGATACGGCAGGCCCAGCAGCCCGCTCTTGCCCAGCAGGCGGAACTTCTCCCGCGGGAACCGGCTGTCGGCCTCGTACTGGCTGGCGACGGGCTTCAGCTCGGACACGGCGATCTCGTGCGCCAGGGCGACCAGTTCCTCCGCCTCGGCGCTGGGCAGCATCCGCTCGGCCGGCATCTTCCCACTCTAGCCAGCCGCGCTCCAGCCGGGCGCACTCCTAGCCAGGCGCGCTCCTAGCCGGCGCGCGCCCGTGACCGCCCGGACCCGGCGCAGGACCTCATCGGCGCCGAGCACCCCGGCGACGGCGGCGAGGTCGGGGCTGCGGGTCGTCCCGGTCAGCAGCACCCGGATGACCTGGGACGCGTCCCGGATCGAGCCCCGGTAGGCCCCGGGATCCTGCTTGTAGGCCTTCTGGTTGGGCGCGAACCCGAGCCGCTCCGACAGCGAGCGGATCTGGCCGAACCACTCGGCGCCCGGGCCGGGCGGCTGGTAGCCGTCCGCGAAGGCCGCCGCCACGATGCGCACCAGATCGGCGTCCAGCCCGCCGAACCGGGCGTCGCCGGGGTCGGTCACCGGCGCGTAGATCTCCGGGAAGAAGTACCCGTACACGGCCCGGAAGTCGGCCCACTTCCGCAGGTCCTTCCGCGGGTTGGGGACGCCCTCGCGCTCGATGGCCAGCGCCCGCAGCGCCAGGTCCGGCTCCGCGGCCAGGACCTCCGCCAGCGGCGGGTCGTAGGCCTGCGCCCAGGTGCTGACCTGGGCGAGGATGTCGGCGGCGGGCAGGCTGGCGATGTAGTCGGCGCTGATGTCGTCGAGCTTGACCAGGTCGACCAGCGGGCCGGCCGCGCCGAACTCGCTGAGCCGGATGGGGGTGGCCAGCGCCTCGGGCAGCGGCAGCTCGGCCAGCTTCCCGTTGGCCAGGCCGCGCAGGTAGTACTGCACCGCCTCGGCCGGGTAGCCCTGCTCGATGTAGAAGCCGACGCTGGCTTCCGGGTCCTTGCGCTTGGACAGCTTGCGGCGGCTGCCGCCGTCCTGCTTCATCAGCGGGGCGATGTGCGCGTAGCGGACCCGGGGGAAGCCGAGCGCGTCGAACAGCTGCAGGTGCAGCGGCACCGAGGAGATCCATTCGTCGCCGCGGACGACCAGGCTGACCCGCATCAGGTGGTCGTCGACCGCGTGCGCGAAATGGTACGTGGGCAGGCGCAGCGGCTGGTCGCTGCTCTTCAGGATGACCGCGTCGTTGCGGTTGTCGTCGGCGGCCAGCTCGCCGCGGATCGCGTCGGTGTACGTCACCCGGCTCCCGGACAGTCCCGGTGAGCGGAACCGGACCACGTACGGGTCGCCGGCCGCGAGCCGCTCCTCGACCTGACCGGCGGGGGCGTCCCGCCAGATCGCCCACGGCCCGTAGTAGCCGGGCACCGCGCCGGCGGCCCGCTGGCGGGCGCTGATGTCCTCCAGGTCGGCCTTGGTGGCGAAGCACAGGTACGCCTTGCCCTGGCGGAGCAGTTCGCGCACGTAGGTCAGGTAGATCTCCGCGCGGCTCGACTGGACGTAGGGGCCGTAATGCCCGTTCAGGTCGTCTTCCTGCGGGCTGATCGAGAAGTACGTCAGCGCGGACGCGAACTGGTCGACGGCGCCCTCGGTGACCCGGGCCTGGTCGGTGTCCTCGATCCGCAGCAGGTAGACGCCGCCCGAATGCAGCGCGACGTCCGCGTCGATGATCGCCACGTACGACCCCGCCGATGTGCAGGTAACCCGTGGGGCTGGGCGAGAACCGGGTGACTTCCGCCCCGGCGGGCAGCTTCGCGCGGCGGGTACCGCTGCTCCCAGGCCTCCGGGCCGGGCAGGTTCGTCCGGCGAACAGGGAATCGATCAGGGCATGGCTGAGCATCGGCAGGCAGCTCCATCGGCAAGGACGACACGCCAGCCTACCGTGCGCCGGCCGGCCGTCACGCGGCCGGGCCGTACACGCCGGACGGCGGGGCCCCTCGCGCCGGACGGCAGGGACCCCGCGCCGGACGGGGCCTGGGAGGATGACTCCCGCCCAGTCCCGTTCGGCTCAGATCATGACCGTCCGCCGGGCTACCTCACCGGCGCCGGTTGATGCCGGTCAGGATCAGGTGCGCCGGCGTCGACCGGGATCGTCACGCCGGTCACCTTGGCCGCCAGACTCGGAGTTCAGGTACAGCGCGGTGTCCGCGATGACCTGCGGGTCCATGAAGCTGGTGCCCTTGAGCGCGGTGAACGCGTAGCCGCCCTCGATCATGTCCTGCTCGGTGCCGCCCGGGTGCCCGGCGAACAGGTCCCACGCGTCCTGGTGGTTGTTCATCGGCGTGTTGATCGCGCCCGGGTTGATCGAGTTGCAGCGGATGCCGTACGGGGCCAGCTCGAGCGCGATGTTCTTCATCAGGCCGATGACGCCGTGCTTGGCCGCCGCGTAGTGCGCGTAGTTCAGGGCCGGTTTCCAGGCCGGCGGTCGACGAGGTGAGGACGATCGACCCGCTCTGCCGCTCGATCATGTGCGGCGCGACGGCCTTGGCCGATTTCCAGACGCCGGTGAGGTTGACGCCGATCATCTCGTCCCACTGGTCGTCGGTCAGTTCCCAGAACGGCGCTAAGGTCCAGATGCCGGCGTTGGCGATGAGGATGTCGATCTTGCCGAACTCCGCGATGCCGCGGGCGACCACGTCGTCGAGCTGCTGCTGGTCCCGGACATCGGCCGTGAGCGCCAGGATGCGCCGGTCCAGCGCCTCGACCTGGGAGACGGTCTCGTCCAGGTCGGCCTTGGTCGCCATCTTGTAGGGAACGGTCCCCATCTGGTCCGCGATGTCGGCGATGATCACGTCGGCGCCTTCCCGCGCGCACGTCACGGCGTGGGCGCGGCCCTGCCCGCGCGATCCGCCGGTGATCAGGGCAACTTTGCCGTCGAGCATTCCCATTGCGTATTCCCTTCCCAGTTTTTTGTGCCGAACGGAACTTGGCGCGCGCTCCAATCCGCCAGGAGGCACCCCGCCAGGCACTGGATCAGCGCCTCCACCAGCTGCTGGGGGTGGCGCCGGGGCCGGGCGGCCGCGCGTACGACGCCCGCCGCCCGACCACGAAGGGGACGATCTCGCGGCTCAGCGCGTGGATGGCGAGGCTCTCCGGGGGAGGCGAAGTGCACCGGATAAGGAGGTGCGGTTGCCCGCCGCGCGATTCAGGAAACGCCGGCGTCCGGCGTCCGGGCCGGCACCGTCAGCGGTCACGGGCCCACGCTAGCTCTCACGCACACCTGTCGTCCAGTTGGTCACGGACGATTAGACCTGCTGCCTCCGCTGGTCTCAGGACTCGCGCCTGATCCGTGCCGCTCCCCGCGCCCGAGGCTGGGACCGTGCCGCTCCCCGTGCCCGCGAACCATGACTATCCGCTGGTCAGGCGTGACTGTGGCAGGCACGGCCGCGGACGTCGCGGACGAGTTCGACGCCCGCGACGTGATCGACGAGGCCGTGCGGCTGTTCGGCGGGGTCGACATCCTGGTCAACAACGCGGGCATCTACCCGAACCTCCCCCTCGCGACGCTCGAACCCGAGTCCTTCGACCGGGTCGTGGCCGTCAACCTGCGCGGGGTGTACCTGTTCACCAAGTTCGCCGCGGAGCTGATGAAGACGCAGGGCCGCGGCGGGCGGATCATCAACGTGACGTCGATCGACGCGCTGCACCCGTCGATGATCGGCCTGGCCGCCTACGACGCGGCCAAGCACGGGGCATGGGGCTTCACCAAGAACGCCGCCGCCGAACTGGCGCCGCACGGCATCGGTGTCAACGCGGTCGCTCCCGGCGGTGTCACGACACCGGGCACGGAGGAAATGATCGGCGAGCAGACCGGAGGGGCCGACGCCGAGGCGCTGCAGGCCGCGTTCCTCGCGAAGATACCGATGCGGCGGATGGGCGAGCCGGACGAGATCGGCAAGGTCGTCCTGTTCCTCGCCTCCGACATGGCCTCGTACATGACCGGCAGCCAGGTCGTCGTCGACGGCGGCGCCCTGCTCAGCTAGGGCAGGCTCCGGGCCGCACGGTGGCGAGCCTTGGCCGCGCGAAGGCTTTCGGGCTACCTTTGGCCACATATGCAGCCAGGGGGCACCGGGGCGACCTGGGCCAGTTGGCTCACCGGAACGGTGGGGGGACGTACGTCATGGACAAGGATCTGGCCGGCCAGGTAGTCGATAAATGACGGCCTGCTGGCAATCTCCACTGCCGATCCCCTACAGCGTGCCGCTGCGCTCGAGGCCCAGGTAGGCGAGCCACCCGGCCGGGATCGGCAGCCAGAAGGTGGCCACGCGGAACACCAGCACGGCGGGGATCGCCTCGTGCGCGGGGATGCCGATGCCGGTGAGCCCGGCCGCCAGGACGGCTTCCACTCCCCCGAGTCCCCCGGGCGTAGGGGCGGCCGAGCCGACGGCGTTACCGGCGAGGTAGACGACCGCGGCGGGAAGTATCGCCGGGTGGGCGCCGATCGCGTACAGCGAGGCGAAGAAGGCCACCAGGTAGGCGGCGGTGAGCAGCAGGTTCGCGGCGGCGCTGGCCGCGAGCCGCAGCGGGTGGGACAGCGCGTCAAGGAACCGGGGCCAGATGCCGCGCAGGTGCGGCCAGACGATGCGAATCAGCTGGGCGCGGGTCTGCGGTATCGAGACCAGGATGGCCGCCGCGGCGGCGATCACGGCCAGCGCGATGAGCACGTCGGCCCCCGGTACGATCTTGAAGCGGCTGAGCCCGGACCCGGTGAGCAGGCCGAGGGCCACCAGCAGCAGGACGGTCATGACCACGTTCACCAGCTGCGACAGCGTGACCGCCGCGGCGATCGAGCTCTCGTCCACGTCCTGCCGGCGCAGGTAGCGGGCGTTCACGGCCACGTGCCCGACGGACGGCGGCATCGCGAGGCCCACAAAGGCCGTCGCGAGCTGGACGAAGAACCCGCGGATCGGGGACAGCCGTTTCGGCACGAACGCGGCCAGGTTGGCGGCGGCCGCGAAGTAGGTGACGGCCGACGCGACGAGGGCGGCCGCGAACCAGGCCAGGTTCGTCTGGCCCAGCGTCCCGAGCAGGTTCACCTTCGAGAACTCGCCGATGAGCAGGTACGCCGCAATGGTGAGGGCGAACGCGCTGAGGACGGTCCGCCAGCGGAATCGTTCCAGCCGGGCGACCGGCACCGCCGTGTCCGGGCCCAGCAGCTCGTGCCGGACCTGGGTCAGGCATCCCTCCGCGTTGCGCATGGCCGACCATCCCCACGGCGCCAGCGCGAGCGGCTGCATGACCGCGGCGACGGCGGCCTCGTCCACCGGGCCGTATCCGGCGCGCAGCGCCTGGACCGCGTTCACCGGTCCCGCGGCCCGGCCGAGGGTGGCCAGCAGCTGCGCGAGGTCGAGCCGCCGGACCAGCACGCTGGCCCCGGGCACGGCCGCGTCCAGCGACGCGAAACCGGCCGAGGTCCCGTTCACCAGCAGGTTGGCGGGACGCAGGTCGCGGTGCGCGATGCCCGCGTCGTGCAGGCCGCGCAGCGAGGTGAACAGCGCCGTCGCATGGTCGGCGCTGACCGTCCCGTCGAGCTGGTTACCTCGCGGCCTGGCCACCACGAGCACCAGGGTCTCGCTCGGCATCTCCTCCAGGAGCAGCACGGAAGGGCTCAGCACGGTGGTCTTCTGCGCCAGTGAACTCGCCAGCGCCAGTTGCTGGAGCTGCGCGCGCGAACTGAGCGGGACGTACCCGGCGACGACCGGCCGGAGCCGGACCAGCGACCACAGCCGCCGGGCGAGACCCGATCCGCGGGTGTCGCGGTCGGCGAGGTGCACGTCGACCGGGGTGCCGTCGGTGAGGGCGCCCTCCAGCCGCCCCTGGTCCTGGGGGTCGGGTCCCGCGAGGTCACGAAGGTCGACGCCATGGCCGCTCAGCCAGGCCATCAGCTCGCCGGTGGCGGGCCGGACCGACGCCGCGCGCAGCAGCCAGCGCACCAGCCAGCCGATCATCAGCCCGCCGAACAGCACGATCACGACGGCGTAGGGCGTGAGCGCGTCGATGGCGAGCCCGGTGAGCAGCAGGGCGGCCGCCGAGCCCGTACAGCGCCGCGACCAGCGCGACCGCCGGGCCAGGTCGCTGCCGACCAGGAACGCCACGTACGCGGTGTCGACCACGAATATCGAGGGGTTCTTGCCGTGGATCATCGCGTGCGCGACGGCGCCGCCCTCCACCCGCCAGACGATCCACACGACGATCGCGGCCGCCGCGGCGGTGACCGAGGCGGCGCCCGCGTTGCGCGCGTCCCGCCACTTTCTTCGCACCAGCACGACGAGAACCAGGATCGCGAACAGGAAACAGCCGATGCCGACGACGACCGCGGCCACGGAGGACAGCCACCGCGGGATGTGCTGCAGCCAGTGCGACACATCGTCGGACAGCTCGGTGCTGCCCAGCGGGAGCGCCCGGATCGAGCCGATGACGACGAGCACGACCGTCAGCGAGAGCACCCCGAACAGCAGGTCAGCCGGGCGGCGGACGCGTTCGGCCGCGTTGGCGCCCCGTGGCGGGGACGTCACGTCGCGCGCCCGCTCGTGCCTGACGGCATTTCGACCCGGCAGCTCCGCCCCCTTCCCCCGGCTATGCCCTATCTGGGCGAATGCCCGGCATTACGCTGAGCATTCCCGGTATCCGGCGCGCTTAGATCTTCCCGCCATCATCTCTCGCGCCCTTTCGGCGGCCTGTCAGCGGGGAGCGTCAGGCTGATCCAGCCGATCCGGTGGCGGTGACGGCGGGCCTGGCCCGCGTTCCGCGACTCATCTTCCTGGGCTGGGCGTTGGCCGCCGCCGGGGGAGG
Organism: uncultured Actinomycetes bacterium; assembly: GCA_963808295.1. GTDB lineage: Bacteria > Actinomycetota > Actinomycetes > Streptosporangiales > Streptosporangiaceae > Bog-532. The sequence continues at coordinate 20,500 of CAWEFP010000032.1, read as the reverse complement.
CCGCGGGGCTACCAGATGCGGGCGCGGGTGGGGGTCACCCGGATCACGTGCGGGTAGTCGTCGGAAAAGCTCGCCGGCGTCCAGCCGTAGGAGTCGATGAACCCGCGGTACTTCTCGACGTAGTCGGGCACGGCGTCGGCCCGGGGGCCGTCCGGGTCGATCCGGGCGTCACCCTCGAAGATGACGTTCGCGCCGCCGCGCCCGTTGCCCTCCAGGTGCAGCGAGACGTGCGGGTTGGCCTCGATGCTCTGGTTCTTCGGCCCGTTCTTGGCGCCGTAGATCAGGAACTCCCCGTCCCGCCACAGGAACCAGACGGGCGTCGACTGCGGCTGCCCGGAGGGGGTCACGGTGGTCAGCCAGATAATCGGCTCGGACTGCAGACGGCCCGCGGCCGCGGCGTGGGCGGGCTTTCCCTGATCCAGGATCGTCATGTCGTCAGTCCTACCAAACAAGCGCGCGGATGGCCCGGGAAAGCCCCGCGGGCATCAGCGGGGACCGGTCTGCGCCGGGGAGAAGAACCAGTCGTTCAGCTGCTGCGGCGTCTGGGCGCGGGCGTTCGCCGCGGCCAGGATGTTCAGCGCCGAACTGGTCCAGATCATCTGGCTCGTGCCGGTGGAGTCGTAGTAGCACGCCCACGCCCCCCCGGCCGACCAACGGGCGAACTGGTAGGTTCCGCTCCGGCCGCCCTGGTCGCAGCTGCCGCTCGCGGGTATACCGACGACGCGATGGCGGAACGCGGCGTTCATGTCGGCGCCGTTCTCGTACTGGTAATACTCCACGTGCGCGGGCGCCCCGCTGCCGGTGGGAGTGCACCTGACTGCGGCGAGCAGGCCGGTCGTCCCTCGGTGGCGGCGTGAGGGCGGCGCACGAACCGGCGAAGGCCGGCGGTACGTGTGCTTCCAGGGCCAGCCACCGCAGCACTGGGCGTCTGGGGAAGGGCCGAGCGCGGAAGCAGCCGGCAGGCGGAAGCGCCGGCGACGGAAGCAGCCGGCGAGGACGAGAGCCGGCGAGGAAGGGGCCGCCCGAGGCGTCGTGGCCTCCGCAGGCGGCGTGCTCGACACATACCGCAGCGTCGCCGCAATGGAGTGAGAAGCCGTGGGGAACAACGCGATGGCCGCCGCGCCCAGCAGGGCGATGCTCGCGGCGATGGCTGCCGGGACCATCAAGCGCTGGGGGCTGCGGTGGCGCGGTCCCGCCGATCTCGCCAAGGTCTCCAGGACCTCGATTTCGGTGTCCCGCTTCAGGCGTGCGCGGAAGGCCCGGGCTTCGTCGGGGGCCGACTGGCCGGCGAAGCTGAGCAGGTTGAGATACCGGTCGGTCATGAGCGGGTAGCGCGAGTACAGCTGCGGCAGCCGGGGCAGCCACCCGGTCCGGGCGGTCACCGCCTGCTGCATCAGCCCGGTCATCCCGACGCTGGCCGCGAGGTCCCTCCCGACCAGCAGCCGGTTCAGCGCGATGACCGATTCATCCAGGCTGCCGCAGCAGGTCGCGGCGATCTGGTCGCCGGTATAGACGGTGGCCCGTTCCCACGGGGCGACCAGGAAGTTCAGCACCCGCGGCAGCTGCAGAACGTAGATGGCGACGCGGGCCGGCGCCCACGCCATGGCCCTGACCTTCAGCTTCCCGAAGCACGTCGCGAGGACGAAGTCCAGCTGCGCCCGGTTTCCCGGCTTGATCAGGTCGGCGACCAGCTCTCCCTTCAGGACCAGGACGTGCGCGCCCAGGTAGCTAGTCAGCAGCACCGGGTGCCCGGTGCCGGCGACGAAGATATCGACCGGCCGGTCGTAACCCAGCTGCTGCCTCACCTCCGCGGCGGCCGCGCTGAGCACCGGGAACGTGTCCGGCGTGACCCGCACGGCTCCGCCGAGCAGACCCGCGCGGTACACCTGCACCGCGCACGAGATCGACGCCAGCGCCAACAGCACCACGGCGCCGATACCGGCCAGCCAGAACGAGCTGGCCAGCCGCGCCACCAGCAGCAGGCCGAACCCGATGAGCAAGATGGACGCCGCGGCGGCGAACGCGAAACGCGGCCGCTCAGCCCGATGCCGAAGCCGCCGTACATCGATGAGGGACCGCGCGGGCACCGCCGGCACGGGCTCCGTCGTCCGTGTTGTCGCCGGCGTCGACGGCGGGCGCTTCCGGCACAGCGTCCCGGGCCGGGTGCGCAGGCGCGGGGTCCGCGGGCATGCGCGCTGCCGGCACCACCGGCACGGGCTGCGTCTCCGTGTTGTCGCCGGCGTCGACGGCGGGCGCTTCCGGCACAACGTCTGGGGCCGGGCGCGCAGGCGTGTTCGTGCTATCGCCGTCGTCGACGGCGGGCGCTTCCGGCACAGCGTCCCGGGCCGGGTGCGCAGGCGCGGGGTCCGCGGGCATGCGCGCTGCCGGCACCACCGGCACGGGCTGCGTGTCCGTGTCATCGACGGACGGGCGGTTCCAGCAGAACGCTTAGGGCCGGGTGCGTAGGCGTGAACTCTGCGGGCAATGGCGATCATCCCTCTGCCGCTCGTGCCTGGTCCCGGAGAAGGACCCGTTATAAGAGAGCGCCCGGCACGGCGCTGATACCCGGACCGCCCACCGATTTAGCCGCGCGGACCGGTCTGCGCCGGGGAGAAGAACCAGTCGTTCAGCTGCTGCGGCGTCTGGGCGCGGGCGTTCGCCGCGGCCAGGATGTTCAGCGCCGAACTGGTCCAGATCATCTGGCTCGTGCCGGTGGAGTCGTAGTAGCACGCCCACGCCCCCTCCGCCGACGCACGGGCGAACTCGTAGGTTCCGCTCTGGCCGCCCTGGTCGCAGCTGCCGCCCGCGGCGAAGCCGCCGGCGTAATGGCTGAACGCGGCGTTCATGTCGGTGCCGTTCGCGTACTCGTAATATTCCACATGCGCGGGCGCCCCGCTGCCGGTGGGCACGCACGCGACCGCGGCGATCAGGCCGGTCGTCACCGCCGGGGGCACGGAAGTTGCGCACGAACCGGCGAAGGCCGACGGCACGTGTGCCTCCAGGGACGCCACCGCGTCACTGGGCGTCTGGGGAAGGTCCGGCGCGGACGACCCCGGCGCGGACGACCCCGGCGCGGAACCGGCCGGCCCGGACGAGCCCGGCCCGGAATGGCCCGGCTGGGACGTCATGGCCGCGGCCGGCGGTGTGCTCCACGCCCGCTGCAGATCCCTGACCAGGGGCTGGGACACCGGGGCGAACAACCCGAAGGCCGCCACGCCGACCACGGCGGCGCTCGCGGCGACGGAAACCGGGAGCACCCAGCGCCGGGGGCCACGCTGGCGCCGTCGCGCCGATCTCGCCAGGATCTCCGCGATGTCCAGTCCGGTGCCGCGCTTCAGGCTCGCGTGGAAGGCCCGGGCCTCGTCCGGGGCCCACTGCCCGGCGAAGCTGAGCAGGTTGAGATACCGGTCGGTCATGAGCGGGTCGCGGGAGTACAGCTGCTGCAGCCGGGGGAGCCAGCGGATCCGGGCCGTCACCGCCTGATTCATCAGGCCGGTCATGCCGACGCTGGCCGCGAGGTCCGGCCCGACCAGCAGCCGGTTCAGCGCGATGACCGACTGATCGAGGCTGCCGCAGCAGGTCGCGGCGACCTGGTCGCCGGTATAGGCGGTGGCCCGTTCCCACGGGGCGACGAGGAAGTTCGGCACGCGCAGCACCTGCAGGGCATCGACGGCGATCCGGGCCGGCGCCCACGCCAGGGTCCTGGCCTTCAGCTTCCCGAAGCACGCCGCGAGGATGAAGTCCAGCTGCGCGCGGTTTCCCGGCTTGATCAGGTCGGCGACCAGGTCTCCCTTCATGACCAGGACGTGCGTGCCCAGGAAGCTGGTGAGCAGCACCGGGTCCCCGGCGTGGGCGACGAAGATCTCCACCGGCCGGGCGTACCCCAGCTTCCGCTTCACCTCGGCGGCGGCCGCGCTGAGCGCCGGGAACGTGTCCGGCGTGACCCGCGCCGCTCCGCCGAGCAGCCGCGCCCGGTACACCTGCACCAGGCACCAGAACGACCCGAGCGCGAGCAGCAGCACGGCACCGGAACCGGCGAGCCAGAACAGCCCGGCCAGCCGCGCCACCAGCAGCAGGCCGAGCCCGATGAGCAGGATGGACGCCGCGGCGGCGAACGCGAACCGCGGCGGCTCGGCCGGATGCCGGAGCTGCCGCACGTCAATGGGGGGCCGCGCGGGCAGCCGGCCGGCCCAGGACGGGGTGCCGGTGCCGCCCGCGGCGGGCGGTTCCGGCCGGACGTCTCGGTCCGGGTGGGTACGGGTGAACTGTGCGGGCATGGTGATCATCCCTATGCCGGTCGTGCCGGGTTCCGGGGAAGGACCTGTTAGAAGGCAGAGTGCACACCGCCTTCGCTGATACGTCGCCTGCACCAGGGATCACACCCGCGTGCGGCCGCCCGGGCCGTTACAGCCGGCCCGAACGGACCCGGATTGCGGGTGAACTGCATGATGTGCTCGCCTATGCGCTATCCGGGCTGGCCATCCAGTTGCAGGGCGCGCGCAAGCTCGCCCGCTCATGAGGGCCCTGGCTCACCGGGGAGCAGGTGATACTCCCTGGACAGTTCGTCCAGCTTCTGCCAGGCGGGCGAGGCGGCGGCGATGTGCGAGGACAGCAGGGTGACGGCCGGCGAGGCGGCGACTTCCTCCGCCGAGGCCGGCTCCCCGTGCTCGCGGTCGCGCTTGACCGCCCAGGCCGCCATGTCACGGGCCAGCGGCACCAGCCTCGGGTCGGCCGGGTCCCAGTCGAACGCCTGGTCGCCGGTGATGCGGCGGAATCGTGGCAGCCGGTCGTCACCTGGCCCGGATACCGGCCGGTAGCGCCGAGCGTTGGCGCTCGGCCTCGGCGAGGCCCGCATCCGGTTGTTGCGCGGGTTGTGCTCGACCTCGGCGAGGCCGAGCGCCTCCAGGACCGGCGGCACGTACTTGCCGAACCGGCCGCGCAGTCCCTTCTTCAGCCCGTACCAGCCGCCGACCGGGTTGGCCGCCGAGCGGCCCCACGCCTCGACGGTGCCCTCGGCGGCGGGCTTCTGCTCGTCGGCGTTGCCCAGCGGCATCCAGTCGCCGTGCTCCTTCAGCATCGCGTGCAGGTCCTCGATGCAGCGCAGCTGGTAGCGCAGTTGCGTGCTGCCGACCTGGACCACCAGCGCGGGCGGATCGCCGTCTTCGTCGCGCCAGGCCTCGAAGTCGGACTTGCCGGGCGGCGTGCTCAGGATCCACGGGTCGGCGGCGGTTCCGGTTCCGGCGACGTTGCTGGTCATCGTGGGTTCCCCCCTTGGTCGTGGTCGCTGGCAAGTATGTCAGCCGATACCTGACATCTTGTGTCGTGTATCGGGATTATCGTTGTCCCGTGCGCGCCAGCCGGCTTGTCCGCTTGCTGGGCCTGCTCCAGGCCCGGGGGCGGATGAGCACCCGCCTGCTCGCCGCCGAGCTCGAGGTCTGCGAGCGCACCGTGCTGCGCGACATCGAGGCCCTCAGCAGCGCCGGCATCCCCGTCTACGCAACCCGGGGCGGCACGGCGGGTTCGAGCTGATGGACGGGTTCACCAGCGACCTGCCCGGCGGCCTGGCGGACGGCCTGGGCCGGGACCTGGCCAGCAGCCGCCGCCGGGGCGAGCCCCCGCCGGGCACACGGGCGGCCGCGGGCGGTGCGCCGCCGGCCGCGGGCGGCGTTCAGCGCGCGCTGATCCGGCTGTCGCCGCGCGGGCGGCGGCTCGCGGCGCTGCTCGGCCGGCCCGCTGGGGTGCACATCCGCCGTCAGGCGGCGCCCGTTCCCGGCCGGGGTGACTGGGCCGAAGCCTGGGTCCGGATCGATTCGCCGGACACCGCGGTCCTCGACCTGCTCGCGCTGGGCGCCGAGGTCGAGGTCGTGCACCCGCCCGAACTGCGGGCGCAGATGGCCGGGGCCGGGCGCCGGATCGCGGCCCTGCACACCGACGCCAGCTAGGCGGCTGCCAGCCGCAGCGCAGCCAAGAATCTTTGCGTCGGGACGTATCAGCACGGCACGGTGTGGCTCTGAGTGTTCAGGGAGCCACGATGGGTCTTGGCCCTGTAGACCCGTGGCCGTGCCTGAAACGAGGGAGACACAATGGCCTACAAGTATGGTCGCCGACCGCCGAAGAACGCGCCCGCCCTGAGGTTCGCCAGCATCCTGTCGGGGACGGCTCCCGCCTACCCGGCCTCGGTGGACTATCTGTCCAAACTCAGCAACTGGCAGCTGCTGGGTAACGACGTCGCCGGTGACTGCAACGCGGTGACCTGGGCGAACATGCGCCGCCTGGTGACCGCGACGCTCAGCACCGAGGAGTACCCGGACCAGGCGCAGGTGTGGCAGTTCTACGAGACGCAGAACCCGGGCTTCGACCCGAGCGGCAGCAGCGACACGGACGGCCCCGGCAGCGGCGACGACCAGGGCATGGACGTGCAGACCGGGCTGGAGTACCTGCACGCCACCGGCGGCCCGGATGGCGTACGGGCGGTTGCCTTCGCCAAGGTCGACCACACCAAGCTGGACGAGGTGAAGGCCGCCATCGCCATCTTCGGCAGCCTGTGGCTAGGGGTTCTGGTCCTGGACGCGAACCAGACCGAGTTCGCCGACGGCAAGCCCTGGACGGACGTCAGGGGATCCAGGATTGACGGCGGCCACGCCATCGTGGCCGGCGGCTACGACGCCAACGACGTCGACTTCATCACCTGGGCCAAGGAGACCGAGTTCACCAAGTCCTTCTGGGACGGCAGCGCCCAGGGTAACTCGCTGGTCGAGGAGGCGTGGGTCGTGATCTGGCCGGAGCATCTCGGCACCAAGGAGTTTCAGGAGGGCGTGGACCTGAACCAACTGCAAGCCGACTACCAGGCCGTGACCGGCCAGCCGCTGGTCCTGCCGTAGGAGCAGCGCCCCGTCGGCTCTTTGCGCTGCTGGCCCAGCCGCGCCCGGCCGTCGGCTGGGCCAGCAGTCCCATGATTCAATCCCGCAGAGGCCGCTGAACAGCGCTGGGGCCGCGCAGGAACTGTCGGCTCGCTGGTAAGGGAACTGTTACACCGCGGCTATACGGCTACCCCTGGCCGGACAGGGCGGGGGTGCCGGGGAAGGCCCGGAGCGTGACCGGCACCGCGGGCAGCACACGCACCGGTGCCTGCTTGCTGGTGGATGAGTTGTCGCCGAGCTGCCCGGAGCTGCCCAGGCCCCAGCAGTAGACCACCCCGGTGCTGTCGATCGCGCAGGTGTGACTGGCCCCGCCGGTGATCTGGGTCAGCGTCTTACCGGACAGCACCCCGGAGGTGACCACGGCGACCGGGGTGGGCTTGGTCGCGATCAGGCTGAAGTTGTCGCCGCGCTGGCCGAAGGCGCCATAGCCCCAGCAGTAGGCCAGCCCGCCGGCCAGCGCACAGGTGTGGTAGTACCCGGAAGTGATCTGGGTCACGGTCCCCGCGGTCAAACCCCCGTTGCCGCCAGTAGATACGCTGACCGGCACGCTGCTGTCGGTGGTCGAGTTGTTGCCCAGCTCGCCGTAGTTGTTCTGGCCCCAGCAGTACGCCTTGCCCGCGTTATCGACCGCGCAGGTGTGATCGCCCCCGGCCTCGATCTGGGACAGGACCGTGCTGCCCGATATCGCCCCCGAGCTGCTCAGCTTCACCGGCACATTGGAGTTCGTCGTCGAGGCGTTGCCGAGCTGGCCGCTGCCGTTGTCACCCCAGCAGTACACGTTGCCGCTGGAATCCAGCGCGCACGTGTGATAGGAGCCTGCGGTGACCGCCGTCACGATCTTGCCATTCAGGGCTCCGGAGGAGTTCTTCACCGCCACCGGCGAACTTGAGCTGGTATTGGTGCCGTTGCCGAGCTGGCCGTAGGTGTTGTCCCCCCAGCAATACGCGGAGCCGGAGAGAGCGTCATACATGCACGCGAAGTCATAACCGGCGGTGAGCCCGTTCGCGGCCACGCCCGTCACCTCCACCGGCACAGCGGAGTTCGCCGTGGTGCCGTCACCGAGCTGGCCGCTGCTGTTCAGGCCCCAGCAGTACACCGTGCCCGAACTGCGCGCACAGGTGAACTGGTTGCCCGCCACGATCTGGGTCAGCGTCACCCTGGCCAGCACCCCGGACGTGCTCACCGGCACCGGCACGCCGGAACTCGTCGTAGTGCCGTTGCCCAGCTCGCCGTAGGTGTTGTCGCCCCAGCAGTAGGCCTTCCCGCGCTGGATTGTGCACGAATGGCTGACGCCCGCCGCGATCGTCGTGGCCGACGTCGCGGCCGCCGCGGCCGGTGCCGTCAGCACCGAACCGGCTAGCCCGGCGAGCACCGAACCGACCGCCACGGCGTTCGCCGCGGCCGCCGCCACCATGGCGAAGACGGCGGGATGACGCCGGTAACGCATCCACGGCGCGCCTGCGGCCCCGCCCTCTATCTGCTTGTTCATCACGCGGAAGCAGCCGAAGGAGGCCCGGATCCGAGACAGGAGTCTCATCGGTGCCCGCATGCACATACCCCGGATGAAGTGGACGGTTCGGTCGGCACCCTCACGAGCCAGGAAGCGGCACACCCGCACACCCGCTACTGAGAGCAACGAAGATACTACCGTCCGCGCGGCCCGCCGTGCTGGCGTCGGACAAGCCGGCCGCGAAGACCGCGGCGACGCCGATCTCCGCCCGATACCGAAGATCGTGACCAGCCCCGCGAAGAGGCCGGGCAGGCCGACGTCAGCAGGCTGTTGGTGCTTGTGGGTACCGTCGCGGTGGCATCCTGCTGGTAGCGGTACCTGGAGGTGGTGACTCATGACCGGCGAGACGATCCGCGACCTGCTCAAGCCCCTCATCGGTAAGGACGGGTCGATTTCCATGCTCGTCAGCAGGATCGGCCCGATCGGTTTCGGCACGGCCGATAGCAAGAAGCTGACCAGCGTGGAGCTTCGCCCGGACGGCCTGGTCCGTCTTGAGCGCGAGACCGGGTGGACCGTGATTGACCCAGGTGAGGTCGTGGCTGTGGTGTGGAACGGTGATACGGAGAACTCGCCGGGCCAATTCCTGTGAGCGCGGGCGCTGGGACCTAGCCAGCGGCCAAGCTAAAGCCATGATGCGCGTCGAACCTGCTGCCCTCCGATCTTCTCGGGGGTGCTGGTCTAGACCTGTTGGTTGCTGTGTTCGCTCCATGTTTGCTCGGCGCTGGCGGGCGGCGATACCAAGAAGCGGAGGGCCCCGCCGGACTTCGGCGGGCCCTCCGCTTTTGTTCTGATCGACAGCTGTCCTGAGCAGGACGCTACGCACTTTTGTCTGTGCGGTCACTCCCTGCCGAAGCTATCGAATTCTCCCTTTTGTGCGCCTCCGAGGAACGCATGCCATTCGTCCGGTGTAAACCGGAGAACCGGCCCTTCGGAGTCCCTGCTGTTGCGAAGACCGACCCCCCCATCGGGGAGGCTCGCCACCTCGACACAGTTGCCGTTGGCAAAACTCAGCGAACTCTTAACCCACGACAAACCTGAACCCGGCCTTTCGGGCGAATTTCCGAGTACTGGCCCCACGCTCTACCTCACTGATTGGGTGAAATATCCGAAAATGGATGGATACGCTCTGCAGTGTAAAGCCTACTGAAAGTAGCCATCCATCTTTGAGGATAGCAGACATCACTGAGGCCCCAATGTCACTCTGACATTAATGATCACTAAGGCACAGTGAATGTCTGTGATCCCCAGGGCCTGTACACACACCTCAACCTGCCCAGACATGGCGGCGCCCGCCAGCCCAGCAGCACCGCTGGTCAGTTCCGGCAAGAAGAAGTCGTGCTTCCTGACAGCCGCGCAGGCCAGGAACGACCATGCCAGAAGGCCATCACCGCAGGCGTGGGGGCAAACGGCTACGTCATCACGCGTTACGTAGCGTGCCGCGGGGCACCCGACCAATGCGACTCCGCTGTTTCGAGCACGAGTTTCCTGGACGCCGCTGGGTCGAGCGCCGCATCGGCAAGCATCTGGAATGCCAGCCTGTGCAGGTACGTCTCCCTCTCCCCCTGCAAGGTGAGGCCGCTCCTCAGATGCTCTGTGCTGACCACATCCTGGAGGACCGCATCATCATCTGCCCCAAAGCCGAATATGACAAAGGACTCCCCGAAAGCGATCTGCTGCGCATCAAGGGGGAGAATCTGCAACGTCAGATTTGGCCGGTCAGCCTCTCGCGCAAGACGCTGAAGCTGCTCATACATCACCGACTCATCACCGACCCGGCGCCTCAAGACTGATTCATCGAGCACGACCGATAGCTGAAGCCCTTCGCGATTCAGCGCCTGCTGGCGTCGCATGCGAACTCTGACCAATCGCCCAATCATGCCCGGCGGATTTGGCTCGACCCTGCTGTAGCTGCTAATTATGTGCCTGGCATAAGCTTCCGTCTGCAGGAGACCAGGTACGACAACAACGTGCCAGATGGCGATAGAAGCTGCCTCGTGCTCGAGGCCGATGAATTGCTGATAGTCATCGGTAAGGCTGTCCCCGAATTCTTCCCACCATCCCTTCTGCGCCGCATCCTCGGCGAGCGCGAGAAGGTGTGCGCGACGGGGCCCGGTGATCCCGTAGTAGTCGAGCAGTCGCTCGACTTCCCGCGGCCGCAAGCCGGTCCTGGCCCGCTCGTACCTGCTGATCTTGGAAGGCGACCATTTCAGCGCTGAGGCGACGGCTTCTCCGCTCTTGCCCTTGCTCTCCCTGATCTCGCGGAGTTCGGCGGCGAGCCGGCGCCGCCGCACCGCGGGGCTTCCTGACCCCGATCATCGGGCGTCCTCCTCCCGGGTGCCGCGTGGGCGGAGCTAGTGCGAGGTAACGCACATTTCACGGAAACAATTTGTGAAACCTCTAATACCCGTCACGGGCCCGAACGAACCTTGCCCCACCAGGCGCCCGAGTATGTGATGGGCGGAGGTATACCGCCTGCTGGCCCGGACCGCGGTGCACGACGATAACCAGAGAGTACCGGACCCCGCATAGTCCTGGGTGCCTGCGCACCTCCGGTCAGATTTGCGCCGGTGAACGTCGAACGGTGCGCTTCCGGGGTCCGCGAAGGGGGCAGGGCGCCGTCGCTTCGACCGTGTGGTCGGCGATGCCGCATGCGCGGTCATCGCCCAGCGGGCGGCATGCAGCTCCGGGCGGCCTCGCCATCGCGGCTCAGCCCTGGCGGGCCCGCAACCCGGTCGCCCTTGCCATATCCGGCGCGCCGGTTCACGAACTCGCCATTGCCACGCTCGCTGACCTTGATGTTCCTATCGCGGCGGAATGGCTCAGCGCTGGACTGCTGTGCAGCTATATGGCAGGAGGGACGGTGGTGAAGAAGTGTGCCTGGAGTTGCTGGCTCGGCTGGAACCCGCGACCAGTCCCGGCACACAGTTCGGTTTAGCGCAGCAAACCTGTCGCGTCTGGAGGTAATCACACGATCGGCCTGCCGCGGATTGGGTGAATCGGCAACAGGCCGTTAGTCGCACGCCAGGCTAGTTCACCCGTTGATAGTACAAAGTCAGGACTCGCGAAGAGGCCGTTGCCAGCACGTGGGCGCTGGGCGCCTGCGCGGCCGCCGCGGGTACCGCCGAGCCAGCCAGAATTGATCCGGCTGCGCTGAGCGCCAGGATAGCGGGAATGATGATGGCTCGCCTTATGCGCATGATTCCTCCATGGCATCTACAGAGGTCAGCGGCCTGCAGCATGGCCTCGTCGGCCCGCACGGCACATCTGAGTCATCTGGAGTTATTGCCAGTCTTCGGCCATCTCATGCACTAGGATAAGCCATTGTTTGGACTTTTCCAAATACTAATATCTGCATCAATATCTTTCGATTGTCTTTGTCCGCAATATTCATGCCTTCATGCGGGAAAATGTCGTCAGTCCTATGCAGTGCAAGTCTCTCGGCAATTTGCACTGCATGCGCAGCGAGCACACGATGGCGCTGCCTGCAAAGGTGCTGTTGAATGCCGAATTAATGTCCGAAAAATGCCTGCTTGTTCGGTAGATGTTCTGGTAGTAAAGTTCGCTCCATGCCCCCGGTGACGCCGGCCGGTGCGCTAATCGGCCGCGACAGCGAGATGGCGCTGCTGACCGGGCTGGTAAAAGAGGTGTCTCTGGGGCGCGGCAGTTCGGTGCTCATCGAGGGCGAGCCGGGCATCGGCAAGTCCGCGCTGGTGCGGGCGGCGGTGGCGGGGGCGCCGGAGGCCGGCTGCCAGGTGTTCTGGGGTGCCGGTGACGAGCTGGGCCAGGCGCTGCCGCTGCTGCCGTTCCTCGACGGGCTGCGGGTACGCGAGCCCTCCACGAATCCCCGGCGGAACACGATCGTCCGGCTCCTGCGCGGTGAGATCACCGCCGACCGCGGCACGGACGTGCCGGCGGTGCTGGCGGAGCAGTTGCTGGCGCTGGTCGCCGAGCAGTGCGCCGTGCGGCCGACCATCCTGGTCGTCGACGACCTGCAGTGGGCCGACCAGGCCAGCATCACCTTGTGGGGACGGCTGGCGAGGTCGGCGCGGCAGATGCCGCTGCTGCTGGTCGGGATGATGCGCCCGGTGCCCCAGCGGGATGACCTGCTGGCGCTGCGGCGAGTGGTGGGCGACGCCGCCCGGCTCCAGCTCACCGGGCTCACCGGGGCGGCGGTGACCGACCTGGTGGCAGCCCTGGCCGGCGGCAGGCCGGACGGCAACCTGCTGCGGCTCGCCGACGGGGCGGCAGGCAACCCGCTCTACGTCACCGAGCTGGTCGCCGCGCTGGCCCGCGGCTCCAGTCTGACCATCACCGATGCGGGCGCCGCCGAGCTGGCGAGCGGTTCCGCGCCAGGCTCCCTGTCAGCGGCCATAGCGGACCGCCTTGGCTTTGTTGCCGGGCCGGTGCGCGAGGTACTGCGGGCGGCGGCCCTGCTCGGCGTGGAGTTCGCGGTCCCTGATCTGGCGATCGTGCTGGGCCGCAGCGTGGCGGACCTGATCCCGGCGGTGGACGAGGCATGTGCCGCCGGTGTGCTGGCCGAGTCCGGCAACGGCCTCGGGTTCCGGCATCCGCTGATCCGGGCGGCGCTGTACGACGAGATGCCGGCGCCGGTGCGCGCCGCCTGGCACCGCGACGCGGGGCGCGCCCTCGCGGAGGCGGGCGCGCCGGCGGACCGGGTGGCCCGGCAGATGCTGCGGGCAGTCGGCGGACCTGGCGGCACGACCGAGCCGATGGATGAGTGGATGCTGAACTGGCTGGCCCGCACCGCGGACCCGCTGGTCGGCCAGGCGCCCGGGGTCGCGGCAGAACTCCTCACGCGGGCAGTCGCCAGCTCCCCGGCTGGCTCGGCCCAGCACGGCTGGCTGGCCAGCCGACTCGCCGACGCCCTCTACCGTATCGGTGACACGGTAGCGGCCGAGCAGGTGGCGAACCGCGCGCTGGAGCAGACGCGCGAGCCCGATCTCCTCGTGGACCTGCACTGGACGCTGGCGCAGTGCCGCGAGCTGGCGGGCTTGTCCGCGGAGTCCCTCGCGACGCTGGACCGGGCGCTGGCTTCTCCCGGGATCTCGGCCCGGCACCGCGCCAGGCTGCTCGTGCTCGCCGCGCGGACGCACTTCAACCTCGGCGAGGTCGAAAAGGCTGGCCGGGTCGCCACCAGTGCGCTCGCGGCGGCGTCGGAGGCGGGCGACAACTGGGCCATGGGCTGGGCGTTGCACGTGCTGGCGCTCGTGGCCACGGTGCAGGGGCATCTGACCGACGCGCTGCCGCTGTTCGACCGGGCGCTGGCCGTGACCCAGACCGATCCGGCACTGACCGATCTGCGGCTGCTGCTGCAGATCAACAAGGCAGTTACGCTGGGCGGCCTCGACCAGTACGAGCAGGCCTTCGCCGCGGCCGGGCAGGCACGGCACCTCGCGGACCAGGTCGGCACGGCGATCCGGCTGGCTCAGGCGCACGGCGCCCTCGGCCAGTTGCTCTTCGAAACGGGGCGATGGGACGATGCGCTGGCCGAGGTAGAGATCGTGCCTGAGAACCTGAAGGAACCCGCTGCGGCCTGCGGCGAGCTCGGCATCGCCGCCGTGATCTGCTTCCATCGCGGCGAGATCGGCGCGGCGCGCCGTCACCTCGCTGCTGCCGTCCCGCACGCCAAGCGGATCGGGCACCGGCTTATTGGCCCATTGGCACTCGCCCGCAGCCTGGACCGCGAGCATGACGGCGCGCTACCGGAGGCGCTCGCCGCGCTGACAGAGGCGTTCGACGGCGATACTGAAGAACTCCAGGAGATCGAGGACCTGCTGGCCGACGCCGTCCGCCTCGCCACCGAGACCGGCGACCTGAGCACCGCACAGGCCCTCGCGAGCCACGCCGCCGCGCTCGCCGCCGAATCGGAGATCCCGCATCGGCAGGCGAACGCGCTCTACTGCCGCGGCCTGCTGGACCATGATGCCCCCCGGCTCCTCGCGGCAGCGGAGCGTTATGACGACGCCAGCAGGCCGCTACTGAGGGCGAAGGCGCTGGAGGCGGCCGCTGGAGACTTCGTCGGCACCGGCGACCGCGACCAGGCGCGGGCCGCATTCACCCGGGCCGTGGAGGTCTACACCTCCCTCGGCGCTGCGGCGGACGTCGCCCGGCTGCAGGCCACGTTCCGCGCCCACGGCATCCGGCGCGGGCCGCACGCCAGACACCGGCGGGCGCGGAGTGGCTGGGACAGCCTCACGGCGACCGAGATCAAGATCGCCGCATTCGTGGAGGAGGGATTGTCCAACCCGGAGATCGCCGCCAGGCTGCTGCTATCCCGGCGGACCGTCGCGACCCACGTCTCCCACATCCTGAAGAAGCTCGACGTCCATTCGCGGACAGACATTGCCCGTGAGTCAGCCCTGCGCACCATCGCGTCGAGGTGATCGCGCCGCGGGAACGCAGGCGCGTCTGATCCGGTGAACTACCGAGGGTTCTGCTCACGGTCCCCACGTGCGCACCCCTGCGCCGCGTCCCGCCCTGGGGCTGGGTGGAGCGCGAGCGTGAAGTACACGGCCTTGCCCGCAGGAGTGCGGTAGCAGCCCCACTCGGCCGACAGGGTAGCGACCAGCATCAGGCCCCGCCCGGTCTCCGCATCGGCTGGGGCGTCCACCAGCACCGGCATGGAGCACGACGTGTCGTGGACCTCAACGCGTAGCTGACCGCGGGAGCACCTGATGGCAAGCGTGACGGTCCCGCCCGCCTCGTGCCTGATGGCATTGGTCACCAGTTCGCTGGTGAGAAGGAGCGCGACGCTCGGGTCGACAGGGACATCCCACGTACAGATGGCCGTCCGGACATGGCTGCGGGCTTCGGCCGCGGCGGCAGGTCCCGTCGTCAGCCGGATTCGGCGCGCGAGTAGCTCAGTCGGACGGGTCGGCGCCATCGCGTTCATCGGGTTCCTTAGTGGCCGGTTTGAGCTGGTCCGGGAGAGCGCTGGCCACTCTGCGCTGCTCGCGGGCAAGATCCGAGCACATACTGAAGTGCTCGATGCTGTTGCATGACAAATGGTGCTGCAAGTTGCAGTGAGAGACATCGGTCAGCTGACGGATTTTGAACCATGACGGCGGGCCGCTCGACGGGGGTGCTCTCGAGATCGAACAGGTCGTCGGGGGTGCACTGCAGGGCGGTGCACAGCGCAAGCAGCGTGGTGAGCTTGAGCTGGGACGGCTGCCTGGTGAACAGCGCTGACACCGACGCCGACCGATCAGGCGAAGCCGGGCATCTGCCAGGCACGCACCTTGTTCGCACCAGCGATCTCGAGGCGGCACCTGGAAGATCAATGCCTCGCCACGAATACCACAAGACACAGCAGGCGCGCATAACCTCAGGCAGCGGCAGGAACAGGCCGGAACGAACCTGTGGGAGTCCCCACAACCTCGCGAGCGGGTGCTATTCGCCGGATGCCACGCCGATCTCGATGAGAAGATTTGCGCGCAACTCCTCGCGCGCGGGACCGCGGGAGCGGTCCTGGCTGCCGAGTTCCACCCGGTGCTCGCTGCCGATACGGCCGTCGCGCATGATCAGGATCCGGTCGGCCAGGGCGATGGCCTCGACATCATGGGTGACCATTGACTTCCACTTCGCCCTGAAGGGCGGAGATTCCCGCCTGTCACGCCGCTTCCCGGCGTGACTCCGGGTGGGTTCCTGCTTCGCCGCGCTGCGCCGGGCAGGCCCCGGTCTTACCTGCGCTCCGCAGGCTGTCACCGCCAGTCCGGCGGCCCTGGCGACGTTGACCGCCGCGTTGATGTCCCGGTCCAGCCACGCTCCGCATGCCCGGCACTGCCAGGTGCGGACGTGCAGCGGCTTGGGGCCGTCCTTGACCCCGCACGCCGAGCACACCTGGGACGTGGGGACGAACCGGCCGATCCGGCGGAACTCCCGGCCGTACAGCCGGGCCTTGTATTCCAGCATGGCCACGAACGCCGACCATCCGGCGTCGTGGACGGACTTGGCCATCCGGGTCCGGGCGAGTCCCTTGACCGCCAGGTCTTCCACCGCGACCGCTTGGCTGTCGCGGATCAGGATCGTGGAGAGCTCGTGGTGGAACTCGCGCCGCGCGTCGGCCACCCGGGCATGAGCGCGGGCGACCCTGGCGCGGGCCCTGTCCCGGTTCCTGCTGCCTTTCTCCTTACGCGAGAGTGCTTGCTGTGCCCGCCTGAGCTTTTTCTCCGCCCGGCGCAGGAACCGCGGGGAGGCGATCTTCCGGCCGTCGGACAGCACCGCGAAATGGGTCAGTCCCAGGTCGATGCCGACCACCGGCTCAGTCGCGGGCAAGGTGACGAGCCCGGCCTCGATGACAAAGCTGGCGAAGTACCGGCCCGCAGAATCCCGGATCACGGTCACGCTGGACGGCTCGGACGGCAGATCACGGGACCACCGGACCACGATGTCCCCGATCCTCGGCAGCCGCAGCTTCCTGTTGGCCAGCACCCGGAACCGGGCGCTGGCCGTGAACCGGACCGCCTGCCGGTGATCCTTGCGGGACTTGAAGCGGGGCGGCCCGATCTTCGGGCCTTTCCGCTTCCCGGTGACCGACGCGAAGAAATTCCGGTACGCCGTGTTCAGGTCCGCCAGGGATTGCTGGAGCGCCACGGCGGAGACCTCACTGAGCCATGCGCGTTCCGGGGTGGCCTTCGCTGCGGTCAGCCGGGCCGACAGCTCAGCGCCGGTAATGTACGGCCGCCCGGCCGCATGCGCCTCCTGGCGGGCGCGCAGCCCGTCGTTGAACACCACCCGCGCGCACCCGAACGCCCTCGCCAGCGCATCCCGCTGGCCCGGCGTGGGGTAGGGCGGTAGTTGTACCGGAGCTGCACACATACAGCATACTTGGCTTCATGGCCGAATACGGTGACATCCGCACTGGCAGGCACTGTGTCTTCATTCTGCACGCCCACTTGGTTTTCGTCACCAAGTACCGGCACCCCGTGTTCACCGCCGCGCACCTGGAGCGCATGGAAGAGATCATGCGAGACGTATGCGCGGACTTCGGGTGCGAGCTGGCCGAGTTCAACGGGGAACCCCAGCACGTCCACCTGCTGGTCAACTTCCCGCCCACCGTGGCGATCTCCCGGCTGGTCAACAGCCTCAAGGGCGTGTCGTCCCGCAGGCTGCGGCAAGAGTTCCCGGACCTGCAGCGGCACTACTGGCGGGCGAAACGGCTATGGTCCGGGTCCTACTTCGCCGGGCGGCCCGCGGCGCCCCTATCTCCGTCCTGCGCCAGTACATCGAACGGCAGGACCATCCCGCCTGACGGGCTCATATCCGCCCGCCTTCACCACCGGCCCGAAGGCCGGCGCACTAGCGGGCAACTTGGTAGCATCGTGGCGCGGTGCCGGTGATGCAGGGCGCGGACCAGATCGTGCATCCGCAGCCGGGTGATCGCGTCGAGCGCGGCGAACGGCTCGTCGAGCAGGACGAGCGCCGGGTCGGACACGAGGGCACGTACCTGTGCCTCGCCGCCGGACAGGGTTTGGGCCATGCCCCAGCCTGCGCGCTGAGCCCGAGCTCGTCCAGAACCGACAGTGCTGCGGCGCCTTGGCGTCCTTGCCGTACAGCCCGATCGTCACGTTCTGCCATACCCGCTGCCACGGCAGCAGGTGAGCCCCCTGGAAGACGATCGCCCGTGCCCGTGGGACGGTCACCGTGCCGCCGTCTGGCTGGTCAAGGCCGCCGAGCAGGCGCAGCAGGGTGGTCTTACCGCAGCCGACCGGGCCGAGCAGCACCACGAACTGCGACGCCGGGATCTCCAGCCGCAGGTGGTCGAGAACGACCCGGTTGCCGAACCGGCGCACCACGTCCTCGGCCACCCCGCTGATCCCGTGGCGGGTGCCGCCCTGTGCGGGCGACGCCGCCTGCTGGCTGGTCATGCGCCGGAGTAGGCAGGACGCCAGGTCAGCAGAACGCGCTCGAGGATCCAGACGAACCGGCCCTGCAGCTCGCGATCTGCCACACCACCCCGATCAGCAGCGGCACGCTGTAGATGCCCAGGGGGAGCGCAGATGCGTGTGGATACGCCCCGGCCAGCCGCCGCGCCGGGCGGCTGGGGCGAACACCTCAAGTTCCCGTCCCGGGCGGCGAGCTGACCCGCGGCAGGAAGCGCGGTGACGCTGCAGGCGGACGCCCCGGACAGGCTGCTCATGCCGCGGCCCGCGCCTCGGCGACCGGCGTGTAGTGCGAGGCATCTCCCTTGACGGCATAGCTCTGATTGCCGTCGGCACCGACCGGGACGCCGCCGGCGACGGTGACCCGGTTGAGCCGCCGGGGGACGTCATCGTAGTTGTCGACCGCGTAGTGCTGGGTGATCCGGTTGTCGAACAGCACGAGCTGGCCCGACTCCCATGCCAGCCGCAGCACGTTCTCCGGCCGGGTCACGTACGCCTGCAGCAGCCGCAGGATGTCCCGTGACTCGCCGTTGGACAGTCCCACGATCCGCTGCGCGAACCCGCCGATGAACAGGCCCCGCTCGCCGGTCAACGGGTGGACCCGGACCACGGGATGGGCGGTCTCGTACTTGATCGAAATGAACACCGCGCGCCGCTCCCGTTCGGCCTCATCCAGGCTCTCCGGCGGTATCGCGTAGTCGTGGTCGTTGGTGTGCACCGCCCAGAGCGTGTCGGCGAAATCGCGGAGGGGAGTGGGGAGGTCGCGGTACGCTGCCGCGGGCGCTGGCAATCAGGGTCTCTCCCCCGTATGGCGGGACGACGATGCTGCGCAGGGTGCTGGCCTGTGGCGGGTTCAGCACGAAGGTCACGTCGGTGTGCCAGTGGTTGGCCCGGCCATCCTTACTGTCAACCGGCAGCACGTTCGGCGCGCCGTCCACGGCCGGCACGGTCGGGTGCGCCGTGGTCAGTTCGCCGAAGTAGCGGGCGAAGCGCTGCTGTCCCTCGTCATCGATGCTGATGCCGCGGAATACGAGTGCCTTGTGCTCATTGAGCGCCGCGCGCAGCGCAGTCACGGTGTCAGCGTCCAGCTCAAGTGCCGGGCTTCCCCTGCCGACCTCGGCACCGATGCGCGCGGTGAGCTTGCGGATATCGAGCCTCGTGCTGGTGGATGTCGTGGTCATGGTGGGTTCCTTCTCCTTGGTGGAGGCCGGGTGAGCGCAGGCGGGCAGACGCCGTGCGCGCGGACCCAGCATGCCCGGGGACGCCGGGCGTGACAGGTCGCTGCATTGCAGTCAGGATTGGTCAGATCCGGGAAGCAGTCATGCCGGTTCTTGGCGGCCAGGCGTGATATTCAGGCCGGGAGCAAGGCTCCTGCGAGAGTGGCGTGCCCGCCCGGTATTCGCTTGTCCTGTGGCAAAGACGAGGTCAGCGAACAGACCGCGCTGCAAACCCGCTCGAAATCGACGTAGCGGCGGGCTACGAAGGGCTCGAGTAGCCTCATGCGACTAACAATACTAAAGCGACCTATTTAATAGAATATGACGTAGGTCACATGAGCCGACGGCAGTTCCGTAACGGGAGATGGTCTTGGTCCATTCGCGATCGTGCCGGCAGATGCACGAGGCTCCGGCCGCACCGCCCGCCTGGCCGAGCTCGGTTAT
This sequence comes from uncultured Actinomycetes bacterium, assembly GCA_963808295.1. Taxonomy (GTDB): domain Bacteria; phylum Actinomycetota; class Actinomycetes; order Streptosporangiales; family Streptosporangiaceae; genus Bog-532. Next base: position 507 of record CAWEFP010000032.1, on the reverse strand, counting down.
CGCGCGCACCAGGCTGATGACCTGATCCACCGCCTCAGGCTTCCGGAGGAGCGGACCCGCTGGCGCCGTTGATCGGCGTGCGCTTGATCACGCTGCCAGTCGTCCGCGTCGAGAGGATCACCCTCGGAGTGAACCCATTGGGTATGGGCGCGGTCAGTTGTGGCTCGGCTATCCCTGCATGCTTCCGGACGTCGGAGCCGGGTTCGCCGATGGCGCTCAGGCAGCGCTGCCCCGGCGCTGGCGTGCCTGGCTTCCGGCGGTCAGGCGGCGGGCAAGGACGGCCGCCTGGTCGCGGATTCCGGGGATTGCTGTTGTCTCGTACCAGAGCCCCCGCAGCGGCAGGCCGAGCGTGAAGATGGTGCGACTCGGCCTCCCGGCCGTGTCGAGCACGGCGCCCGTGGGGTCGGCGTCGATGCCGGCCGCAGCGGATCAGGCGGGCCAGCCCGTGGCCGAGGAGGTCACGCAGCAGCGGGTCGGCGGCACAGGTGATGTCTGCTGCTGGCCCGG
>CAWEFP010000031.1:0-64940 GCA_963808295.1 uncultured Actinomycetes bacterium | reverse complement strand
GATCGAGCGGTCGCGCCGGAAACGTGAGCAGCACGAGCAGCACGGCCGGTCCGCCGGGTAGCGGACTCCCGGCGCGGTCTGACCGGCGGCTAGGGCGCGGCGACGATCTTGGCGGTCTTGCCCAGCACCTTGGCCAGGGCCCGCTCGACTTCGGCGGCCAGTTCCGGGTCCGGCGAGGCCGGCAAGCGGGCCTCGCGGGCCGCCGGAAGCGGCGCCGACCCGGTTCCGCCCCTGGTGCCGGTCTCCCCCCCGGAGCCGGTGCCAGGGGCGGGCGTCACACAGACGTGTTCCGCGCCTGGCTCGCCCGCGTGGTCGGTGCCGGTCAGCCGGATGAGGCCACAGTCACGGCACTCCACCTCGTCCAGCCGGCGGACCAGGTGGGCGCTGGCGCAGCTGCCGCACCGTTCCAGCTCTGCCGTCCAGTCGCGCAGCGTCTGGCAGGTGGGGCAGACGAGTATCTGATGATCGCGCAGCACTCCCCGGGTCCACGGGCTCCCGACCCCGTCCGGGTCCACCTGCCGCGTCCCGCAGTGGTAGCAGGGCATCCCCGCCATCTACTCCAATCGTGCCCGTGCGCCCGGCCCGGGCGCGCCGTGATCTTTTCCCCGGGGCAGCACGGCGCGGCCGGGTCGGGGAAGATCAGTCCAGCTCGGCCAGCGCCTTCTGGTAGTCGCTGATGTCGCGCGCCTGCGGGATCGGGTTCACGACCTTCCACCGCACCACGCCCGCCTTGTCGATGACGAAGGTGCCCCGTATCGCCAGGCCCCTGGCATCGTCGAAGACACCATAGGTCTTCGCAACGTCACCGTGCGGCCAGAATCCGACAGCAGCCCGAAACCGAAATGGTCGGCGTCCGCCCAGGCCCGGTGGGCGAACATGGAGTCCACCGAGACCGTGAGCAGTTCGACGTCATCGCGCGACACCTCGGGGAAGTCGTCTCGCATGGCGCACAGCTCGCCGGAGCACACGCCGCTGAACGCCAGCGGGTAGAAGACGATCACGACGTTTTTGGAGCCCCGGAAAGACGAGAGCCGCACCGGGGTGCCGTGCTGGTCGTTCAGCTCGAAATCGGGGGCCTGCTCGCCGATCTCCACCGCCATGCCGGGTGTCCTTTCCGGCGAGACGTTGGGCGCGCCCGGTCCGTTGCCGTGCCCCGCTAGCTACCGCCAGGATGTGCCACGCGGGCACGCCGTTCGGGAAGCCCACAGGGTCCGCGCACATGGGAGGCGCGCGCGAGATTCTGTTCCGCCGCCCAGGCCGCCACCCCGCGGGCCGGCCCCGGCGCCAGGTGCGGCCCGACCGGCGCGCAGCGGCTCGCGGGACCGGCGCCAGCCCGCGGTTAACGCCGCGCGGGGGCGCCACCAGCCGGGTCCCGGACCAGTCACGGGCCGCGCTGAGGCTGGATGTCTGGGACAGGCCCGCGGTCGGTGCCGCCTCGCCGATGTCACTCGGCTCGACATGGCTCGCCCGGCCCGCCTTGGGCGTCAGCAGCCAGATGTACCCCCCATCGGTCAGCGGCGTCAGCGCGTCGACGAGCGCATCGACGAGGTCCCCGTCCTCGTCCCGCCACCACAGCAGGACGACGTTAACCACGTCGTCATAGTCCTCGCCGACAAGCTCCACGCCGTCCACATCGCCGATCGCGTCGCGCAGATCCTCGTCGCAATCGTCGTCGTAGCCGATCTCCTGCACCACCTGGCCCGGCTTGATGCCGAGCCGCTCGGCCTGGCCGCGTTGATCCTGGGCCTGGCCCGCCTGCCGCGCTCACTGACGTCCTCCTGCACCCTCCCCGCGCCATCGCTCCCTCCGGGCCGGACCATGCCCCACGGCTCCGTACCGTGGTCTGGTACCTGGCGGCGATGACCGCGTCACCACGGACCTGTCGGGACAGTTCACACTGGCCTGGCGCGACGCGCAAGTGGCAATCGCCGCTGCCGGGCAAAACTGCCGACACAATTTGGTTTCCCTGTCCCATGCGCGGCCCCTGGCACGCCGCCGGGAACCCGGCGCGGGTTACCGCGAGACGACCGTACCGGCCCAGCGAGTCCGGGCCTTCAGGCCTGGCGGCAGCCCTGCCGGTGTCATGGCAGCGGGCGCAGCGGGCGCGAGGGGGTCGTCCCCCCGGACCATGTTTTGCCGCGCGACCGCGCGGTTACCGTGTAGTAGAGATGCAAATCTTGGCGAACGCAGGACGATTGGTCTGGACATCATCGAAAAGACTGCGGCGTACAGCCGCCCTGAACTAGCGGAAGGCGAGGCTACCCCGTGGCTTCCGGACGCCAGCGCTTCTCGATCATCAACGACGGGCTCCCAACCAGCTGCCCGACATCGATCCCGGCGAGACCCGGGAGTGGATCGACTCTTCGACCCGTCGTCGAGACCCGCGGCCGCGCCCGGGCCCGCTTCCTCTGCTCCGGCTGCTCGAGCGCGCCCGCGAGCGCCAGGTCGGCGTGCCGGCGCTGCGCAGCACCGACTACATCAACACCATCCCGCCCGAGCGCGAGCCGTGGTTCCCCGGCGACGAGGAGATCGAGCGCCGGATCCGCGCCTAATCCGCTGGAACGCGGCGATCATGGTCACCCGGGCCAACCGGCCAGGGCCTCGGCGTCGGCGGGCACATCGCCACCTACGCCTGCGCCGCGACCCTGTACGAGGTCGGCTTCAACCACTTCTTCCGCGGCAAGGAGCACGGCGGGTCGGGCGACCAGGTCTTCTTCCAGGGCCACGCGGCCCCCGGCATCTACGCCCGCGCGTTCCTGGAGGCCGGCTGGCCGAGAACCACTGGACGGCTTCCGCCAGGAGCTGTCCCGCCCGGGCGGCGGGCTGCCGTCCTACCCGCACCCGCGGCTGATGCCGGACTTCTGGGAGTTCCCGACCGTCTCGATGGGCCTCGGCCCGCTCGACGCGATCTACCAGGCCCGCTTCAACCGCTACCTGCTCGCCCGCGAGCTGCACGACACCAGCCGCTCGCACGTCTGGGCGTTCCTCGGCGACGGCGAGATGGACGAGCCCGAGGCCCTCGGCGCGATCGGCCTGGCCGCCCGCGAGGAGCTCGACAACCTCACGTTCGTCATCAACTGCAACCTGCAGCGCCTCGACGGCCCGGTCCGCGGCAACGGCAAGATCATCCAGGAGCTCGAGTCGTACTTCCGCGGCGCCGGCTGGAACGTCATCAAGGTCATCTGGGGCCGCGACTGGGACCCGCTGCTGGCCCAGGACGTCGACGGCGTGCTCGTCAACCAGATGAACAGCACCCCTGACGGCCAGTTCCAGACCTACTCGGTCGAGGCCGGCGGCTACATCCGCGAGCACTTCTTCGGCGGTGACCCGCGGCTGCGCAAGATGGTCGAGCACCTGTCCGACGACGACCTGCGGAACCTCTCCCGCGGCGGGCACGACTACCGCAAGGTCTACGCGGCGTTCAAGTCCGCGCGTGAGCACGTCGGCCAGCCGACCGTGATCCTGACCCACACGATCAAGGGCTGGACGCTCGGGCCCGACTTCGAGGGGCGCAACGCCACCCACCAGATGAAGAAGCTGACCAAGGCCGAGCTCAAGGAGTTCCGCGACCGGCTCTACCTGCCGATCACCGACGCGGCCCTGGAGGAGGACCTGCCGCCGTACTACCACCCGGGCCAGGACTCCGACGAGATCCAGTACATGAAGGAGCGGCGCGCGGCGCTGGGCGGCTCGCTGCCCAAGCGCGTCGTGCGCTCCAAGCCGCTGCCGCCGCTGCCGGACAAGCCGTACGACGAGCTGAAGCGGGCTCGGGCAAGCAGCCGGTCGCCACCACGATGGCGTTCGTCCGGCTGCTCAAGGAGCTGATGAAGGACCCGGAGATCGGCCCGCGGTTCGTGCCGATCATTCCCGACGAGGCCCGCACGTTCGGCATGGACTCGCTGTTCCCGACGGCGAAGATCTACTCGCCGCACGGCCAGAGGTACGAGGCCGTCGACCGTGACCTGCTGCTGTCCTACAAGGAGTCCGAGAAGGGCCAGATCCTGCACGAGGGGATCACCGAGGCCGGCGCGATGGCCTCGATGATCGCGGCGGGCACCTCCTACGCGACGCACGGCACGCCGATGATCCCGGTCTACATCTTCTACTCGATGTTCGGCTTGCAGCGGACCGGCGACCAGATGTGGGCGATCGGCGACCAGCTCGGCCGCGGCTTCCTGCTCGGCGCGACCGCCGGGCGGACGACGCTGACCGGCGAGGGGCTGCAGCACGACGACGGCCACAGGCTGCTGCTGGCCTCGATCAGCGCGGCGTGTGTCGCCTACGACCCGGCGTGGGCTACGAGCTCGCCCACATCATGCGGGACGCGCTGCGTCGGATGTACTCCTCCACCCCGGACCATCCCGAGGGCGAGGACGTCTTCTACTACCTGACGGTCTACAACGAGCCGTTCCCGCAGCCGGCCGAGCCGGACGTGTTCCCGGGCGGGAAGGCCGCGCTGGAGCAGGGCATCCTGCGCGGGCTGTACGAGTACGCGGCGGCCGCCCGCCACGAGCCGTTCGGCACGGGTGCGGCCCGGATGGGCGACGGCGCCGATGATCCGAACGGGCCGATGCTCGCGCGTTCCCTACGGCGCGGCGCGCCCGGCCGAGGGCAACGGCGAGCGGCCCGGGCCGGGCGCGCAGATCCTCGCGTCCGGCGTGGCGATCCGGGCGGCGATGCAGGCGCAGAAGCTGCTCGCCGACGACTGGGGCGTGGCCGCGTCGGTGTGGTCCGCGACCTCCTGGACCGAGCTGCGCCGGGACGCGATGGCGTGCGAGGAATGGAACATGCTGCACCCGGAGCAGCCGGCGTCCCGTACGTGACCCGGGTGCTGGACGGCCGGCCGGGCCCGGTCGTCGCGGTCAGCGACTGGATCCGGGCCGTCCCGGACCAGATCGCCCGCTGGGTACCGGCGCCTACGCGTCGCTCGGCACCGACGGGTACGGCTTCTCCGACACCCGCGCTGCGGCCCGCCGGTTCTTCCACGTGGACGCCGAGTCGGTCACCGTCGCCGTGCTGAGCCAGCTGGCCAGGCGCGGCGAGGTCAAGCCGGACGCGCTCACCCTGGCGATCGAGAAGTACCGCCTGGACCGGCCCTTCAGCGAGGCCCTCAGCGCGCCGCACGTGGTCAGCCAGCCCGCCGCCCCGGCCACTCCCGAGCCCGAGACCCAGCCCGAGGTCCGCGCTGAGGTCGACGCGGGTTGCCCGCCAGCGTCCTCGGAGGGCCGGGCGGGATAGCGCTGCCCGATCGCGCGCATCCCGATCCCGGTACAGGTAAAGGTGCCATCGCGTGTACCGGTTCGTGGCGGAATAACCGGTTGCGGCAGCCGCGGGCGGGCTGAGGGTGGCGGCATGGGATTCTTTGACGAACTGCCGGCCGATGAGCCGGAGCCGCCGCGGCGGCATCATCCATGGGAACCGCCGGAGGCGGAGTTCCCCGGCATCGTGCCGATCGATGCCCTGCTGCTCGGGCGGACCGAGCAGGTCGCCGTGGCGATCACGGGGCTGTCGGCCTTCAGCAATGGATTCGAGATCTTCGTGACCGCCCGGATGCGGCCGGGAGCGCGCGGCGGGCCCGATGCGCCATCGGACCTCGGCGCCGCGCGGCGGGCGTTCCGCTTCGGGATGCAGCTCGCCGACGGCACGAAGGTCCTCGGTCACCACGGCCCCCGCCGGCCGCCCCCCGACACCGAGCCGACCGGGCCGATCCTGCACCCGTACATGGGCGGCGGCGGGCCGCATACGCATCTCTCCCGGTGGTGGGCGTGGCCGCTGCCGCCGAAGGGGCCGCTGGAGTTCGTCTGTGAATGGGCCCCCTGGGGATCACCGAGACGCGGGCCGGGCTCGACGCGGAGCTGATCCTCGACGCCGCCCAGCGCAGCATCCGGCTGTGGCCGGAAGACGACGGCTGACCCTCCCGGGACGGGTCAGGCCAGGGCGGGCCCGGTCAGCCCAGGAAAGACAGCCGGACCTGGCGGGTGTGGTTGTCTACGTTCAGGTCGACGAGGGCGATGGACTGCCAGGTGCCCAGGGCCAGGTGCCCGCCGACGACCGGGACCGTGGCGTAGGGCGGCACGAAGGCGGGCAGCACATGCGACCGGCCGTGGCCGCGGGAGCCGTGCGCGTGCCGCCACCGGTCGTCGGCGGGCAGGAAGTCCGCCAGCACGGCGAGCAGGTCGCGGTCGCTGGCGGCGCCGAGCTCGATCAGCGCGAGCCCGGCCGTGGCGTGCGGCACAAACACGTGCAGCAGCCCGTCGCCGCCGCCGGACGCGCCGGACGCGAACTCCGCGCACTGGCCGGTGATGTCGAACACGCCTTCACGGCCGCCGGTGCGGACCTGGATGATCTGTGTCTCCATAAACGTGACACTCTAGGGCGCATGTCCACCAGCGAGCAGACCGGCCGCCCGCGTGGCGGCCGGAAAGCCGGGACGCCGGGCCCGCGCGGCGCCCGGCCCGGCGGGCCCGGCGGGGGAAGCCGGGTGCACGAGGAGACCGTGGCGCGCATCGAGCGGTCGATGGGCAGCCTCGGGACCGCCGCCATCGCGTCGATGGACAAGCGGCTGCCCTGGTTCCGGGCCATGTCGGCGGAGAACCGGTCGTGGCTCGGGCTGGTCGCGCAGGCCGGGATCGCCGCGTTCGTGGACTGGATCCGCCATCCCGAGCGGGACCGGCCCGCGGTCGCGGGCGAGGTGTTCGGCACGGCGCCGCGCGAGCTGGCCCGGGCGGTCAGCCTGCAGCAGGCGGTGGAGATGGTGCGCGTCATCATCGACGTGGTGGAGGCGCAGGTCGACGAGCTGGCGGCGCCCGGCGGCGAGGCGGAGCTGCGCGAGGCCGTGCTCCGGTACACCCGGGAGGTCGCCTTCGGCGCGGCGCAGGTCTACGCGCGGACCGCGGAGGCGCGGGGGGCGTGGGACGCGCGGCTGGAGGCCCTGGTGGTGGACTCCCTGGTGCGGGGCGAGACCGAGGAGTCGCTGCACTCGTGGGCGTCCGCGCTGAACTGGTCCTCCTCCCCCGTCGCCGTCATCGCCGGGATGGTCGAGGGCGAGGAGACCACCGCGGTGCTGATCGACGACCTGCGCACGGACGCCAAGCGCGCCCGCCTGGACGTGCTGGCCGGCGTGCAGGGCAGCCGCCTGGTGGTGCTGCTGGGCGGCACGGACGACCCGCTCAGCGCGGCCGAGCGGTTCGCCGGGCGGTTCGGCGCCGGTCCCCTCGTGGTCGGGCCGGTCGTCCCCGACCTGCGGTCCGCGGCGGCGTCCGCGCGGGCCGCGCTGGCCGGGCTGCGCGCGGCGGCCGCGTGGCCGGACGCGCCGCGGCCGGTCAGCGCGGACGAGCTGCTGCCCGAACGTGCCCTGGACGGGGACACCGACGCACGCGGGGAGCTGGTCACGCAGGTGTACGAGCCGCTGCTGGCCGGGGGTTCGGCCCTGGTGGACACGCTGGCCACCTACCTGGAGCAGGGCTCGTCCCTGGAGGCGACGGCGCGGATGCTGTTCGTGCACGCCAACACGGTCCGCTACCGGCTCCGCCGGGTGACGGAGCTCACCGGCTACACCCCGTCCGACGGCCGCGACGCGTTCACCCTGTGGATCTCGATCGTCCTCGGCCGCCTGGCCGCCAAGCCCGCGTGACGGGAGTCGCAGCCGGGCAGGCGGCCGACGCGGTGGCCGGTGATCTTGGTGGGGGTGATGCGCAGGAACAGGTTCCGGTCGCCGGCCACCCAGGACTCCACGCCGGCGTGGGCGGCCGCCGCGCGCTCGTCGTCGGACTCCATGGGGTGGACGTCGCCCTGGACCAGGACGCTCCAGCCGGTGTGCGCGGTCTCGTCGAAGTGGTCGATCTCGAACGCCACCTTGTAGTCGGCGTGCGCGATCCCGGTGCGCAGGTCCTCTTCCATCGTGGAGTGCCGCGCGGTGCGGAAATAGATCGCCTTGTCGCGCACCGTGAAGTTGACCGGGAGGATGGTCGGGCCGTACCGGCCGGAGTACCCGATCCGGCCCACGCCGCCCGCCGAGATCAGCTTCCAGCTCTCGGCTTCGCCGAATGGCTCCAGGGGCGATTGCGGCTGCGGGCCGCCGGCCTGCGACAGCCGATTGCGCGTCGCTCATACGATCAGCCATCAGTGATCCCGTTCCTGATTGGGGCGAGACGTTTCCGGGCCTGTGCCGGACACGTCCGACGCTATACCTACGGCGGGACAGCGGCGGCACGGGTCCCGGCGTGCCCGGGCCGCGCGCGGACAGCCGCCAGCGACGAGCCGGTGACGCGCAGGTGAACCCTATTTGGCGGAATGGTACAAGGTTTCTACCGGAAACTTCGTCACCTCTGGCGTAGGAGTAGCGGACTCCTACAGGGCACGCTGGGTATGTGCTCGTCATCACCGCTCCCGGCCAGGGCGCCCAGGCGCCCGGCTTCCTCTCGCCCTGGCTCGATGTCCCCGGGTTCGCGGCCCGCCTGGACGCCTGGTCCGAGCTGGCGGGCGTCGACCTCGTCCGGTCCGGCACCACGGCCGGCGCCGACGAGATCAAGGACACCGCCGTCGCCCAGCCGCTGCTCGTCGCCGCGGCGCTCGGGGCCGCCGAAACCCTCCTCGACGGTGCCCTCCCGGCCACCGGCCCGGGGCTGGCCGCCGCCGGGCACAGCGTGGGCGAGCTGGCCGCCGGGGCCATCGCCGGGGTGGTCAGCCCCGCCGACGCGCTCCGGCTGGTCGCGGTGCGGGGCCGGGCGATGGCCGCGGCCGCGGCCGCCCGGCCGACCGGGATGACCGCGGTGCTGGGCGGGGACGAGGCCACCGTGCTGGCCGCGATCGAGGCACACGGGCTGACCCCGGCGAACGTGAACGGCGCCGGGCAGATCGTGGCGGCCGGGACGCTGGAGCAGCTCGCCGCGTTCGCGGCGGACCCGCCGCCCGGGGCGCGGCTGCGGCCGCTGCCGGTCGCGGGCGCGTTCCACACCGTGCACATGGCGCCGGCCGTGGCCGCGCTGCGCGCGGTGGCCGCCACCGTGACGGTCAGCGATCCGCGGATCGCCCTGCTGTCCAACGCCGACGGCGCGGTCGTCGGCACCGGCGCGGGCTGGCTGGACCGCATCGTCGGGCAGGTCGCCACGCCGGTCCGCTGGGACGCGTGCATGGCCACGATGGCGGCCCAGGGGGTCACCGCGCTGATCGAGCTGCCGCCGGCCGGCACGCTCACCGGCCTGGCCCGCCGGGCGCTGCCCGGCGTGACCCTGCAGGCCCTGAAGACCCCGGATGACCTGGAGGCGGCACGCAAGCTGCTCGCCGAGCACGCCCGCCCGGCGGCTGAACCGGCGGCTGAAGAGGCATCCTCACCCACACAGCGGAGGCACACATGACGCTCGCACCCGACCTGGCCCCGGAAGCTGGTGTCACCGAGGCTGGCGCCACCGTAGCCGACGTCACCGGCGCGGCCGTCGCCGAAGAGGACGACGCGGAGGCCACCGCCACCTGGGCGGGTAACCTGCCCGAGTGGCGGCTGCTGGTCGCCCCGCTGGGCGGTACCTTCCGCTCGGCGCCGCTCGCCAGTTTCGCCGACGGCATCAGCACCGAGGTCGGCCACGTCGAGGCGCGCAGCGACCGGCGCGCGATCATCCCGCAGTGGCGCGGTGCGATCATCGAGTGGCTCGTGCAGGACGGCGACCCGGTCAGCGTGGGACAGCCGCTGGCCCGGCTGCTGCCCGAAGGAGCGGAATAGCCCCCGGCCGGGTCCGTTCGGCCAGAAAATCAGCCATGACCCGGACGGGCCAGCCATGAACCGGACGACACAGAAAGGCGGCGCGATGCAACTCCCCCAGCCGGCGGCTGGTGCCCGCATCCTTGCGTTCGGCGGGTACCAGCCCGGCAACGTGGTGACCAACGATGACCTCGCGGCCACCCTGAACACCAGCGACGAGTGGATCCGCAGCCGCGTCGGCATCGCGAGCCGCCGGATCGCCGCCCCGGACGAGACCGTCGCCGACATGGCGGTGGCCGCGGCGGGCAAGGCGATCGCCGGCAGCGGCGTCACCGTATCCGACATCGACCTGGTCATCGTGGCGACCTGCAGCGCCGAGTCGCCGATCCCCAACGTCTCCGCCTCGGTCGCGGCCCGGCTGGGCATCAGCGCGCCGGGCGCCTACGACCTCAACGCCGCCTGCGCCGGTTTCTGCTACGGGCTGGCCAACGCCAGCGACGCGGTACGCGCCGGGACCGCCCGGCACGTCCTGGTGATCGGGGCGGAGAAGATGTCGGCCTGGGTGGACGACGCGGACCGGTCGACCCGGATCATCTTCGCCGACGGCGCCGGGGCGGCCGTGGTCGGCCCGGTCGCGGACCCGGCCGCACCGCCCGGGATCGGCCCGGTCGCGTGGGGCAGCAACGGCAGCCTGGCCGACAAGATCCACATCAAGGACCGCACGTCGTTCCTGTTCCAGGAGGGGCAGTCGGTGTTCCGGTGGGCGACCACCGAGCTGCACCCGACGGCGCTGGAAGCCTGCCGGCGCGCGGGCGTCCGGCCGCAGGACCTCGCCGCGTTCGTCCCGCACCAGGCCAACCTGCGGATCGTCGAGGCGCTGGGCCGCAAGGTCGGGGTGCCGCGGGAACGGGTGGCGGACGACATCATCACCGCGGGGAATACCTCCTCCGCGTCGATCCCGCTGGCCCTGGCGCGGATGACCGAACGCGGTGAGCTGCACTCCGGCATGCCGGTGCTGCTGCTGGGGTTCGGCGCGGGCATGTGCTACGCGGCGCAGGTGATCACGGTACCCTAGCCGGGCCCGCCGCCCGCGGCGCGCAGCCCAGTCACCAGGCAACACAGTGGCCAGGCAACTCGACGAAGACCCCCGCATAGAACAACCGGACGACAAGGAGTGAGCAGGCAGATGGCACTCACCGAGCAGGAGATCCTCGCGGGTCTCGCGGAAATCATCGACGAGATCGCGGGTGTCCCGGCCGACGAGGTGACCCCGGACAAGAACTTCGTGGACGACCTCGACATCGACTCGCTGTCCATGGTGGAGATCGCCGTGGCCGCGCAGGACAAGTTCGGCGTGGAGATCCCCGACGACCAGCTGAAGGACCTGAAGACCGTTCAGGACGTCATCAACTACGTGCACAAGAACGTGAGCTAGCCGCCCGGGGCCTGCTCGCCGGCACCGTCGCTGGCGGGCAGCCTTACGGGCGGGCAGCCTTACGGGCGGGCAGCCAAGGCGAGATTGAGGAGCCGATCACAGTGAGCGCAGACGACAACCGTGTCGTCGTCACGGGCCTGGGCGCGATCACGCCTCTCGGCGGCGACGTCGCATCAACCTGGTCAGCGATGCTCGCCGGCCGCAGCGGCGTGCAAGCGCTGACCGACGACTGGGCCAAGGATCTCCCGTCCCGGATCGCGGGCACCGCCGCGGCCGACCCCGCCGACATCGTGGGGCGCGTGCAGGCCCGCCGGATGGACCGCTGCGAGCAGTTCGCGCTGGTCGCCGCGCGGGAGGCGTGGGCGGACGCCGGCCAGCCCGAGGTCGACCCGGAACGGCTCGGCGTCTCGGTGACCAGCGGCATCGGCGGGATCGGGTCCACCCTGGCCGCCTACGACACGCTCAAGGAAAAGGGCTGGCAGCGGATCTCCCCGTTCACGGTGCCGATGCTGATGCCGAACGGTTCCGCGGGCTGGATCAGCATCGAGCTGGGCGCCCAGGCCGGGGCGCATTCGGCGGTCAGCGCGTGCGCGTCCGGCGCCGAGGCGGTCGGCTACGGCATCGACATGATCAGGTCCGGGCGGGCCGACGTGGTGGTCGCGGGCGGCACCGAGGCGGCGATCATGGCCCTGAACATGGGCGCGTTCGCGGTGATGCGCGCGCTGTCGGCGCGCAACGACGAGCCGGAGCGGGCCTCGCGCCCGTTCGACAAGGGCCGGGACGGGTTCGTGCTCGGCGAGGGCGCCGGCATGGTCGTGCTGGAGTCCGCGGCGCACGCCGCCGCGCGCGGCGCGCGGGTGTACGCGGTCGCGGCCGGGGCCGGGTACTCCTCCGACGGCTACCACATCGCCCACCCCCATCCCGAGGGCGCCGGCGTGATCCTGGCCATGCGGCGCGCGCTGGCCGACGCGCGGGTCGCGGCGGACCAGATCGTGCACGTCAACGCGCACGCCACCTCGACGCCGGAAGGCGACGTGGCCGAGGCGCAGGCCATCGTGACGGCCCTGGGCCCGGCGGCGGAGCGGGTCGTGGTCTCCTCCACCAAGTCGATGACCGGGCACCTGCTCGGCGGCGCGGGCGCGGTCGAGTCGGTGGCGGCGATCCTCGCGCTGCACAACAAGACCGCGCCGCCCACGATCAACCTCGAAGATCCCGACGATGGCGTCAAGGTCGACGTCGCGACCGAGCCGCGGCCCCTGCGGGCCGGCGGCCGCGAGCCGATGGCGGTGCTGAACAACGCCTTCGGCTTCGGCGGCCACAACGTCTCGCTCGTCTTCACCGCCCCCTGACCGGGGGCACTCCCCTGCCGCCCGGGACCGGGGCGGCGCCGACCGCCCCGGTCCCGGGCGCAAATCGCGGGCGACGGCCGACGACGGCCCCCGTCCCCCATCGTGCCTTCACACGTGCGCAAGGAGAACTCAGTTGACATCCTCCACCCGCCTGAAGGCGGGGGATTCCAGCCGCGGCTCGCGCCGCGCTGTCGGTTCGCGGTTCACAGGCCGGGCAGCCCCGTCGCCTCCCCGCGCAGCCACGGCATGCCCTGCCGCGGTTTCGTTCCGGGTCGTGCATGCGCCCGCTTGGCTATCGCAGACATGTTCGATTATACCACTATTTGGAGGGAGGGAGCGGCGTTTTCTCCCCGGCCTGAGGGCCGGGGTCTCCACGCCGCGATCCTGATGACCGTTGTGGATAACGACCGCGCCGCGTCATCACCCGCCCCGGGCGGGCCGTCCCCGGAGGCGCGATCCGCGCTGCCGCGCGACCCGGTGCTGCGGCTGGAGGCTCTGTTCGACACCGGGACGCTCGAGCTGATCGCGCCGGACGCCGGGACCGGCGCCATCGCGGGCGCCGGGCTGATCGACGGCACCGGGGCGGTCGCGTTCGCCTCCGACCCGCGGGTGCAGGGCGGGGCCATGGGCGAGGCGGGCTGCGCGGCGATCGTTACCGCGTACGAGGAGGCCGTGACGCGCGGCGTGCCGGTCATCGGCGTGTGGCACTCCGGCGGCGCGCGGCTGGCGGAGGGGGTGGGCAGCCTGCACGCGGTCGGCACCGTCTTCGCGGCCATGACCCGCGCCTCGGGCCTGGTGCCGCAGATCTCGATGGTCCTCGGCCCCGCGGCCGGCGGCGCCGCGTACGGGCCGGCCCTCACCGACATCGTCATCCTGTCCGGCCAGGGCCGGATCTTCGTCACCGGCCCCGACGTGGTGCGCAGCGTGACCGGCGAGGACGTGGACATGGCGCGGCTCGGCGGGCACGAGCCGCATTCGCGCCGGTCGGGCCTGGCCGCGATCGTCACCGACACCGACACCGACGCCATCGCCCAGGCGCGGCGGCTCGCCGCCCTGCTCGGGGACCACGGCAAGGTCGCGGACGACACGCCGGGCGGTGACTTCGGCGGGCTGCTGCCCGATTCACCCCGGCGGGCCTACGACGTCCACCCGGTCATCGGCCGCGTGCTGGACGCGCCCGGGATCGAGCTGTTCCCGAAGTGGGCGCCGAACGTGGTGACCATGCTGGGCCGGCTCGGCGGCGGCACGGTCGGCGTGATCGCGAACAACCCGCTGCGCCTGGGCGGCTGCCTGGACGCCACCTCGGCCGAGAAGGCGGCGCGGTTCGTGCGGATGTGCGACGCGTTCGGGATCCCGCTGGTGGTGCTGGTCGACGTCCCCGGCTACCTGCCCGGGGTCGGCCAGGAATGGGACGGGGTGGTCCGCCGCGGCGCGAAGCTGCTGCACGCGTTCGCCGAGTGCACCGTGCCGCGGGTCACGCTGGTGACCCGCAAGGCCTACGGCGGGGCCTACATCGCGATGAACTCCCGGTCGCTGGGCGCCACCCGCGTGCTGGCCTGGCCGGGCGCGGAGGTGGCGGTGATGGGCGCGGTGGCCGCGATCCGGATCCTGCACCGGCGCACGCTGGCCGCCACCGAGCCGGAGAAGCTGCACGAGACCGAGACGGCGCTGGCGGCCGAGCACGAGCGGACCGTCGGTGGCCTGCAGCGGGCCCTCGACCTCGGGGTCATCGATGAGATCATCGACCCGGCGCAGACCCGGCAGGCGATCGCCCGCGCGATCGCCGAGGCGCCGCAGGCCCGCGGCGGGCACCGCAACATCCCGCTCTAGGAGGGCTCAGGCAGGCGGGTTGCCGTCGTCCGGCGCCGACGGCCCGATGGCGTCCTCCGGGCCGTCCGGGCTGTCCGGGGCGGTGGCCGCCGGACTGGCCCCGGCGCTCCCCTCGGGCCCGGCGGGGCGGCTTTCGGCGAGCAGCTGTTCCAGCCGGGCGCCCTGGAGCCGGCGGAACGTCCGGTGCGGGCGGGCCCGGTCGAGCACGGCCACCTCGAGCTGGCTGGTCCCGATGTCCGGCCGCTCGCCGTTGCCCGGGGCGGCCAGCGCGGCCAGCGCGGCGCTGAGCGCCTCGGTCAGCGTCATGCCGTCGGCGTAACGCTCCTTCAGGACCGTGGCCACCTGGTCGGCCTGGCCGCCGATGGCGGCGAACCCGTGCTCGTCGCCGACCGAGCCGTCGAACGTGATCCGGTAGATCTGGTCGGCGTCCGCGGTCTCCCCCGCCTCGGCCACGATGATCTCCACCTCGAACGGCTTGGAGCTCTCGGTGAAGATGCTGCCGAGCTGCTGGGCGTACCAGTTGGCGATGCCGCGCGCGGTGACGTCGCGGCGGTCGAACTGGTACCCCGTGATGTCGGCGTAGGTCACGCCCGCCTTGCGCAGGTTCTCGTACTCGTTGTACCGGCCGACGGCGGCGAAGGCGATCCGGTCGTAGATCTCACTGATCTTGTGCAGCGCGCGGGACGGGTTGGGCGCCACGAACAGGATTCCGCCCCCGTACTGGATGACGACCCCGCTGCGGCCGCGCGCGATGCCCTTGCGCGCGTAGTCCGCCTTGTCTTTCATCACCTGTTCAGGCGACACGTAGAACGGCATGGACACCGCAGGCGTTTCCTTTTCTCGCGAGTTCGGCTGGGACGGGTAAGCGGGAGGGGTGCTCCGGTCAGGCGGAACTGACCGGGGCCGTCGGGCCGTCCGGCGACTGCATCCGCTCGTCGACCACGGCCCGGGCGTGCTGCTCGGCCTCGGCGTCGGACAGCCGGCTGAAGCCGTCCGCGGTCACGACCGCGAGCACCGGGTAGATGGAGCGGGTCAGATCGGGGCCACCGGTCGCGGAGTCGTCGTCGGCCGCGTCGTACAGCGCCTGCACGCAGGCGCGCACCGCGTCCGCGGCGGCCATGCCGTCCCGGTAGAGCTTCTTCAGCGAGCCGCGGGCGAAGACCGACCCGGAGCCGATCGAGTGGAACCGGTGCTCCTCGTACGGGCCGCCGGCCACGTCGTAGCTGAAGATCCGGCCGATCCCGGCGTCCTCGTCGTAGCCGGCGAACAGCGGGACGACGGCCAGTCCCTGCATGGCGGCGCCGATGTTGCCCCTGATCATCGTGGCCAGGCGGTTGGCCTTGCCCTCCAGCGACAGCGACCGGCCTTCGATCTTCTCGTAGTGCTCCAGCTCCACCTGGAAGAGCCGGACGAACTCCAGGCCCACGCTGGCCGTGCCCGCGATCCCCATGCCGGAGAACTCGTCGGTGCGGAAGACCTTCTCCACGTCCCGTTTGGCGATCATGTTGCCCGCGGTGGAGCGGCGGTCCCCGGCGATGATGACGCCGCCGTCGCAGATGGCCGTGACGATGGTCGTCGCGTGCGGCAGGTCCGGCAGCCCGGGGCCGGGGGCGCCCGGCGCCCACGGGCCTGCCGCCGGGGCCCGGCGCAGCGAACCGCCGGGCAGCAGGTCCGGCGCGTAGGAGGCGAGGAAGTCGGCGAACGAGGGAATCCGGGGAGCCATGAACGCTCCAGGAAAACGCCTGCTCCCATCCAAGTCAGAGCCCACGCGGTTCCTTCCGTTCGCTGAATGCCGTCTTTCCCATGACCCTACTGCGACCTGCGGGCGCTGCGCACAAGGGCGGCGCCCCGGGCGTCAGCCCTCGGCGAACCAGCCGTCGGCCCGCACTGCGGCTCCTCGAGCGGCAGTACGGGCCCTGGCGACGAACGGTTACTGACCGCCCTTCTGGACGTACGAGCGGACGAACTCCTCCGCGTTCTCCTCGAGCACCTCATCGATCTCGTCCAGGATCGCGTCGACGTCGTCCGAGAGCTTCTCGTGCCGTTCCTGCACATCTTCGGCCGAGCGCGCCTCGGTCTCCTCGGCCTCCTCGGTGCGGCGCGAGGTCTGCCGCTGGCCGCCCGTGTCCTTTGTTGCCATCGGTGTACCTCCGTCAATCGGGGGCGTTGCCCGCCCCAACGCTATCTTCGCCCGCCGACGTCGGGTTCAATCCCCGATTCGCGGTCCGGGCGCGAATCGGGCTCATTCCGGCTGCCCGGTCAGCGCCGAAACCAGGTCCGCCGCGGTCCGGGAGCGCCGGAGCAGGTCCCCGACGTGCTTCTTGGTCCCGCGCAGCGGCTCGAGCGTCGGCACCCGCTGCAGCGACTCACGGCCCGGGATGTCGAAGATCACCGAGTCCCAGGACGCGGCGGCGACCGACTCGGCGTACTGGCGCAGGCACCGGCCGCGGAAGTAGGCCCGGGTGTCCTCGGGGGGCTCCTCGATCGCCCGGCGGATCTGCTCCTCGCTGGCGAGCCGCACCATCCGGCCCTTTTCGGCCAGCCGGTTGTACAGCCCGCGGGACTGCCGGACGTCGGAGTACTGCAGGTCGATGAGCTGCAGCCGCGGATGGTCCCAGCTCAGGCCGTCCCGGTTCCGGAAGCCCTCCAGCAGCTCCAGCTTCGCCACCCAGTCCAGCTCGCGGGACAGCTGCATCGGGTCCTCGGACAGCCGGCCCAGCACCGACTCCCACCGGTCGAGCACGTCGGCGGTCATCGCGTCGACGTCCGAGCCGTACTTGTCCTCGGTGTACTTGCGCGCCAGTTCCAGGTACTCCATCTGGAGCTGGATGGCGGTCATCTTCCGGCCGTTCCGCAGCGTCACCAGGCGGCGCAGCGACGGGTCGTGCGAGATGGCCCGCAGGTCCGCGACCGCGGCGTCCAGCGACAGGTCGGCGCCGAGGAACTTGTCCTCGATCATCGACAGGACCAGGGCGGTGGTCCCCAGCTTGAGGTAGGTGGCGACCTCGCTCATGTTGGCGTCGCCGATGATGACGTGCAGCCGCCGGTACTTCTCCGGGTCGGCGTGCGGCTCGTCCCGGGTGTTGATGATCGGCCGCTTCAGCGTCGTCTCCAGGCCGACCTCGACCTCGAAGAAGTCGGCCCGCTGGCTGAGCTGGAAGCCGACACCGCGGCCGTCCGCGCCGATGCCGACCCGCCCGGCGCCGCAGATGACCTGGCGGGAGACGAAGAACGGCGTCAGGTGCCGGACGATGTCGGCGAACGGGGTGGCCCGCCGCATCAGGTAGTTCTCGTGGCAGCCGTAGGAGGCGCCCTTGTTGTCGGTGTTGTTCTTGTAGAGCTGGATGGGCGCGGCCCCGGGGATGGTCGCGGCGCGCTCGGCGGCCTCGGCCATGATCCGCTCGCCGGCCTTGTCCCAGATCACCGCGGACCGCGGGTTGGTGCACTCGGGGGTGGAGTACTCCGGGTGCGCGTGGTCGACGTACAGCCGGGCCCCGTTGGTCAGGATGACGTTGGCCAGGCCCAGGTCCTCGTCGGTGAGCTGGGTCGAGTCCGCGCTCTCGCGGGCCAGGTCGAAGCCGCGGGCATCGCGGAGCGGATTTTCCTCCTCGAAGTCCCACCGGGCCCGGCGCGCCCGCGCCGCCGTCGCGGCCTGGTAGGCGTTCACGATCTGGGACGACGTCACCATGGCGTTGGCCCCTGGCTGGCCGGGCACCGAGATACCGTACTCGGTCTCGGTACCCATCACCCGCAGCACGCTCATATCAGCCAGCCTATGCCGGCCCGGCCGCGGCTACGCCCCAGACACGCGGCCCCGGCACGCGCCGCGGCCGCGGCGCGTGCCAGCCGTCGCACGTCACAGGTACTGGCCCGTGTTGGCCACGGTGTCGATCGACCGGCCCGCCTCGGTGCCCGTCTTGCCCGACACCAGGGTGCGGATGTAGACGATGCGCTCGCCCTTCTTGCCGGAGATGCGCGCCCAGTCGTCCGGGTTGGTCGTGTTCGGCAGGTCCTCGTTCTCGCTGAACTCGTCGACGCAGGCCGACAGCAGGTGCGCCACCCGCAGGCCCTTCTGCCCCGTGTCGAGGAACTCCTTGATGGCCATCTTCTTGGCCCGGTCCACGATGTTCTGGATCATGGCGCCGGAGTTGAAGTCCTTGAAGTACAGGACCTCCTTGTCACCGTTGGCGTAGGTGACCTCCAGGAACCGGTTCTCCTCCGACTCGGTGTACATCCGCTCGACGACCCGCTGGATCATCGCCTCCACGGTCCCGTCGCGGGAGTGGCCGTGCTCGGCCAGGTCGTCGGGGTGCAGCGGGAGCTGGGACAGGATGTACTTGGAGAAGATGTCCTTGGCCGCCTCGGCGTCGGGCCGCTCGATCTTGATCTTGACGTCGAGCCGCCCGGGCCGCAGGATCGCGGGGTCGATCATGTCCTCGCGGTTGGACGCGCCGATGACGATCACGTTCTGCAGGCCCTCGACGCCATCGATCTCGGACAGCAGCTGCGGGACGATCGTGTTCTCCACGTCGCTGGAGACCCCGGACCCGCGGGTACGGAAGATCGAGTCCATCTCGTCGAAGAACACGATGACCGGCATGCCCTCGCTGGCCTTTTCCCGGGCCCGCTGGAAGACGAGCCGGATGTGCCGCTCGGTCTCGCCCACGTACTTGTTGAGCAGCTCCGGGCCCTTGATGTTCAGGAAGAAGCTCCGTCCCGACGAGCCCGGCGGCACGGTGCCGTCCGCCGCGGTCTTCGCCGCGACCTGCTTGGCCAGCGAGTTCGCGACCGCCTTGGCGATCAGCGTCTTGCCGCAGCCGGGCGGGCCGTACAGCAGCACGCCCTTCGGCGGCCGCAGCTGGTGCTCACGGAACAGGTCCGCGTGCAGGTACGGCAGCTCGATCGCGTCCCGGATCTGCTCGATCTGGGAGGCGAGGCCGCCGATGTCGGAGTAGACGATGTTCGGGAACTTCCTCCAGGATGAGCTCCTCGACCTCGGCCTTGGGGATCCGCTCGAACACGTAGCCCGACCGCGGCTCCAGCAGCAGCGAGTCGCCGCTGCGCAGGGTGGAGGCGCGCAGCGGGTCCGCGAGCCGGACCACCCGCTCCTCGTCGGCGTGCGAGATGACCAGCGCGCGCTCGCCGTCCTCCAGGAGTTCCTTGAGCATGACGATCTCGCCGGCCGTCTCGAAGCCCTCGGCGACCACGACGTTGAGCGCCTCGTTCAGCACGACTTCCTGGCCGGGCTTGAGCTCGTCGAGCTCGACGGCGGGGCTCACGTGGACCCGCATCTTCCGGCCGCCGGTGAACACGTCGGCGGTGTTGTCGTCGCTGGCGGACAGGAAGATGCCGAACCCCGATGGCGGCTGCGCCAGCCGGTCGACTTCCTCCTTGAGCGCGACGATCTGGTCCCGGGCCTCGCGCAGCGTGCCGGTCAGCCGCTCGTTCTGCGCGGTGACGGCGGCCAGGCTGGCCTCGGTCTCGCGCAGCCTCTCCTCGAGAAGCCGCGCCTGGCGTGGCGAATCCGCGAGCCTGCGGCGCAATGCGGCGATCTCCTCGTCAAGGAAGGAGATCTGCGCGGTAAGGCCCTTGACCTCATCGTCATGCCGTGAGGCACGTGAGCTCTCGTCCCTGCTTCCCACGGCCCTCACCTCCTTCCGGTGCCTGAACTACCTAGACCCTACCTACCACGGAGCCGTTCGTAACCTGCCAGCCCGCGTAAGGCAGAGCACACTCAACACCGAATTAATGCCCGCCGGGAGCCTTCCGAAGCCGCCGGGGCCGCTGATCGTTACGGTTTAGACACTTTTCGTTATCGTAACGGGCCGGGGGGTTGAGGCATGGCCGGCTGGACGCTAAGGGCGGGGTCAGTGCCCCCGGGGCCTCACGGGCGTTCTGGCGCCTCATCGCCCTCAGCCGGATGGGCACCCTTGGCCGGGCGCCGTCGCCGCGGCGGCGGCGTCACCCCGTCGGCCAGCCGCCGCGCCGTCACCAGGAACCCGGTGTGCCCGACCATCCGCTGGTCCGGCCGGACCGCCAGGCCGTCCACGTGCCAGCCGCGCACCAGCGACTCCCACGCGGCCGGCTCGTCGAAATGCCCCTGCGCGCGCAGCGCCTCGACCGTGCGGGACAGCTGCGTGGTGGTCGCCACGTAACAGCACAGGACGCCGCCGGGCAGCAGGGCGCGCGTGGCGGCCTCCAGGCAGTCCCACGGCGCGAGCATGTCGAGGATTACGCGGTCAGCGTTGTCCGCTGAGAGCGGACGGGCGGCCTGCTCGGCTGCGCCCGGCGGTTCGGTACCGGTCCCGGGATCGTTCCGTTCGGTACCGGGAGGCTGGCCCGCTGGGCTGGTACCGGTCCCGGGATCGTTCCGTTCGGTACCGGGAGGCGGGCCCGGCGGCGCCGCGAAATCGCCGACGACCAGCCGCCACGCGGCGGGCACGGTGCCGAAGAAGCCCGCCACGTTGCGCCGGGCGATCTCGGCGAAGTCGGCGCGGCGCTCGAACGAGGTCACGGACCCGCAGTCGCCCACGGCCCGCAGCAGCCAGCAGGTCAGCGCGCCCGAGCCGGCCCCCGCCTCGATCACCCGCGCCCCCGGGAAGACATCGGCCATCGCGACGATCTGCGCGGCATCCTTGGGGTAGACGACCGCCGCCCCGCGCTTCATGGCCAGGGTGAAGTCCGCGAGCAGCGGGCGGAGCGCGACGTAGGGCGTGCCGCCCGAGGACGTCACCACGCTCCCGTCCGGGCGGCCGATCAGGTCATCGTGGCTGAGCGACCCGCGGTGGGTGAAGAAGGACTTGCCCGGTTCCAGGACGACCGTGTGGCGGCGGCCCTTCGGATCGGTGAGCTGGACGCGATCGCCTGCCGCGAACGGGCCGCGACGCTGCTGAATCATGCCGGACAGGCTATCGGCGGGCGCGACCGCACACGCCGGCGAAGGCCCGCACCGGCGGGCGAAGGCCCCTACACTCCGGCGAAGGCACCGTCCAGGTCGCTGGCGGCCAGCACGCCGTAGACCTGGCCGGAGGGCTCCACGACCAGGTACTCGCTCGCGGGAGACTTTCGGACCGCGTCGATCAGCGCCATCCCGGCCAGGTCGGCGGGCAGCACCAGGCTGGGGTCGAGCTTGCGGGCCAGCGTCCCGGCCTCGATCCACGGCCTGCGCTGCGGCGGCGTCGCCATCACCGCGGATTCGTTCACGATGGCGATCGGGGTGCTGTCGGGGTCCACCACCACCAGGGCGCGCGCGTTGGTCTCGTCGGCCCGGCGGATCGCCTCGGCCAGCGGCAGGCTCGCGGGGATGGGGATGGCCTTGCGGGCCAGCCGCCGCGCCTGGATGCCCGGCAGCCGCTCCCGCACCCGGGTGGCCCGGATTGACTGGCCCGCGCCGATCCACATGAAGCCGGCGATGAACGCCAGCCACAGCATGCTCATCAGGTCTTCGCTCTGGCCGTTGGCCATCGCGTAGCCGATCGGCACCACCAGCAGCGCCACCGCGATCACCCGGCCGGCCCACGCGGCCACGATGGTGGCCGTGCCCGGGCGCCCGGTGAGCTTCCACACGACGGCGCGCAGCATCCGGCCGCCGTCCAGCGGCAGGCCCGGGAGCAGGTTGAAGAGGCCGACGATGAGGTTGGCCCAGCAGACCTGGCTGACTATGATCCCGCCGATGGTCCCGGCCGGGACCACCTTCGTCAGCCCGTAGCCGATGGCGGCCAGGACCAGGGAGAGCGCGGGACCGGCCGCGGAGACGGTGAACTCCCGGCCGGGCGTCGGCGGCTCACGCTCGATCTCGGAGATGCCGCCGAGGGGGTACAGCAGGATCCGCCGCACCGGCAGCCCGTAGCCGCGGGCGACGAGCGAGTGGCTGAGCTCGTGCACCAGGACGGACAGGTACAGCAGGACCACGAAGGCGGCGGCGACGACGTACCGGACGCTGCCGTTCAGCCTCCCGGCCAGGTCATTCGCGTAGATGACGATGAAGACGCCCGCGATCAGGAACCAGTACGGGGAGATGGTCACCGGGATCCCGAAGGGGCGCGCGATCACGATCCCGGACCCCGGTTGCCTCGGCGGCCGCGGGTCTCGTTTGCCGGGCGTCATGCCTGCCACAGCATTGATGCTACGTGCCATCCCGGGCCCCTCGACCGGCTAAAGGCCGCGCCGGAGGGGAAAAGGCCGCGCCGGGCGGGGAAACGGAAACCCGGCCGAGTGTCAGTACCCTCCCCTACGCTCG
This sequence comes from uncultured Actinomycetes bacterium, assembly GCA_963808295.1. Classification (GTDB taxonomy): domain Bacteria; phylum Actinomycetota; class Actinomycetes; order Streptosporangiales; family Streptosporangiaceae; genus Bog-532. Next base: position 42,393 of record CAWEFP010000031.1, on the reverse strand, counting down.
TGGGCGTGGATGAACTCGCCGCGGTAGAGATCGCCGATCCGGCCCCTCCGGATGAGGGACCGGGCGCGGCGCGCGGGCCGGCGCTGTCGCCGTCCCGGGCCGCCGATTTCATGACCTGCCCGCTGCTGTACCGGTTCCGGGTGATCGACAAGCTGCCCGAGCCGCCGAGCGCCGCGGCCGCCCGCGGCACGCTGGTGCACGCGGTGCTGGAGCGGCTCTTCGACCTGACCGCGGCGATGCGGACCCCGGACGCGGCGCGCTCCCTGGTACAGCCGGAGTGGGACCGGCTGGCGGCCGCCGAGCCCGACCTGGCCGCGCTGTTCCCCGGCGAGGCCGAGCGGGACGCGTGGATCCGCGACGTGGCCGCCGCGGTGGACAGCTATTTCCGGCTGGAGGACCCGCGCCGCCTCGAGCCCGCGGACCGCGAGCTGTACGTCGAGGCCGAGCTGGAGTCCGGGCTCCGGCTCCGCGGCTACATCGACCGCCTCGACGTCGCGCCGGCCGGGGAGATCCGGGTCGTCGACTACAAGACCGGCAAGGCGCCACCGCAGGACTTCGAGGCCCGGGCGCTGTTCCAGATGAAGTTCTACGCCCTGGTGCTGTGGCGGGCGCGCGGGCAGATCCCGCGGCTGCTGCAGCTCATGTACCTCGGTGACGGCCAGGTCGTGCGGTACACGCCCGACGAGGCGGACCTGCGGGCCACCGAGCGCAAGGTGCTGGCGTTGTGGCAGGCCATCGAGCGGGCCACCGACAGCGGCGACTGGCGGCCGCGGCCGGGCCGGCTGTGCGAATGGTGCGCGCATAAAACACTGTGCCCCGAGTTCGGCGGCACCCCGCCGCCCCTCCCGCAGAAAGACGGCGCGCTGGGCCCGCAGAAAGACGGCGCGCTGGTCCGCCAGGAAGACGGCACCCGCTAGTTCTCCGGGAAGACGGCGCGCCGGGCTCGCGGGAGCCGACGGCCGGCCCGGTGGCGGCCAGGCCTGGGCCCGGGGGCTGACCCCGGCGCCGGGGCGCGGCCCGATGGCGGACGCCGGCCGGCCGGCCCGGGCCCGGTCCGGGCGGTTCATCCGGTCCGGAGGCTGTGCAACGATGGACAAGGGGCCCCCGCCCCTCGAAGTACGCGTCGAGCTAGCGCCGTCGAGGTAGAGATGTCGACATACAACGCGATCGCCTGGCTGCCGCTCTGCGCCGGGCTGACGGGGATCGGACTGGTCGCGAGCTGGTTCGCGATGCGGCGCCGGGGGCTGATGGCGGGGCTGCGCGGGGTGGCCTGGTCGTTGCTGCCGCTCGCCGCCTATCTCACCGGCTCCATCGCCATGTTCTGGAAGATCGGCACGGCGATCGGCACCTTCGCGACCTCCTTCGCGTTCTCGCTCAAGGTGTGGTCGGGCGTCGGCGTGGCCGCGCTGGCGGCGCTGCTGTTCGTGGTGTCCGCCGCCGGCCGCCGCCGGAAGCGGGCCCGCGGCAAGCAGGACGCCGGGGAGCAGCCGGGCGGGGTGCGCCGGGGCAAGACGGACGGTACCGGCAAGGCCGGGGCCGTCCAGGACGGGGCGAAAGGTTCCGCGCGCAAGGAACTGGTGGCCAAGCCCACGCGGGCCGGGAAGGGCGTCCCGGACGACGATGACGACATGGCCGGGGTGGAGGACATCCTGCGCCGGCACGGGATCACTTAGAACTCCTGACAGGTGGCGTGTTGGCTAGTCGCCGCCAGCAGAGGATGCCGCAGACCAGGCGCTGAGGCCGGACCGCGGCGGGACGGGTACCGGGTTCGCCCGGTACTCCGTGCCGGCACGTGCTGCGCAACTCGCTGACCCCGATCGCGACAGCGGCCGGTTCCGCACCCGGTGCCGCGGAGGGCAGTAACGCCGGGCGGCCGGCCCAGGCCGCCCGGAGCCAGCCGAGGTTGATGTCGCGCAGGGAACGGACCACCAGCCGCCCGGGCCGCGGCTCGATGGCGCGCAGGGTGGGCACGGCGACCACCAGGCACCCGGCGGCCTCGGCCGCGGTGACGCCGGTGATGGAGTCCTCCAGGACAAGGCACCGGCCCGGCTCCGCCCCCAGCCGCCGCACGGCGAGCTGGTAGGGCTCGGGGTCGGGCTTGCCGCGGGTCACGTCGTTCGCGCAGACCACGCACCGGAAAGCGCAGGCCGATCCGGGCCAGCACGGCGTCCACGAGCCGGCGCTGGGAGGAGGTGACCAGCGCGTACGGCAGGCCCGCCGCCGCGACCTCAGCCACCAGCTCGGCAGCGCCCGGCATAATCGTCACGCCCCGCTCGCGGACCCGGGCCACGATCCCGCCGATCATCCACTCCGCGATCTGGGCCGGATCGGCCGGCGCCGGCGCCCGCTCCAGGAAGTAGCGGACGGAGTTGGGCAGCGAGCTGCCGAGCAGCTCCTGCTGGTCGGCCTCGGTCCAGGTGCCGCCGAGCCGGGACATCACGTCGCTCTCGACCTCGAACCACAGCGGCTCAGAGTCGATGAGCAGCCCGTCCATGTCGAACAGGACCGCCTGCAGGCCGACCGTCGCCGGGGTCCGGCCCGATACCAGCGGGCCGTGCGCCATCCGGCCCGATACCAGCGGGCCGGGCGCCATCCGGCCCGGCGCCATTGAGCCCGGCGCCATCCGGCCCGGCGCCATTGAGCCCGGCGCCATCGGGCACGGCGGCAGCCGGCGCGGCGGATACCGCGGCCGTGTGGGCGTCCGTCATGTGCTGAAGTATTTCGCCTCGGGGTGATGAACCACGAGCGCGTCGGTGGACTGCTCGGGAACAAGCTGCATCTCTTCGGTGAGCTCCACGCCGATGTCGGCGGGCCGCAGCAGCCGGGCCACCTTGGCCCGGTCGGCCAGGTCCGGGCAGGCCGGGTAGCCGAACGAGTACCGGGCGCCCCGGTACCCCAGCCGGAAGAAGTCCTCGATGTTCGCCGAGTCCTGCGCGCCGACGCCCAGCTCGCGCCGGATCCGGGCGTGCCAGTACTCCGCGAGCGCCTCGGTGAGCTGGACGCTCGCGCCGTGCAGCTCGAGGTAGTCGCGGTAGGAGTTCTTCGCGAACAGCTCGCCGGTGGCCTCGCTGAGCCGCGACCCCATGGTGGCGAGCTGGAACGCCACCACGTCGGTCCGGCCGGATGCGCGGGGGGCGAAGAAGTCGGCCAGGCACAGCCGCCGGTCCCGCCGCTGCCGCGGGAACGTGAAGCGCTCCCGTTCCTTGCCGTCGTCGTCCAGCACGACCAGGTCGTTGCCCTCGCTGACGCACGGGAAGTACCCGTACACCACGGCCGCCTCGAGCAGGCCCTCGGCGCGCGCGCGCTCCAGCCACATCCGCAGCCGCGGCCGGCCGTGCTCCTCCACCAGCTCCTCGTACGTCACCCCGCCCTCGCGGCGGGACGGCTTGAGGCCCCACTGCCCCATGAAGGTGGCGCGCTCGTCCAGGTAGGCGGCGTACTCGGCGAGCGGGATGCCCTTGATGATCCGCGTCCCCCAGAACGGCGGCTCGGGCACCTCGGCCAGCTCGGCCACGTCCGAGCGGGCCGCCGCGCCGTCGCCGTCCGGGGCCGCGCCGTCCGGCAGTGACCGCAGCGGGCGGCGCACCTGCCGGGCCCGGCGCTCGGGCAGCTGCGCGCCCTTCTCTCCCCGCTTGACCGCCATCACCGCGTCCATCAGCCGGAGGCCCTCGAACGCGTCCCGCGCGTACCGGACCTCGCCGTCGAACAGTGCGGCGAGGTCCTGCTCGACGTACGCGCGGGTCAGCGCGGCGCCGCCCAGCAGGATGGGCCAGCGGGCGGCCAGGCCGCGGGAGTTCAGCTCGGCGAGATTGTCCCGCATCACCACGGTCGACTTGACCAGCAGCCCGGACATGCCGATCGCGTCCGCGCCGGCCTCGTCCGCCGCCGTGATGATCGCGGAGATCGGCTGCTTGATGCCGATATTCACCACGTCGTAGCCGTTGTTGGACAAGATGATGTCGACCAGGTTCTTGCCGATGTCGTGTACGTCGCCCCTGACCGTGGCCAGCACGATCTTGCCCTTGCCGTCCTCGTTCGTCCGCTCCATGTGCGGTTCCAGGTACCCGACGGCGCCCTTCATCACCTCGGCCGAGGCGAGCACGAACGGCAGCTGCATCTGCCCGGACCCGAACAGCTCACCGACCGTCTTCATGCCGTCCAGCAGGACGTCGTTGACGATCTCCAGCGCGGGGCGCTGGGCCAGGGCCTCGTCCAGGTCGGCTTCCAGGCCCTTCCGCTCGCCGTCGATGATCCGGCGCTTCAGCCGATCCCACAGCGGCAGCGCGGCCAGCTCGGCCGCCCGGCTCTGCTTGACCGCCGCCATGTCCACGCCCTCGAACAGGTCGAGGAACCGGCCGAGCGGGTCGTAGTCGGGGCGGCGCCGGTCGTAGACCAGGTCGAGGGCGACCTGCCGCTGCTCGTCGGGGATCCGGGCGACCGGCATGATGCGGGAGGCGTGCACGATGGCCGAATCGAGCCCGGCCCGGACGCATTCGGCCAGGAATACCGAGTTGAGCACGGCCCGCGCGGCCGGCTTGAGGCCGAACGACACGTTGGAGACGCCCAGCGTGGTCTGCACGTCCGGGTAGCGCCGCTTGAGCTCGGCGATCGCCTCGATCGTCTCGATCGCGTCCCGCCGGGTCTCCTCCTGGCCGGTGGCGATCGGGAAGGTCAGGCAGTCCACGATGATGTCCGGCCGGCGCATGCCCCAGTTGCCGGTCAGGTCCTCGATCAGCCGGGTCGCGACCGCCACCTTCCAGTCCGCGGTGCGGGCCTGTCCCTGCTCGTCGATGGTGAGCGCGATGACCGCGGCGCCGTGCTCGCGGACCATCGGCATGACGCGGGCGATCCGCGACCCGGGCCCGTCGCCGTCCTCGTAGTTGACCGAGTTGATCACCGCGCGGCCGCCGAGCAGCTCGAGCCCGGCCTCGATGACCGCGGGCTCGGTGGAGTCCAGCACGAGCGGCAGGGTGGCGGCCGTGGCGAAGCGCCCGGCGATCTCCCGCATGTCCGCCACGCCGTCCCGGCCGACGTAGTTGACGCACACGTCCAGCAGGTGGGCCCCGTCCCGGGTCTGCGCCCGGGCGATCTCCACGCACTCGTCGTACCGGTCGGCCGCCATCGCCTCGCGGAACGCCTTCGACCCGTTGGCGTTGGTCCGCTCCCCGATGGCCAGGAACGTCGTGTCCTGCCGGAAGGGGACGTGCGCGTACAGCGAGGCGACGCCGGGCTCGGGGCGCGGCCGCCGCGCGGCCGGGGCGCGGCCGCCGACCCGGCCGGCGACCGCGGCGATGTGCTCGGGCGTGGTGCCGCAGCACCCGCCCACCAGCGACAGGCCGAACTCAGCGGTGAACCGCTCGTGCGCGTCGGCGAGCTGGCCGGGCGTGAGCGGGTAGCGGGCGCCGCTGGCGGTCAGCTCGGGCAGGCCCGCGTTCGGCATGCAGGACAGCGGAATGCGCGCGTGCGCGGCCAGGTAGCGCAGGTGCTCGCTCATCTCGCCGGGACCGGTGGCGCAGTTGAGCCCGATCACGTCGATACCGAGCGGCTCCAGGGCGGTGAGCGCGGCGCCGATCTCGCTGCCGAGCAGCATGGCCCCGGTCGTCTCGATCGTGACGTGCGCGATGAGCATGACGTCGGCGCCCGCCGCGGCGATCGCCCGCCTGGCCCCGATGATCGCGGCCTTGGCCTGCAGGAGGTCCTGGCAGGTCTCGACGATGAGCGCGTCGGCGCCGCCGCGGAGCAGGCCGGCCGCGTTCAGCTCGTAGGCGTCGCGGAGCGTCGCGAACGTGACGTGGCCCAGCGTCGGCAGCTTGGTCCCGGGCCCCATGGAACCGAGCACCCAGCGCGGCCGGCCGGGCCCGGACGCCGCCGCCACGGCTTCGCGCGCGATCCGCGCGCCCGCCTCGGACAGCTCGCCGATCCGGTCCGCGATGCCGTACTCACCGAGGTTGGCGAAGTTGGCGCCGAACGTGTTGGTGGTGACGCAGTCCGCCCCGGCGGAAAGGTACGCGTCATGAACGAGGCGAACGATGTCCGGGCGCGTTACGTTCAGGATCTCGTTGCAGCCCTCGTGCCCCTGGAAGTCGTCCAGCACGGCGTCGCTGGCCTGCAGCATCGTGCCCATGGCGCCGTCGGCCACCAGCACCCGGCTGGCCAGGGCGGATCGCAGGGCGCTGCCCCCGGGTCTTTTCGCTGCATCTGTCTCAGGCGCGTTCATCGTGCCAAGTGTACGGATCGGTGGCTGCCGCATGATACTCAAGAGCATCCCGGACGGGCCGGAAATACGCGTCGCGGACGCCGATCAGCGGCGACAGGCCCGCCGGAATGTTCCGCGCGCTGATATGGCAGATGCTGGTGAGGGGCAACACGCCCCCCGGGTTGAGGCGGATGATGCCCCAGGCTCCGCCGACAACGTAGGCTGGGATCGACGACAGCGTTCGGTGACCGTGCGCGTCGTGCCCGGTGTCACCGGCCCGATGTCGCTGGCACAGCCGTTCTCGGCACGGTGGATCGGCAGGGTGGAGTGGCGCACGCGGGCCTGCGCGGCGCGCATGTACAGGGAGGAGGGGGGAGACATCGAGTTCGATCGCCTGGGCCAGCTCACCTCACCCGTCGCGATCGCCGCCTTCGAAGGCTGGAACGACGCCGGGGAGGCCGCGAGCGGCGTAATCAGCCATCTGGGTATCGCCTGGCAGGCGCAGCCGATCGCCGCCATCGAACCCGAGGACTTCTACGACTTCCAGGTGACGCGCCCGGTCGTCGAGATAACGGAGGGCCGGATCGAGCGGCTCGTCTGGCCGACCACGCGGCTGTCGGTGGCCCGCGCGGGGGCCGCACCCGACCCGGCCACGGCCGCCGCCAACGGCGCGGATCCGGCCGGCCCGGACGACGGGGCGGAACGCGACGGCGCGGCCAGCGGAACGGGCCTGGACAAGGACATCGTCCTGGTGCACGGGATCGAGCCGAACATGCGCTGGCGCTCGTTCACCAGCGAGCTCGTCCAGGGCCTGACCGATCTCGGGGTCGAGACCGTCATCCTGCTCGGCGCGCTGCTGGCGGACGCGCCGCACACCCGGCCGGTGCCGGTGTCGGTGGGCGCGTCGGACCCGAAGCTGTCGGCCACCGTGACCGCGCCGTTCTCCGACTACAAGGGCCCGACGGGCATCCTGGGCGTGGTGCAGCACGCGCTGGCCGGAGCGGGCATCCCGGCCGTGTCGCTGTGGGCGTCGGTGCCGCACTACGTGGCCACGCCGCCGAACCCCAAGGCCACGCTGGCCCTGCTGCGCGGCGTCGAGGACATCCTGGACGCTTCGCTGCCGCTGGCCGACCTGGCCGAGGAGGCCCGGGCCTGGGAGCGCGGCGTCGACGAGCTCGCGCAGCAGGATTCCGAGGTGGCCGAGTACGTCCGCACGCTGGAGGAAGCGAAGGACGCCACCGACCTGCCGCAGGCCAGCGGGGACGCCATCGCGCGCGAGTTCGAGCGGTACCTCAGGCGGCGCGGTCGCCGGGGGGAGCCGGGCGGAATCTGACCCGGGGCGGCCGTGCGGCGGCTCCCGGGCCGCTGGAGCCGACCGAGATCCCGGGGCTGGTCAATGCAGACGGACCCGCGGGTCGAGGACCGCATACAGCGCGTCGACGATGATGTTCGCGACCACGACGGCGGCCGCAGCCACGATCACCACGCCGATGACGACCGGCAGGTCCTGCTGCTGGATCGCCTGCCACGCCGTGAAGCCGAGGCCCGGCATGCCGAATACGGCCTCGGTGATGATCACGCCGCCGAGCAGCACGCCGATGTCGATGCCGTACTGCGTGACGATCGGCGTCAGCGCCGCCCGCAGCTCGTGCCGGAAGATCACCCGCCGTTCCGGCATGCCCTTGGCCCGTGCCGTCCTGATGTAGTCCTCGCCCATGACGTCGAGCATCGAACCGCGGGTCAGCCGGGTGTAAATGGCGGCCTGGACGAGCGAGAGCGTGAGCCAGGGCAGAACGAGCCCGCGGAACCATAGCCCCGGGTTGGTCGTGAAGGACGTGTAACCCGACCCCGGGAACGCGTGGATGCCGTGAATGGTGAACTCGTAATAGAACACCAGCAACAGCAGCAGGCCGAGGACGAAGGTCGGCATCGAGTAGAAGATCAGCGCCAGGACGGTGAAGGTGCGGTCCATCACCGACCGGGCGCGCACCGCGGACAGCACGCCGCTCAGCACGCCCATGATGATCCACAAGATGGCCGCCCCGATCACGAGCGACAGCGTGATGGGGAACGCCGCCTTGATGATCGAGTTCACCGATTGGCTGTGGTAGAAGGAGTAGCCCAGATTGCCGTGCAGCAGCAGCCACAGGAAATGGCCGTACTGGACGTAAACCGGCCGGTCGAGCAGCAGCCGGTGCGACACCTCCGCGACCACCTGCGGCGTCGCGGCCTTCCCGGCCAGGGTCCGGGCCACCGAGCCGGGCCCGGGGCCGACAAAGAAGATGAGGAAGACGCTGACGGTCACCAGCCACATGACGAGGATGCCCTGGAGGATCCGGCGGATAAGAAATCGGGCCATGGGAAGCTCCTAGACGAATAGCTGGTCGCCGCGCGGGTCGAACGCGTCGCCGGACGCCGTCCCCGAGGATGTTGAAGGCGAGCGTCGTCACCAGCAGCGCGATGCTCGGGAACACCAGGAACCACCACGCGCCGTACTGGTACTGGTTCTGCGCCGCGCTGATCATCTGGCCCCAGTCGGCGGTCGGTGGCGGTACGCCGACGCCCAGGAAGGACAGCGCCGCCTCGGCCACGATGGACAGCGGGATCAGCAGCGTCGCGTAGACGATGATCGGCGCCATCACGTTCGGCAGGATGTCGATGAACATGATCCGCCAGGGGCTGGCCCCCAGCGCCCTCGCCGCCTCGATGTACTCCTTCTCCTTGATGGACAGCACCTGGCCGCGGACGATACGGCCGACCGACGCCCAGCCGAAGAAGCCGATGACGATGATGACGACCGTCAGGCTGGGTCCGATGACCGCCACCAGGGAGATGGCGAACAGCAGGAACGGGATGGCCAGCAGCCAGTCGATGAACCGGGCGATTACCGAGTCGGTCAGGCCGCCGAAGTAACCAGACACCAGGCCGGCGACAGCACCGATGACGACCGTCAGGGCCGTGGCCGCGATCCCCGACGATCAGCGAGATACGGGCCCCGTAGGCGATCCGGACCAAGATGTCGCGGCCCAGGTCGTCCGTGCCGAGCAGGAACGTGCGATTCGGCGCCTTCGGCTGGCCGATGGCCGTCAGGCCGGTCGAGCTGAACTGCTGGTTCGGCCCGTGCCCGATGATAGCGGCGATCACGGGAGCGAATATCGCCATGAGTACGATGAGCAGGATCACGCCCGAGGGAGATCATCGCGGCGCGGTCGCGTACCAGCCGCTCCATGACCGAGCCGCCAGGGGCTCCGGCCCTCGATCTTCTTGGCCGCCGATCCCTCGATGACCGCGGCGGACGGCGGTTCGGCTGGCGGCGGGGCGGCGCTGACGATGCTCTGGCTCATGACCCCTCCCTTGGGCCCAGGCCGGTCAGGCTGGCGTCGGAGTCGGCCAGGATCCCGGTTTCGATGATGCGCGCCTCGGCGCTGATGGTGGGCCGGGCCAGCGAAAGGTCCTCCCCGTCGGCCACCGGGAAGTGACATTTCGCCCGGTGGTCCGGGCCGTCGCCGAGGCGGGGCTCCAGGACCGGTTCCTGCTCGACGCAGGTGGGGGCGGCCTTGGGGCAGCGCGGGTGGAACCGGCAGCCGGACGGCGGCGCCACCGGGGACGGCACGTCCCCGACGAGGATGATCCGCTCCCGCTGGTCGGCATGGTCCGGATCCGGCACCGGCACCGCCGACAGCAGTGCGTCCGTGTAGGGATGACGGGGGTGATCCCACAGCTGGCTGGTGGGCGCGATCTCGGAGATCTGGCCCAGGTACATGACCGCAACCGTGTCGCTGACGTGGCGGACCACCGACAGGTCGTGCGCGATGAAGAGGTAGGTGAGGCCGAACTCCTGCTGCAGGTCGGCCAGCAGGTTGATGATCTGCGCCTGAATGGACACGTCGAGCGCCGACACCGGCTCGTCGCAGATGACCAGCTTGGGCCGGAACGCGAGCGCGCGCGCCACGCCGATGCGCTGGCGCTGACCGCCGGAGAATTCGGCCGGGAACCGGTTGTAGTGCTCCGGGTTGAGCCCGACGAGTTCCATGACCTCCTGGACCCGCTTCTTGCGCTCCTGTCCGCTGGCGGTGCCGTGGATCGCAAAGGGGTCGCCGATGATCGACCCGACCCGCCGCCGCGGGTTGAGGGACCCGTACGGGTCCTGGAAAATCATTTGGATGTCCCGGCGGTACGGGCGCATCGTGCGACGGGACAGCGTGCTGATGTCGTGGCCGTCGAACGTGATTTTCCCGGAGGTGAGGTCGTACAGCCGCATGATGCAGCGGGCCAGCGTGGACTTGCCGCAGCCGGTCTCGCCGACCAGGCCGAGGGTCTGCCCCCGGCGGATCTCGAGGCTGACTCCCTCCACGGCGTGCACGAAGTCGCGCTGCCGCCGGAAAAGCTGGCTGGAGCGCACCGGGAAGTACTTGACGACGTTCTCCACGCGCAGCAGGACGTCATCGTCGCCCGGCGCGCTGACCACAGATTCGTTGCTCATCACTGGCTCCCTGCCGTTTCGGCCGGCGCCGCGAGGGCCTCGGCCGGCGCGGTCCCCTGTTCGGCCGGCCTGGGCAGGGCCCGGCCGATGACCTCCTTGCGCCGCGCGTTGCGGGCGCGCATGTCATGCGGCAGCCAGCAGGCGGACAGGTGAGCAGGGTCACCGCCCACGGGGTCGAGGTTCGGCACCTCGGTGCGGCAGCGGTCCATCACGTACGGGCAGCGCGGGTGGAACGGGCAGCCGGACGGCAGGTTGATCAGGCTGGGCGGCTGGCCGGGGATGGGCCGCAGCCGCTCCCGGTCCCCGCCGTAGGCCGGCAGCGACTCCAGCAGGCCCTCGGTGTACGGGTGGTGGTTGGCGACGAAGATCGTCCGCCGGTCCGCGCGCTCCATGACGGCGCCGGCGTACATCACGATGACCTCGTCGGCGAGATCCGCGATGACCCCGAGGTCGTGGGTGATCATGATAATCGCGGTGCCGAACTCGTCCTGCAGGGTCTTCATGACCTGCAGCACCTGGGCCTGCACGGTGACGTCAAGCGCCGTGGTGGGCTCGTCCGCGATGAGCAGCGCGGGATTCAGCGCCATCGCCATCGCGATCATGGCGCGCTGCCGCATACCGCCGGAGAACTGGTGCGGGAAGTCATCCACCCGCCGGTCCGGCTGCGGGATGCCTACCAGGCGAAGCAAGTCCACGGCCCGGGCCCGGGCCTGCGCCTTCGACATGGCGCGGTCGTGCAGCCGGATCATCTCCACGATTTGCCAGCCGACCTTGTAGAACGGATGCAGGCTCGACAGCGGATCCTGGAAGATCATCCCGACCTTCGCGCCGCGGACCTGCTGAAGGTCCTGGCTGCTCATGGTCAGCAGATCCCTGCCCTCGAACACGGCGGTGCCGCTGACCCGCGCCCCGCGCGTGATCCCCATGATCGTCTGGGTGGACACGCTCTTGCCGGAGCCCGATTCGCCGACAATGCCGAGGGTCTGCCCGGCATCGACGTCGAACGTGATGCCCCGCACGGCCTGGACGATGCCGTCCGGCGTACGGAACGAGACATGGAGGTCACTGACCTCAAGGAGCGCCACGCGCCCTCCCTACCCTGCACGGCTGGAGAAGCCCTTTGAGCAGTCAATATCATTCAGCCGAATGTAAGGCCAGACTGTTTCGCTACGGTAACTGGCTGGCACCGTTCCTGTCCGGACCTATGCAGGGTGGGCAGCCCGCGCGTGCGCGGGCTGCCCACCCTGGCCTGGATGGCCGGTCAGCTGCCGGGCGAGCTCAGCCAGACGTTAGTCGGGTCGAACTGCTGGATGGCCGGCACGTACACGGCGTTGTGCACGTAGCTGGCGTGATAGAGCGGCTGCAGCGGCTGGGTGATCGGGTAGAACGGCGCATCCTGCATGACCTTCTGGTCCGCCTGCGCCCAGACCGTCGCGGCCGCGCTGGCACTGCCGGACGTGGCGCCCTGGCCGATCAGCGCCGTGACCGACGGGTTGTTGTAGAACCCGAAGTTGCTGCCGACCGGCGGGTACGAGGGCGGGCCGGAGAAGAGCGGGCCGAAGTAGGACAGCGCGGCGTCGCCGTACCAGTCCGGAGCCCAGCCCGTTAGGGCCAGGTCCCACACGCCCCGCTTGGCGACGCTCGGCACCTCCAGGTACTTGGTGAGCAAGTCCGCGGTCGGCACGCCGAGCAGCTTCACCTTGACGCCGATCTTGGCCAGGTCGGACTGCGCCGCCTGCGCGACGGCGCTGCGGATCGACGACGCGGGCGGGTAGAGCAGCGTGATCGACAGGCCATTCGGGTAACCGGCCGAGGCCAGCAGCGACTTGGCCTTGGACACGTTGTACGGGTACGGGTTGTACCCGGAGGGGACATCCTGGGCGCCGTTGATGCCATCGGGCAGCACGTGCGTCAGCGGCGGGTTGACCGTCGGGTTGATGACCTGGGTCAGGTGCGCGCGGCTGATCCCGTAGCTCAGTGCCTGCCGGACGGCCACCTTGGACAGCGCGCCGCCGTTGTTGGGCGAGACCGAGTTGAACCAGATGAACGGGTTCGTCGAGTACGTCGGGCCGAGGTTGAAGTTGTGGTTCGCGCCCGCCTGCATCTGCGAGACCAGCCCCGGTACCGCCGCGAGCGGCGGGAACGAGTCCCATTCCATGCTCGCGCTGGCCGTGTTGGTCTGCAGCTCCTGCTGATTGGTCTGCTGGTTGCCCGTCTCGGTGACCACGATCTTGTCGACGTAGGCCTTGCGGATCGGGTCCGAGCTCGCCTTCCACACCGGGTTCCGCACGTAGGTGATGCTCCGGGCCGGGGTGTAGCTCTGCACGGTGTACGGGCCGTCGGCGATCGGGTGCTGCTGGGACTGCGCACTGGCCGGCAGGTACTGCAGAGACTCGACCGGCGCGGGGTTGAACGCCGGCAACGTCAGCATGTAAGCGAAGTAGGACGCCGGGTGGACCAGGTTAAAGGTCAGGGTCTGCCCGGAGGCCGTGACCCCGGAGATCTGGTGCGCGTCGATGTAGGACTTGATCGCGGCCGTGGTGTGGGCCACGTTGGCGAAGCCGCTGCAGAACTGCGCGTACCCGGCGATCAGCGACTCGAAGTCGGGCAGGCCGCCGAACGGCTGCACCGGGTTGCACGACCGCTTGATCCCGAGGATGCGCATCGGCCGCGGTGACCGGGCGGGCCGGCGAGGTGTTCCACATCGCACCCGTGCGGATCGTGATCGTATAGGTCTTGCCGCCGTTGCTGATCGTCGGCGGGGCCGTGGCCAGGTCCGGCGCCGGCGTCGTGGTCTTCCCGGCGATGGCCGGGTAGGCGTACAGGCCGCGGATCCACGGCCGCTCGCCCAGGTAGCCGATCGAGAAATAGCTGATGTTCGGGTCCATGTAGTCGACGTCACCCATGCCGAGCATGTTCAGGGTGCCGCCGCTCTTGGGGCTGCCCGAGCCGGGGTTGAGGCCCTGCGTGCCGGACGACAGTGACACCGACGAGCCCGAGTTCCCCGAACCGCCAGATGACGAGCTTCCGCTGCATGCGGCGATGACGGACGCCACGGCGACTAGGCCGACGCCGGAGGCAAACGCTTTGGAGCGTTTCCGCATCGACACTCTCCTCTCAATTTCGTGCATCCCTGTGAACGTTGTCCACGGGGCGCAATGACCGGGGGCCGAATCAGCCTCCGGGCGTGACGACACGCCAGCCTCGGCAGGCCGTCGCAATATCGTAGGAGCGGTTGTACGTGATGTGAACAGCCATAATTACAATGTGTTGAATCGTGACTCGACGGTAACCATATACGGGGATTTGCGGGCACAGTCACGCATATACCGCATTCACCCTTGGTGACAGTGGCGTTGCAGCTTGTCAGTAGGGCGGCCACGGGATGGCCGGCCAGTCCTCCGGCGGGTACGGGTGCACCCGGTGCTTGAGCAGCTTCTCCACCCGGATGCTCATGGCCGCCAGTTCCCCGGGGCTGAGCCACCGGGACAGCTCGGCGGCCAGCTCGCCGCTCTCCAGCAGCGCGTACAGCCGCCGCAGGGCCTCCACCGCCCGCCGGGGCAGGCTCTTGCCGCGCCACTGCCACAGCACCGTGCGCAGCTTGTAGTCCTCGGCGAAGCAGACACCGTGGTCGCAGCCGAACAGCTGGCCGCCGGGCGCCGGCAGCAGGTGCCCGATCTTCCGGTCGGCGTTGTTCACGACCGCGTCGAAGACCGCGAGGTCGCGCAGGCCGAGGTGATCGCCGCTGCGGGCGAGCTCGATGAGGTCGACCTGCGGGTCGACGTCGATCCAGAGCTGGCACATGCCCGGGCCGTAGGGCCCGTTCCGCATCACCGTCGGCGGCACCACGTCCCAGCTCGCGGCGCGGGAGACCACGTAGGCGGCGACCTCCCGGCCGGCCAGCGTCCCGGTCGGGAAGTCCCACAGCGGGCGCTCCCCCGCGATGGGCTTGTACACGCACGCCGCCTGGTAGTCCCCTGAGCTCACCGCGCAGTACCAGGTCTCGTTGGACGCCTCGATCAGCCGGCCGAGGATCTCCAGGCTGCCGTGGGCCAGCAGCTGCAGGGCCGCTTCGTCCCCCGGCGGTGACCCCGCGCCGGGGGTGCTCCCGTCCCCCTCGGGCGGTGCGGCCCGGTCGCGGCGCTTGGCACCCGCGCGCCGGCCTGAGCCGGGCGGCCGGCGCCGGGGAGCACTCGCGAACCCGTCAAGCACCGGCGCGGTGCCCGTTCTGCCGCGGGCAGATGTGCCCGTCAGCGTTCAGCGGCAGCCCGCACAGCGGGCACGGCGGCCGGCCGGCGGCCACCACGCGCAGCGCGCGCCGGGCGAACGCCCGGGCCGCGCCCGGGGTGATCCGCACCCGCAGCACGCCGGGCCCGTCGGCCGGGACCTCCTCGGCCAGCGGCTCAACCGGCTCCTCCGTCGCCTCCTGCGCCTCGATGACCACCCGGCCGTCCTCGCCATCCCAGGCCAGCGCGATCGCGCCGACCCGGAAGTCCTCCAGCACCGGCATGTCGAGGGGCCCGTCGTCCTGCAGGCTGGCCGGGGGGGCGGCCGGGACCTCGGGGGACCCGCCGCTGCGCCGCAGCACCTCGTCGAGCAGCTCGTCGAGACGTTCCGCCAGCAAGCTGACCTGGAACTTCTCCAGCGAGACACTCGTGACGCGGCCGCGGGAGGTGGCCTGGAGGTAGAACGTCCGCTCCCCCGGCTGCCCGACGGACCCGGCCACGAACCTCTCCGGCGGGTCGTACATGTAGACCGGCATGCTCCTATCCTCGCGCGTCCGCTGATGGTTCGCGAACGGCAGGTGCCCCGGTCTGGGCCTCTTCCCCGCTGTGGCCCGGATCAGCCCCGGCTCCGCCGCCCACCACCGCGTCACTGTCGTCCCGCTGATCCTTCCCGGCACCCTTCGTGCCCGGCGTCGGCGGCATCAGGTCCTCGACGCCGCCGCCGGTGTCGTTCATCCGCAGCAGGAAGGGCCGCAGCGGCGTGTAGCGGATCACGGTCAGCGAGCAGGGATCGGCCTGGATCCGCTGGCTGAGGTCGAGGTGCAGTCCCAGGCAGTCGGCGACGATGCCCTTGATCACGTCCCCGTGCGAGCAGATCAGGTACGTCGCCCTGGGGCCCAGGGCCGCGTTCCATTCCCGCACGGCGGCCACCGCGCGGTGCTGGGTGTCCAGCATGGACTCCCCCCCGGGGCCGGGGAAGCGGACGGCGCTCGGGTGCGCCTGGACGACCCGCCACAGCGGTTCCTTGGCCAGTTTCCGCAGCGGCTTGCCGGTCCAGTCGCCGTACCGGCACTCGCCGAGCCGGTCATCCGGGCGGATCTGCGGGCCGCGGCCGTCCCGGGCCGCGGCGACCGCTTCGGCGGTCTGGCGGCAGCGCTCCAGCGGGCTCGTGACGATCGCGTCGAGCGGCAGGCGGGCCAGCCGGGCGCCGAGCGCGCGCGCCTGCGCGCGGCCCCGGTCGTCCAGCGGTATCCCCGGCGTCCATCCCGACAGCGTGTGGCCGGTGGCCGCGGTGAGGCCATGGCGCACCAGCAGAACCGTCGTCACCAGCCCGACTCTAGCCGGACCCGGGACCTGCGCGATCCGGCGCGGGCGGGCCGGCCTCGCGCTGATCGGCGCACATCACGAACACCGCCGAGCCGAACATCACCCAGTCCCCGGCCTGCACCTGCACGGGCTGGCGGACCCGCCACCCGTTCAGCCTGGTGCCGTTGGTGGAGCCGAGGTCGGTGAGCATCCACTGGTCCGCCGCGCGCTCCAGCCGGGCGTGCCACCGGGACACCGACAGGTCCTCGATCAGCAGGTCACACGCACCGTCCCGGCCGATCGTGTACCGGCCGCCCGGGGCCGGGGCGGGCGGGAAGAACAGTGCGGCCGGGTGTGCGCGGGCGGCAGGCGGGCCCGGCGGCCCGGGCGGGCCGGGCCGGGGTCGGATGCCGTCCCGGACCGCGTCCGCCAGCGCCTCCTTCTCCGCGGCCACCAGCTCGCGCCCGCGCCGGGCGCGGTCCCTGATCCCGGCGCGCAGCCCGGCCAGGGCACCCAGGCCGGGGCGGCGCCGCGGCAGGTCGGTGAACAGGCGGTCCAGCTGCCGGCGGTCCCGGGCCCCCAGCGCCTCGTCCATTCGCCGCATGAACGTTTCCTGGGAGAGCCGCCCCTCCGCGAACCGCGCGCCCAGCTCGCTGATCGCCTCGTCGCGGTCCGCATCGGAAGCGCGGATGGCGTCCGGATCGGTGGCCGCCTCCGGCGATGTGCCTCCCATAACAGGAGTATCAGCGCGTGATCCCCCACGGGCAAGCAAAGTGCCCGATTAACGCGGCGGCCGCGCCCGGGCGCCCGGCCGAGATCGCCGGGAACGTCGTGGGACTGGGTTACGCTGGCCGGGATGTCCACCATGAGTGACGAAGTGACCGCCGGGCTGTTCGGTGAGTTCTGCCTCGCCGGACTGTGGCCCGGCGTCGGCCGCGCGATGGTGGAGAAGCTGCGCGCGGCCGGGATCACCGGCCCCGCGGACGTCACGCCCGGCCGCCTGGAGCTGGTCGAGGGCCTCGGGCCGAAGCGGGCCGCGAGGCTCGCCGCGTCCTTCGCCCGGGCCCGCCCGGCGTACGAGACGGCCGAGCTGCTGGCCCGTTGCCGGGTCCCGGCGCGGTTCGCGGGGTCCGCGGTCGCGCTGCTCGGGCCGTCCGCCGCCGGGCAGCTGCGTGACGATCCGTGGAAGCTGCTGCTGCTGCCGCAGATCCGGCCCGATCAGGCCGACTGGTTCGCCCGCAAGCTGCTGGACGGCCAGGCGCACCCGCAGGACCCGCGGCGCGGCCGGGCCCTCGTCGTGCACCTGCTGGTCAAGGCGTCCCGGGACGGGCACACGGCGGTGCCCGCCGACGCGGTACTGACCGCGCTGGGCGCGTTCGGTATCGGGGAGCCCGGCCGCGCGGTCGTCGCGGCGATCGATGACGGCTCGGTGCTGCCCTTCGAGGCGTTCGGGACCGGGGACGGGGCGGGCGCCGCGGAGTTCGCGGACGCGGAGGCGACCGCCGCCGCCGACGTGGGCGCCAGTGGTGAGAGCGCCCGCGCGGAAGACGCCGGTGCTGAGGACGCCGGTGCTGAGGGCGCGACGGTGCTGAGGACGGCGGCGACCCGGGCCCGGGGCGCGGGACGCTGCTCGCGCTGACCCCGTACGCGATCGCCGAGGAGTCGGTGGCCGAGGGGCTCCAGCGCCTCGCCGCGACCGCCGAGCCGGTGCCGGGGGCCTCAAGCGGAGCCGCCGACGCCGAGCTGGATGACCGCCAGCTCGCGGCCGTGGAGGCGGTCGCCGACCACGGCGTCTCCGTGCTGACCGGCGGCCCGGGTACCGGCAAGAGCCGGACGGTCGCGGCCGTCGTCTCGCTCGCCGCCGAGCGCGGGCTGCGGGTGGCGCTGGCCGCGCCGACCGGGCGGGCCGCCAAGCGGCTGGAAGAACTCGCGGGCGCGCCCGCCACCACGCTGCACCGGCTGCTGGGCGCCCAGGGCCGGGGCGTGCCCCGCGCCGGGGCGGGCGACGACGGCCTGTTCGCGGACGCCGGTTCGGCCGGCCCGGCCGGGAACGGCGCCGACGGCGGCGGTTTCCCGGGCGGGGCGGCGGCGGGCGGGGCGGCGGGCGGGCGCGGCGTGGTGAGCGAGCCCGGCGGCCGCGAGGGCAGCTGGGTCTTCGCCCGGGGCGAGGAATGGCCGCTGGACGCCGACCTCGTGGTCGTCGACGAGAGCTCGATGCTCGACGTGGAGCTGGCCGCGGCGCTCGTCGAGGCGTGCGCGGACGGTACCCGGCTGCTGCTGGTGGGCGACCCGGCGCAGCTGCCGTCGATCGGGCCGGGCCGGGTGCTCGGCGACATCATCGACTCCGGCGCCGTCCCGGTCACCGAGCTGGCCACCCTCTACCGGCAGCGTGACGGCGGGACCATCGCCAAGCTGGCCACCGCGGTCCGGGGCGGCGACCTGCCGGCGGTGGACTCACCCGAGCGGGAGGTCGTGATCGTGACCGCGCGCGGCAGCGCGGAAGCCGCGCACCGGGTGGTCCAGCTCGTCACCGACTCCATCCCGCGGGCGCTGGGCATCGCCGCCGAGGACGTTCAGGTGGTGACGCCGGTGCACAAGGGCCCGGCCGGGACGATTGAGCTGAACCGGGCGCTCAAGGCCAAGCTCAATCCCGGGCCGGGCGCACACCGGGGCTTCGACCCGGGCGACCGGGTGGTGGCCATCGCCAACCACGCCGACGAGGGGTTCGCCAACGGCGAGGTCGGCACGGTCACCGGCAGCGGCAGCGACGGCCTCACCGTGTCGTTCAGCGGCGTGCCGGTCACGGTCCCGTTCAAGCTCCTCTCGGACCTGCGGCACGGCTGGGCGCTGACCGTGCACCGGGCCCAGGGCTCGGAGTGGCCGGCCGTGGTCGCGGTCTTCCCCGCCGAGGCGTCCGGGATGCTGTCCCGCCCGCTCGTCTACACCGCCCTGACCCGGGCCCAGCAGCACCTGTCCGTGGTGCACGGCGCGGGCCCGGCGCTGGCCCGGGCGGTCCGCACCATCGGCGAGCGCCCCAGGGAAACAAGGCTCGCCGCCTTGTTGAGCGATGGTTGACATCCTCCCCCGCCTGGAGGCGGGGGATTCCAGCTACTGCGCCGATTGGAGCAGCAGTTGAGGTTCGCGGTTCACGGGCCGGGCTGCCCCGTCGCCTCCCCGCGCAGTCACGGCGTGCCCCGCCGCGATGTTCCTGGCCGCGATGTTCCTGGCCGCGTTCACGTCAGCGTTGCCGGCGAAGTTGCAGGCAGTGCACGCAAAGCGCGCTTGGCTCTGGCGCGACCGCGGGTCCACGTGCCCGCAACCTGTCCCTCTGGCGGGCCGTCAGCCGGGCGATCGCGTGCCTCACCTGCCTGCGGCGGTTCGAGCCGCGCCGGGCGCGGGCGAGCTTCCGCTGCAGGCGCAGCATCCGGGTGCGGTCCGCGCCGCCCAGCCCGGGAACGCGCAGCAGCTCACCGGTGGACAGGGCGGCCGATACCGCCACGCCCCGGTCAATGCCCACGGCCTTGCCGTTGCCGGGCGCGGGGACCGGTGCGGGGACCGCCGCGAAGGCGACGTGGCCGCACAACCCCCCCGCCGCTTCCAGCCAGGCATCCGGACAAAACCGGAATGGCGCCCTAACGGGCACTGTCTAACCCTGCGGCACCCGATCCCGGCCGCAGCAGGCCGGGCACGGAAATAGCAGCAAAAGGGAGGTGGCGGGCCCACCAAGGCCGCACGTCTGCGCAAATCGCCGCATGTACCTGCCAGAATGGCTATAACCTCCGTTCGTATAGCTATGCACGAAGGAGCGCTGGCTCATCTAAGGGGGGTATTCATTGTCCGTGCTACCGTCCGGCCCTGAGCCCGTATGGCTTCCCGGTAATGCCGAAGTCCAGGTTTCCGGGGAGACATTCCACGCTGAGGCGATCCGGGAAGCAGACCGACACAGGCCGCCCGGCATTACAGACGTGGCCGTCCTGGTCCTTGAACCAAATAACCCTCACGACCACAGCGCAATAGCCGTGTTCGGTGGTAAACGCGGACCAGTCCCTTCTCCTCATCGGCGATAAACTCGATGAAAGCGAAGTCGCCCAGGTCAGCGACACGCCTGCCCGGCACGGGCGGCACGGGCGCGCTGAACACCGGGTCATACGGATCGTCGCAGATCCGGGCTAACGTCCGGACCAGCATGTCGATAGCCTCGGACGGCAGACCCTGCATCTGGCGCAGGGCGCGATCTTCCAGCCACGGCCGCCAGCTCACGAGGCCGGGCGGTACATGCGGACGGCGTCCTTCAGCGGCATGCCACCGCTGACCGGGCCGCGAGCGGCGTCCAGCGCCTCCCGGTAGCCGGGGTCTCTGGCAGCGTCGGCATGAGATCTCCATAGCTGCAGGACGCGCCGCAGTTGCTTCCAGCTGGCCGGGTCACGGGCATTGTCCACCGCCTCCCGGTACTGGTCCAGGAAGAACCCGCGCTCGTCCGCGGGCAGCTGGTCCAGGATCCGCTGCGGGTCGAGCGGGTCCTCGCGCTCGGCAGGCTGGGCGCTCACGGTGTCATCGTAACGTGCCGGGGGACGGCACGGCCCGCAGCACGCAACGGCACCGGAGGCGACTGCGTGGAGATAGCCGGCATGCCCGGCGGCGGCCACGCCCTGCGAGACTCCAAAAACCCTGACGGACCCAAGCTGATCTTCACCCCGGACGAGTGGCGAGCATTCACTGAGCGGGTCAAGCTCAGTGAGCCCACGTGACTTAACAGCGCCGGCCCGGCGATCAAAGGCCGCCTTCCAACCGGCGAAGGCGGCCTTTGCCGTATCCGCAAGTCAGCGGGGCGCGAAGCGCAGCGGGGGGTTCCGGGGGTCGTCCCCCCGGGCCAGCACGGCTAACCGCCGATGGCGTGGGTGCCGCCGTCTACGTGGACGATTTCGGCGGTGGTGGCGGGGAACCAGTCGGACAGCAGCGCCACGCACGCGCGGGCGGCGGGCCCCGGATCGGTGATGTCCCAGCCGAGCGGCGCCCGCTCCGCCCACATCCCCTCGAACCGGTCGAAGCCGGGGATGCTCCTGGCCGCCATCGTGCGCAGCGGCCCCGCGGAGACCAGGTTCACCCGGATCCCCCTGCCGCCCAGGTCGCGGGCCAGGTACCGGGCGCACGACTCCAGCCCGGCCTTGGCCACGCCCATCCAGTCGTAGCCGGGCCAGGCGACGCTGGCGTCGAAGTCGAGGCCGACGATCGCGCCGCCGCCGGTCATCAGCGGCAGCGCCGCCATGGCCAGGGACTTCAGCGAGAACGCCGAGACCTGTACCGCGGTCGCCACGTCCTCCCAGGTGGTGTTCAGGAAGTTGCCGCCCATCGCCTCCTGCGGGGCGAACGCGACCGCGTGCACCACCCCGTCCAGCCGGTCGACGTGCCCGCTGAGCCGTCCGGCCAGCGAGTCGAGCTGGGCAGGGTCGGTCACGTCGAGTTCGAGCACCGGCGGCGGGTCCGGCAGCCGCTTGGCGATCCGCTCGACCAGGCTGAGGCGCCCGTACCCGGTCAGCACGACGGTCGCGCCCTCCTGCTGCGCCACCTTGGCCACGTGGAACGCGATCGAGGAGTCGGTCAGCACGCCGGTGACCAGAATGCGCTTCCCGGCCAGGATTCCCATGACGCTCCCTACGGTTCTGGCTCTGCTACGACTGTACGGGGCTACGACGGTGCGGGCCGGCGGTCTCAGTGCCCCATGCCGAGGCCGCCGTCCACCGGGATGACCGCCCCGGTGATGTAGGCCGCGTCGTCCCCGGCCAGGAACGACACCACCCCGGCCACCTCGTGCGGGGCGGCGTACCGGCCCAGCGGGACCGCCCCCAGGATGGCCGTCTTCCGGTCCTCGGACAGGGCCGCCGTCATGTCGCTCTCCACGAAGCCGGGGGCGACCACGTTGGCGGTGATGCCGCGTGAGCCCAGCTCCCGGGCCAGCGAGCGGGCGAAGCCGATCAGCCCGGCCTTGGACGCCGCGTAGTTGGCCTGGCCCGGCGAGCCGTACAGGCCCACCACGGAGGAGATGAAGATGAGGCGGCCCCGGCGGGCGCGGACCATGCCACGCACCGCCCGCTTCGCGACCCGGTAGGCCCCGGTCAGGTTGGTGTCCAGCACGCTGGTGAAGTCGTCCTCGCTCATCAGCGCCAGGAGCTGGTCGTGGTTGATGCCGGCGTTGGCCACGAGGACCTCCACCGGTCCCGGGCCGGCCTCGACCTCGCGGAACGCCGCGTCCACCGACGCCGCATCCTGCACGTCGCAGCGCACCACCGGCAGGCCGTCGGCGGCCTCCCCGGACCGTGAGGTGATCGTGACGGTGTCCCCGTCGGCGGCGAGCCGGCGGGCGATCGCCAGCCCTATCCCCCGGTTGCCCCCCGTCACCAGGACGCTGCGTCCCATCTGCCGTCCACCTCCACGTCGAGCGAGCAGGCAATCGTGGTGAGCGTACCGGTCCCGGCCCGCCCCCGTCCGCACCCGGTCCCGCACGGAAAACGCTGTCGGGGCCGGACGGGGCCGTGCGATAGGTTGCTGGCGTGACTCATGGTGGCCAGCACGACATAGATCCCCAGTTCACCACGCTCCCGCTGCGGGCGCTGGCCGACGCGGCGATGCAGCAGGCGGCCGACCTGGGCGCCGGGCACGCGGACTTCCGCGCCGAGCAGATCCGCAGCCAGCAGATCGGGCTGTCCGACGGCAACCTCGAAACGCTGTTCGACGCCGGCGACATCGGCCTGGCCGTCCGCGTCGTCGTCAACGGCACCTGGGGTTTCGCCGCGGCCGTCGACCTCACCCCCGACGCGGCGGCGCAGGCGGCCCGCGAGGCCGTCGAGGTGGCCAGGGTCGCGGCGGCCATGAATACCGAACGGATCGAGCTGGCCCCCGAGCCCGCCCACGGCGACGTCACCTGGGTATCGGCCTATGACGTCGACCCGTTCGACGTCAGCGCGGCCGACAAGGCGGCGCTGCTGGCGGACTGGAGCAGGCGCCTGCTGGCCCGGGACGGCGTCGACCACGTGGACGCGCACCTGCTGCAGGTCAAGGAGTGCAAGTTCTACGCCGACGGCGCCACGACCGCGACCCAGCAGCGGGTCCGGCTGCACCCCACGCTGACCGCCGTGGCGGTGCAGAAGGACGGCCGGTTCGAGACCATGCGCACGCTGGCGCCCCCGGCCGGGCGCGGTTATGAATACCTGAACGGCACCGGGTGGGACTTTCAGACCGAGCTGGAGCAGATCCCCGTGCTGCTGGCGGAGAAGCTGGCCGCGCCGACGGTCCGGCCCGGCCGCTACGACCTGGTGATCGACCCGTCCAACCTCTGGCTCACCATCCACGAGTCGATCGGGCACGCCACCGAACTGGACCGCGCCCTCGGCTACGAGGCCGCCTACGCCGGGACCTCGTTCGCCACCCCGGACAAGCTCGGCACCCTGCAGTACGGGTCGCCGCACATGCGCGTCACCGGCGACCGGACCGCCGAGCACGGCCTGGCCACCGTGGGGTACGACGACGAGGGCGTGGCCGGCCAGTCCTGGGACCTGATCACCGGCGGCGTGCTGTCCGGGTACCAGCTCGACCGCCGGATGGCCGCATTGGTCGGCCTGGGCCGGTCCAACGGCTGCGCGTTCGCCGATTCGCCGGGGCACATGCCGCTGCAGCGGATGGCCAACGTTTCCCTGCAGCCCGCCGAGGGCGGCCCCTCGACCAGCGAGCTGATCGGCGGGGTCGAGGACGGGATCTTCATCGCCGGCGACAAGAGCTGGTCGATCGACATGCAGCGGTACAACTTCCAGTTCACCGGGCAGCGGTTCTACAAGATCACCGGCGGCCGGCTGGCCGGCCAGCTCCGGGACGTCGCCTACCAGGCCACCACCACCGACTTCTGGAACGCCATGGAGGCGGTCGGCGGCCCGCAGACCTACGTCCTGGGCGGCGCCTTCAACTGCGGCAAGGGCCAGCCCGGGCAGGTGGCCCCGGTCAGCCACGGCGCCCCGTCGGTACTCATGCGCGGCATCCGGATACTCAACACGGCGGAGGAAGCGGCATGAGGCAGCGACCGCAGGACATCGTCGAGCAGGCCCTTTCCGTCGCGACGTGCGACGACTGCGTGGTCATCGCCGACGAGACCTCCACGGCGAACTTGCGCTGGGCCGGGAACACGCTCACCACCAACGGCGTGGCGCGGTCCCGCCGGCTCACCGTGATCGCCATCGACCGGCGCGCGGGCGGCGCCGCGGCCGGTGTGGTCTCCCGGTCCGGGGTCCGCGACCACGAGGTGGAGACCGTCGTCCGCGCGGCCGAGAAGGAAGCCGCCGAAGGTTCCCTCGCCGAGGACGCGGGCCCGCTGGTGGAGGAGTCCGGCTCAGGTCCGTTCGGCATGAATGTTTCCGGCGGGCCCGGGTGGGACGATCCGCCGGAGAGTACCGGCATCGGCGTGCTGGGGGGGTTCGCCGGGCAGCTCGGCGACACGCTGCGCGCCGCGGCCGCCGGCGGCCGGAAGCTGTACGGGTACGCCGAGCACGAGCTCACCTCGACGTTCCTCGGCACGTCGGCCGGCCTGCGGCTGCGGCACGACCAGCCGACGGGGAAGGTCGAGGTCAACGCGAAGTCGGACGATCTGACCCGGTCGGCGTGGGCGGGCGAGGCCACCCGGGACTTCGCCGGCATGGACGTGGCCGCCCTGGACCGGGGCCTGGCCGAGCGGCTGGAGTGGGCTCGGCGGCGGGTCGACCTGCCGGCCGGGCGGTACGAGACGCTGCTGCCGCCCACGGCCACCGCGGACCTGCTCACCTACCTGTACTGGTCGGCCGGGGCCAAGGACGCGCTGGACGGCCGGACCGTGTTCAGCAAGCCCGGCGGCGGCACCCGGGTCGGGCAGTCGCTCACCGGCCTGCCCGTGACGCTGCGCAGTGATCCGTCGTTCCCCGGCCTGGCGTGCGCGCCGTTCGTGATCGCGCACGCCTCCGGCCGCGACTCCTCGGTGTTCGACAACGGCCTGCCGCTGGCGCCGACGGACTGGATCCGCCGCGGCGAGCTGGCCGCGCTCACGCAGACCCGGTATTCGGCCCGGCTGTCCGGGCTGCCGGTGACGCCCGCGATCGGCAACCTCATCTTCGAGACCGACGACCCCGCCGCTCCCGGGCTGGCGGAGATGATCGCGCGCACCGGGCGGGGGCTCCTGCTCACCTGCCTGTGGTACATCCGGGAGGTCGACCCGCAGACGCTGCTGCTCACCGGGCTGACCCGGGACGGGGTCTATCTGGTCGAAAACGGCGAGGTCACCGGGGCGGTGAACAACTTCCGGTTCAACGAGAGCCCGGTCGGGATGCTGAGCCGGCTGGCCGAGGTGGGCGCGTCCGTCCCGGCGCTGCCGCGCGAGTGGGGCGACTACTTCAGCCGGGTGGCGATGCCGCCGGTGCGGGTCGAGGGCTTCAACATGTCCTCGGTGAGCCAGGCCAGCTAGCACCCCCGCCGTCCCGGGCCGGCGCGGCCCGGCACGGGCTGGCACGGCCCGGCACGGCGGGGCTGGCACGGCGGGGACCGGCTTTCCTAGCACCTTCCGACACCGGCCGCCGGCGGCTTCGCTCACAGCGCAGCGGGCGCCGCCGCCCGGATATGCCCGCGCGCGGGGGGCGGGGATACCGTGGAGAGATGAGGATCGCAGGCCGGGACCGCAACCGGAACGTGCACACGGTGACGCAGGCCCGGCGCCCACTGTCGGAGGACATCGCCTACCGGCAGCGCCGGTACCTGATCATGATGTCCTTCCGCGCGATCTGCTTTGGTATCACGATCCTCTTGTTCCTCAACCACTTCGGCTGGGTCGCGGCGATACCGGCCGTTTTCGCGATTTTCATCCCGTATGTGGCGGTCGTTTTCGCCAACGGGGGGCGCGAGCCTGACAACGTTCGCGGATTCCTGGAGTATCGGCCAAACCTGCCAGAACGGCGCATTCCGCCTGGTCAGACCGGGGCAGGTCCGGGACAGCACGGCGTTGGCGACCCGTCTGCGCGGCGTTAAACGGGCGGCATCGGTGAACGGCCGACACTTCTCCCGAGATGCACTCGTAATTGGGTCTTGACACGTACGGGGGGGTTTCCGTGTAGCATTCATATCGGTGCTCTGGTCCCCCGTCGGAGCACCTCTACCGGCGTTCCGGGCCCCCGTCGGAACGCCGATGAATGCGACGCCGGGTGGTTTGCCCCCGTAGCCACCCGGCGTCGCCCCATGCTCGGGGGTCTTCGATCCCCTCGCCGGTGGCTCGCAGTATTTGCCCGGGGGGCGACCCCCCGGACCCCCTGGGGCGGCCTTCTCGTCTGACTGGTTGCTCGGCGGTGGCCTGGGGGCTGGCCGTGGGTGGCCTGGGGGCTGGCCGTGGGTGGCCTGGGGGCTGGCCGTGGGTGGCCTGGAGGTGGCCGTGGGTGGCCTGGGGCTGGCCGTGGGCGGCGGGGGGAAATCACTCCGTCTTGTTGAACTCGGCGATCGCGATGCCGACCATGGTCACCCCCATGAGGGCGACGATCCCCAGCGACAGGCCCAGCGGGACGATCCAGCGGCCCCAGGAGACCCCGGGAGCAAGGGCGCTCAGGGCGGCGGGGCTGATGTTCAGGTGGCTGAAGACCGCGCGGCGCATCGGGTCGACGATGTAGGTCAGCGGGTCGATGCGGGTCAGCACCGTGAGCCAGGCGGGCAGGCCGTTCAGCGGGTAGAGCGCGCCGGACAGGAAGAACAGCGGCAGGACCAGCATCTGGGTCAGCGCCATGAAGGCCTGGAACTGCTTGATCCGGGCCGCCATCATCACGCCGAACGCGGTCAGCGTGAAGCTCAGCAGCAGCAGTTCGCCGATCAGCGTGATGATCAGGACCGGGTTGTACGGCACGCCGGCCAGCCCGGCCAGGGCGAGCACGATAATGCCCTGGAAGGTGGCCACGGTCGCGCCGCCCAGGCACTTGCCGAGCACGATCGCGCCCCGGTTCACCGGCGCCACCAGCATCTCGCGGAGGAAGCCGAACTCGCGGTCCCAGACGATCGAGCCCGCCGAGAAGATCGCGGTGAACAGCACGCCCATGGCGACGACGCCCGGGTAGATGAAGGTCCGGAAGTTGATCCCCGGCGGCAGTCCGCGCCCGGCGAGCGAGCCCAGGCCCGTCCCGAGGATGAACAGGAAGAGCACCGGCTGGATCAGGGCCGTGACCGCGCGCAGCCGGTCGGTGCGGAACCTGATCAGCTCCCGGCGCCAGACGATCCCGGTGGCGCGCAGATCCTGCCGCAGCCCGCGCTCGGGCACGGCCACCCTGATCGCCTCGGTGAGGGCCGACCCGGCCGGCGCGCCCTGAGATCCGGGTGAGGCCGCCGCTTCGGTGGTGGTGGGGGTCGCCATCTGTTATCGCCTCCTGCCGAAGCGCTGCGCCATGGCCCGCATGGCATCCGCGCCGGTCGCCTCGGTGTCGCGGATCGTACGGCCGGTGTAGGACATGAACACGTCATCGAGGCTGGGGCGGGCCACGCTCACCGAGCGGATGGCCACGTCCAGCTCGGCGAACAGCCGCGGCACGAATTCCTCCCCCGATTCCACCGAGAAGGTGACCAGCCCCTCGTGCATGGCGGCCTCGATACCGAACCGTTCGGCCAGTTCGGCGACCGCCGCCCGGTCGTCCGCGGTGCTGATCTGCACCCGGTCCTTGCCGACGCTGGCCTTGAGCGCCTCGGGCGTGTCGATCGCCACGATCTTGCCGTGGTCGATGATCGCGATCCGGTCGCAGTGCTCCGCCTCGTCCATGTAGTGCGTGGTCAGGAAGATGGTGATGTCCTCGCGCTGCTTCAGCTCGTTGATGTACCGCCAGATCGACGAGCGGGTCTGCGGGTCGAGGCCGACGGTCGGCTCGTCCAGGAACAGCACGTGCGGCGCGTGCAGCAGGCCGCGTGCGATCTCGAGCCGCCGCTGCATCCCGCCGGAATACGTCCGGACCAGGCTTTCCCGCCGGTCCCACAGGCCCACCATCTCCAGCACCTGGCGCATCCGGGGCCCGACCGCGGCCTTGGGCACGCCGTACAGGTCGGCGTGGAAGCGCAGGTTCTGCTCGGCGGTCAGGTAACTGTCGAGCGTGGTGTCCTGGAACACCAGGCCGATGTTGCGGCGCACCGTGTCCCGCTCGGTGACCACGTCATGCCCGGCCACCATGGCCTTCCCGGAGGTCGGCTTGATCAGGGTGCACAGGATGCTGATCGTGGTCGACTTGCCGGCCCCGTTCGGCCCGAGGAAGCCGAACGTCTCGCCGCGCGCGACCTCGAAGTCGATGCCCCGGACGGCCTCGATGTCGCCGTACCGCTTGGCCAGCTCGCTGACCGATATCGCGGTGCCCCGGCCGTGGCCCGGCTGGGCCGGGCTGGCCTGCGCGGGGCCGCTGGCCTGCACCGGGCCGCTGGTCTGCGCGGGGCCCTCGGCTTCCGCGCCGGTCTGTACCGCCACGTGCTGCGCCTTCCTCTGCGGACTCTCATCTGAGCCTAACGGCGTGGCCGCTGGGCCTCGCGTTGGCCACTGGGCCTGGGCCTCCGAGCCTGGGCCTGGGCCCGGGCCTGCGGGCCTGCTCCGAGGCTATCGGCGTGGCCGCGGTCCGCACCCGGTGCGGGTGCGGACCGCGGCGCCCGGATCCTGGCCGCGGCCATTCCTCAGCTGAGCCGAGCGGCGCGCCGGCCGTGCCCTGCCGCTGGGCCTCACTGCTGCGAGCTGCCTGCTTCGGCCGCGTCATCGGCGGCGAGGATCCGGTACAGGGAGCGGCGGGTGTCGGTGAGGACCTTGCCGGCCTCCTTCACCTGCGCCGCGGAACCAGCCTGCCCCACCTGGGTCACGGCCATGATGACCTGGCGGACCAGCCCGCGCAGCTCGACTTCCGCGTCGTCTACGCTGCCGGTCACCGCGTCCCACGACGCGCTGAGCTCGTCGGCGTGCGCCTCGGCGTACGCCCGGCCCTCGTCGGTCAGCCCGAACGCCTTACGGCCGCTCTCGCCGGTCTCGGCGCGGATCAGGCCCTCGTCCTCCAGCTGCTGGAGCGCCGGGTACACCGAACCGGGACTCGGGCGCCAAACGCCGTCGGTGCGCTCGCTGATCTCCTGAATAATCTGGTAGCCGTTCCGTGGCCCCTCGGCCAGCAGCGACAGCGCCGCGGCCCGGACGTCACCCCGGCGCACCCGCGGCCCGCGCGCGAACCTCGGGCCGCCGAACGGGCCGCCCCTCATCATGACCTCCGGCGGAGGGCCACCCCAGCCGCCGCGCCTGGGGCCGCGTCCGCGACCCCGGTGCCCGCCCCTGCGGGCCCACTCTTCTTCATGCATTGCGTGTACTCCTTCGATGTTCTTTGTCTGCGCCAGACGCGGGGGCTGTTCCGTCATGCCTGTGGAGCATCTAGATAGCCCCATTACTGTCTAGCTACGTCAAAGATATATCGATAGTGTTCACGACGCAAGTCGCAGACCGGAGAAGGTCCCGCGGATGGCGACGTGGCCAGAGTGGCCGGAGTGGGCGGAGCAGGCGACGTAGCCGGAGCAGGCGGAGCGTTACTGCCGCCAGCGCCCCGGCCCGGCCACGATGGGACCTCCGTTGTCGTTAGGGCATCGACGTTGGCACCATCGTGGCCGATTAACACCACCCCGCACGGGGGGGCCTGCATGGGTGGCCGCGTGGTGCGGGGCGGCAGTCCCGTCGCGGGGGTCTGCCTTCGCTGCATGCCATGCGCGGCGCGGGCCGGGGGCCCTTATGCGGCTGGCCCACTGGGGTGATCGGGGAAGGGATAAGCGCACGGGCCGCAGGTTTTGTCGCGTGCTGCCTGTGATGATGCGTCGCAGGTGAGGGTGTGGCCGCAGTGCTGGCAGGTGATCTGGATGGGGTGGGGCATGAACCAGGTGGGGACCCCGGCCGCGTTCGCGGGGCTGCCGGGGGCTGGTGCCGGGGGTGGCTGTCGTCCGGCTGGCGTGCGGGCGTCCGGGGCGGGGTCGTCGCGGGCGGGACTGAGGTAGTCTGCTGCCCCGGGCGGGTCGAAGTCGCGCGGGACCGGGTTGTCCCGGTAGTCGGCTTCGATCGCGGTCTCCAGCCCGGCCAGGGTGCCGGCGGTGACGAACCGCTGGCGGTCGCGGCGCAGCGCGACCCGCCGGTCGCGGGTGCATCTGATCAGGTAGGCGTCGCCCCAGTGGAAAGTGACCGTTTCCAGGGTGACGGCGGGCTGGCTGGTCATGGCCGGCCCGGATCTGCCGGTGCTGGTTTGCGGGCGACGGCGGCCCGGATGTGGCCGCGGCGGGTATAGGACGGGATGAACCTTGGGGTGTGCCAGGCGCGCGCTTCGGTGATGCCGGGGGTGATCAACTCCAGGCCGTGCAGGAAGCCCGCCACATCGGCGCGGGAGTGGCGATGCAGGTCCCCCGCGTCGTATATCTCGGTGAACTGCCGCCCGGTCCCCCCGTCCAGGTGCCCACCGAGGTGATGAGGTAACGCCCGGGATACCGCCGATGAGGCGGCCGGTAATCGCCCGGGCGGTTTCCGCGCTGAAAAAGTGCAGGCTCATGGTCAGCACCAGGCATATCGGCTGCCGGAAATCGATCACTTCCCGGATCCGCCAGTCGTGCAGGATCTCTTCGGGGTGTTCCACGTCTCCGGCGGCGGCCAGGACGCCGGGTGCGCGGGCCAGGATGTTGTGCGCGTGCGACATGACCTGTTCGTCGTTGTCGGTGTAGACCACGGCCGCGCCGGGCTGCGTGGCGTGGGCGGTTTCGTGGGTGCTGGGCGCGGTGGGCAGGCCGCAGCCGAGGTCGAGGAACTGCCGGATGCCGGTGCCCGCCACGTAGGTGAGGGCGCGGCGCTGGAATTGGCGGCTTTCGCGGGCCAGTTCGGCGGCGCGGGGGTAGACCGACAGCAGTTTTCCGGCCTGCTGGCGGTCGGCGGCGAAATTGTCTTTGCCGCCCAGATATTAATCATATATTTAGCTAGTAATCATACTTGCGGACCAGAGCGCGGCTATGTGATGTCGGCTCGATCGGCTTGATCGATCCGTAACAACTTTCTCTACGCCGTCAAGGGCGGCCCGCTCCGCGTGCCGCCGCGCTGGCCGCGCCGAGAGCGAGCACCCCAGACGACGAGAGGAAAGACCCACCACGCCAGGGAAGAGGGCGTCCTCCTCGATGCGATTGTCCCGCTGGCTCCCGGAGCGTCAAGAGCGCCTGGCGGCGTCGCTGACGCGATCGGCTACGCCGACTCTTGACCCCAGGTGAGTGGCCGGGGGGAGTCGCACCCCCCGGCTCTCGCAGAACCCGGCGTGAGGGTCTCCCCTCACCGGGCTCCCACAGGCCGACCTGAGGCACGTGCGATGAGGGCCCAGTGGGCGAAGAGGCGGGGCTGACGCTGCCGAACAGCCGCCAGCCAAGCCCAAGCCCGCAAAGGCCTCCCCCGCAGTCGTTTGAACTTCTGCATCGCCCACCGGACGATGTGCTCGTCGATGCGCTCTGCAATGCGATGCAACCGGGAACGGTAGAACGCCCCGTAGTAGTTGACCCAGCCTCGCACCTGGGGATTGATCTCCTCGGCGAGGTCGGACAGGTCCGCTCCACTGCGACGGTTGAGGTGCCAGTCCCGGATCTGCTTGCCCTTCGCCTTCATCGCCTTGTCGCTCATGGCCGGGTTGAAGCCCACGAAGAAGCCTCTCCGTCCCCG
This sequence comes from uncultured Actinomycetes bacterium, assembly GCA_963808295.1. GTDB lineage: Bacteria > Actinomycetota > Actinomycetes > Streptosporangiales > Streptosporangiaceae > Bog-532. Next base: position 10,474 of record CAWEFP010000031.1, on the reverse strand, counting down.
AACGACCCGGCCCCGGAAGGTGTAGCCGAGGAAGTCGAAGCTGGTGTGCTCCGCCTCTTTTCGGCGTGTCGTGTCTTTGCAGTACACGACCTTGGTCTTCACGGGATGCAGCTCGAGCCCGACGGACCCGAGGCGCTCAGCGAGAGCGGCCCACAGATGTCGGGCCTGTGCCTCGGTGTCGCAGTGGATGACCGCGTCATCCGCGTAGCGTTCGAAGGGACAACCCGGGAACTCCCGGTCCATCCATTTGTCGAACGCGTAGTGCATGAAGAGGTTAGCGAGTAGCGGGGAGATCGGGGAACCCTGTGGGGTCCCCTTCTCTCGTGCCACCAGGGTCCCGTCGGGCATCTGCATGGGGGCTTTCAGCCACCGCTCGATGTACAGCAGGACCCAGCGCTCGCCGGTGTGGTGAGCGACCGCTTTGAGTAGCAGATCGTGGGGAACGCTGTCGAAGAAGGCCCGGACGTCCAAATCAAGTATCCAGTCCTGCTTCCAACAGCGCCGTCGAGTCACCGCCAGTGCATCCTGGGCCTTTCGGCCAGGACGGTAGCCGTAACTGTCTTGGTGGAAGATCGGCTCCAGCTTCTCTTCCAGCAGCATCGCTGCTGCGGTCTGGGCGATTCGATCGGCCGTGTTCGGCACCCCGAGCACCCTCGTCCCCAACCCATGATCCTTCGGTATCTCGACCGCCCGCACCGGCCCAGGGAAGTAGCTTCCCGAAGCCATGCGGTTCCACAGCTTGTAGAGATTGTTCCTCTCGCCGGCTGCGAACTCCTTGGTGCTGACGGCATCCACGCCCGGCGCTCCGTCGTTCGCCTGGACCTTCATCCACGCCTCGTAGACGAGGCGCTTTCGAATCTCAAACGACTTCGCCTTCGGTTTCGATCCCTCCGTCGGCTCCTCCCCCAGCGGGGTTGACCTCCGGTCGATCTGGCCTGCACGGCCCCTTTGCTCGGACCCCATTACAGGGTCTTCATCGCTCATACGGGCCGTCCCGCCCCTGTGCCTCGCGGTACTCTGCCCCTCGCGGTGTCTGCCGCTTGGGGTCCTCCCTCTCGCAGCCAGGGGGCCGACTTCACCCATTTCGACTGACCGACGGTTCCGAGGCGACAGGTTCTCCTGTTCCATGCCAGCGCCTGCGACGAGCTCACGCCACCTTTACACCGGACGCCATCAGGGCCACACGCAGGCAGCTCCCTGACTGAGGACGAGGAGGTTTCCCCGCTCGCCTTTGTCCCGAGGACGAGTCCCGATCCCCGGTTTCGGCGTCGTCTTGATGTCTTTCGATGCGTCAGCAGTGGTTCACACATGTTCGTCTTCTCGTCGCTCACCTGACCCGGTCCTGCCGGGCCTTTTCCGCAACGCTCACCACCTCGGCTCTTGACCGACGCAGCTTGCGGTGGTTTGGACTCTCCGCCTGCACGGCGAGCCCGGAGGGCCATCCTCCATCACTGGCACAGCACGGTCTGTGCTGGCGACTTCTACATCGTCATCACGTTCCTTTCAGGACACACGGACTCCTGACATAGCGATCTGCATACCGCGTGTTACAGGCAATCTGACCTGGAGTTTCTTCTCGTTCTTGCTGTATTTCCGGGGTTCCTGGCCGACTTTCGCGATATTATTTACGGAGTATCGGAGGCTGGTTCCGGGAGGCGGAGATGGCGGGCAGGCTGTCGCAGCTGCCCCTTCCGTGGATCCCGGACGGGGCGGCCGAGGTGACGCGCGGGGTCGGGCTGGAGTCGTTCCCTGATGGCGGGGGCGCAGTGTGGGTGCACGGCCTGATGACATTCTGCTGGGACGGCGCGGACGAGGCGGGGCGCCGGCTGGCGGCGACGCAGCTGGCGGAGCTGAAGGCGGCGACGCAGCAGCAGATCGCAGACGCGTTCGGGATCGGCGTGGTGACGCTGTGGCGGTGGCTGGACGGGTACCGGCGCGACGGGCTGGCGGGGCTGGCGGCGGGCAAGCGGGGGCCGAAGGGGCCGTCGAAGCTGACGCCGGAGCTGACGCAGCTGATCGGGGGGCTGGCCGCGCAGGGGAAGTCCCAGGCCGCGATCGCCGCCGCGGCCGGGGTGTCGACGTTCGCGGTCCGTACCGCGCTGGGCCGCATCCCGGCCCGGGGGCCTGCTCCGGGCGCGGCGGATGCGGCGGACGGCACGGCTGGCGGGAGCACCGCCGGCGTCAGCGGCGCCGCGGCCAGCGGGGAGGCCGCCTGGACGCAGGATGAGCTGCCGGTGCTGCCGGGCCCGGTGCCGCGGGACGGCGAGCGGGTGCTGGCCCGGTTCGGGCTGCTCGGGGAGGGTGCCGTGCCGGTGTTCACGGCGGGGGCGCGGTATCCGCTGGCCGGGCTGCTGCTGGCGCTGCCCGCGCTGGCCGGCACCGGGCTGCTGGAAACGGCCCGCAGCACGTACGGCCGGCTCAGGAACGGGTTTTACGGCCTGGAGACGATGCTGGTGCTGCTGGTGTTCCTGGCGCTGCTGCGCGAGCCGCGCGCCGAGGGCGCCACCCGGGTCCCGCCGGCCGCGCTGGGCCGGGTGCTGGGCCTGGACCGCGCGCCGGAGGCCAGGACGATCCGCCGCAAGCTCGCCGGCCTCGCCGCCGCCGGCAAGGCCGCGGACTGGCAGCTCGCGATCGCCCGCCACCACGCGCAGGCACGCCCGGACGAGCTGGGGCTGCATCTATATCGACGGGCACACCCGCGCCTATTTCGGCACCCGTGACGTGCAGAAGATGCACGTCGCCCGGCTCAGGCACCCCGGCCCGGCGACCGAGGAAACCTGGGTCACCGACGGCCGCGGCGACCCGCTGCTGGTCGTGATGGCCGAGCCGTCGGACTCCCTCGCCGCCCAGATCAGGAAACTGCTCCCGGACCTGCGCGGCATCTGCGGGGACGGCGCGAGACCGCTGCTGTGCTTCGACCGCGGCGGCTGGTCCCCGGACCTGTTCGCGCACGTCATCGCCGCCGGATTCGACCTGCTCACCTACCGCAAGGAACAGCCCGGCAAGACCATCCCCGACGTCGATGACGACAAGTTCGCTGTCGTGACGCACACCGGCGACGACGGCCGCCAGCGCAGCTACGACCTCGCCGGCACCCGCATCGAACTGCCCGTCACCAGCGGCGAGCACAAAGGCGAGACCCTGGACCTGCGGCAGGTCACCCGCCGCGACAAGGGCCGCCAGATCCACATCCTGACCAGCCGCGACACCGCCGCGCTGCCCGCCGCCGGCGTGGTCTGGAAGATGACCGGCCGGTGGCGGGAGGAGAACTACTTCCGCTACGCCCGCGCCCACTTCGCCCTCGACGCCCTCGACTCCTACGCCGCCGCCCCCGACGACCCGGACCGCAAGGTGCCGAACCCGGCGAAGAAGACCGCGGCAGCCGCCGTCAAGACCGCCAGGAAAGCCCTCGCCGACGCCGGGACCGCCCGGGCACGCGAGCTGGACGCGCTGCGCAGCCCCGCCCCCGGCACCACCGCGGTGATCACCAACGCGATGATCGCCAGGCTGGACGCCCCGGTCGATGCCGCCCGCCGCAAGCTCCAGACCGCCCAGGACGAAGCGAAAGCCGTCCCCGCCAAGATCCCGCTCAGCCAGCACAACCCGGACATGGTCCGCCTGGACACCGAGACCAAGCTGATCACCCACGCCATCCGGATGGCCGCATACAACGCCGAGACCATCCTGGCCCGCACCCTGAACAGCCACTACGCCCGGGCCGGCGACGAAGCCTATGCCCTGATCCGCGAAGCCCTCAACGCCAGCGGCGACATCATCCCCGGCGACGGCACCTTGACGATCCGGCTCGACCCGCTCTCAGCACCGCGCAGGACACACGCCATCGCCCGCCTCTGCGACCAGCTCAACGCCACCACCACCCGCTACCCCGGCACCCAGCTCGTCCTGCGCTACGAGATCAAGAACCACCCCGGCACTGCATAAACGATCTCCTATGTCAGGAGTCCGTGTGTCCAGAAAGGAGAGTGGTGGTGACGTAGAAGGTCACCAGCACAAACCGTGCTGTGCCAGTGATGGAGGTATGGCCCTCCGGGCTCGCCGTGCAGGCGGGGAGCCCAAACCACCGGAAGCTGCGCCGGTTAAGAGCCGGGGTGGTGAGCGTTCCGGGAAAAGGCCCGGCGGAGACCGGGTCAGGTGAGCGACGAGAAGACGAGCATGTGCGAACCACTGCTGACGCATCGAAAGACATTCAGATGGCATCAAAACTGAGGACCGGGACTCGTCCTTGGGACAAAGGCGCGCCTGCGGGCGGGCCCTCAGCCAGGGAGCTGCCTGCTCGTGGCCCTGGCGGTGCCCGGTGTAAAGGTGGCGTGAGCTCGTCGCAGGCGCTGGCGCGGAACTGGAGAACCTGTCGTCTCGATACCGACGGCCAGCCGGTGATGCCGGTTGCCTGGCCGCGAGAGGGAGGACCCCAAGCGGCAGACACCGTGAGGGGCAGAGTACCGCGAGGCACAGGGGCGGAACGGCCCGCAGTAGCTGGGAAGGCCCTGTAATGGGGCCGGAGCCAAGGGGCCGTGCAGGCCAGGTCGACTTGAGGCCAACCCCGCTGTCGGGGGAGGAGCCGATGGGCAGACCGGAACCGAAGGTGAAGTCGTTTGATATTTCGAAGCGCCTTGTGTTCGAGGCGTGGGAGAAAGTCCGTGACAATGCCGGAGCGCCGGGTGTGGACGCGGTCAGCGTCAGCCAGTTCCAGGAGCAGGAGAGGGACAGCCTCTACAAACTGTGGAACCGGATGAGCGCGGGCAGCTACATGCCCGGCCCGGTGCGGGCGGTGGAGATACCAAAGGATCATGGGGCAGGGGTCCGGGTTCTGGGAGTGCCCAGCGTGGCCGACCGGATCGCCCAGACCGCAGCCGCCAGGCTGCTGGAGGAAAAGCTTGAGCCGATCTTCCATCCCGACAGTTACGGGTACCGTCCGGGGCGGTCCGCCCAGGACGCGCTGGCCGTGACCCGCAAGCGCTGCTGGAAGCAGGACTGGGTACTGGATCTTGATATCCGGGCCTTTTTCGACAGCGTTCCCCATGAGCTGCTCTTGAAGGCGGTAGCTCACCACACCGGCTTGCGCTGGGTCCTGCTCTACATCGGACGGTGGCTTAAAGCCCCCATGCAGATGCCGGACGGGACGCTCGTGGCCAGGGAGAAAGGCACCCCGCAGGGATCACCGATTTCCCCGTTGTTGGCTAACCTTTTCATGCATTACGCGTTCGACCGCTGGATGGACCGGGAATACCCGGGCTGCCCGTTCGAACGGTACGCCGATGATGTTGTCGTCCACTGCGACACCGAGACGCAGGCCCGAAGTCTCCGGGCCGCGATCGCCAGACGGCTCGGGACCCCCGGTCTCGAACTGCACCCCGGCAAGACGAAGATCGTGTACTGCAAAGACACGAAGCGCCGCAGAGACTCGGAGCATGTCAGCTTCGATTTCCTCGGCTACACCTTCCGGGGACGCACGGTCCTCGGCAGGCAGAGCCTGTTCATTGGCTTCAACCCTGCCATGAGCACCAAGGCGACCAAAGCGGTCAGCCAGAAGATCAGGGCCTGGCACCTCAGCCGTCGCAGTGACACGGACCTGTCCGACCTCGCCAGGGAGATCAATCCCCAGGTCAGAGGCTGGATCGGCTACTACGGAGCCTTCTATCGCTCCAGGCTGTATCTCATCGCACTGCGCATCGACCAGTACCTGGTCAGATGGGCCATGCAGAAGTACAAGCGGCTGCGCGGCAGGCCCGAGCGGGCCTGGGCATGGCTGGAAGCTGTCCGTCAGCGCCAGCCCGCCCTCTTCGCTCACTGGCATCTCATCGCGCGTCCCCCAGGTCGGCCTGTGGGAGCCCGGTGAGGGGAGACCCTCACGCCGGGTTCTGCGAGAGCCGGGGGGTGCGATTCCCCCCGGCCACTCACCTGAGGCTGACCACTGCTCTCCCCCGTCTTCCTCGTAGGCGCCAAACCCAGGTGAGTGGTCACCGGGTCCAGGGTCGGCGCAGCCGATCGCATGCGACGGCCCGGAGGACCGTCCTGGACGCGGTGACCGCGAGCGGGACACTGGGAGGCGAGGAAGACGGCCATGCAGCAGGCTCCTGTTTGGCGAACGGGAGTCACAGATCAGTGACGCCAGGCATGGGCGGCCGGGCGCGCCGGGCGGGCCTCCCAAGGCTGAGCCCGGCGCGGGGAGCGCCGGATGCGGTGCCGCGCAGCGGCGCCGCCTTGATGGCGGCGAAAGCGTATCGGCTGCTGCGGGCAGTGCTTACAACGGCAGTAGAAGAGGACAAGATCCTGCCGCGCAACCCCTGCCGCGTTCGTGGCGCTGGCGAGGAGCACGCCGCCGAACGGCCGGTGCTTACGGTCGCCCAGGTCTTCGAGCTGGCTGAGCGAGTCGGCCGTCGCCCGATCGGCAATATTCGCAAGCTCCCGGGCGGTGGCTACCGGCTGCGCTTCCGCAGGAACGGCGAGATGCGGACCTCACCGGAGGTGTATGGCACGCGTGCCGATGCTGAGCGAGCCTTGTGGAAGATGGCGGAAGATGGCCGCGCCGATTGCAACCATGATCGGCGGTTTCGCGCCATGGTGATGCTCGCCACCTTCGCAAGCCTGCGGTGGGGCGAGGTCACTGCGCTGTCACGGTGTGACCTCGATCTGCAAGCGGCGACCGTGCGAGTACGCGCGGCGTTCACTCAGCGGCGGTCTTACAGTTCGGCGATCATCCTCGGGCCGCCCAAGTCGAGGGCCGGGCGAAGGGTAGTAGGCATTCCCAAGGCGATCATCCCGGTTCTGGAACAGCACATGTCCGAGTTCGTCGGGCCGGAGCCTGGCGCACTTGTGTTCTGCGGGGTACAGGGCGGTGCGTGGAGCCGCTAGCAACTTCAACAAGATGTCGGCGTGGCCGTCCGCGGTGCGGTCGATCGGCGCCGAGGGACTGCACTTTCATGATCTCGGCCACACCGGGAACACCTTCGCCGCATCCGGTGGCGCGGGGATCAAGGACCTGATGGCACGCATGGGCCACGACAGCGAACGGGCCGCGCTGATCTCCGCGAGAGCACGAGGCGCGCGGCGCGGACAAGGTGATCACCGACACCATCGACGCACACGTCGAAGCCGAGCAGGGCAGGGCGACGATGACGACAATGGTCCGGCCGGTGTGCTGGTGCCAGCAGGCTAATGGCCCGCTAATGGCCCGGACAGTTGCTAATTACATAGCGGAGATCAAGGCGTGAACGCGGAGCATGCGTCTGACGTGCGCAGAAACCACGGAGCGGGCGACGGGAATCGAACCCGCATGACCAGCTTGGAAGGCTCCGGGTGCGGGACCGCTGATCAGCCGGGACGCAGGTCAGGCGGCGTGCCCGTCTGTCCGTGAGTGACCGTGGATCACCCTGGCTCACCGTCCGATCGGGCACGCAACGGGCACGCCGTCCGGCGGCATACCGCGAGCGTCCGAGCTATCCGATGGCAAGCCGACCCGGACCGCAGGGAGCGTCAGCGACCGAGGACCGGCAGCGGCGCGGCAGGTTGTTCGTGTGGTCGGCCGCGTTCTAGAAGCCTCTACCGTGTCAGAGTGTCGGCATTCCGGCTCGGGTAGCATCCTTGCCGCTGTGACCTGGGCATACGCCAGCTGCGCGTTTGTCGGCCACCTTGGAGTGTCCTGCGTTTACCTCTGTTGTCCTCGGCGTACTAGGGCCGTTGTAGGGCCATCCCTAGGGGCCGTGGGCCTTCCGATCCGTAGATCAATGCCATATGTCCGGCCAGTGCGCCAGAGTCGCAGCCGCAGGTCAGGGTTCACCGGATGTCCTTCCCGTGCGCCTGAGTCCGGCGCTGTCCTTGCAGTCTGTGAGATGGCTGTGAGAGATCTGTCTCAGTTCTCCACCCGCATGTGTGACTTCGGTGCTCCCGTGCTCGGTCGCCGTCGACCAGGTGCGCGATGGCGTTATGGGTCCGAGATCCGCGGCGGGTCACGCTGGCACGACGTAGGGGAAGTTGCTGTCCCGCAGATGCTCGGATACGGACGGCTTCAGCCCTGACGGCACGGCGGTGTTGGTAACGAGGGACAGCATTGCCTCGGGTGCGTTGTCGGCCTGCGTCCGGCCGTTGAAGGCGGCGAACCCGTAGGTCGCGGGCGTGCCTACCAGGTAGGGCATGACGTCGGGGAACAGCCGCCGGGCCACGGTCTGGCCGTAGCCCTGGGGGTCATCGGAGGTCCCGCTGGCCGCCACGACGGCGGCGACCTGGTCGCCGATGTACTGGCCCATGGCGTTGAAGTCTTCGGACGGGTGCCGGGTGTTGGCGGGGTCGGAGAAGTCGGTGTCGTTGGGCCAGAAGATCGGCCACATCATGGGGTGCCCAAAGCGGTTGATCTGCCGCCAGCCGCCCGCGTCGGTGGCAAGTTTGGTGGCGCACCACACGCCGGTGCGGGCGCCGGGCCGCAGCTGCGGGTGCTGGTGGGAGACTTCGAGGACGATGGAGTCGACGTGGGTGTTGGCGAAGCTGTTCTTCGCGTTCTCCGGCCGCCATGCCGACAGGTCCGGTGCGGTCCCGTTTGCCACCGCCCCGTTGACAATGGCGAGCAGCGACAGGTCGATGTAGAACGAGTCGCCGATGCGTCCGGCCCAGATCCGGGTGCCACCCCCGCTGGCCGCCTCGCCGGTCCGGCCCTCCAGCACGAGTTCGCCATCTGCGGAGTCCTCGCGCGCCTGGTCGCCGGTGAGCGCGTGCAGCTGCAGGGCCTGCCGCCCGCCGGAGTCGGCTTCACCGAACGACACCCGGTAGGTGAGGGCTTCGAAGTCCGCTCCGTCGAAGTGCACCTTGAACTCATAGCGCGCCTCCGGGTGGAACCCAGGCTCGGAATGCAGGCCGTTGACGTTGGAGTTGACGTCCATGACGAACACCGTGCTGCCCTCGCCGGGGAAGACGTACAGGTCGTCGATGTAGAGCTGGCCGGTCTGGCTTGCGAGCGGGGTGTCGAGGTGATGGGACATGTCAAGGTCCTCCTAGCTTGGACTACGGGCGCGGTCTGGGCGGGTTGTTCAGGATCCGCATGATGGTGGTCGTGCCCAGGCCAGTGATCCTTTGGATGCGTGCCAGGCTCAGCCCCGCAGCGACGGCCTCGCGCACGGCATTATCGCGGCTGCCGCTCTCCCAGTGGCGCCGCTTCTCGGCTGCCCTATCTTGCGCAGGCGAGCCCTCCACAGTCGAACGGTACTGCTCTCGCCGCGTGAGCGCTTCCCCCTGGCGGGGTTTCAAACTGAGCCAGCATTGGGCCGCCTGGAGGCCGCCGGATCCGAAGGGCTCCTGGCCAGGGACACCCCGACCACCTGCGTGCAAATATCGTTCACCAGGCGGCCTGACCTGCCCTGTCGCAGGTGAGGCATCCTGTGGCGCATCCGTGAGTGACCGTGATTCGCCGCTGATCACCGTCCGATCGGGCACGCGACGGGCACGACCTTCTGATCCGTAGGAGTGGGCAAGTCGTCCAGGACCGTTCGTCGCCGGTCGTGCGCTGGACCGATGTTCCACATCTGTCGGCATCTGTCAGCCGTTGTCCAGTGGCTTGGCAGCAGTATTGGCAGCAGCCACAGGTGCGCGGCATTGACCCTCGACCTTCCGTGACCGCCCGCGCCTTGCAGGGGATGGCCCGCGTCCGGTCCGGGCAGGCTCCCGCAAGGCCCGCAAGAACTACGCGGCCACCTCCCCGCTCACCCGCGCCTCGGGCAAGAAGAAGGTCGTCGCCGCCCGGTTCATCCACAATGACCGGCTGATCGACGCGCTGATGGCCCAGGCCTTCGCCGCCCTGACCGCCTCGCCCGGCGCCCGCGCCCTCTACGACGCCGAGCGCTCCCGCGGCGCAGAGCACAACCCTGCCCTCCGCAAGCTCGCCAACCGGCTCGTCGGCATCCTGCACGGCTGCCTCAAAACCCGCACCGTCTATGACGAGGCAACCGCCTGGTCTCACCGGGAAAGCCTCCCTCAATCTGACGTCGCGGCTTGACATTTAAGAATTCATTCGCCACTGCGTGGCGCTGCCGTGGGATGCGACAACTGGGTCCCCTGCCGCCGGTCGGCGGGGTGCGGGTCACAGGTGGCTGGGGTCTTTGCCGTGATCGGGCAGCGGCCGGCGGGGCGGAAGGTGCATGGTGGTGCTGGCGTGCCGCTCGTCGTCACCGGTTTCGCTTGGACCGTTCGAGGCCGTACTTAAGTTTGGTGCCGGAGCCCCTTGCCGGGTAACCCCCGTTGCCGCTGCGTGCGCGTGTGTCAGTCTCCTGTACTGATCCGGGGCTCTGGCGGGCGGCGCGCCGTTCCCATCCGTGGGGGGTGCCGCTGCAGGAGGTGGCCAGGCGCATGAAAGTGCTGCATGAGCGCGTCGCGGGGATCGACGTGCACAAAGAGATGACTGCGCCGCGAGGCGCCCTGTTGTATTCCCGGTTCAGCCGGGAGGAATTCGGAGGGTATTCCTGGGTCTGAT
>CAWEFP010000030.1:0-33514 GCA_963808295.1 uncultured Actinomycetes bacterium | reverse complement strand
GAAGGGAAGCCCCCAGCGCCGCGGCGTGTGCACGCGTGTCTACACGACCACGCCGAAGAAGCCGAACTCGGCGCTCCGCAAGGTGGCGCGTGTCCGGCTGACCAGCCAGATCGAGGTCACCGCCTACATCCCCGGCGTCGGGCACAACCTGCAGGAGCACTCCATCGTGCTCGTCCGCGGCGGCCGCGTGCGCGACCTGCCCGGTGTCCGTTACAAGATCATCCGCGGTTCGCTCGACACCCAGGGTGTCCGCAACCGCAAGCAGGCACGCAGTCGCTACGGCGCGAAGAAGGAGAAGAGCTGACATGCCGCGCAAGGGCCCAGCGACGAAGCGGCAGCTCGTCACCGATCCGGTCTACGGCTCGCCGCTCGTCACCGCGCTGGCCAACAAGGTGCTCAGGGACGGCAAGCGCTCGCTCGCCGAGCGCGTCGTCTACGGGGCCCTCGAAGGCTGCCGGGACAAGACGGGCAATGACCCCGTGGTCACGCTGAAGCGTGCTCTCGACAACGTCAAGCCGACGCTGGAGGTCCGCAGCCGCCGGGTTGGCGGCGCGACCTACCAGGTCCCGGTCGAGGTGCGCGCGTCGCGCAGCACCACGCTCGCGCTGCGCTGGATCGTGCAGTACGCACGGGCGCGCCGCGAGAAGACCATGACAGAGCGGCTGATGAACGAGCTCCTGGATGCGAGCAACGGCCTGGGCGCGAGCGTGAAGCGCCGCGAGGACACCCACAAGATGGCCGAATCGAACAAGGCGTTCGCCCATTACCGCTGGTGAATTTCAGAGCTTAGGGAACGAGGGCAACTAGCAGTGGCCACCAAGACGGCCGTCGATCTCGCCAAGGTCCGCAACATCGGGATCATGGCGCATATCGACGCGGGCAAGACGACGACGACCGAGCGGATTCTCTTTTACACCGGCATCAACTACAAGATCGGTGAGGTCCATGAGGGCGCCGCCACCATGGACTGGATGGAGCAGGAGCAGGAGCGGGGGATCACGATTACCTCCGCGGCCACCACCACGACGTGGCGCGACCACACCATCAACATCATCGACACACCTGGGCACGTGGACTTCACCGTCGAGGTCGAGCGTTCCCTGCGTGTACTGGACGGCGCGGTTGCCGTCTTCGACGCCGTGGCCGGCGTCGAGCCGCAGTCGGAGACCGTGTGGCGGCAGGCTGACCGCTACAACGTGCCGCGGATCTGTTTCGTCAACAAGATGGACCGGGTTGGCGCGGAGTTCCACCGCTGCGTGGACATGATCGTGGACCGGCTGGGCGCGCAGCCCATCGTCGTTCAGCTGCCGTGGGGCGTCGAGTCCGACTTCCGCGGGGTCATCGACCTCGTCCGGATGCGCGCACTGCTCTGGCAGACGGAGGGCAAGGGCGACAAGTACGACGTCGTGGCCATTCCCGACGACCACGCCGACGCCGCGCGCGAGTGGCGGGACCGGCTGCTGGAGGCCATCGCCGAGAACGACGAGCAGATGATGGAGCTGTACCTGGAGGGCACCGAGCCCACCGAGGAGCAGCTCGTGGCCGCCATCCGGCGGGTCACCATCGCCGGCGGGGCGACCCCGGTGCTGTGCGGGACCGCGTTCAAGAACAAGGGCGTCCAGCCGATGCTCGACGCGATCGTGGACTACCTGCCCAGCCCGCTGGACATCCCCTCCATCCAGGGGCACGCCGTGGGCGACGAGGAGACCGCGGTCGAGCGGCACTCCGACCCCGAGGAGCCGTTCTCGGCCCTGGCCTTCAAGATCATGGCCGACCAGCACCTGGGCAAGCTCACCTACGTCCGGGTGTACTCCGGGACGGTGGAGACCGGCAGCAGCGTGCTGAACGCGATCAAGGGCCGCAAGGAGCGGATCGGCAAGATCTACCAGATGCACGCGAACAAGCGCGAGGAGCGCAACGTCGCGGTGGCTGGCCAGATCGTCGCCGTGATGGGGCTGAAGGACACGAGCACCGGTGACACGCTGTGTGACCAGGCCAAGCCCGTGGTGCTGGAGTCGATGACGTTCCCGGCGCCGGTCATCAACGTCGCGATCGAGCCGAAGACCAAGAGCGACCAGGAGAAGCTGGGCACCGCGATCCAGCGGCTCGCCGAGGAAGACCCGACCTTCCAGGTGCGGACCGACGAGGAGACCGGCCAGACCATCATCTCCGGCATGGGCGAACTGCACCTCGAGGTGCTGGTCGACCGCATGCGGCGTGAGTTCAAGGTCGAGGCCAACATCGGCCGTCCGCAGGTCGCCTACCGGGAGACCGTGCGGAAGAAGGTCGAGAAGGTCGAGTACACGCACAAGAAGCAGACCGGCGGCTCCGGCCAGTTCGGCCGGGTGGTCATCAACCTGGAGCCGACCGGCGGCGACGGCGGTGGTTACGAGTTCGAGAACAAGGTGACCGGCGGCCGGATCCCGCGCGAGTACATCCCCTCGGTCGACGCGGGGTGCCAGGAGGCGGCCGAGTTCGGCGTGCTGGCTGGCTACCCGATGGTCGACCTGAAGGTCACGCTCACCGACGGCGCCTACCACGAGGTGGACTCCTCTGAGCTTGCCTTCAAGATCGCGGGCTCGATGGCCTTCAAGAAGGCGGCAGCGCAGGCCAACCCGGTGCTGCTCGAGCCGATCATGGCGGTCGAGGTCAGGACTCCCGATGACTACATGGGTGACGTCATCGGGGATCTCAACAGTCGGCGCGGCCAGATCCAGGCGATGGAGGAACGCTCCGCGGGCCGGGTCATCAAGGCTCACGTGCCGCTGTCGGAGATGTTCGGCTACGTGGGGGACCTGCGGAGCCGTACGCAGGGCCGGGCGGATTACAGCATGCAGTTCGACTCGTATGCAGAGGTGCCGCCCAGCATCGCGAAGGAAATCATCGCGAAGGCCGGGGCGAATGATGCAGAGGTGCCGCACGGTATCAATCGCCAAGGAGATCATCGCCAAGGCCCGCGGCGAGTAGGCAGAAGAAACGTAAGGAAATCACGGCGCCCGATAAAGCGCCTGGCCCCACTGCGGTGGGGCGGATCGCAACGAGGAGACACCAGTGGCGAAGGCCAAGTTCGAGCGGACCAAGCCGCACGTAAACATCGGCACCATTGGGCACATCGACCACGGCAAGACGACCCTGACCGCGGCGATCACCCGGGTGCTGCACGACAAGTATCCCGACCTCAACCCCTTCACGCCGTTCGACCAGATCGACAACGCGAAGGAAGAGAAGGAGCGCGGGATCACGATCTCGATCTCGCACGTCGAGTACCAGACCGAGAAGCGCCACTACGCCCACGTGGACTGCCCCGGTCACGCCGACTACATCAAGAACATGATCACCGGTGCGGCGCAGATGGACGGGGCGATCCTCGTCGTGGCGGCCACCGACGGCCCGATGCCGCAGACGCGCGAGCACGTGCTGCTCGCCCGCCAGGTCGGCGTGCCCTACATCGTCGTGGCGCTCAACAAGGCGGACATGGTCGATGACGAGGAGATCCTCGAGCTCGTCGAGCTCGAGGTCCGCGACCTGCTCACCGAGTACGAGTTCCCCGGCGACGACGTCCCGGTGATCCGGGTGTCCGCGCTCAAGGCGCTCGAGGGTGACGCCGAGTGGGGCGAGAAGGTCGCGGAGCTGCTCGCCGCGTGCGACGAGAGCATCCCGCAGCCGGTGCGCGAGATCGAAAAGCCGTTCCTGATGCCGGTCGAGGACGTCTTCTCCATCACCGGCCGCGGCACCGTGGTGACCGGCCGGGTGGAGCGCGGTGTCATCAAGACCGGCGAGACCGTGGACATCATCGGCATCAAGGAGAAGCCGCAGACGACCACCGTCACCGGCGTGGAGATGTTCCGCAAGATCCTCGACGAGGGCCAGGCGGGCGACAACGTGGGGCTGCTGCTCCGCGGCATCAAGCGCGAGGACGTGGAGCGCGGCCAGGTCGTGATCAAGCCGGGCACCAACACCCCGCACACCTCGTTCGAGGGCCAGGTCTACATCCTGTCCAAGGACGAGGGTGGACGGCACACGCCGTTCTTCAACAACTACCGTCCGCAGTTCTACTTCCGGACCACGGACGTCACCGGCGTCGTCACCCTGCCCGAGGGCACGGAGATGGTGATGCCGGGCGACCGGACCGACATGCACGTTGAGCTGATCCAGCCCATCGCCATGGAGGAAGGACTGCGCTTCGCGATCCGGGAAGGCGGCCGCACCGTCGGCGCCGGCCGGGTCACGAAGATTCTCAAGTAACGGCTGTGACTGGCGGCCGGGCCACCCCGGCCCGGCCGCTTAGCACGCCAGGGCAGAGCGGCATCGGCACCACCGAAGCGAAGGAACAGGAACAGGCCAATGGCGGGACAGAAGATCCGCATCCGGCTCAAGGCATATGACCACGAGGTCATCGACAACTCGGCGCGCAAGATCGTCGACACGGTGACCAGGACTGGCGCGCGCGTCGCGGGCCCTGTGCCGCTGCCTACCGAGAAGAACGTGTACTGCGTCATCCGCTCACCGCACAAGTACAAGGACTCGCGCGAGCACTTCGAGATGCGGACGCACAAGCGGCTGATCGACATCATCGATCCGACGCCCAAGACGGTCGACTCGCTCATGCGCCTCGACCTGCCGGCCGGCGTCGACATCGAGATCAAGCTCTGAGGAACGCACCGACATGGCCAAGCAGAGAAACTCCCTGCCAACCTTGGACCGGTCCCTGCATGCCGCAGGCGCCGCCGCTCTACGCTGCGCGCCTCCGGCACGACCCAGCGCCAGCGGTGTCCCGGCGCCCAGGACCAGCCTCCCGCGCTGCTGACCAGCGCGCCTCCGGCACGACCAAGCGAAGCGCCCGCGAGGGAGGCCATAAGTGGCTGTGAAAGGCATCCTGGGCACCAAGCTCGGTATGACCCAGGTCTTCGACGAGACCGGGCAGGTGACGCCCGTCACCGTCGTCAAGGCCGGCCCGTGCGTCGTCACCGCCGTGCGCACGCCGGACCGTGACGGCTACTCCGCCGTCCAGTTCGGCTACGGCGAGATCGACCCGCGCAAGGTGACCAAGCCGGTCGCGGGCATCTTCGCCGAGGCGGGCGTGACGCCGCGCCGGTACCTGGCGGAGCTGCGCACGGACGACGCGTCCGAGTACCAGGTCGGCCAGGAGGTCACGGCTGAGGTCTTCGCGGCCGGGCAGCTCGTCGACGCCACCGGCACCAGCAAGGGCAAGGGCACGGCCGGTGTCATGAAGCGGCACGGCTTCAAGGGCCTCAGCTCCTCGCACGGCACCCAGCGCAAGCACCGCTCGCCCGGTTCCATCGGCGGCTGTGCCACCCCCGGCCGGGTCTTCAAGGGCCTGCGCATGGCGGGCCGGATGGGCGCCGTCCGGACCACCGTGCAGAGCCTCACGGTTCACTCGGTCGACACGGACCGCGGGCTGCTGCTGATCAAGGGCGCGGTACCGGGCGCCGCGGGCGGCCTCATCCTGGTCCGCAGCGCCGCCAAGGCGCCCGCCGCGAAGGAGGCCTGATGACCGCCGTCAACATCGTCGGCCCGTCCGGCAGCACGAGCGAGACCGCCGAGCTGCCCGACGAGATCTTCGACGCCAAGGTCAACATCCCGCTGATGCACCAGGTCGTGGTGGCACAGCTCGCGGCGGCCCGGCAGGGCACGCACGCGACCAAGACGCGCGGCCAGGTCCGCGGCGGCGGCAAGAAGCCGTACCGCCAGAAGGGCACCGGCCGGGCGCGGCAGGGTTCGCTGCGCGCCCCGCAGTACGCCGGCGGCGGCACGGTGCACGGCCCGCAGCCGCGTTCCTACGTGCAGCGGACGCCCAAGAAGATGAAGGCGGCCGCCCTGCGCGGCGCCCTGTCCGACCGGGCGCGGCACGGCCGGGTGCAGGTGGTGAGCGGATTCGTCGACGGCGACCAGCCCCGGACGAAGGACGCGCTGGCCGTGCTGGGCTCGGCGACGGGCTCCGGCCGCGGCGCCGCCGTGCTGGTCGTCGCGCGCCGCGACGACGAGCTGACCTGGAAGAGCCTGCGCAACGTCGGTGGGCGTGCGCGTCCTCGCCGACACCCAGCTCAACACCTACGACGTGCTGGCCGCCGATCATGTGGTCTTCACCGCCGAGGCGCTGCGGGCGTTCGTCGGCCGCGGCAGTGCGACGGGCAGCGAGGAGGCAGCCCAGTGAAGGGCACCGACAATCCCAGGGACATCCTCTTGCGGCCGGTGATCTCCGAGAAGAGCTACGGCCTGCTCGATGAGGGGAAGTACACGTTCATCGTGGCGCCGGACGCCAACAAGACCGAGGTCCGCCTGGCGGTCGAGGAGGTCTTCGGCGTGAAGGTGACCGGCGTCAACACCGTCAACCGGCGGGGCAAGCGCCGCCGCACCCGGGTCGGCTGGGGCAAGCGGCCGGACACCAAGCGGGCGATCGTCACCCTGGCGGCGAGGGCGACCGGATCGACATCTTCGGCGGCCCGGTCCGCTAGCGGCAGGCACGATACAGGAGATTTGAGCACTCATGGCTATCCGTAAGTACAAGCCGACCACGCCGGGCCGGCGCGGTGCCAGCGGCTCCGACTTCGCCGAGATCACCAGGGACGAGCCGGAGAAGTCGCTGGTGCGCCCGCTGCATTCGCAGGGCGGCCGGAACGTGCACGGCCGGATCACCACGCGGCACCAGGGTGGCGGCCACAAGCGCGCCTACCGGCTGATCGACTTCCGGCGGCACGACAAGGACGGTGTGCCGGCCAAGGTCGCGCACATCGAGTACGACCCGAACCGGACCGCCCGCATCGCGCTGCTGCACTACGCCGACGGCGAGAAGCGCTACATCATCGCCCCCCAGGGCCTGTCCCAGGGGGACCGGGTGGAGAACGGCGCCGGGGCCGACATCAAGCCCGGCAACTGCCTGCCGCTGCGCAACATCCCGACCGGCACGGTGGTGCACGCCATCGAGCTCCGGCCCGGCGGCGGCGCCAAGATCGCCCGGTCGGCCGGCTCCGGCGTGCAGCTGCTCGCCAAGGAGGGCGGTTACGCCCAGCTCCGGATGCCCTCGGGCGAGATCCGGCGGGTGGACGTGAGCTGCCGCGCCACGGTCGGCGAGGTCGGCAACGCCGAGCAGGGCAACATCAAGCTCGGCAAGGCGGGACGCAACCGGTGGAAGGGCAAGCGCCCCTCCGTGCGCGGCGTCGCGATGAACCCGGTTGACCACCCGCTCGGCGGCGGCGAGGGCAAGAGCTCCGGCGGGCGCCATCCAGTCAGCCCCTGGGGCCAGCCCGAAGGGCGCACCCGGCGGGCCCACAAGCCCAGCGACCGGCTCATCAGCCGCCGCCGCGGCAGGAAGAAGCGGTAGGACCCGGTGAGCGTTATCCGGAACCGGCTAGCGAGCCCGGGCCAGCGGCCCGGGCGAGCGGCCGGTGCAGGGGATCAGACAGAACAAGAAGATGAAACAGGACTCCGGTCTTCCGGATAACGCGAGCCTGAGTGAAGGAACACTACGCGATGCCTCGTAGCCTTAAGAAGGGCCCTTTCGTCGACGACCATCTGATGAAGAAGGTCGACACGCAGAACGAGAAGGGCAGCAAGAACGTCATCCGGACGTGGTCCCGGCGTTCGATGATCATCCCGGCGATGCTGGGCCACACGATCGCCGTCCACGATGGCCGCAAGCACATCCCGGTGTTCATCACCGAGTCGATGGTCGGCCACAAGCTCGGGGAGTTCGCGCCCACGCGGACGTTCCGCAGCCACGTGAAGGACGATCGGCGCAGCCGGCGCTAGATCGCGACGACGCAGAGACGGAGATACTGATGGAAGCGAGGGCAAAGGCGCGTTACGTGCGCGTCACGCCGCGGAAGGCCCGCCGCGTGGTGGACCTGATCCGCGGGATGCCCGCCGAGCAGGCACAGGCGGTGCTCGCCTTCGCGCCGCAGTCCGCCAGCGGCCCGGTCGGCAAGGTCCTGGCGAGCGCGATCGCCAATGCCGGGGGCAGCGACCGGCGGTCCGACCGTGGCGCGCTCGTGGTGAGCCGGGCATGGGTCGACGAGGGGCCGACGCTCAAGCGGTTCCGGCCGCGGGCCCAGGGCCGCGCCTACCGGATCAACAAGCGCACCAGCCACATAACGGTGATCGTCTCGGACGAGGCCGAAGGAGGGACCCGCTAGTGGGACAGAAAGTGAACCCGCATGGGTTCCGGCTTGGCATCACCACCGACTTCAACAGCCGCTGGTACGCCAGCAAGCTGTACAAGGAATACGTCAAGGAAGATGTGGCGATCCGCCGCATGCTGCAGCGCGGCATGGAGCGGGCCGGCATCTCCAAGGTCGAGATCGAGCGGACCAGGGACCGTGTCCGGGTGGACATCCACACGGCGCGCCCGGGCATCGTCATCGGGCGCCGTGGCGCCGAGGCGGACCGCATCCGGACCGACCTGGAGAAGCTGACCGGCAAGCAGATCCAGCTCAACATCCTTGAGGTCAAGAACCCCGAGATCGACGCCCAGCTCGTCGCGCAGGGCGTCGCCGAGCAGCTGTCCAGCCGGGTCTCCTTCCGGCGGGCCATGCGCAAGGCGATGCAGAGCGCGATGAAGGGCGGCGCCAAGGGCATCCGGGTGCAGTGCTCCGGCCGCCTCGGCGGCGCGGAGATGTCGCGCTCGGAGTTCTACCGCGAGGGCCGCGTGCCGCTGCACACGCTGCGCGCGGACATCGACTACGGCTTCTACGAGGCGCGCACGACCTTCGGCCGGATCGGCGTGAAGGTCTGGATCTACAAGGGCGAGGCGCCCCCGACCCGCGCGGCCCGTGAGGCGGCCCAGGCCGCCGCTGCGCGCCGGCGGCCCGCGCCGGGATCGGCCGGGCGGTCCCGCGCCGCGCCGTGGCCGTCCGGACCGCCGCGAGCGGGGGGACCGGCCCGACCGCGGCCCTGGCGGCTCGCAGGGCCCGGCGTCCGCCCCGGCCGAGGCACCGGCCGCCGCGCCGGCGGCCCCGGCGGGCGCAACCGGAGCGGAGGGCTAGGACATGCTCATTCCACGCAGGGTCAAGCACCGTAAGCAGCACCGGCCCGCCCGCAAGGGCGTGGCCAAGGGCGGCACGCAGCGTGGCCTTCGGCGAGTTCGGCATCCAGGCGCTCGAGCACTCGTACGTGACCAACCGGCAGATCGAGGCGGCCCGTATCGCGATGACGCGGCACATCCGCCGTGGCGGGAAGGTCTGGATCAACGTGTTCCCGGACCGGCCGCTGACCAAGAAGCCGGCCGAGACCCGGATGGGATCGGGCAAGGGCTCGCCCGAATGGTGGGTGGCCAACGTCAAGCCGGGCCGCGTGATGTTCGAGCTGTCCGGTGTGGCCGAGCCGGTCGCCCGGGAGGCGCTTCGCCGGGCGATCCACAAGCTCCCGATGAAGTGCAAGGTTGTTACGCGAGAGGGCGGTGAAGCTTGATGTCTACGCACAAGCTCCCGATGCTGTGCTCGCTTAAGAACTGCAAGGTTGTTACGCGAGAGGGCGGTGAAGCTTGATGTCCACGCACAAGCTCCCGATGCTGTGCTCGCTGAAGAACTGCAAGGTTGTTACGCGAGAGGGCGGTGAGGCGTGATGGCAACCGGCCTGACCGCCGCTGAGCTGCGGACGTCCACCGAGGACGAGCTGGGCAGCAAGCTGGCCGAGGCGAAGGAGGAGCTGTTCAACCTCCGCTTCCAGGGCGCCACCGGCCAGCTGGAGAACCACGGGCGGCTGCGTGCCGTCCGCAAGGAGATCGCCCGCATCTACACCGTGATGCGGGAGCGGGAACTGGGCATCGTCGTGGAGCTACCGGACGAGGCCGCAGACGCCGCGGACCAGGAGGCGGACGCCAGTGAGTGAGAACACGCCGGCCGCAGCCGGAACGGCCGATAAGCGCGGCTACCGCAAGGCCCGTGAGGGCCTCGTGACCAGCAGCAAGATGGACAAGACCGTCGTGGTCGAGGTTGAGGACCGCGTGAAGCACCCCAAGTACGGCAAGGTCATCCGCCGTACCAAGAAGTACCAGGCGCACGACGAGGCCAACGCCTGCGGCGTCGGCGACCGTGTGCTGCTGATGGAGACCCGGCCGCTGTCGGCCACCAAGCGGTGGCGCGTGGCCGAGATCCTCGAAAAGGCCAAGTAACAAAAAACCGCCGGCCACGATGCCCGGCGTGAGGAAGCAGGAGTTGACGTGATCCAGCAGGAGTCGCGGCTCAAGGTCGCCGACAACACGGGTGCGAAGGAGATCCTCTGCATCCGTGTGCTCGGCGGTTCGGGCCGGCGATACGCGGGCATCGGCGACGTCATCGTGGCTACCGTGAAGGACGCGCTTCCCGGTGCCGGCGTGAAGAAGGGCGATGTCGTCAAGGCGGTCGTCGTGCGCACCCGCAAGGAGCGCCGCCGCGGTGACGGCTCCTATATCCGCTTCGATGAGAACGCCGCGGTCCTGATCAGGGACGGCGGGGATCCCCGCGGTACCCGAATCTTCGGCCCGGTCGGCCGCGAGCTGCGCGAGAAGCGGTTCATGCGGATCATCTCGCTCGCGCCGGAGGTGCTCTAGTGAAGATCAAGAAGGGCGATCACGTGATCGTCGTGGCGGGCCGTGACCGCGGCCGCGAGGGCACGGTCATCGCCGCCTACCCCGACCGTCAGCGGGTGCTCGTCCAGGGCGTGAACATGGTGAAGAAGAACACCAAGGTCACCCAGGGCATACGCGGCGCCAAGGAGGGCGGCATCGTCCACAGCCGAAGCGCCGATCCACGTGAGCAATGTGCAGATCGTCGACCCGGACACGAAGAAGCCGGCCCGCGTCGGCTACCGCGTCGACTCCGGCGGCAAGAAGGTCCGGGTTGCCCGGCCGAGCGGTAAGGACATCTAATGCCAGCAGCGACGAGAGAGGCGACCACGGCGGCCCCGCCCGAGCCGGACATGCCGCGCCTCAAGGAGCGCTATCTCCGTGAGATCGCGCCCGGGCTCCGTGAGGAGTTCGGGTACGGCAACGTCATGCAGGTGCCCGGCCTGGCCAAGATCGTGGTCAACATGGGCGTCGGCGAGGCGGCCCGGGACGCCAAGCTGATCGAGGGCGCGGTCCGCGACCTGTCCCTCATCACCGGGCAGAAGCCGGCCGTGGCCCGGGCGAAGAAGTCCATCGCCCAGTTCAAGCTGCGCGAGGGCATGCCGATCGGGGCGCACGTGACGCTGCGGGGCACCCGGATGTGGGAGTTCGCCGACCGGCTGCTCACGATCGCGCTGCCGCGGATCCGTGACTTCCGCGGCTTGTCGCCCCGTCAGTTCGACGGCCGCGGCAACTACACGTTCGGCCTGACCGAGCAGCTGATGTTCCACGAGATCGACCCCGACCGGGTAGACCGGCAGCGCGGGATGGACATCACCTTCGTCACGACCGCGACCAACGATGAAGAGGGCCGCTCGCTGCTGCGGCGCCTCGGTTTCCCCTTCAGGGAGGGTTGATAGTGGCGAAGAAGGCGCTGGTCGTCAAGGCCAACCGGAAGCCGAAGTTTGCCGTGCGCGCGTACACGCGCTGCACGCGCTGCGGGCGGCCGCGTGCCGTGTACCGCAAGTTCGGCCTCTGCCGCATTTGCTTCCGCTCGATGGCGCACCGCGGTGAGCTGCCGGGCATCACCAAGTCCAGCTGGTAGTCCAGGGCGGCCGCCGTGCCTCGGCGGCCGCCAACGAAGAGAAGACCGACCCTGGGTGCGCACCGCGCACCCACCGACCACACCGAAGGTCCGCTCCGCCCGGGCAGGCAGCCCCGGCGGGAACGGAAACCGCGGTGAGGAGGGCCATCAGGCCATGACGATGACCGACCCGATCGCAGACATGCTGACCCGTCTGCGCAACGCGAACGCCGCCTACCACGACACGGCGGCCATGCCGTACTCCAAGATCAAGTCCCACATCGCCGAGATCCTCCAGCAGGAGGGGTACATCGCGGGCTGGTCGGTGGAGAGCGCCGAGGTGGGCAAGAAGCTGGTGGTCAGCCTCAAGTACGGCAACTCGCGGGAGCGCTCGATCGCCGGCATCAAGCGGGTGTCCAAACCGGGCCTGCGGGTGTACGCGAAGAAGGACAACCTGCCGAGGGTCCTGGGCGGCCTGGGCGTCGCGATCATCTCGACGTCCAACGGCCTGATGACCGACAAGCAGGCCAACAAGCGCGGCGTGGGCGGCGAAGTCCTCGCCTACGTCTGGTAAGAGGGGAGGCGGCTATGTCAAGGATCGGACGGCTCCCCGTCACGGTGCCCGGCGGCGTCGACGTCGCCATCGACGGGCGCGACGTCACCGTCACGGGACCCAAGGGGACCCTGCAGTACACCGTGCCCGAGCCGCTGACGGTCGTCCGCGACGACGGCTCGATCAAGGTCACCCGGCCCAGCGACGAGGGCAAGGTCCGTGCCCTGCACGGCCTGTCGCGCACGCTGATCGCCAACATGGTGACGGGCGTCACCGACGGCTACCGCAAGACGCTGGAGATCGTCGGTGTCGGGTACCGTGTGCAGGCCAGGGGCCAGAACCTGGAGTTCTCGCTCGGCTACAGCCACCCGGTGACCGTGGCGCCCCCCGAGGGCATCACCTTCCGCGTCGAGGCGCCCACCCGGTTCGTCGTCGAGGGCATCGACAAGCAGCAGGTGGGCGAGATCGCGGCGCAAATCCACAAGCTGCGTAAGCCCGACCCCTACAAGGGCAAGGGCGTGCGGTACCAGGGCGAGCAGATTCGCCGCAAGGTCGGGAAGGCTGGGAAGTAGCCATGGCTAGCACGAAGACCAGGTCGCGTGCGCGCAGCGGGCGGCGGCTGAGCGCGCGCGCCGCGTCGCAGGCCAAGCGGCACCTGCGGGTGCGCAAGAAGGTCACCGGCAGCCCGCAGCGGCCCCGGCTGGTCGTGAACCGCTCCGCGCGGCACATGTTCGCGCAGATCGTCGACGACACCGCGGGCCGGACGCTGGCGTCCGCGTCCTCGCTGGACGCTGACATCCGCGCCGGCGACGGCGACAAGACGGCCAAGGCCCGCCAGGTCGGCGAGCTGCTGGCCCGGCGCGCGGCCGAAGCGGGCGTCATCGCCGTGGTGTTCGACCGCGGTGGCTACGCCTACCACGGTCGGCTGGCGGCGCTCGCCGATGCCGCCCGGGAAGGCGGGCTGGATTTCTGATGGCCCGCTGAACGTTATTAAAACGCTGAAGTAACCTGAGATGAGGATGAACTAATGCCAGGAGCTCCGCGGCGCGGTGGCGGCGGCGGCGAGCGGCGGGAACGCCGTGACGACCGACGTGGAGGCGGGGCCGACAAGTCGCCGGCCTACCTCGAGCGTGTGGTCACCATCAACCGGGTGGCCAAGGTGGTCAAGGGTGGCCGCCGGTTCAGCTTCACCGCGCTCGTTGTGGTGGGCGACGCCAACGGCATGGTCGGCGTCGGTTACGGCAAGGCCAAGGAGGTGCCCGCGGCGATCGCCAAGGGCGTCGAGGAGGCCAAGAAGCACTTCTTCCGGGTGCCGCGCATCGCCGGTACCATCCCGCACACCGTGCAGGGCGAAGACGCGGCCGGCGTCGTGCTGCTGAAGCCGGCCAGCCCGGGAACCGGCGTCATCGCCGGCGGCCCGGTGCGCGCCGTGCTCGAGTGCGCGGGCATCCATGACGTGCTGTCCCGCTCGCTCGGCTCCTCCAATCCGATCAACGTCGTGCACGCGACGGTGGCCGCGCTGAAAGGCCTGAGCCGGCCGGAGGAGATCGCGGCCAAGCGCGGCCTGCCCATCGAGGACGTCGCTCCGGCGGCGATGCTCCGGGCCCGCGCGGCCGCGGCGGCCAGCTAGGCGGGAGCAGCACCATGGCACAGTTGAAGGTCACCCAGATCAAGTCAGAGATCGGTGGCACGAGGCCGCAGCGTGACTCGCTGCGATCGCTCGGCCTGAAGCGGATCGGGCAGGTTGTCATCAAGCCGGACAAGCCCGAGTTCCGCGGCATGATCCAGGCCGTACGCCACCTGGTAAGCGTGGAGGAGGTGGACTGATATGCCAGCCAAGCCAGAGAAGGCGGCGGACACCGCGCCGAAGGCCACCAGCAGGAGCGGGGGCGCCAGCAAGCCCGCGGAGGAGCCCGCGCCGTCAGGCCGTGGCCTGAAGCTGCACCACCTCCGGCCGGCCCCCGGGGCGCGCACCGCGAAGACCCGGGTCGGCCGCGGCGAGGCCTCGAAGGGCAAGACCGCGGGCCGCGGCACCAAGGGCACCGGGGCGCGCACCACGATGCGCCTCGGCTTCGAGGGCGGCCAGATGCCGCTGTACCGGCGCGTGCCGAAGCTCAAGGGCTTCTCCAACGCCGGTTTCGGCACTGCCTACCAGGTGGTGAACACGGGCCGGCTCGCGGAGCTCTACCCCGCGGGCGGCGACGTGACCCCGGACGACCTCGTGGCCAAGGGCGCCATCCGCAAAGGCGAGCGGGTCAAGGTGCTCGCCGACGGCGAGATCTCGGTGGCCCTGCGGGTGAGCGCGCACGCGTTCTCCGGGCCCGCCCGGGAGCGGATCGTCGGCGCGGGCGGCTCCGTCACCGAACTCTGAGCGACCGACCCTATCGCCTTAGTAGTTTCGGAGCGCCCGCCGACGGCGGGCGCTCCGACCTTCTGGAGAAGACAATGCCGCAACTGCCGGGTAGGATACGGAAGCCGCACGGCTGGGAGACATTGATCAATCGAACCGAGGACTGCGCATGCTGACCGCGTTCCTCCGGGCCTTCCGGACGCCAGACCTGCGCAAGAAGCTGCTCTTCACGATCGGCATCATCGCGCTGTTCCGGTTCGGGGCCGCGGTACCGACCCCCGGCATCTCCGAGAAGGCCATCACCTACTGCGCCGGCGTCGAGTCCAGCAACGGCACCGCGCAGGGTGTCTACCAGCTCATCAACCTGCTGAGCGGCAACGCGCTGCTGCGGATGTCGGTGTTCGCGCTCGGCATCATGCCGTACATCACCGCCAGCATCATCCTCCAGCTGCTCACCGTGGTGATCCCGCGGCTGGAGGCGCTCAAGAACGAGGGCCAGGCGGGCACGGCCAAGATCACCCAGTACACCCGGTACCTCACCATCGGGCTGGGCGTGCTGCAGTCCACCGGCTACGTGGAGCTGGCCCGGTCCGGCCGCCTGTTCCCCAGCTGCAACCAGAGCCTGATCCCCAACTCGTCGGTCTTCACCATCGCCACCATGGTGATCACCATGGTGTCCGGCACCGCCGTCATCATGTGGATGGGCGAGCTGATCACCGACCGCGGCGTCGGCAACGGCATGTCGATCCTCATCTTCACCCAGGTCATCGCGGTCATCCCCGGCGGCCTGCTGGAGATCTACCGCACCAAGTCGGCCTTCATCACCGGGATCACCGTGATCGTGCTGGTCGCGATCGTCGCGTTCGTCGTATTCATGGAGCAGGCGCAGCGGCGGATCCCCGTGCAGTACGCCAAGCGGATGGTCGGGCGGCGCATGTACGGCGGGACGTCCACCTACATACCGCTGAAGGTCAACCAGGCGGGTGTCATCCCGGTCATCTTCGCCTCGTCCCTGCTGTACATCCCGCAGCTGGCGGCGTCGCTGTTCGGGAACCAGACCAAGCCGCAGGGCTGGGTGGCGTGGATCGACCGCTACGTGGCCTCGACCAACTCGGCGTTCTACATGATCGCGTTCTTCGTGCTGATCGTCGGCTTCACCTACTTCTACGTCTCGATCACGTTCAACCCGACCGAAGTCGCCGACAACATGAAGAAGTATGGCGGCTTCATCCCCGGTATCCGGCCCGGCCGCCCACCGCCGAGTACCTGAACTATGTGCTCACGCGCCTGACCGCGCCGGGCTCGCTCTACCTCGCGGTAATCGGCCTGATCCCGATGGTGGCGTTCGCGATGATGAACGTGAGTAACCAGATACCGTTCGGCGGGACGAGCCTGCTGATCATGGTCGGTGTCGGCCTGGACACGGTGAAGCAGATCGAGAGCCAGTTGCAACAGCGCAACTATGAGGGCTTCCTCCGATAGTGCGCATCGTCCTCGTTGGGCCCCCCGGAGCGGGCAAGGGGACACAAGCCCAATTCATAGCCTCACACCTGGCGATCCCGAAGATATCGACAGGTGACATCTTTCGGCACAATGTCACCAACGGGACGCCGCTGGGCCGTCAGGCCAAGCAGTACATGGACCGCGGTGACCTGGTGCCCGACGAGGTCACCATCGCCATGGTCCGTGACCGGCTGGGTGAGGACGACGCGCAGGCCGGCTTCCTGCTGGACGGGTTCCCGCGGAACGTGCCGCAGGCCGAGACGCTGAAGAAGCTGCTGACCGACTGGGACACCCGGCTCACCGTGGTCCTGGAACTGGTCGTGGACGAGGATGAGGTGGTCCGCCGGCTGTCCGGCCGCCGGACCTGCCGGCGGTGCGAGCGTGTCTGGCACATCCTCTTCGACCCGCCCACCCGGGACGGGATCTGCGACGCCTGCGGTGGTGAGCTGTTCCAGCGCGACGACGACCGCGAGGAGACGGTGCGGCACCGCCTCGAGGTCTACACCAAGCAGACCGCGCCGCTGGTCGCCTACTACGCCGACGAGGGAATCCTGATCGGGATCGACGCCACCGGGCCGGTGGAGGAGATCACCGAGCGGGCGCTGGCCGCGCTGCGGCCGTTCGCCCGCTGACACACCCACGGACGAGATGGGGACGCGGATGCGGCCGAGGCCGGGGATAGAGATCAAGACGCCCGAGCAGATCCTGTCGATGCGCAAGGCGGGCCTGGTGGTCGCGCGCACGCTGGAGCTGCTCCGGGCGGCGGTCAAACCCGGCATCAGCACCGCCGAGCTGGACGAGCTGGCCGAGCACGAGATCCGGCGGTCCGGCGCCACCCCCTCGTTCAAGGGCTACCACGGCTACCCGGCGTCGGTCTGCACGTCGGTCAATCAGGTCATCGTGCATGGGATCCCCCGCCCGGACACGGTGCTGCGCCGAGGGCGACATCATCTCAATCGACTGCGGCGCCATCGTCGGCGGCTGGCACGGGGACGCGGCCCTCACCGTCGGCGTGGGGGAGATCGCCCCCGAGCTGACCCGCCTGCTCGAGGTGTGCGAGACCGCGCTGTGGCAGGGCCTGGCCCAGGCGCAGGCGGGCCACCGGCTCACCGACATATCCCACGCGGTGGAGGCGTCCGTGCGGGGCGCGGGATCGTACGGGATCATCGAGGAGTACGTCGGGCACGGTATCGGCAGCGCGATGCACATGGAGCCGCCGGTGCCGAACTATGGTCGGCCGGGCCGCGGCCCGCGGCTGCGGGAGGGCATGGCCGTCGCCGTCGAGCCGATGATCGTCCTCGGCCGGGCCGAAACCGAGGTACTGGAGGACGATTGGACGGTCGTCAGCGCCGACGGGGGCTATGCGGCACACTATGAGCACACCGTCGCGATCACCCCGGACGGCCCCTGGGTGCTGACGGCGCGGGACGGCGGCGCGGCCGGTTTCGCGGCCATCGGCCAGGCGTCAGTTGCCGGAAGGGCACCTGAGGATGCACTCTCAGAGGAGAGGCTCCGCCGCTAGCCGGAGCCGCCCGCCGGGGGCCTGGCCCCGGGGTGCCCGGCGCGACAGGTGAGGAGGACGCCGATGCCGTCCGACGCACGGATCCGCGCCTCCGACGCCGACCGGGACCACGTCGTGTCGCTGCTTCAGGAGCATCACGCGGCCGGCCGGCTGACGGCCGAGGAGTTCGGTGAACGGCTGGAGGCGGCGCTGCGGGCCCGGACCCTCGGCGAGCTCGATGAGCTGCTGGCCGACCTGCCGCACACCGATCTGCGCCGCTACACGCTGCCCGACGCCTCGCTGCACCGGCCGCCGGCGCAGGGACTGCTCCCGGCTGCGGGGCTGGTGAACCGGCCCGGGCGCCGCCGCTGAGGAGCCGGGGCCGGGGCCAGGGGGTGCCGGGCATAAAATCGCGGCCGCGTCGCTTGTAGTCCCCGAGGACGGGCACCCTGAGCCGGCGGCCACAGCGCCGCCGGGTCCGTACGCTGGCGTGGCTCCGTGCGAGCCGATGGGTTCGCATTGGTGCCATGTTTCGCGTAAACTCGCTCACGGCCTGTGGGCTGTTCTTCTCGCGTAGTCCTACCGCGAAGCAACGTCTGCTCGGCCGTACCGATCCTGTCGAGGCGGATCCCGCGTCGACCGGCCCCCCGGGTCCGGTGAGGTGCAGGTCTTCGTGCCGTACCTTGCCCGGCAGCCCACTCAGGATACGTAGCAATGCAACGCCGCGCGCCACGCACGCGGCCGAGCCGGATAGCGAAACGCGGAGGACATGCCCAAGAAAGACGGCGCCATCGAGATTGAAGGCACAGTTGTCGAGTCCCTGCCAAACGCCTTCTTCAAGGTGGAGCTAGACAACGGGCACCAGGTTCTCGCTCACATCAGCGGGAAAATGCGGATGCACTACATCCGCATCCTGCCTGACGACCGGGTCGTGGTCGAGCTCAGTCCCTACGACCTGAGCCGCGGGCGGATCGTGTACCGGTACAAGTAAGCCGAGCACCGAACAGCACAGTAAGCGGGCCGCTCACGCGGCGGCCCATGAGGAGACGCAGGCCGTGAAGGTCAAGCCGAGTGTCAAGAAGATCTGCAGCAAGTGCCGGATCATCCGCCGGCACGGCCGGGTGATGGTCATCTGCTCAGATCCACGGCACAAGCAGCGCCAGGGCTGAGTCAAGCCCCGGCACCCACAACTGAACGCGCACCGCAGTCCCGTGGCCGCCAGTGCGGCCACGGGACAACCCCCGGGGGAGGCCGGGGCTGGCTCGGGCAGGGCCAGGGAGCGGCGCGAAGGACCTCCCACTGACCGAAGGAGAACTGCCCGCCAATGGCACGCCTTGTCGGCGTTGACCTCCCCCGCGAGAAGCGGATGGAGGTCGCGCTCACCTACATCTACGGCATCGGCCGTACCCGGGCCCTGGAGACGCTGAAGGCGACCGCCGTCAGCCCCGACGCCCGAGTCAGCGAGCTCGGCGAAGACGAGCTGGTCCGGCTGCGTGACTGGATCGACGCGACCTACCGCGTCGAGGGCGACCTGCGCCGCGAGGTGCAGGCCGACATCCGGCGCAAGATCGAGATCGGCTGCTACCAGGGGATCCGGCACCGCCGGGGGCTGCCCGTGCACGGTCAGCGGACGCAGACCAACGCGCGCACCCGCAAGGGCAAGAAGAAGACCGTGGCCGGCAAGAAGAAGGCCGGCAAGAAGTAGTAGTCCGCGGACCCTGGCCTGGTCGAGGCCAGGGTCTCAGACCGATCACCTCAGGAGTTAAGAGCAGATGCCGCCGAGGAGCCGCCAAGCGGCCGCCAAGAAGGTGCGCCGCAAGGAGCGGAAGAACGTCGCTCACGGGCACGCCCACATCAGGAGCACGTTCAACAACACGATCGTCTCAATCACCGACCCGACCGGAAACGTCATCTCGTGGGCGTCCTCCGGGCAGGTCGGGTTCAAGGGTTCGCGCAAGTCGACGCCCTTCGCCGCGCAGATGGCCGCCGAAGCCGCCGCGCGCCGGGCGATGGAGCACGGCATGCGCAAGGTCGACGTTTTCGTTAAGGGCCCCGGCTCGGGCAGGGAGACCGCCATCCGGTCGCTGCAGGCGACCGGCCTGGAGGTCGGCTCGATCCAGGACGTCACCCCGGTTCCGCACAATGGCTGCCGCCCGCCGAAGCGGCGCCGGGTCTGAGGGAGTTAACAGAGCAGATGGCTCGAGACACGGGCGCGGACTGCAAGCGTTGCCGCCGCGAGAAGATGAAGCTGTTCCTGAAGGGCGCCAAGTGCGACTCGCCGAAGTGCCCCATCGAGATCCGGCCCTACCCGCCGGGTGAGCACGGCAGGAACCGCCCCAAGGAGAGCGAGTACCTCCTTCAGATCCGCGAGAAGCAGAAGGCCCGCCGCATGTACGGCGTGCTGGAGCGGCAGTTCCACAATTACTACGAAGAGGCGACCCGCCGGCACGGCCGGACCGGCGACAACCTGCTCCAGATCCTGGAGAGCCGCCTGGACAACGTGGTGTACCGGGCCGGCTTCGCCAAGAGCCGCGACATGGCCCGCCAGCTGGTCACCCACGGGCACCTCACGGTCAACGGCAAGAAGGTGGACATTCCCTCCTACCGGGTGGCCGAGAACGACATCATCGAGGTCCGGCAGAAGTCACGCGACATGACGCCGTTCATCGTGGCGCAGGCCGAGGCCGGCGAGCGCCAGGTTCCGGCGTGGCTCGAGGTCGTCCCGGACCAGATGCGCGTGCTCGTGCACGCGCTTCCGGTCCGCGCGCAGATCGACACGCAGGTTCAGGAACAGCTCATCGTTGAGCTTTACTCGAAGTAACTGATCCGCCCGCGCCCTGCTGTTCCTGGGAGGGCCGGGCGAGCCGGCGGCCACGGGGCCGCCGGCTAGATCGCGACTGTCAAATAGCGGGCGTCGCGGGAAGGAAGGCACCATGCTTATCGCTCAGCGTCCCACCCTGACGGAAGAGCAGATAGGCGATTCCCGGTCCAGGTTCGTCATCGAGCCGCTGGAGCCGGGATTCGGGTACACGATCGGTAACTCGCTCCGCCGGACGCTGCTGTCGTCCATTCCCGGAGCGGCCGTCACCAGCATCCGGATCGAGGGAGTCCTGCACGAGTTCTCCACTGTGCCGGGCGTGAAGGAAGACGTCACCGACATCATCCTCAACCTCAAGGGCCTGGTCGTCTCCTCCGAGCACGACGAGCCCGTGGTGATGTACCTCCGCAAGCAGGGGCCGGGTCAGGTCACCGCGGCGGACATCACCCCGCCGGCGGGGGTGGAGGTCTACAACCCCGAGCTGCACATCGCCACCCTGAACGGCAAGGGCAAGCTCGAGATGGAGCTGACCGTCGAGCGCGGCCGCGGTTACGTCTCGGCCACCCAGAACAAGCAGCCCGGCCAGGAGATCGGCCGGGTGCCCATCGACTCGATCTACTCCCCGGTTACCCGGGTCAGCTACAAGGTCGAGGCCACCCGTGTCGAGCAGCGGACCGACTTCGACCGGCTCATCCTCGACGTGGAGACCAAGTCCTCCATCCGGCCGCGGGACGCGGTGGCGAGCGCCGGCAAGACGCTCGTTGAGCTGTTCGGTCTCGCGCGTGAGCTCAACGTCGACGCCGAGGGCATCGATGTGGGCCCGTCACCCACGGACGCGGCCCTGGCCGCGGACCTGGCGCTGCCGATCGAGGACCTGAACCTCACCGTCCGCTCGTACAACTGCCTCAAGCGCGAGGGCATCCACACGGTCGGCGAGCTCGTGTCGCGCAGCGAGCAGGACCTTCTGGACATCCGCAATTTCGGTGCGAAGTCCATCGAGGAGGTCAAGCAGAAGCTGATCGACATGGGGCTGGCGCTCAAGGACTCCCCGCCCGGGTTCGACCCGAGCAGCGCGGTGGACAACTATGCGCCCGACGAGGACGACAGCTACGTCGAGACCGAGCAGTACTGACGTACGGCACGGCAAGCCAATAGGAAACCGAGAAGAGGAAACGAATGCCCGCGCCCACGAAAGGGCCGCGGCTGGGCGGAAGCTCGGCTCACCAGCGGCATATTCTTTCGAACCTGGCCACAGCGCTCTTCGAGCATGGGCGGATCACCACGACCGAGGCCAAGGCGCGCCGGCTGCGCCCGGTCGCCGAGCGCCTGATTACCTTCGCCAAGCGGGGCGACCTGCACGCGCGGCGGCAGGTGCTCACGGTCGTTTCCGACAAGGGAATCGTGCACTCGCTCTTCACCGAGATTGGGCCCGGGTTCTCTGAGCGTCACGGCGGCTACACCCGCATCACCAAGATCGGGCCGCGCAAGGGTGACAACGCGCCGATGGCCGTCATCGAGCTGGTCCGGGACGAGGTCACGTCCCGGCCGCGCCGCCGGATCCGCCGGCCGCGGGACGAGGCGGCCGCCCCGGCGGCTGCCGCGGCGGTCGGCACCGCCGAGACCGCCAGTGCCGAGACCGCCAGTGCCGAGGACACCGAGGCACCCGCGGCGAGCGCCGAGACGGCCGCCCCGGCCGGCGAGGCGGCCGGTGGTGCCGTGGACACGGCGGCGGAGCCTGCCGCCGCGGACGAGGCAGCCGAAGCGGCCGACGACGAAGAGTCCGCCGGATAGATCGCACCCGACGGGCTGTCCCCTGCATGACCAGGGGACAGCCCGTCGCTGCGTCTGCGGGCCCAGCGGGACGAGCCAGTGAGACGAGCCAGCCCGGTGAGAGACCAGCGCGGTATGAGTCCAGCGCGGTGAGACCAGCCCAGTGAGCCCAGCGCAGTGAGAGTCCAGCCCAGTGAGACCAGCCCAGTGAGACCAGCCGAGACGGACGCCGGGACCGGCCCCGCCGGGGTGGATCCGGTTCATGATCCGGCCTGCCCGGCTCCCGTTCGGCTGCGGCTGGACCTGGCCTACGACGGTTCCGGCTTCTCCGGCTGGGCCAGTCAGCCCGGGCGGCGGACGGTACAGGCGGTCACCGAGGAAGCGCTCGGCCGGGTGCTGCGGCTGCCTGCGGCCCCGCGCCTGACGGTCGCGGGCCGGACGGACGCCGGGGTGCACGCCCGGGGACAGGTGGCACACGCCGACGTGGCCGCGGACGCCTGGCTCGCGGCGGCGGACGGCGCGGTGCGCGCGCTGGCCGGCGTCCTGCCGCCCGATGTGCGGCTGCGCGGCCTGGCGCCGGCGCCGGCCGGATTTGACGCGCGGTTCTCCGCGCTCTGGCGCCGGTATTCCTACCGGGTCAGCGACGAGCCCGCGGCGGCGGACCCGCTGCGCCGGAACGAGACGCTGTGGTACCCGCGCCGCCTCAGCGTGGACCGGATGAATTCCGCGGCCGCCGCGTTGCTCGGTGAGCACGACTTCGCCGCCTTCTGCCGCCGCCGCGAGGGAGCGACCACAGTCCGGCGGCTGCTCCGGCTCGACTGGGCGCGCGACGACGACGGGGTGGCGGTGGCGACTGTGGTAGCCGACGCCTTCTGCCACAACATGGTGCGCGCCCTCGTCGGGGCGCTGCTCGCGGTGGGCGAGGACCGCCGGGGCCCGGGCTGGCCGCGGCAGGTGCTCGCGGCGGCGGTCCGGGATCACGCCGTGCACGTTGTGCCGCCGCACGGCCTGTGCCTGGCCGAGGTGCGCTATCCGCCACCCGGGGAACTCGCCGCCCGCGCCAGCGCGACCCGCCGGGTGCGGTCCGCGCCTCCGGCCTGACGCTGTCCGGAGGTCCCCGGCGCTATCCGGGAGTTCCCGTGACCTCCGGGTGCCCGCTGACCATGCGGTTGCTCAGGGCGATGTTGGCGCTGCCGGAAATGAGGCCGGATGCGAACTGCTCCAGCTGGGTCCGCTGGGCCCCGGTCGACGGGGCCTTGAGGTTCGCGAACTCCGCCCAGATCAAGATCAGGTAGTGGCCCTTGTACTCGGCCTGCACGACGCCGGTTCCCTGGCTCAGGTTGCGGGTCGGCCCGGCATTGCCGTCCAGCGGCGTGACGAAGTCGTTCGCCCCGGAGGCGTTCCCGGCCTTGGCGGCGTCGTTGGCGCTGGACAGGTTCACCACGCCAATGGTGCCCATCATGGTCTGGCTGCCGGAGATGTAGCTCGCCCGGACCACCTGTGAGCAGCCGTAGACCTTGGCCGCGTTCTGCAGCTGGGTGCCGAACAGCGCCTGATTGCAGTCGGTGTCGGCCCGGTCCGTGGTCCGGACGAAGGAACTGCCGTTGATCAGGAACTGGGCGGGATACAGTTCGGCGACGGTCAGCGGCGCCGCATCAGTGGCCCGGCTGGTGATATAGCCCCACTTGCCGAGCCTCGATGCGCCCGACGTACCCAGCGAGCCCGACGCGGTGGGGGACGGCAGCTTGGGCACGGACGATCCCGCGGCCGCGCTGGAAGGGCGCGAATGCCTGGTCAGCAGGACAACGGCCACCGCCGCGATGGCGGCGACCACGACCACGGCCGCCGTGGCCGTGACGATGGCCCTGGTCCGGGAGCCGCGGGCCGCCCTCCGGGCCGCCGCACCGCGACCGCGTCCGCTGGCCCCGGCGTGCCCCGCATCCGCGGCTGGGGTGGCCGTTCCCGTCCGTCCGTGGCCGCCCGGGCGGCGGCGTTTCCTCCGGCCGCCGTTCTCTTCCCCGCCCGGTCCCGGCTCGTCGGGGTAGCCGCCGTGGACCGGGTAATCGGCTGATTCCCACCGGTCCGCGTCCCGGCCCGCGATGGCGAAGTCGGCGCGGTCGTAGCCGCCCGCGTGATGGGTGTCTGTCTCGTGGCCGCTGCCGTCGCCGCTGTCTTGCTCGTCCGGGCCGTGCCATTCGCCGTGCTCGTCCGGGCCGTGCCATTCGCCGTGCTCGTCCGGGCCGTGCCATTCGCCGTGCTCGTCCCACTGGCCGTAGGGCGCGTCCCACTGTCCGCTGCCCTCGCCCCAGGGCTGGGGGGCCGCGTCATCTTCCTGGTCCCAGTGGCCGCCCTGGTCCAAGTGGCCGTCCTCGTCCCAGTGGCCGCCCTGCTGGGCGGTGGACGCCGGCTGGCTGACGGGAGCGGCGTCCCACGCCCCGGCCGCGGCCGGGGAATCCCACTGTCCCTGGGTGGCGTCGGCGCTGTCGCTCCACGCGTCGCGATCGTTGTGCGGATAAACCGGGTCGGGCTGCCCGGGCGCCGGCGGAAAACCGCGGGCGGGGCCGCGCGAAGCCGCACCGTGGCCCTGCGTGGCGTGGCCGGCGACCCATTCGTCCTCGCCGTGGCCGGCGTCATCGTCCTCGCCGTGGCCGGCCGCCCACTCATCTTCGCCGTGGCCGGCGGCCCATCTGTCGTCGCCGTGGCCGGCCGCCCATTCGCCGGTGCCGTACCCCGCTTCGTCGCCACCCGCGTCATCGTCGGGGACAGCCCCGGGCATGACGTGGCCGCCATCCACGGGCTCCAGGGCCGCGCGGGCCGAGTATGACCGAGGCTGCCCGGAACGCGGGCTCTGCCAGCCGGCCGGCGTGCGGGAGCCTTCAGT
Organism: uncultured Actinomycetes bacterium; assembly: GCA_963808295.1. Classification (GTDB taxonomy): domain Bacteria; phylum Actinomycetota; class Actinomycetes; order Streptosporangiales; family Streptosporangiaceae; genus Bog-532. Next base: position 8,514 of record CAWEFP010000030.1, on the reverse strand, counting down.
GCCCCGGTATCCCATAAAAATGAGATTATCGTTCTGCTCTGGCGCGGCAAGGTGGTCGAGATATTTTCCCGTTACTCTTAGGCACTGAACGCTCTCCGGCAGTCTCCAGCCACAGCTTTCCCTGGCGGGGGGCCGCCGCGGGCCTCCGGTCGGCTTTCGGCCGGGACGCCAGCGCCGTAATCCACTTGCTTTGCAAAGCACGCGGGACAACGAGTATTCTTTGCATTCGCGTCCATGTGTTGTGAGCATGCACGTGGCGCCCGGGCAGGCGTTTCCGCCTGCGGGCGCGGCCGGTGCGGCGGGCTTCCCCCGGGGGGCCGCTGCGGCACGGGTCCCTGATCTTCAGTCCCACATGCGAAAGGCTCGACTGTGCGCACGTTCAGTCCGAAGGACAGTGACATCACGCGGCAGTGGCACGTTATTGACGCGTCCGGTGTCGTTCTCGGCCGGCTGGCCAGCCAGGCGGCCGTGCTGCTGCGTGGCAAGCACAAGCCGATCTTCGCCCCGCACGTGGACACCGGCGATTTCGTGATCGTCATCAACGCGGACAAGGTCGCTCTCAGCGGCAACAAGCTGGAGCAGAAGCGGGCGTACCGGCACTCCGGTTACCCGGGCGGCCTGCGGTCGGTCAGCTACGGCGAACTGATGGAGAAGCACCCTGAGCACGCGGTCGAGAAGGCAGTGCGGGGCATGCTGCCGAAGAACTCGCTCGGCCGGAAGACGCTACGCAAGCTCAAGGTGTACGCGGGGCCCGATCATCCGCACCAGGCCCAGCAGCCCGTACCGTTCGAGATCACCCAGGTTCCGCAGTAGAGACCAGCCCCGCGCCGCGGGCAGGCGCTGCGGGCCCGGTCCCGCGGCGCGCAGATGACAGCCGAGCAGACGATCGCTCCAGGCAAGGAAGTACGAGGAAGTAACCGTGGCTGAGCCGACAGGGGTAGAGACGCTCGTCGATGACGCAGGCGTGGAAGGCGTGGACTTCGGGGAGTACGCGGGGGACGACGTTCCCTCCGAGTACACCAGCGAGACGCCCGCGGACGCCCCCGGTCAACCGGCGGCGCGCCGTCCGGTGACGACCGGCCAGAGCGCCGGGACCGGACGCCGCAAGGAGGCGATCGCGAGGGTCCGCATCGTCCCCGGCACGGGACAGTGGCAGATCAACGGCCGGCCGCTCGAGGGGTACTTCCCCAACAAGGTCCACCAGCAGATCGTCGGTGAGCCGCTGGCCACCTTGGGCGCGGAGAACCAGTTCGACGTGATCGCCCGCATCAGCGGGGGCGGGGTCACCGGGCAGGCTGGCGCGCTGCGGCTCGGCGTCGCGCGGGCGCTCATCCTGATCGACGCGGAGAACCGCCCGGCGCTGAAGAAGGCCGGGTTCCTGACCCGTGACGCACGGGTGAAGGAGCGCAAGAAGTACGGCCTGAAGAAGGCCCGCAAGGCGCCTCAGTACTCCAAGCGCTGACATCGCGCGTCTTTCAGGAAACCCGGAACCTTGCGGAGCGGGGGCATAACCTCATGGGCCGGCTCTTCGGTACTGACGGCGTTCGCGGCGTTGCTGGCCGTGACCTCACCGCGCGGCTGGCGCTCGACCTCTCCGTAGCCGCCGCGCACGAGCTCGGGCTCTCCCGCGCGGTCGGCCGGCCGCGCGCCGTGGTGGGCCGGGACCCCCGCGCCTCGGGTGAGTTTCTCGAGGCGGCCGTCGTCGCCGGGCTGGCCAGTTCCGGCGTGGACGTGCTCCGCCTCGGCGTCCTGCCCACGCCCGCCGTGGCCTACCTGACCAGGGCGCTGGACGCCGATTTCGGCGTGGTCCTGTCGGCCAGCCACAACCCGGCCCCGGACAACGGGATCAAGTTCTTCACGCACGGCGGGCTGAAGCTGCCGGACGCCGTGGAGGACCGGATCGAGGAGCTTCTCGGGCCGGGCCGGCCGGAGGAGCCACCCGCTGACGGATTCGGGCGGGTCATCGACGCCGGGGCGGATCAGGAACGTTACCTGGACCATCTGCTGGTCTCCCTGACCGGCGACCCGCATCCGGCCCGGCCGCCGCTGGCCGGCCTGCGCGTCGTCGTCGACTGCGCGCAGGGGGCCGCCTACGCCGTCGCGCCGGAGGCGCTCCGCCGGGCGGGTGCCGAGGTCATCGCGATCGGCGTGGAACCCGACGGTCGCAACATCAATCAGGGCTGCGGGTCGACCTGCCTGGACGCCGTGTCCGCCGAAGTGCTGGCCCAGGGCGCCGACGTCGGCATCGCGCACGACGGCGACGCTGACCGGTGCCTGGCTGTCGACGCCGACGGCCAGGTGGTGGACGGCGACCAGATCCTCGCGGTCCTCGCGACCGACCTGAAGGAGGAAGGCCGGCTCGCCGGGGACACGGTCGTCGTCACCGTCATGTCGAACCTCGGCTTCCGGCTGGCCATGGCCGACGCGGGCATCCGCGTCGTCGAGACGCCGGTCGGGGACCGGTACGTGCTGGAGGCCATGCTGGCCGGTCACCACGTCCTGGGCGGCGAGCAGTCGGGGCACATCATCCTCGCCGACCACGCGACAACCGGAGACGGGATCCTCACCGGGCTGCACCTGCTCGCGGTGCTGGCCCGCCGCGGCATGACGCTGGCCGAGGCGGTCAAGGTCATGACCAGGTACCCGCAGGTGCTGATCAACGTCCCGGGCGACAAGGCCCGCGCGTCCGCCTCGCCGGAGGTGGCCCGGGCGATCGAGTCGGCCCGCGCCGAGCTGGGGACCTCGGGCCGGATCCTGGTCCGGCCGAGCGGCACCGAGCGCGCCATCCGAGTGATGGTCGAAGCCGTCGACACTCACCAAGCGGAAGCCGTAGCCCGCCGCGTAGCCGACGTAGTCCACACCGCCCTCGCCTGAGTCGAGGAACTGCGGCGAGGCGCTCGTACCGGCCCAGCGAGTCCGGGCCTCCGGCCCGGCGAGCGGCTGGTGTCGGCGAGCACCGCAACCGGGGCGCGAAGCGCAGCGGGGGGTTCCGGGGGGTCGCCCCCCGGGCCAGCACAGCGCAGCGGGGGTTCCAGGGGGTCGCCCCCCTGGGCCAGCACAGCGCAGCGGGGGGCTCCGGGGGGTCGCCCCCCCGGGGCCAATACAGTTACCTCGTGATCGTGGGCATCGGCATCGACATCGTGGACGTCGCACGGCTCGCGGCCGCGCTGGACCGTACCCCGGGACTGGCCGAGCGGCTGTTCGCGGACGGTGAACGCGGGCTGCCGGTACCCTCGCTGGCGGCCCGTTTCGCCGCCAAGGAAGCGGTGGCCAAGGCGCTCGGCGCGCCGGGCGGGCTGCGGTGGACCGACGCCGAGGTGGTCCGGGAACACGGTGGGCGGCCATCGCTGCGGACACGCGGCACGGTCGCCGCCGCGGCGGGCCGGCTCGGCATCGCGCGATGGCACTTGTCCCTCAGCCACGACGGAGGCGCCGCCGTGGCCATGGTCATGGCCGAAGGGCCCCTGGTGACGAGCCCAGCTGAAGGGTAGGCATTTCCTCATGCGCGACGCTCACGGCGTGGCCAAGGTCCGCACGGCCGAGGCCGAACTGATGGCCGCACTGCCCGATGGTGCCCTCATGCAGCGCGCGGCGGCGGGGCTCGCCTCGGTGTGCGCAACGCTCCTCGGCCGGGTCTACGGGTCGCGGGTCGCCGTGCTGACCGGCAGCGGGGACAACGGCGGGGACGCGCTCTACGCCGGCGCGCAGCTGGCCCGGCGCGGCGCGGCGGTGGTGGCGGTCGCCGCGGGGTCGCGGACACACGAGGGTGGCGCGGCCGCGCTGCGCGCATCCGGCGGTCGCATCGTCACCAGCGCTGACCCGGCCGCCGAGCCCGCGATCACCCGGGCGGACCTCATCCTGGACGGGATGCTCGGCATCGGCGGCAAGGGCGGCCTGCGGGACCCGTACGCGGGCCTGGCCGCCCTGGCCGCGCGTTCCGCCGCGACCGTGGTCGCGGTGGACCTGCCCAGCGGCATCGACGCCGACACGGGCGCGGTCGACGGCGCCGCCGTCCGCGCGGATGTCACCGTCACCTTCGGCACGTGGAAGCCCGGCCTGCTCGTCGATCCCGGCGCCGCCCACGCGGGCGTGGCCGAGCTGATCGACATCGGCCTGGGACCCCACCTGGAGGCGGCCGACGTCGTCTCCGCCCAGGCCGCGGACGTCGCCGCGATGCTGCCGTCGCCCACGGCCGACTCCGACAAGTACCGCCGGGGCGTCATCGGCGTCGTGTCCGGCAGCGAGCAGTTCACCGGCGCGGCCGTGCTGTCCGTGGGCGGCGCCATCCGGGGCGGCGCGGGGATGGTCCGGTTCGTCTCCGCCCAGCCGGCGGTCGACGTCGTCCGGCAGTGGTGGCCGGAGGCCGTGATCACCGTTCTCCCGCCGGAACCCGGCAGGGGCGGCAGCCGGTTCGCCGGTACCACGGCGGAAGATTTTCTCGCCTCGGCCGGCCGCGTGCAGGCCTGGGTGGCTGGTCCCGGCATGGGCACGGGCGACGACTCCGCCGAGCTGCTGCTGGCGGTGCTCCGGACCGACCTGCCGGTTCTCGTCGACGCGGACGGCCTGACCGTGCTGGCGGAGCACCGCGGGTTCCTGCCGCGCGAGGCGCCCACGCTTATCACGCCGCACGCGGGCGAGCTCGCGCGCCTCACCGGCGCCGACCGGGGCGACATCGAGGCCCAGCGCCTGCGACATGCGCGGGAGGCGGCCCGCCAGCTCGGGGTCACGGTCCTGCTCAAAGGCTCCACGACCGTCATCTGCTCACCACCCGGATCGCCCGGGCCGGACCTGGTCAACTCCACCGGGACACCCTGGCTGGCGACCGCCGGCAGCGGTGACGTCCTGTCCGGCCTGGCCGGCTCGCTGCTCGCGCAGGGCCTGGCCCCGGCCGAGGCCGCTCAGGCGGCCGCGTTCCTGCACGGCGTCGCGGCCCGCCGTGCGGCCGCCGGCGACCCGGACGGCGTCGTGCCCGAGGCCGGGGCGGGGGTGGACGAAGCCGCCGGGGACGCGTCGGTGATCGACGGTGCCCCCATCGGCGCCGCCGACGTCCTCCGGGCGCTGCCGGGGGCCATCCGCGCGATCAGGTCGTGATTTCGAGCCGAACGGACCGACCGCGGGCGTACAGCGCAGCGACCGGAGCCTGGCAAACTTGACGTTCATGGACGGCCCCGGGGACAGGTATCACGCACAGGCACCGGTCGACCTGACCGCCATCGCCCGCAACGTGGCGGTCCTGCGGCAGCGGATGAACGGCAGCCAGGTCATGGCCGTGGTCAAGGCCGACGGGTACGGCCACGGCATCGCCCAGGCCGGGCAGGCGGCCGTCGCCGGCGGCGCGGACTGGCTCGGCGTCGTGCACGTCGCGGAGGCGTTGCGGCTGCGCCAGGCCGGGATCACGGTCCCGGTGCTGTGCCTGATGGCGCTGGCCGAGGACGCGCACGCCGACGCCATCACGGCCGGGGTCGACCTGACCGCGGCGACGGTTTCGCTGGTACGGCAGATCGCGGCCGCAGCCGCGCGGGCCGGCCGCCCGGCCCGGCTCCAGCTCAAGGCCGACACCGGGCTCAGCCGCGGCGGTGCGACCAGGGCCGAATGGCCCGCGGTCGTGGACGCGGCCCTGGCCGCCCAGGCGGACGGCCGGCTCCGGGTCACCGGCCTGTGGTCCCATTTCGCCTGCGCCGACGAGCCCGGGCACCCGTCGGTCGCCGCGCAGCTCGCGCGGTTCGGTGAGGCGGCCGATTACGCGGAGAAGGCCGGCCTGACGCCCGAGGTTAGGCACATCGCCAACACCGCGGGCGCGCTGACCGTCCCGCCGTCCCGGCTTGACCTGGTGCGGCTGGGCGGCGCCATCTACGGCCTGTCCACGCTGCCGCGCGGCGCCCCCGGCTGGCTGCGGCCGGCCATGACGCTGACCGCCCGGCTGGCCCAGGTCAAACGGGTACCGCCGGGGACGGGAGTGTCCTACGGCCACCGCTATGTGACCACCGCGGAGACCACGCTCGGCCTGGTGCCGCTCGGTTACGCCGACGGCGTGCCGCGCGGCGCGGCGGGCCGGGCGCTGGTCCAGGCGCGCGGCCGCCGGTGGACCATCGCCGGGACGGTCTGCATGGACCAGTTCGTCGTCGACTTCGGCGATGAGCCGGTCTCGGCCGGCGAGCAGGTCGTGCTCTTCGGCCCCGGCGACGACGGCGAGCCCACGGCCCAGGAGTGGGGTGAGGCCCTGGGCACCATCTCCTACGAGATCGTCACCGGAATCGGGGCGCGGGTGCCCCGGGCCTACGCCAGCCCGAACGGCGGCCCGGAGGGGGCCGTCGATGCGTGATCAGGTGGAGGTGGCGACGGCCGATGACATGCGCGGCCTCGGCCGCCGTCTCGCCGCCAGCCTGCGCGCGGGTGACCTGCTGGTGCTCAGCGGGCCGCTCGGCGCCGGCAAGACGACCCTGGTCCAGGGGATCGGTGACGGCCTGGGCGTGCGCGGACCGATCACGTCGCCGACGTTCGTGATCGCCCGCGTTCACCCGTCGCTGCGCGGCGGCCCGGCCCTGGTGCACGCCGACGCGTACCGCCTCGGCGGCGCCGCCGAGATCGATGATCTCGACCTGGACTCCGGCACGGCCAGCTCGGTGACCGCCGTCGAGTGGGGCGAGGGCCTGGCCGAGGGGCTGTCCGATGACCGGCTGGAGATCTCGATCGAGCCGTCCGGCGGCACCCGGACGGTACGGATCAGCGGGGTGGGCTCCCGCTGGGCCGGCGCCGCCCTCGCGCCCGCCTGACCCGGCCGCCTGACCCGGCGGCCCGATCCGATGGCCGCCTGATCCGGGCCGCCTGATCCGGGCCGCCTGATCCGGGCCGCCTGATCCGGGCCGCCTGATCCGGGCCGCCTGATCCGGGCCGCGCCCGGCCGAACCGGCCGCGCGTCCGGTAGCCGGTGCCATAGGATCGGCCGGTCTCAATTCCTTCCCCGGAGGCGCGCTGTGACAGAGCAGGGGTCACTTCCGCCACGTCCGCCTGCCAATTCCGCGCTGGAGCGGCCTGACGGTTTCGTGCTCGCGGACTGGCCGGGCTCGCCTGCCGCGCCGCGGCGGCCACGGCCGGGGGAACCGGGGAAAACGGCGCGGCCCGCTGCTGCGGGCGGTGTCGGCCGCGGTCGTCATCGTCATCGCCATGGTGATCGTGGTCCTGGTCATCCCGGGCGGCTCGGGCCCGGCGACGGTCACCCCGGGCTCGCTCATCACCACGTTCCTGCCGGGTGAGATCCAGAAGGTCCCGCGCGCGTGCCCGGCGGTCCCCGCGGCCACCCTGGGCAGCTATCTTCCGGGCAAGCCCAGGGTCGCGGCGCCTCCGCCGCTGGACGGCGTGCTGGACAGCCAGTGCAACTGGACCCTGGACGCCCGTCCCGTCTACCGGCTGCTCCAGCTGGACATTCAGGCCTACACGCCCAACGGCCTGGCCAGCGGGAACGGCAGTGCGACGTTCGCCGCCATCGACGCGTACGCGCAGGCCCTGCAGGCCAAGCAGGACCCGCCCGCCGCGACCGGTGCCCCGCGCGCCCAGGTCACCACGGTGCCGGGACTGGGGACCGCCGCCTTCACCGCGACGCAGGTCTACCAGGTGGGCGGCGCCGTCACCGACGTGGCCACCACGGTCATCCGCTACCGCAACGTGGTGATCACCGCCGTGCTGAACGGGCTGGACCGCTCCAACCGGGGCGGGTACGGGCCGGTGTCGGTGAGCCAGCTTGCGGCCGGGTCGCTCGCCGTCGCCCGCGCCGCGTTCGCCAAGCTCACCTGACCGGCGGCCCGGTGTAAAGGCGGCTACCCACGCGGGCTACGCCAGGCGATCGTTACCGGCCCAGCGATCCGGGGCCGCAGGCCCCGGTGAGCGGCCGGTGCTATCGGCGAGCACCACAGCGGGACCTACGGCGAGACGGTCGTAACCGGCCAGCGAGCCGGGCCTTCAGGCCCGGCGAGTGGCCGGTGTGTCGGCGAGCACCACAGCGGGGCGCGGAGCGCAGCGGGGGGTTCCAGGGGGGTCGTCCCCCCGGGCCAAATCAGTACCCGCGCCGGATGAGGATCGACCAGCCGCGGTCCAGCGGCTGCGTCAGTACATGATCATGCGACTTCATCAGGCACCACGCCGGCACGTCGTTCTCGGCGGCCGGATCGTCGGCCAGTACCGCGATGATCGCTCCGATCGGCACCTCGTGGATGCGTTCCGCCAGCATGATGATCGGGATGGGGCACTTGCGGCCCAGGGCGTCGATCGTCACCAGGGGAGTAGGGCCCGCCGGGCCGTCCGTGGCCGGCTCCTGCCTGCCGTCGCCGTCGGGGGAGACAACGTTGTCCGGCACGCTGACCGTGGCCTGCCCGTTGGGTCCGGAGCTACGGCCAAACCAGCGGTTGCTCATGCGATCACGCCCACAGAGTCCATCATCCCCTGACACTTGTGTCCTGCGCTCGACATTGCGATTTGAAACCGTACGACTCCAATTCGTTATGAATTATCCTCCGGGGT